>NZ_QUGH01000001.1:0-589323 GCF_003478985.1 Ruminococcus sp. AF20-12LB | reverse complement strand
TCGTATGTGTTTCACTGTTTAGTTATCAAGGTTTGTTGCGTCTGTCTCTCAGACAGCTCGCTTATTTTATCTCATCCTCAACTGTTTGTCAAGAACTTTTTTAATTTTTTTGAAGTATTCAGTCTCCAGAAAAATTAAAGCGGAGAAGGAGGGATTTGAACCCTCGCGCCGCGTCAACGACCTACTCCCTTTCCAGGGGAGCCCCTTCGGCCAGCTTGGGTACTTCTCCAAATTGCCCTACTTACTAAGTAGTTCTGATATTCATCTCTGTCGTTCTCAGCGACAGGTGATATTATATCTCGTATGTTTTATATTGTCAAGTACTTTTTTAACTTTTTTAAAAAGTTTTTATTTTGTACTTAACAAGCGGAGAGAGTGGGATTCGAACCCACGCGCCCTTGCGGACAAACGGTTTTCAAGACCGCCTCGTTATGACCACTTCGATATCTCTCCATATAATGTTTTTCAACATTTTTTGTGCTGTTTTGTCAGCGCATGTTGTATTCTATCATCAAATATCCCCCCTGTCAATAACAAATTTGATATTTTTTTCAAAAAATTGGACATATAGCTTCAATTTCTGCTATATGTCCATATTTACTGGGATTTTCACCCGGTTCTACTCTCTGTTTTCCTTCAAAAATGCCTCCGCAACCACCAGATCTTCCGGCGTTGTGATCTTGATATTGCGATAAGAACCTTCTGAAAAGCGGATTTTCACCCCTGTCTCATGTTCTGCTACCATGGCATCATCTGTGATTCCGGTCATTTCCTTCTGCCGAATACTGGTATATGCGTCATAAATCAGCGAGTACTGAAAGATCTGCGGAGTCTGGACGATCCATACACTGCTGCGATCCGGAGTTTCACTGACATTCCCATCCTCATCTGCGATCTTAACTGTATCCTTGGAAGGCATGCCTGTAACACTGGCACCTGTCTGTTCTGCTGCCATAAGTCCTCTTTCAATGATCCCATGATCAATAAACGGTCTGGCACCGTCATGGATCAGTACATACTCTGTGTCTTTACACGCACAAAGTCCTTCATAAACGGAATCGTACCGTTCTTTTCCGCCGGATACTACAGCAGAAACCTTTGTAAAACCATATTTTTTCACGATTTCTTCTCTGCACCAGGAAACATACTCTTCCCCTGTTACCAGGATCACATCCCTGATCAACGGACTTTCCTGGAAACAGCGCAGAGAATAACAGAGCACCGGCATCCCGTCAAGCTCCATAAACTGCTTCTGTATTTTACTGTGCATTCTCTTTCCCTGGCCTGCTGCCAGAACAATAGCTGTATTTCTGCACTCTCCCATGATCAATCACCCCGGATTCTTTTATCTTTCACCAAGCTTCAGGTTCGGAACCGCATTCAGATCCCAGCTGTGGCGTGTTCCCCTGATATATTCATAGTAAGCTGCCACTCCGATCATCGCTGCGTTATCCGTACAGAAGATCGGTGACGGACGGTAAAATTTGTATCCACGTTCTGTACACGCTTTTTCCATAGCAGTGCGAAGTGCTCCGTTGGAAGCAACACCTCCTGCAATGGCAACCTTTTTCATGCCAAAATCAGCTGCTGCCTGCATGGTATGCTCTACCAGTACATCAACAACCGCCTTCTGGAAGGATGCCGCGATATCTGCACGGTTTACTTCCTCACCTTTCATTTTTGCCCCGTTTAAATAATTAAGAACTGCGGACTTCACGCCGCTGAAGCTGAAATCATATGGATTTTCACCGATTTTTGCACGTGGAAACTCAATAGCATACGGATTTCCTTCCTTTGCCAGCCTGTCGATCTTCGGACCTCCTGGATATCCGAGCCCAATGGCACGTGCAACCTTATCAAATGCCTCTCCTGCCGCATCGTCTCTGGTTCGGCCCAGAATCTCAAACTGACCGTAATCCTTCACAATAACAAGATGGGTGTGTCCACCGGATACAATGGCACAGAGAAACGGCGGTTCCAGATCCGGATGCTCAATATAATTGGCAGAAACATGTCCTTCTATATGATGCACGCCTACCAGTGGCAGGTTTCTTGCATAGGCAATGGCCTTGGCTTCTGCCACACCTACAAGAAGTGCACCGACAAGCCCCGGTCCATAGGTTACACCGATAGCATCAATATCATCCAGAGTGACGTTTGCCTCGTCCAGTGCTTCCTGGATGACCTGATTGATCCTTTCTATATGATTTCTGGAGGCGATCTCCGGTACAACACCTCCATACAGTTTATGGATCTCGATCTGTGAAGAAATCACATTTGATAAGACAGTCCTTCCGTTTTTTACAACGGAGGCTGCCGTTTCATCACAGGAGCTCTCAATACCAAGAATTAATGTATCTTTCATTTTTTTCAGTCCTCTTCAAAATTCAGTTCCACACTCTTCCCGTCTTTTCCCGGCCATGCCTTCGGAAAGATCTCACGTACTGTATCCATGTAATCATCCGGACGTACCAGAGAAGGGCTGTAATGGGTCAGCCACATTTCCCCCACTTCCGCATCACGGGCAAGAGTGGCCGCTTCACGAAACGTCATGTGTTTGTAGCCTTTTGCCTTTTCGATCTTGTCATCTTCACCGTACATTCCCTCACAGATAAAAAGATCGGAGTCTTTTGCATTACGTAAAATAGACTCTGTCGGTCTGGTATCTGTGGTATAGGTAAGCTTGATCCCTTTTCTCGGCGGACCAAGCACCATATCCGGTGTGTAGATCCTTCCTTCATCCTCAACGGTCTGTCCCTTCTGCAGCGGATTCCAGAATTTCAACGGGATTTCATGCTCTCTGGCACTGTCAGGAGAAAATTTTCCCTGGCGCAGGATCTCAAGGGTATATCCATAGCATGTAACATTATGATTCACCCGAAATGCAGTGATCCGATAACCATTCAGTTCCAGAACTTCCTCCGGTTTCGTGATCTCGATAAATTTAATTTCAAAGGGCAGCTCCGGTGCGATCACACGAAGTGCGCTTACCACACGTTCCAGTCCTCTTGGGCCTACCAGAGTCAGCGGTTCTGTGCGGTCTGCATTTCCCATAGTCAGAAGGAGTCCCGGAAGTCCGCTGATATGATCCCCATGATAATGGGTAAAACAGATCACATCAATAGGCTTGAAGCTCCAGCCCTTTTCTTTAATGGCCACCTGGGTGCCTTCCCCACAATCGATCATCAGACTGCTGCCGTTATAACGGGTCATCAGCGCGGTAAGCCATCTGCGTGGCAGCGGCATCATTCCTCCGCAGCCAAGTAAACAAACATCTAACATATTTTTCCTCTTTTCCTGTTCTGTGGCAAAGTTTAGCATACTTATCCCGTACAGACAAGTACCTCTCCCGGGTAAGCCTATTCAGAAACTTCAGTACGTGTCATAAGAACAGCATCCTCTGTGGGATCTATATAGTATCCCTTTCGCAGGCCATCCCGCACAAATCCCTGACGTTCATAAAGCCGGATCGCAGTCTCATTTCCTGCCCGGACCTCCAGATGGATCATGGTGATCCCACGCTCTTCTGCCAGACGGATCATGCTTTCCATAAGGAAATTTCCGATTCCCTCTCTCTGACGGTCTCTGCGGACAGCCACATTGGTCACATCCCCCTCATCCAGCACCGTAAGAAGACCGCAATATCCCAGGATCCGGCCCTTTTCTTCCACAACAAGAAACATCCCATTCTCTTTCATAAGAAATGTCAGAAATCCCTCTTTTGTCCAGGGGACTGAAAAAAGCTCCTCTTCGATCTCCATAACCTGATCCAGGTCATCCACAAGCATTTCTCTTAAGATCATGCGTTTTCCCCTTCTGATCCTTTTTTCAATTTCTGGGCACGCTCCCGCTCAGCCTGTGAGACGCGGAGATAATCCGGTTTATGCTCAGCCGCTGTCTCGGTTCTGCCTTCTTTATAATAAAGGATACCTAGTGCACCTACAGCACCTGCTCTCTGTCTGGAAAGATGAGCCGGTGCAAAAGAAAACGGTACAGTAAGCTTATCTGCGATGGTATTTTTAAATACCGGGACTCCGTCTCCGAGGAATGTTACGGCTTCTCCCATATCATTCAGCATGGAAAGAAGCTCCTCGATTCCCACTGCCATCTGATCCTTTACCGTCATGAGCCTGTGATCCTCGTAACGGTAGATTCCCGTATAAACCTGCTTTCTTCTGGCATCCATGATCGGACAGATCAGCCCGTTTACATCATAAAGATTATAGGCCAGTGCCTCCACTGTCGGAATCCCGACCAGTGGTTTGTCAAGGGCAAGTCCAAGTCCCTTGGCTGTGGCAGAGCCAATACGGAGTCCGGTGAAAGAGCCCGGTCCCTTGGCTACCGCAATAGCGTCAATAGTCTTCAGATCCAGCTCTGTCATCTTCACGATCTCATCCAGCATGGGAAGAAGAGTCTGGGAATGTGTTTTCTTATAATTAACTGTATATTCCGCTACCAGTGTATCATCCTCCACAACGGCTACAGATGCCACGATTCCGGAACTGTCCAGTGCCAAAACTCTCATTCTGTCTTTTCTCCTCTCTCCTCAATGGTGATCTTTCTGTATTCAAAACCCTTCTCAAGATCTTTTTCAATGGTAACTTCGATCCTTTTTTCCGGCAGGATCTCCTCAATGAGCTCCGCCCATTCGATCAGACAGATTCCCTGCCCGAAAAAATAATCATCGTATCCGATCTCTTCCATTTCTTCCAGATCCCCGATACGATATACATCAAAATGATAAAATGGCAGACGTCCGTCTTCATATTCCTGGATAATGGTAAATGTAGGGCTGTTTACAGGTTCTGTAATTCCAAGACCTGCTGCCACTCCCTGTGTAAACACGGTTTTTCCAACTCCGAGATCGCCTGTCAGTGTGTAGATTTGTCCCGGTTTCGCATTCATTCCGATCGTTCTTCCGACCTCGAATGTTTCCTCAGGATCATGCGTTTCTATGACCATATTTTCCACCTTTTTCTTGCACAATTATTCTTTGCATATTATAATAGAGCGAACAGCGAAATACAATACTTTTTGAAAAGGAGTGCGAAAACTATGGCAAATCCTATCGTTACCATCACAATGGATAATGGCGATGTAATGAAAGCGGAATTATATCCGGAAGTTGCCCCAAACACAGTAAATAACTTCATCAGCCTTATTAAAAAAGGCTTTTATGATGGCCTGATCTTCCACCGTGTCATCAACGGCTTTATGATCCAGGGTGGATGCCCGGACGGAACCGGTATGGGTGGCCCGGGATACAGCATCAAGGGTGAGTTCTCTCAGAACCGTTTCAAAAACGACCTGAAGCATACACCAGGTGTTCTCTCCATGGCAAGAGCCATGAATCCGAACTCTGCCGGAAGCCAGTTCTTTATCATGCACAAGGCTGCTCCGCATCTTGACGGAAGCTATGCTGCATTCGGTCAGATCATTGAGGGTATGGATGTTGTAAATGCTATCGCAGAGACAGACACGGACTACAGTGACCGTCCTCTTGACGAGCAGAAGATCAGCTCCGTGACTGTTGATACCTTTGGTGTGGATTATCCGGAACCGGAGAAATGCTGACAGGCATAATTTTCTGAAATAAAAAAAGCCCCGCGAAGAGCAGACTGTAACGCAGATCCTCTGACCTCTTCCCGGGGTATTTTTATACCGACATTCTCTTTTCTTTTACTTTTCGAAGGTTTTCACTTCTCCGTTTACTTTTGCAAAATACAGCTCTGCATCCTTCTCAAGTCCGGCTCTTCCGTTTGTTCCCTCTGTGATCGTCTTCTTTACCTCTTCGATCTGGTCATCCGGCACCAAAAGTTTCAGGACAACCTTATCGGTATATTCGGAATCCAGGATCGGCAGACTTCTTTCTCCTGCGATATACTGGATCTTTCCGATTCCTGTATAATCCGTCGTCACCTGAAGGGATATCCCATGATGCTTTTCAATGACGGTACTTGCCGCCAGTCCTGCCTGGACTGCACCGGAATATGCCCGCACAAGCCCTCCTGTCCCAAGAAGGACACCTCCAAAATATCTGGTCACCACAATGGCCGCATTATAGATCCCAGCTCCCAGCATCACATCCAGCATAGGCCTTCCGGCTGTTCCGGATGGTTCTCCGTCATCACTGCATCGGGTGGCTTCCCGGTTCATCCCTACGGAATATACATAGCAGTTATGACGTGCATCCCAGTATTTTTTTTTCATTTCTTCAATAAAGGCAAGGGCCTCTTCTTCAGTTTCCACAGGACGGACGGTTGCGATAAAACGGGATTTTTTTTCCACAAGTTCGCCTTCGCCGCCTTCGTATATGGTTTTATAATGTTCCAGCATGGTTTACGCCTCCGTTATCTGTATCCAACCCCTCTGTTTCAGGCAGAGTTTTCTTCATTGTATAATAATTATCTTCATTGCACAATGTATAAGATATCATGAATTGTGAAATTTTTTTTAAGGCTTTATTTGGCTTTCCATATTTGTTATAATAAAACGGATTATAAAGGAGGAATATTATGAACTACGGAAAAAGATCCACTTCCAAGAAGCGGAATGCTCTGATCTCCCGTACTTCCATGCTGGAAAAAAGAGCACATGTTTCGTTTATCCGGGTTTTATTTACAGCTCTGATCGCAGTCTGCGTCATGGTTGTCTGCCTTGGTATCGGCTCCTTCCGGGGCGTGATCGCCGGAGCACCTGACGTCAACGATGTGGATATTTCACCTCTCGGATATGCAACCTTCCTGTATGATGACCAGGGAACACAGATCCGACAGCTTTCAGCCCCTACATCCAACCGTCTTCCGGTCTCCCTGGACCAGATCCCGGTCAGTCTGCAGCATGCAGTGGTAGCCATTGAGGATGAGCGTTTTTATGAACATAACGGTATTGATGTCCGCGGTATCGCACGTGCCGCAATGAAGGCGGTCACCACCGGTAACTTTTCCGAGGGTGCCAGTACCATCACACAGCAGCTTCTGAAGAATAATGTTTTCACTGACTGGACCAACGAATCCACACAGCTGGAACGTTTCACACGTAAGTTCCAGGAGCAGTACCTTGCTGTCCAGATTGAAAAAAAATATGACAAAAATGTGATTCTTGAGAATTACCTGAATACCATTAACCTGGGTGCAGGTTCCTACGGTGTACAGGCCGCTTCCAAAAAATACTTTAACAAAGACGTATGGGATCTGAATCTTTCTGAATGTGCCACACTTGCCGGCATCACGCAGAACCCTACCAAATTCAATCCGATCACCAATCCAAAAGCGAACTCCAAGAGACGTAAGGAAGTCCTGGATCACATGCTGGATCAGAATTACATCTCACAGGATGAATATAATGCAGCACTGAATGATGACGTTTATTCCCGTATCCAGGCCGCACAGCTTGAGAACACCGAAGAAGAAAGTACTGTTTACACGTATTTCGAAGATGAGGTTACCAATCAGGTCATCAGCGACCTGATGAACATTAAAGGATATACCAAGACACAGGCTACCAATCTTCTTTACAGCGGTGGTCTGAAGATCATGACAACCCTGGATTCCAACATGCAGCAGATCCTTGATGAGGAATATGCGAACCCTGATAACTATCCGGCCAATGTTCAGTATGAACTGGATTATGCACTGACTGTACAAAGTCCGGATGGAAAACAGACCAACTACAGTAAAGAAATGCTGCAGCTGTATTTCCGCGATCAGGATCCGGAATTTGATCTTCTCTTTGATTCTCCTGAGGAAGGTCAGCAGTATGTGGATCAGTACAAGGCCAACATCCTAGCAGACGGAAGCACCGTAGTATCTGAGCGTGTAAACTTTGCGCCACAGCCACAGTCTTCCATGACTGTCATTGACCAGCATAGCGGTTACGTAAAAGCCCTGATCGGAGGCCGTGGCGAAAAAACAGCCAGCCTGACCCTGAACCGTGCCACTGATACGACCAGACAGCCTGGTTCTACCTTTAAGATTGTTTCCACCTATGCACCGGCGTTAAACGAAAAAGGCGATACACTTGCTACAACCTTTATGGATGAGCCTTACGAATACCCAGACGGATCTCCTGTCAACAATGCCTCAAGAAGCTATGGCGGTGAGACCACCATCCGTAAAGCGATCCAGAATTCCATCAATGTTGTAGCTGTTAAATGTCTGGAACAGGTTACCCCGGCTCTCGGCCTTAAATATCTGGATGATTTCGGTTTCACCACACTGGCTCACGGAACTGAGGCAGATAAAGATGCCAACGGAAATATCTGGAGTGACGCCAACCTGGCTACTGCTCTTGGCGGTATCACCAAAGGTGTCAAGAACGTGGAGCTTTGTGCTGCATATGCAGCCATTGCCAATGGCGGAAACTATATCAAACCGATCTATTATACACAGATCCTTGATCATGACGGAAATGTTCTGATCGAGAACTCCTCCGTTTCCAGATCTGTGATCAAAGACAGTACTGCTTATCTTCTTACAAGCGCCATGGAAGACGTTGTAAAAAAAGGTACCGGTACCGCCTGCCAGCTGGACAATATGACTGTAGCCGGAAAAACAGGTACTACAGAGGACTACAATGACCTGTGGTTTGTAGGCTACACACCGTACTACACCTGTGCAGTATGGTCCGGCTATGACAACAACGAAAAAATTCCGGAAGATGCCCGTAACTTCCACAAAAACCTCTGGAAAAAGGTTATGACTCGTATCCACGAGGGCCTGGAGGACAGAGATTTCGATATGCCTTCCAGTGTGGAAAAGGCCAGTGTCTGCGCAGAAACCGGTCTTCTTCCCAGATCCGGATGCCCGACTATCACAGAGTATTTTGATATCTCCAGTCTTCCCACCGAATACTGCGATCAGCATTTCTACGGCAGCAGCGATTACGATGAAGAGGACTATTATTATAACGAAGATACGGACGCCGATACCGATGCAGCAGCTGAAGCGATTCCAAGCGCAGCTCCGGACAGTACTGACAATTCCGATGATGGTTCCGATGACGGTTCCGATGACGGTTCCGAGAATACCGGTGATGATACTGACAATTCCGGAACAGACGACAACACCGGTGGCGATGATGGCAGCGATGACACCGGCGAAGATCCGGTAGAATATTATGAATGACCTCCAGCATACGTATCTTTCATAAACACCATATAAAAAAGTGGTTTCCTGAAATTATGGAAACCACTTTTTTTACTTTTAATAACTTCTTACTGTCTCGCAGTTTATCAGTACAGGCAAGTCCCACCCCCTGCTTATTGCTTTTCGCAATTAAAGCAGGTGACTTCCCTGGTTCGGTTAAAGTACCATCCTGGCTGCACCGTAGATTCCTGCATCATTGCCAAGTGTCGCGATCACGATAGGAGTATCCTTGCAGGATTCAAAAGCATACTCTCTGTAATATTTCCGGATACAGTCAATAAGCGGCTGTCCGGCCTTGGAAACTCCTCCACCGACAACAATGGTCTCCGGATCTGTCACACAGCAAATAATGGCAAGAGCACCACCCAGCTGCTCTCCGACCTTTTCCATGGTTGCTACAGCTACCGGATCATTCTCCTTAAATGCGTCCAGAACTGCTTTTGCGGAAATCTCTCCGGCATCTCTGAGAACACTGTTCTCACCGGAAGCTGCAAGCTCTTTTTTTGCCATGCGGACAATTCCGGTCGCAGAAGCATACTGTTCCAGACAGCCCCTGTTTCCGCAATTGCAGGCCTCTGTTTCATGATGATCCACATTGGCATGTCCGATCTCGCCGCCGGCACCATGATGTCCGGTCACGATCTTTCCGTCAATAATAATACCACCGCCTACACCTGTTCCAAGTGTGACCATGATCACATCAGAGGAACCTGCTGCAGCACCCTTCCATGCCTCTCCCAATGCCGCTACATTGGCGTCATTTCCGGCTTCAGCATGAAGGCCTGTAAGTTCTTCCATCTCTCCAACAACATTCTTATATCCCCAGTAGAGATTTACTGCACATGATACTTCTCCTTTGGAGTTTACCGGTCCCGGAACACCGATTCCGACGCCTTCCACATCCTCTTTGGAGATACCCTTTTCTTCCATCTTGGCATTTACTGCTGCTGCCACATCAGGAAGGATCTGATCTCCATTATTTTCTTTACGGGTGGGAATCTCCCATTTCTCAACAAGAGTACCATCCGTGCGGAAAAGTCCGCATTTTACAGTTGTTCCACCTACATCGATTCCAAAACAATATGTTCTCATTTCTTACCCTCTCTTATTCTTCGTCATCCGGATTTTCTCTTTTTTTCGCAAGATTTGCCTGTACACGCTTGTACAGAGCCTCTGCCGCATTGTATCCCATCTTCTTCTGTCTGTGGTTGACAGCCGCTGCCTCAACGATGATCGCCAGGTTACGGCCCGGACGGATCGGAAGAGAATGGCATACCACCTTATTTCCAAGGTACTCTGTATACTCCTCATGCAGTCCAAGACGATCGTATTCCTTGTCTCTGTCCCACTCCTCAAGCTTGATCACAAGATCGATAGACTGGGTATCCTTAACGCTCTCAACACCGAACAGTGTTTTTACATCGATGATACCGATACCACGAAGTTCGATAAAGTGACGTGTGATATCCGGTGCAGATCCCACCAGTGTTACGTCACTGACCTTACGGATCTCAACAACATCATCACTGACAAGACGATGGCCTCTCTTGATCAGCTCCAGGGCTGCCTCACTCTTACCGATACCGCTCTCACCTGTGATCAGGATTCCCTCGCCGTAAACATCAACCAGCACACCATGAATCGAAATACATGGTGCAAGCTGCACGCCCAGCCAGCGGATGATCTCTGCCATAAAGCTGGAAGTTGTTCTTTCTGTCACGAATGTCGGAACATTATATTTAACAGCCAGATCGATCATATCCTGAGACGGACGAGTCATGGTACTGAAAATGACACATGGGATCTTGCTGGAAATGAAACGTTCATATTTAAAACGTCTCTCCTCCTCATTAAGCTGCATCAGATACGTATACTCTACATATCCGATGATCTGAACTCGTTCATTGGCAAAATGCTCCAGATATCCGGTAAGCTGAAGCGCAGGTCTGTTGATCTCCGCAGTCTTGATCACGATGCCTGACAGGTCGATCTCCGGAGTCAGATTATTAAGCTCCAGTTCCTGTACCATCTTTGTCAACTGTACACCCTTCATACTTTTGTCTCCTTTTCGCTGAAAGTTTGCATTCTCACTGCCGTTTTACCGGGGCGTGAGACACCTTATCTTCAATTATACACAATCACTGCTGAAACTGCAATGCAGCATCAGGATTTATGAAAAAATTCATAGACCTGACGGGCGCTTCTGGCATTCATGCTCTCTGTCTGTGCCAGTTCTTCCTCCGATGCATCCCGGATATTTTCCACAGATTTAAATTTACGCAGAAGGGCTTTCCTTCTGGTATCACCGATCCCCGGGATATCATCCAGGATAGAATGGACCTGTTCCCTGCTCCTGAGGGAACGATGGTATTCAATGGCAAACCGGTGGGCTTCATCCTGGATCCTAGTGATCAGGCGGAAGCCTTCGCCGGATGTATCAATAGGGATCTCCACATTGTTGAAATACAGGCCTCTCGTCCGATGATGATCGTCCTTGACCATACCGCAGACCGGGATGCTTATCCCAAGCTCATTCAGCACCTTCATAGCAATATTTACCTGCCCTCTTCCACCATCCATCAGGATCAGATCCGGAAGCCTTGCAAAGCTGTCAAATTCGCCGTTACTCTCATGAGTGAACCTTCGGGTCAGAACTTCTTCCATGCTGGCATAATCGTTGGGGCCCTGTACCCATTTGATCTTGAACTTACGGTAATCACTGCGTTTGGGACGACCTTTTTCATAAACTACCATGGATCCCACAGACTCAAAGCCACTGATATTTGAAATATCATAGGCTTCCATGCGCACCACATTTTTCAGTCCCAGCCATTCTTCCACCTCGTGAACAGCTCCGATGGTTCGTCCTTCCTCCCGCCTGATCCGTTCTCTGTCCTTGGCAAGTACCATACGGGCATTTTCCAGGGCAAGTTCTACCAGCTTTTCCTTTGTTCCCTTCTTCGGGACCCGGATGTGTACCTTCTGCTTTCTTCTTCCTGACAGCCACTCCTCTATGATATTTGCATCTTCGATCTCACACTGCAGCATGATCTCAGATGGGATAAATGGCGTTCCCGCATAAAACTGTTTCAGAAAGCTTGAAAGGACCTGCGCCTTTGTATCGCCTTTTGCCACACGGAGATAAAAATGATCTCTGCCGATCAGCCTGCCATCCCGGATAAAAAACACCTGGACAACCGCATCCTGATCCCTGAGGTCTTCACTGTCATCCATTGCTACTGCAATGATGTCCCTGTCCTCCTGCCCGTAGCCGGTGATTTTCTGCCGTTCCCCGATCTTCCGGATACTGCTGATCAGATCCCGGTATTCCATAGCATCTTCGTAGCGCATTTCCTCCGAAGCTTTCTGCATTTTTTCCATCAGCTCACTAATGGCGTCCTGAAAATCTCCATTCAGAAATTTGATCACCTTATTGATATTCTTTCGATATTCTTCCTGGCTGATATACCCCTGGCAGGGTGCCTTGCACTGTTTCATATGATAGTACAGACAGGGCCGGTCCTTTCCGGTATCTCTCGGAAGACTGCGGTTGCAGGAGCGTACCTGATACAGTTTCCGCACCAGTTCGATCACGTCCTTTACTGCTCCGCCGCTTGTATAGGGACCAAAATATCTTGCCTTGTCCTTTTTCATTCTCCTGGCAAAAAGCACTCTCGGGTATGGCTCATGAACTGTCACCTTAATAAACGGATAGCTCTTGTCATCTTTGAGCATGGTATTATATTTTGGACGATGCTCCTTGATAAGATTACACTCCAGCACAAGGGCTTCCAGCTCAGAGTCCGTAATAATGTACTCAAATCTGGTAATATGTGTAACCATCCGTTCAATCTTGGCACCTTTATTACGACTGCTCTGGAAATACTGGCGCACACGATTCTTCAGACTGATGGCTTTTCCCACATAGATGATCTCGTCTTTCTCGCCATGCATGATATAAACTCCCGGTTTTGCCGGCAGTTTCTTTAATTCTTCCTCGATTATGAACATAATTTATTCTCCTGTTTTACCATTGCAGTAACAATAAAACCGGGATTTCTCCCGGTTTTATGATGATCTGTTTTATGCCTGTGATCCCGGCTTTTCTTCTGTTTCTGCATGATCGCTATCTGTTTTCTGAACAGATTCTTCTGTTTTCTCCGGTGCCTGCATATTCTCTGTCAGTTCCTGCCCGGATATCTCAGTTCTGCGCGGAACCGATTCTGTATTTTTTGCTGCCTCGTTATTTTCTGCAATCAGTTCAATGCCCCGTTTATCGGATACTTCTTTTTCATCCTCGGAAAGTACCAGATCATCCAGATTCTCCGGGATATCCAGGCCCTGCTGAACTGCACGGAGGATCTTCATGAACTCTTTACCTGTAATGGTTTCCTTGCGGATCAGATATTCCGCGATCTTATCCATCTCTGTTCTGTGACTTCCAAGGATCCTCTTGGCTTCCTCATAGGAATGGTGGAGAAGCTTCATCACCTCATGATCGATCTCTGTTGCGGTATCATCACCACAGTTCAAAACTGCTCTTCCGCTGAGATACTGGTTCTCCTGTGTAGCAAGTCCCATCAGTCCGAACTTCTCAGACATACCATACTGTGTGATCATGGCTCTGGCCACCTTGGTAGCCTGCTCGATATCATTGGCAGCACCTGTAGTGACTGTGTCAAAAACGATCTCCTCTGCAGCACGTCCGCCAAGATAGCCTACCAGCATAGCTTCCAGTTCTTTCTTGGTGTTAAGATATTTTTCTTCCTCAGGTACCTGCATAACGTAACCCAGGGCTCCCATGGTACGGGGTACAATGGTGATCTTCTGTACAGGCTCCGCATCCTTCTGGAGTGCATTTACCAGTGCGTGTCCGACTTCATGGTAGGATACGATCCGACGTTCCTGTTTGCTTAAGATACGGTCCTTCTTCTCTTTTCCCACCAGGACTACCTCTACGGATTCCTCCAGGTCCTTCTGTGATACAGCTTTACGTCCCTTCTTGACTGCAAGGATCGCAGCCTCATTGATCATATTAGCAAGATCAGAACCTACCGCACCGGAAGTTGCAAGTGCAATAGCTTCAAAATCAACGGTGTCATCCAGAAGCACGTTCTTGGCATGTACCTTCAGGATATCCACCCTTCCTTTAAGATCCGGTCTGTCAACGATCACACGTCTGTCAAAACGTCCCGGACGGAGAAGAGCCGGATCAAGAACCTCCGGTCTGTTGGTTGCAGCAAGGATCAGAAGTCCCTTGGATGTATCAAAGCCATCCATCTCCGCAAGCAGCTGGTTTAATGTCTGCTCACGCTCATCATTTCCGCCGCCATAGCGGGAATCACGGCTTTTACCAATGGCATCGATCTCATCGATAAATACGATACACGGAGCATTCTTCTTGGCTTCCTCGAAAAGGTCACGGACACGTGAGGCACCCACGCCCACAAACATCTCCACAAATTCTGATCCGGAAAGAGAGAAGAACGGCACCTGCGCTTCACCTGCAACTGCCTTGGCAAGTAATGTCTTACCGGTTCCCGGAGGGCCTACAAGAAGTGCGCCCTTAGGCAGCTTGGCTCCGATGGCTGTGTATTTTCCGGGGTTGTGAAGAAAATCCACAACTTCCTGGAGTGATTCCTTGGCTTCATCCTGACCTGCCACATCCTTAAAGGAAACTCCCGTTTCCTGCTGCACATAGGCCTTGGCTTTGCTCTTGCCTACGCCCATGCCCATGATCCCGCCGCCTTTGTTCATGCGGCGCATGGAGAACATCAGAAGTCCGAACAGAAGCAGTGTCGGCAGAACCACGCTCAGGATCATCGCAACAAACTCACCAAAAACATCCGGCGGATCGGTCTCAAACTTGATTCCCTTTCCTTCCAGTCTCTTGGTAAGTGCTGTGCTGTCTTCGGTCTTCGTGGTGTAATAGCTCATATCCTCGTACTTGGAATTCTTTTTCTTGGGTACGATCGTCAATGTACTGGACTGGATCGTTACTTCTTTAACCTGGTCCTTATCCACCATATCGATAAATTTATCATAGGATATCTCACTGCTGTTATCCTTCAGCATATTGGTAAACAACGCGAAGCACACCAGTGTGACCAGGAGGCATATCAGAAAAGCCAGGATCGACTGATGATTTTTACCTGATCCCTGCCTGGGATCTTTATTGTCAGGTCGCTTCCCGTCCTGATCATTATTCAATTGATTATTCATTTTTTTCCTCCTCTTGTCATTTCTTTATTATAAAGAGAAAAACCATATAAATCAACTGCGAGATTACAAAAATACCATCAAAAAAACACCGCACTGGATATTGCCAGTGAACGTAAAGTTGTAGTATACTGTTCCCAGTGAATTGGAAAATTAAATAGGAGAGGAAATCAGACAAATGAAAATAGGTTTTGATAATGACAAATATCTGAAAATGCAGTCAGAACACATCCGTGAAAGAATCGGTCAGTTCGGCAACAAGCTTTATCTTGAATTCGGCGGCAAACTGTTTGACGACTACCATGCATCCCGTGTTCTTCCGGGTTTTGAACCGGACAGCAAGCTCCGCATGCTGATGCAGATTTCTGATCAGGCGGAGATCGTTATTGTTATCAGCGCCAATGACATTGACAAGAATAAAGTACGTGGCGATCTTGGGATCACCTATGACGAAGACGTTCTCCGCCTTATGGATGCGTTTACAAGCCGTGGCCTGTATGTGGGAAGCGTATGCATCACACAGTACTCCGGCCAGGAAAGTGCCGATCTCTTCAAAAAACGTCTGGAGAAGCTGGGAATCCGTGTCTACAAGCTTTACCTGATCCCCGGCTATCCAAGCAACACTTCCTTCATTGTAAGTGACGAAGGTTATGGAAAGAATGATTATATTGAAACTACCAGACCGCTGGTCGTGATCACGGCCCCGGGACCAGGAAGTGGAAAGATGGCAACCTGCCTTTCCCAGCTTTACCACGAATACAAACGTGGAGTAAAAGCCGGCTATGCAAAATTCGAGACCTTCCCGATCTGGAACATTCCTCTGAAACATCCGGTAAACCTTGCCTACGAGGCTGCCACTGCAGATCTGAACGATGTCAACATGATCGACCCGTTCCATCTGGAGGCTTACGGCAAAACTACCGTCAACTATAACCGTGACGTAGAAGTTTTCCCTGTTGTACAGGCCATGTTTGAGAAGATCATGGGCAGCTGCCCTTATAAATCTCCGACAGATATGGGTGTCAACATGGCAGGTAACTGCATCGTTGACGATGAAGTATGCCAGGAGGCTTCCCGCCAGGAGATCATCCGTCGTTATTATAAGAGCATGAACGCTCTGGTTTCCGGCTCCGGCACAGAGAATGAGGTACGTAAGATCGAGCTTCTTCTCCAGCAGGCTCATGCAGAGATCACTGACCGTAAGGTTGTTCCGGCTGCCCTCGAAAAGGAAAAAGCAACCAATGGCCCTGCTGCCGCTCTGGAACTTCCCGACGGAAAGATCGTATGCGGAAAAACCTCCGATCTTCTCGGCGCATCCGCTGCTCTTCTTCTCAACGCCCTAAAAGAGCTGGCAGGTGTTGATCACGATCTCCATGTGATCTCCCCTGATGCCATCCATCCGATCCAGCAGCTGAAGACCAAATATCTTGGAAGCAAAAATCCACGTCTTCACATTGATGAGATTCTGATCGCCCTTTCCATGAGTGCTACAACCAGCGATGCCGCACGCCTTGCCCTGGAACAGATCCCGAATCTCCGTGGATGCCAGGCTCATACTTCCGTAATGCTTTCCGATGTGGATGTGATCAGCTTCCGTAAGCTTGGTATTGAGCTTACCTGCGAGGCTAAGGCTGAGAAAAAGAAAGAATATCAGAAAGTCTGATCTTATAAACACCAAAATCCCCTGTGCCGGATCTACGTACAAACGCCGAACCGTACAGGGGATTTTTTTGAGGGAATCTATAATCAATCAACTTGCCGATATTTTCCTATTTAATTCATCCTATCTTTCTGATAGACAATACCACCTGTTGTAAATTTCACAACACTTCCGTTTTCGACCATATGAAAATAAGGTTCGTCTTTCTGTTCTCCTGAAAATATTTTCTCAATTCCGTCACAATATATATTTATAATTTCCGGAGATAACGCATACTTTTTATAACAGTCTTTTTCTTTTTCGCAGACATGGGCAGGAAAAACGCTGCTTACTTTTTTTCTGATTTTCTTCAATTTTAAAAGGCTTTCATAGTACACACGCAAAGAAGCAGATGGGGCAAGCGGACTTTTTCCAGGATTCAAATGTCCCCACACTTCCCAGGTGAGCATGATATCTCCTGTAAAAAGCCATCCTTTCTTCTCCTCAAACAATGCAATACAACCCAGGGTATGACTGGGAACTTCCAGAACTCTAAGCTTTTTATCTCCCAGATCAAAGATATCCCCATCCCTAACTGTACAGATTTTTCTTGCCGGTCCGGGATTCCACATTTCAAACGAGAATCCTTCTTTTTCAGGAATTTCAAAGAACATGAGCTCAGACATTTCTCTCAGCTCCTGGTCTACGATCTGATGGGAAAAAGGTTCGTCATACCTTCCCACACATACTTCTTCAAATTGATGATTTCCTGAATTATGATCCACATGAGCATGAGTATTTACAACAATCAGAGATTTTTCTCCACAAAGTTTCAAAACTTCTTCTTTTAAATCGGTAAGTCCCAGTCCCGTATCCAGAAGAAGAGCTCTTTCTGTTCCATTTATCACATACATAACCGTCTTATCTATTTCATTGATCGCCCACAGATCTTTTTCCAACGGAATGATCCTGAATAACTGCATCTTCATTCCTCCTTTATTTTACAGCTCCCATTGTCAGTCCGCTTGTAATATATTTTTGTGCACAGATATAAAGGATAATTGTGGGAATAATACACAAGGTAAGTCCTGCAATAAACAGATTCCACTGTGTGCTGGTAGCACTTCTGAACATGAAAAGATTTACCGTCAACGGTCTCAGTTCACTGTCTCCAATGAGAATACTTGGAAGCAGAAAGTCATTCCAGGACCACATAAAAAACAATACACCAATCGTGACCGTTGCTGGTTTAACAAGTGGAAATACTATCTGCGTCATAATTCGAAAAACTCCACATCCATCTATCGCGGCTGCTTCTTCCAGCTCCCGAGGTACATTTTTCAAAAATCCCGTAAATGTCAGAATTCCAAACGCACAGAAAAATCCAATATCAAGAATGATAATTCCTCCAAGAGAATTGGTAAGATTGGTATTTGTAGCAAGTACAGAAATGGGAATCATAACTGCATGAAACGGCACGATCTGTCCGAAAACAAAATACAGATACAGATTCTGTGAGATTTTCCCACGAAGATGTGAGATTCCGAAAGCGCCGGCAAACGATACAAACAGCCCGCCCAACATGGCTCCCAAAGTAATCACAACAGAATTTTTTAATGCAACTAAAAAATTCATGCTTTCCATGGCATTTTTAAAATTATCAAGATATAAGAATTTTGGTAATGCCAGAAAATCAGCCGCAATTTCCGGACTTGTTTTAATTGAATTCATAACTATCCACAATACCGGTAAAATAAAAATAAAGCCCAATATAAACATTGCTGCGGTACCTGCAATTTTCTTTTTCCATGTCATTATGACTGCACCTCTCTTTTTCTAGTAATATTAAGCTGAATCAAGGAAATTGCTGCTATGATCAAAAACAGGATCACCGATTTCGCACAGCCATACCCCATATTAAAAGTTCCAAATGCATCATCATAAATATTCATGGCAATCGTCTGTGTTGTTTTTGAAGGTCCGCCGCCTGTTAAAGCGTAGTTAATATCAAATGCTTTAAATGCATTTGCAATAGATACAAACAGATTGATCGTAATCGTTGGCATCAGAAGCGGAAGCTGGATTTTTATAATACGATTCAGGCCCACACATCCGTCAATGCATGCCGCTTCCATCACATCAAGAGGAATCGACTGCAAACCTGTGATGTAAAGGATCATCAAAAATCCCAGACCCTGCCACACGGTAACTACTGATACCGCCGCAAATGCTGCTGTCGAACTCCCGAACCAGCTGAAACTTTTTACTGCTTCCGAATGTAAGAGTTCTCCAATTATTGGTGTTACTTTCTGAAAAATAAATGTCCACGCCAAGGCGATCATAACTCCACTGATAATATTCGGAATAAAAAAGAACGCCCGGATCACTGGCTTACCGAAAATATGTGTATTCAACGCCAGAGCTATAAAAAAAGCCAGTACATTGGTCAGAACAATCGTAACCACTGCAAGTTTAAACGTCAAAAACATGGATTGTATAAAATCTCTATCATGAACCAAATCGACAAAGTTTTTTATTCCGATCCAGTTATGCGTTCCTTTGATCAGATTCCAACTGAAAAATGAATTCGGGATCGTTCCAAAAATTAACGGTCCTGCCAGCGCAAAGGTATAAATACACAGTGCCGGCAGCACAAGAAGGAAATAATATTTTTTCTGTTTTCTGTATAAAATGTCCGACATGTTTCCTACCCCCGTATATAGCAGGCGGACTTTTAAAAGTCCGCCTGTTTTCCTGTGTGTTTATTCTTCTGCAAGCTTTTTAAATCCTTCATCAAGCGCATCCAGTGTCTGATCTTCATCGGTTATTCCTGCAAAATACCCCTGGACATCATCGCCCAGAACATCGCTTGCTCCGCTTGGAAGCTGATTCCACAAAGTACTTCTAACCTTTCCTGCATCCATATACGCTTTCAGATCTTTATAATAATCCTTACTTGCAATTTCATCATCTGCTTCAATGTCCATGCAAGCCATAAAGCCGCCGTAGCTGTTGGTCACTGTTTTCAGCCAGTCCCCACCATCTCCGATATAATCAAGCACCTCCAGGGCTTCATCCAAGTGTTCCCCGTTTGCGTTGGCCACGATCGCATCTGTTGCACATGCCACAACTTCTGCATCATCTGCGTTGTCACTTACTGGAACTGCAAAAAATCCGATGGGAAGATCCTGTGTTACACTTCCTACAGAAATCGTTGCCGCATCTGAAAGAAAGATCATTGCTGCTTCCTGGTTTGCAAATGCATAAAATCCTGTGGCCGCATCCGAATCCATATAATTCTGTCCGGAATTTTCTTTCATAAGATCCATAAAATCAAAGACTCTGTCTACGCCATCCACCTTAAAGCTTCCTTCTCCCTTATTCATGGAATCCAGCCAGCTGTCGATCTTATCTTTTCCACCAAGTACTCCTCCGAATAAGGAGCAGAATTCCTGACTTACTGTCCAGTTATCTTTATAAATAGCGGTAAATGGTGTAATATTCGCAGCCTGAAGTTTTTCACAGACTGCTTTCATCTCATCAAAAGTTTCCGGCACTTTTTCAATTCCTGCTTTTTTAAAAAGATCTTTATTATAAAGTACACCCCACCATTCATACATCTGTGGAAATCCCCACACTTTGCCATCATAAGTAACTGCTTCTTTTGCATTGTCATAAAGTTTGTCCACAAACTCATGATCGCTTACGTCTGCCAGCAGCCCGTTCTGTGCAAAATCATATACCTGGGAATAAGAACTTACTTCAAAAAGATCCGGCAGATCTTTTGCCGCTGTCTTTGCTCCAAGATACTGGTTATAATCTCCGGACTGCATCTCCACAGATAATTTTATATTATCATGAGTCTGATTAAACCCTTCCGCTGCCTTATTGTAAATATCCGCAGCTCCGGAAGTCCACACTGCCATCTTGATCTCAACTACATCGTCTGCATTTTTCAGATTACTTTTTGCGTAAACCGGCATCACTGTTCCAACAAGCCCCATTGCCATGAGCGCTGCCATTGCGCACGCTGTCACCTTTCTTCTCTTCATTTGTAAACCCTCCGTTCTTTTTTGATGAACTCATTATATTATAATTTTTAATATCAAAACAGTGCACACTTCTTGACATTATGTGTCACTTTTCATAATATGTATTGGTTTTTTTTGCTCATCATTATATAATAATGCCAAAAGGAGGGGTAAGAATTGTTTTCTATTACTGCAAAATTTAAAGAACACTCTATAAAATTTCGAATTCTTGTCATCGTTCTTCCAGTTGTGATCCTCAGTTATATCATTTTGTTATCTTCTTTTTATATGATTTATGTAAAAGAATCCCGTAACAATATTCTTCTGGAACATGAAAAGAATACTCTGTCTATCGCCAAAAATACAGCCAGTTATTTTTCCTCACTGAACTCCAACATTGATCTGCTGCTTTACGGAACAGAAATTCAGTCTCTGATCCATTCCTATTCAGACAAAAAGCTCAGTCCGGAAGAAGTTCAGTCCCAGTGTAACACCCTTTTCTCCACATATCTTTTAGGTGCTCAGTCTAAAATTCAACGGGTTTATATTGTTCTGACCGATAATGGGATTATTTCCAATCAGACTATTTATAATTCCACCCTGGAACAACAGGAACAAAAACTGGAGCAGCTCAGTGAGTATCTAAAACAACCAAAGGGAACCCTCTGTTATTACTATTCTCCAAAGGAACCTTATACCATCACTGCTGCCAAAAATATTTTTGATATCCAGAAGCCGGAAAAAAAGATCGGTATTTTACTGACTGAGATCAATATCCGGTTTATGGTGGATATGATCACGGAACATCAGGATTCCGAATATAGTTATTATTCCCTTTTTCAAAATAGTGACCTGGTATATACAACTTCCCCCTACGCCCCATCCGTCACAGCCAGCATGAATATGAATTATCACTCCCACAGGGGGAACAATAATTTTTATGCCATCCGCTATTCTGTAAACGATTTCCTGCAAATCGGAGGGCTTCTCAACACAACCGGCGCATTTCATTCGATCAATCGTGTATGGCGTCAGCTACTGGTTATTTCCATATTTTTTCTCTTGATACTGGTTTTCGCCGTTATTCAGATTTCAAGAACCATATCCCAGGAATTTCAGGTTTTTATCACCAAATTAAAACAAACTTCTGTTGCCGATGAAACCGCACTGATCCACACAGTTTCCAGCAACGAATTTTCTGAGCTGACAAAGGAATACAACCATATGCTCCTGCGCCTTCAGGAATCCGGAAAGAAAATCACAGAACAGCAGATTCTTCTGAAAAACGCAGAGCTGAAAACGCTTCAGGCACAGATCAACCCACATTTTCTTTACAATACCCTGGACTGTATCTCAAGCCTGGCATCTCTTGAAAAAACAGCGCAGATTACAGATATCGTTCCAAAACTGGCTGATATCATGCGAATGAGCATCAAAGGCCCTGATCTTCTTCCTATTTCAGAAGATCTAAATTACGTAAGAGAATATTTGGATATTCAGAAAATGCGTTTCCAGGATCGGCTTCTTTTTCTGATCGAATGCAACGATTCCATGGAAGATCTGTATATCCCAAAACTGATCATACAGCCGGTCGTTGAAAACGCTATCATACATGGTATCAGTGAATCTGTGGAAAATGGTTTTCTTTCTATTCAGTTATTTACTTTTAAAGACGATGTGCTGATCAAAGTCTATAACACCGGCCCCCTGTTTTCTCACCAGGTAATTGAAAAGATTCACTCTGTGTCACAAACTTCTTTTTCTGACCAGAAAAGCATTGGCCTTATAAATATTCAGATGCGGCTACGGTCCCAATTCGGAAATTCCTATGGACTGCTTCTTGAAAATATGGAAGACCGTACTTCTGTATGTGTTACGATCCGTATTCCACAAATACATCAAAGGGAGGACCTGACAAAATGAAAATTCTGATCGTTGATGATGAAAAGATCATCCTGGAAAAACTTAAAATGTATATTTCACAGATTTTTACAGAAAAAGAGAATATTTTTACTTCTGACAATGCAGCAAAAGCACTGGAGATCATATCCTCCCGGCAACCAGATATCATTCTTACGGATATCCGTATGCCTGGAAAAGACGGCCTGTATATTTCTTCTTTCGTGCATAATAATTTTCCAGATAAGATCGTAATACTGATTACCGGTTTTTCTGATTTCAAGTATGCACAGACAGCGATTAAAAACCATGTTTTCGATTATATCCTAAAACCAGTAGACGAAAACGTCCTGAAAGAATCCGTATTGAAAGCTATACATACTATCACAGAACGGAAAAATCAGGCGATCATGCGCAAAAAATATGAATCCTATCTAAAAGAAAATATCAGAAATCTTCAAAAAGATTTTTTTGAACGATTGCTTTTCAGGAACACCACTTCCCTTTCTTCTTCTTTTCATGAAGAAGTCACCATGCTCCGCCTGGATCATATTAAAAGCTATTACCTTTTATACTGCAAATGTTCTACAACAATTTCAAAAGATCTGGAAAAAGAATATTACTTTACGCATATCGCCGAACATTATCTTCAGGAACAGATTCCGGGAGCTCTTATTTTTTCTTATGGAAACGCTTTGTATTCCTTATGTCCGGACATTGATGAAAAACAACTTACAAAAATAACTAATTTCATACACGGGGAACTGAAAAAGAATCACGTTATCATGTCCGCAGCCATCAGCAGTCACTCTGAGAATCTGTCTGAAATTCCCCTGCTTCGAAGCCAGACTGTAGAAATTTTTAACACCCTGAAAAATTCCAGTCATTTTGTCATGCTCTACCGTGATCTGGAAACCAACCCCGTTGCTGTCATGTATGAAAAATCCAACTATTTTCAGGTTCTTCTCAATTCCCTGTCTTCCGGTGACAAAACAATGATTCAAAAGCATTTTGATGAGATCTCCCAGTTTTTCACCCGGCAAACTCCTGATGAGTTCAACAGTTTCATGTATAGTTTTATGACTCTTTTTCTTTCTTTTTTTCAGTCAACTTCCACGGAACTGTCAGATTCGGTACGTCAGATCACAAAAACACAGAAAGAGCTTTTTTCAACCTCCTTACTTCCGGAAAAAAAGACTGAAATATTTCGGGACTGGATGTTTCAGATTGCAGGTCTTCTGAATACTGATAAAATTAATAAAAACAACTACCTGACCAGTCAGCTGATCGAATATATCCGTGCAAATTATGAAAAACCTCTGAGCCTATACAGTATCGCCGATGAATTTAACCGAAGTACTCCTTATATCAGCAGATTGATCAAACAAACAACCGGCAAAAATTTCACGGATCTTCTTACCGATCTGCGTATTCAGAAAGCGAAAGAATTGCTGAAAACTTCTTCCTATCACGTAAATGAGATATCCCACATGGTAGGATATCCCAATTTTCGTTACTTCAGCCGTATTTTCAAGCAGCAGACCGGTATGACTCCCAATGATTACCGGAAGATTTCCTGCCGTTTTCACTGAATTTTTATACTACTTCCCACACTATCCCCACCGCATTTTTTGGTAACGATGATCTTATTTTCGATCCGCTCTTTCAATTCTGACACATGTGAGATAATTCCTACCAGACGTTTTCCGTCGGCCAGACTTGTCAGGGCTTTCAGGGCCTGTTCCAGGGATTCCTCATCCAAGGATCCGAATCCTTCATCTACAAACATGGAATCCAGCCGGATTCCCCCTGCGCAGGCCTGGATCTCATCAGACAGGCCCAGTGCAAGGGACAGAGATGCCTGGAAGGATTCCCCGCCAGACAGCGTTTTCACACTTCGTTCCGTGCCGTTGTAGTGATCGATTACATTCAGGTCCAATCCGGCTTTCTCTTTCCTGTTTTCACTTTGTTCCTGCCGCTTCAGTTCATACTGCCCGCTGCTCATGGTCAGAAGACGGAGATTAGCCCTTCTTAAGATCCGGTCAAAATATGCCATCTGGATATAAGTTTCCAGCTCGATCTTTGCCTTTCTGTTCAGTTTTCCGTTTGCGGTATCCGAAAGATTTTTCATCCAGACATATTCTTTTTCCGCCGCAGTCATTTCCGTCTGACGTACCTGCACTTTATGATATATTTCCTCATTTCCCTTCTGAACAGAAAAAAGTGCTTTTCGTTTTTCCGAAAGCTGTGTTTTCTCTTCCCTAAAACGGCTGTACTGCTCTCTGAGCGCATCCTCATCTACTTCTCCGATTTCTTTTTTCTGCTCCTCAAAGTTTTTTACAACCGCTGTTATTCTTTCCTTTTCCGCCCGGATCTCCTGCAATTTCTGTTGAGCTCTTCTGCTGCTTTCTTTCAGCTCTTCATACTGCTTCCTCTGTGTTTTTATTTCCTGTTCCAGAGATTCTTTTCCACCTTCTCCGAGCTCTTCGTTCAGCTCATCCACTTTCTGTGCTTTGTTCTTCCTCTCTGTTTCCAGACGTACGATGTCCTGTGCAGCTTCATTGATAACTCTTCCCAGTTCTTTCAGAGTCTTTTCTCTTTCTATAATCAGCTTCTCCAGATCCTGTTTCTGTTTTGCTTCTTTTTCCTTTCCCTGAACTTTTTCTGACAGGCAGCTGAGCATATCCTGTATCTGTCTTTCAAATCCTGCAGCTGTGTTGTCCGTCACTTCTCCTTTTCCTGCCACCAGACTTTTCTGAATCAGTTTTCGGATCTCTTCTGCTGTTATCTGCTGCTGCTTTTTGTTTTCCACGTCTCTTGTCTGAAGACCGGCCTGTTTTCTGTCACATTGATTTTTCTCTTCCTGTAACTGAACGATCTCTGTTTCCAGCTTTTCGATCCACGTTTCTGTTTCGTTCTTCTTTTTTTTACGTTCTATTGCTATGCGAATCTCTTCCTCGCTGTCTGCCAGCTGCTTTTCACATTGGTCCTGTTTTTCTTTCAGCAAAGGGATCAGCTTTTTCCATTCCGTCTCATGTAAAAGCTCTTGTGCCTCTCTCTGGATCTGATGCCATAATGTTTTCTGGCGTTCTTTTCGTTTTCCTGCTTCCACACTCTGCGTATTTGCGTCATTCTCCAGTCTGTCCAGCTTTTGTTTCTCTCTGTCCAGGATTTCCTGATCCACAACCTGTCCTTTGGGAAGTATTCCCGGACGCGGATGCTCGAAAGAACCACATACCGGGCACGGGCAGCCCTCTTTCAGTTCCTGCGCCAGGAGCCCTGCCTGCGCGTCCAGAAAACTCTGAAACAATTTCTGGTAAACTTCTCTCTGCTTTTGTACTTTTTCAATGGAAATCTTATATTTTTCCTGCTGCTCTTTCGTGGCATTATAAGCCCCTTGAAAAACCTTGACCAGAGCAAGCAGCTCCTCTAATTCTTTCTGTTTCCGATTCCATGTATCCCTTTTCGTCTGTGCTTTCTGAAGTTCCAGTTCCGCGCTGTCCAACTGTGCCTTCTCTTTTTTTCGCTGCTCCAGCTCTTCCTTCTGCTTCGTTTCCTTACAGCTGATCTCTTCCAGCCATCCTTCCACCTGTTCCTGTTCTTTTTTGATCTTTTTTTCTGTCAACAGGCAGCTGTCATAGCTTTGTTTTTTACTG
Source organism: Ruminococcus sp. AF20-12LB (assembly GCF_003478985.1). Lineage (NCBI taxonomy): Bacteria > Bacillati > Bacillota > Clostridia > Eubacteriales > Oscillospiraceae > Ruminococcus > Ruminococcus sp. AF20-12LB. The sequence goes on along the minus strand of NZ_QUGH01000001.1, from coordinate 562,733 downwards.
TCCAGTTTATCGTACTCAAATTTATATTTCTGTAATTGTTCTCCTGCATCTGCCAGAGTTTCAAGATATCTCTTTTCTTCCTCCGCTTTTTTCTGTAAAAGCTGCTCCTTAAGAATATTCTCCTCTTTTTTCCCTCTGCTCTCTTCCAGTTTTCCTTTTGTTATTTTCAGTTCCTTCTCTGTTTTCTCCAGTTCCTGATATTTTTTCAGTTTTTCTTCTTTTTCACGGATCTGAATCCCCAGTTTTTCACATCTGTGATCTGCATCTTTATATTTTTCCAGTTCCTCCGCAGCCAGCTGCAGTTGTGGGAATAATTCTTCCAGCTGTTTCTCTGCCTTCTTCTTTTTCAGTTCCAGATTTCGCTTCTGTGCTGCAAGATTTTGTATCTCTTCTGCTTTTCGCATCTTCCGCTCAAGCACGTCCTCTTCTTCCTGCAGTTCTTTCTCCTGTATTTTCCCGGATTCCAGAAACTGTTTCAGAAGTTCCAGGCTCCGTTCCAATGCACCTTCAAACTTTGCCTTTTTCAGGTCCTTAAATTCTTCAGCTTCCTGACTGGAAGCTGTCTCCGTTTTCACACCGTCCAGATACTGGGCAATGCTGCGGCGCATTTCATCATATTCCTTATATTGTGCTATTGACGCATCCTTAAGTTTCATCTGGATCTGCTGATAAAGCCCTGTGTGAAAAATCTGCCGGAAGATTTCGCCTCTCTGCGCCGTTCCTGCCAGGAGTAATTTCTGGAAATCCCCCTGAGCGATCATAGCGATCTGTGTAAACTGCTCATAGCTTAATCCCAAAAGCTGTTCTACTGCGAGAGTTACTTCTTTCGCTTTTGTCACCGGCTGACGTTCATCCGGATAGATCAGCTGCGCCTCCGCTTTTCGCAGAGTCAGGCCTTTTCCCCTCTTTTTCGGTGCCATATATTCCGGTTTTCTGAGAATCTGATAGGTTTTTCCCTGATAAGAAAAAATCAGTTCCACAAAGGTCTCTGTGGAAGGCTCTGCATATTTACTCCGAAACATGGCCGGATCTCTTACTTCTCCGCTGGCTCTTCCGTATAAAGCATATGTGATGGCATCAAAGATCGTGGTTTTTCCTGCTCCGGTGTCCCCGGTGATCAGATAAAGACCACCTTCTCCAAGTTTTGAAAAATCAATTTCTGTTTTATCTGCATAGGGCCCAAAGGCACTGATGATCAGTTTTTCCGGTCTCATTTTTACACCTCCAAAAGCTTACGGATCAGTTCTTCCGAAAATTTTCGCTGTTCCTCATTCATGGGCTGATTATTCTGCAGTTCAAAAAATTCTTCAAAATATTCCAGTTCCGACTTTCTCTCTGCTGGTTCTGTTCCATCAATCTGTTGGTTTTCTCTTGTTCGGCGGTTATCATATTCCAAACGCATAAGATTGGGATAGATGGTGCGAAGTTTTTGCATGCCATCCACAATATCTTCCTCATCTGTCAAAGTGATCTGCAGATAATCTTCTGTATTTGTATCCTGATAATTGGACAGTGCCGTCAGTTCCATATACGACCCTTTTAATTTTCGCATATCTCTCAGCGGTTTCAGAGGAATTTCCCTTACAGTGAGGGTTCCCTTTTCTTCCAGCTGCACGACGGTTACGGATTTCTGCTGCCCTGCTTCCGAAAAAGAATATTTTAAAGGTGTCCCACAATACCGGATCTTCCGGCTTCCCACATTCTGCGGACTGTGGATATGTCCCAATGCCACGTAATCAAAATCTTCAAAAACTCCCGCCTCAATCTGATCGATCCCTCCCACAGATATCTCCTCCGAGTCGCAGCGCATGGCTCCCACCACAAACTGATGGGCCAAAAGAACATTCCTTTTCTCCGGGTCGATCTCCATATGTGCTACCGCTGCCTGCACTGCCTCCTGATACGTACGGATATTCTCTGAATCTTCTTCTCCTTCCAGCCCATGTCGCACCACTGACGGCCGAATAAAGGGCAGAAGATGGATCCACACTTCTCCGTATCTGTCCGTTAAACAGTACTTTGCTGTTTTTCCGTTATAAACCGGTGACATACAGATTCCACTGCTGCTCATAATATTTGCCCCAAAAGCGATTCTTTCCGCGCTGTCATGGTTTCCACTGATGGCATAGACCGGAATCTTTTTTTCAGCCAGACTTGTGAGAAAGCTGTCAAAAAGCTGTACCGCTTCCGCAGAGGGAATCGGACGGTCATAAAGATCTCCCGCAAGAAGGATCCCGTCCGGTTTTTCCTCATCTATGATTCCCAGGATCTCCCACAAAATATATTTCTGATCTTCCACCATGGAAAACTCATTTACGCGTTTTCCAAGGTGAAGATCGGATAAATGAATCAGTTTCATATATTTTCTCCTTGTTTTATCCACCCTCCAAATAACTCCGGTTCCATTTCAATCTCACAGGCAGTGAGGGCATCTTTTAACTGACTCAGGTCACGCACACCGGTTACAGGAATCGTCTGAAATGGCTGATGGAAAAAATATGCCAGGGATAAAACCTGCAGGCTGGATTCTGTCTCTTTCTGCAGCTTCCGGAGTTTTTCATATGTGCGAAGATTTGTAAGATTCCAATATGCTCTTTTCTGCTCTTGGGAAATTCCTGTTAATTGTTTTTCCATTGTCTGCATCCAGATCTCATCCACTTCTTTTTCTGCTGCAACTGGAATTCCTGCCTTTTCAAGCTTGGAAAAAAATCCCATGGCAGTGGAAGAAAACGGCACAGATGCTGTTTTTGTCTTACAGTGCCACTGATACTCTTCTTCCGAAAACTCTACGAGAGTCGGATCCGGATTGGTGTTGCCGCCCGGATTGATTCCTGCAAGACTCCACTGATTGGATACTGCCGTGATTCCCGGCAATTTCCTTTCCCTGAGACATTTTTCTATTTCTTTGAGACGCTCTGTACCATAATTGGAAAATCCATAATAGCGGAGCTTTCCTTCTTTTTTCAGTTCTTCCAGAATATCCAGGATCTCTTCCACCGGTTTCTCCGGATCATCTCTGTGAAGCCAGTAAAAATCTATGACATCTTTTCCAAGAGTCCTGCAGCTTTCTTCCAGATCTGCGCGGATCGCCTCCCGATTTACTCTGCTCTTTGACGGATCTTCAAAAGAATAATGCGCGCCCTTCGTAGCTACGATCACTTTTCCATCTGTCTTCCTCTGTCTCAGCCATTTTCCAATGATCTGTTCGCTGCAGTTCCCAAGACCTTCCACCCATTTACAATACACATTTGCCGTATCAATAAAATTTCCTCCGGCCTGAACAAACGCATCCAGGATCCGAAAACATTCTTCCTCATTTAACTTTTCTCCGAAACCAGCTGTACCCAGACATATCCTGCTGACATTCAGCTCCGTATTATTCAGATCCACATATTTCATTTCCTGTACCTCCATACCCCTAAATATAGTCTGTAAAACATTCCCTGGTCTGTCACACCTTTATCTTCTATTATAACTTTTTTCTAAAGCCTGGAATAGTCTGTTTCTTTATGATTATATAGAAAAAAATCCCCCGGCAGATAACTGCCGGGGGAAATATCCTGTTTTTTCAACAGTATGATCATTTATTATTTGTAAAGTGGTCCATAATTCTTGCAAGCGCGGAAGTCTGCACCCTCTTTTTCCATACCGAATGCGTTCCAAGCTGCCGGACGATAGATATCCTTCTCAGGAACGTTGTGCATGGATACCGGGATTCTCAGCATAGAGCACATTGTGATCAGGTCTGCACCGATGTGTCCGTAAGAGATCGCACCGTGGTTAGCACCCCAGTTGTTCATTACATCATAAGCTGTTTTGAACGGTCCCTCTTTGCCATCACATCTTGGAGCGAACCATGTACATGGCCATGTGTAGTCTGTACGTTTCCAGAGCTTGTCAGATACCTCTTCCGGAAGGGCTACTGTCCATCCCTCTGCGATCTGAAGAACCGGTCCAAGACCTTTTACAAGGTTCAGACGGATCATAGTTGCAGGCATCTGAGCACGAGTCTCATAACGGCTGGAGTATCCGCCTCCACGGAAGTATCCGTTGTCGGCCATACACCACTCTGTGTTGTCCATGATTGCTTTCTGGTCTGCCTCTGTAACATCCCACCACTGTTTCATAACTGGTGTTCCGTCAGCCTCTTTAGCCTGTCCGTTAGCATCCAGGCAAGCAGCACCGGAGTTGATCAGATGAAGGAATCCGCCAGCTTCTTTGGCAACACCCTCAAGGTCATATCCTGTAGCTTTCTTAACTGCCTCCGGGCTCCAGTATGTACGAACATCAGCGAAGATCTGAGCACGTCCTGTAAGGAGTTTCATGAACAGCATTCCAAGTCCGTTAAGAACATCGTTCTCTGTAGCAAGAATGTACGGCTCACGAGCGCCATTCCAGTCGAAGGATGTGTTCAGCATAGCCTCTGCGAAGTCACCGTTCGGATAGAAGTCTGTCCACTGTCTCTGGCCCTGGAATCCAGCTGCAAGAGCATTGTGTCCGATTGCTTCCTCGGAGAATTCCGGAGCAAGATTATCACAGCCGTTCATCAGCTCTTTGATGATAACTGCCATCTTAACAACAAACTCGAACTGCTCCTCTTTCTTCTCTGGTGAGAACTGAAGCTCTTCCGGGTTCTTGTCCCAGCCGATCTTGCAGGTCTCTTTTGCCCATTTGAGAGCTTTCTCAAACTCTTCGTGATCGTAGATACCCTCTGTCATACGACGGATGATCTCTACCTCATCAACAGACTCAACTCTCATTCCGAGATAGGACTCGATGAAATCAGAATCGATGATGGATCCGCCGATACCCATTGTTACAGAACCGATCTGCAGGTAGGATTTACCTCTCATGGATGCAGCTGCAACTGCTGCGCGGCCGAATCTTAACAGTTTCTCTTTAACATCTTCCGGAATGGATGTGTCGTCAGCTTCCTGAACGTCATGTCCGTAGATACCGAATGCCGGAAGACCCTTCTGTGCATGTGTAGCAAGAACGGATGCCAGATATACAGCACCAGGTCTCTCTGTTCCGTTGAATCCCCATACGGCCTTGATAGTCTGTGGATCCATATCCATTGTCTCAGCTCCGTAGCACCAGCATGGTGTAACTGTAAGAGTGATATCTACACCCTCTTTACGGAATTTATCCGCACATGCAGCGCTCTCACCAACACGTCCGATGGTGGTATCAGCAATGACAACTTTTACAGGCTCACCATTTGAATATTTCAGGTTCTCCTCGAAAAGCTTTGCTGCGGATTTGGCCATGTTCATAGTCTGGTCTTCCAGAGATCCTCTTACATCGAGGGCTCCTCTACGTCCGTCGATGGTTGGTCTGATACCGATAACCGGATAGCTGCCTACTAATCTGCTCTTTGCCATAGTAACAATTACCTCCTAAATTTATATTCACTATTATAACTTACAGGTTTTTCAGGTTCTGACAACATTACTGTTCACTCCGTTCTCAGCAACACGCTTCGCGATGCACCGAATCTATGCTGATCGCATAAATCCGCACGGTATGTCTCAGGTTTTCTGTGGCCTTCGCTCACAAAAAACACCTCGCAGAATATTACCAATGAACAGTAACCCGACACCCCCTGTCCGAACTATGCTTTTATTATACGATTGCATCTTTTAAATTACTTGTGTTATAATAGCAAAAAACAGTACAATATTCACTTTTTCGTATGAGTTCCTAAAAAATCTATAAAATTTAAGAAAGAAGGGTTGTATTTTGCACGATCTTGGAAGAAATGAGGACAGACTTCGAGGTACCTATGAATTTCCTTTTGAATTCCACCACATTGACAGCAGCCATCCACGCTATGTCATGTCCTACCACTGGCATGTGGAATGTGAAATCATGCGTGTATTACAGGGCACTCTCACCGTCACTTTAGACGAAAAAAGTTTTACAGCCAAAGCCGGAGATGTAATTTTTGTCAATAGTGGAGTTCTGCATTCCGGAATTCCTCAGGATTGTATCTATCAGTGCATTGTTTTTGATATGAACATGTTTCTGAAATTTAATTCCGTCTGCACAGAATATATGCAGAAGATCAGCCACCAGGAGCTGCTGATCTATCACCATTTCACTGAAAAGCAGCCTGATATCCGGAGAGCAGTGAACTCTCTTTTTGATTCTTTCTGGCAGAGGAAGCCAGGATATGAACTGGTTGTATTTGGACAATTTTACCACTTTTTCGGATTGGTTTTTGGTAATCATTACTACCTGGAAAGCCTGCGGAAAACCAGACGAGATTACAAGCGCATTGTCCAGCTGAAGCAGGTCGTAGAATTTATTGAAAAGAACTATGCCAGCCCCATTACCCTGCAGGAGCTTTCCGCTTCGGTTTCCATGTCTCCCAAATATTTCTGCCGGTTCTTTTCCGAGATGACTCATCAGACACCAATGGATTACCTCAACCGCCAGAGGATCGAACAGGCCTGCTGCCAGCTGGCTACCACCGATGATTCCATCACGGAGATCGCCTACCGGAATGGCTTTAATGATCTGAGCTACTTTATCCGTACCTTCAAAAAGTACAAGGGAATCACCCCCGGAAAATATAAAAGACGCTGAAATATTTTTCACGTCCTAATGGTACATACCTGAGCATTACATGACAAAAAGCAGGATCTCGCACATATTGCGGATATCCTGCTTTTTGAGGATGGGCTGTTGTATGTAAATACAGTTTTTTCGGCCTGGCGGAGAACAGTCATGCCGGAACGGATTCCCGTTTTGCAGACGGGCTATGTTCATGTCTTTATGAATACATGCTACTCTTCTGTATAAGAAAAAAAGCCGGCAGGGCAGATTTTCTGCATGAAAAAGCCGACGCAGATCGTGAAGAAGTCTGATCTCTGTTCACTCAGTGACCAGCACCTGATTATGTCTTAATTGAAAGCGGATACGATCACCCACCTCACTGCTTGCTTCTGACCGACGGATATCTCACACAGTCGGTCCATCTACTCGAAGGGATTCCACTGCTGCATAGAACTCTGCTTGCGAAATGCCTGTACGCTGCACCGGAACGTGCAGCAGAAATATGATACAGTTAAAAACGATCCGGCCGCACTATAGCCGCCGGATGTTTCCTGCTTGTCTTATTCTAACAAATGCCTATTTAAAATGCAAGAAATTTCAGAACATTTCGCTCTTCATTTTTCGACGGCAAAAGTCTCTTTCCTACAGATTTTTCACCGCGTATATAAACCTTTTTCCGTATTTTTCGTACTTGTGTCTGCCAACTCCTGTCACATTCAGCATTTCCTCCTCGTTTCCAGGCTTCAGAATACACATATGGATAAGGGTTTTGTCGGAAAAGACCATATAAGGGGGAATTTTTTCCTCTCTGGCGATCTCCAGGCGAAGAGCACGGAGCTTCTGAAAAAGGGGCTCATCCTGTTCTCCCAGCTCACCGACTGCAGATTTCGGAAGTCTGCTCCGTTTCTCTTTTTTCTTCGGCTCCTGCTCTTTTGGCATTTTCATTGTGAGGATATGCCCCTCCTCCAGAAATGACCTGGAAGCGGCGGTCAGCTTCACAATAATATATCCGTCATCCGTCAGATGCAGATATTCCTTCAGTACCAGATAATTAAAGATCTGCCGCAGCCGGTGTGCCGGGATCTTTGCACAGACTCCATATTCCGGATTTCCATCCATCTCATACTGCCGGATCTTCGCCGTAGATGCACCACGCAGAGTATCCAGGATCACATTCACCCCGTATCTCTGACCACTGCTTTCCACGCACCGGATCATTGCCCTGGCCTCCCGGCTCACATCCTGCTCTTCAAACTCGGTCTGGCAGTTCAGGCAGTTTCCGCAGTAGCTTTTTCCGTATTCCCCAAAATATTTCAGGATGTACTCACGCAGACAATCATGGGTAAAGCAGTAAAAGGTCATCTTCTTCAGTCTCTCCTGATCACGTTCCCGGACAAGGCGCCAGGCTGCCGCATCCATTTCCTGGTTATCCTGTCCTCTCTCGATAAGATACTGATTGGTAACCACATCCTTCCCGCTGTAAAGCAGGATACATTCCGCAGGATCGCCGTCACGGCCCGCACGACCTGCTTCCTGATAATAGCCTTCCATGTTCTTCGGCATATTATAATGAATGACATAGCGCACATCAGACTTGTCAATCCCCATTCCAAATGCATTGGTGGCTACCATCACACGACAGCGGTCATAAATAAAATCATCCTGATTGTTCCGGCGTTCCTCATCAGAAAGTCCTGCATGATATCTGGTGGCCATAATGCCGTCACGGATCAGCTTTCCGCAGACCTCCTCCACCAGTTTTCTGGTGAGACAGTAGATGATTCCACTGTCGTCCGGATGCTCCAGTATGTAATCGTGTACTTCCTTATATTTGTCTTTCGGTGTTTTCACTGCAAAATAAAGGTTTTCCCGGTCAAATCCTGTGGTTGTGCAAAAGGGATCCTGAAGTCCCAGAAGTCTTGCAATATCCTCCCTGACCTCCTTCGTGGCTGTAGCTGTAAATGCACTGATTACCGGTCTTTTTGGAAGCTGTGCCACAAACTCTGCAATCTTCAGATAGCTTGGCCGAAAATCCTGTCCCCACTGTGATACACAATGTGACTCATCCACTGCGATCATGGAAATATCCGCACTCAGCGCAAAATCCAGAAACGCCTCTGTGGTAAGCCTCTCCGGTGCTACATAGATGATCGGATATCGTCCTGCCTTTGCATAGCGTAAGGCTGTGAAATACTGCCCCTGCGTCAGAGAGCTGTTGAGGTATGCTGCTGAGATACCGGCCTGGTTCAGGCTTCTCACCTGATCCTTCATAAGGGATATCAATGGTGATATCACCAGCGTGATCCCCTTCATCATCAGTGCCGGTACCTGATAGCAGATCGATTTTCCTGCGCCGGTTGGCATCACTGCCAGAACATCTTTTCCTTCAAGAAGCGCATCGATCACTGCTTCCTGCCCTTCTCTGAAAGTATCATACCCGAAGTGGGTCTTTAAAAGTTCCTGTTTCGTCATAAATCGACATGATCCTTTCTGTTACGTTCCCACCGGAACTGTAACGCTTCTCTTTTTCATTGTCGAATCGCTGCTGTTTTCCGAATATATTATTTTAACATATTTACAGATAAATTGCCAATTGATACAAAAAAATCACAAAGCACGCTCTCCCTGTTTTTCCTGTTATAATGCTATAAGAGAAAGAATCTGTTTATACTGTCCCACAGCAGAGGACCATAAATTCACGGAGTACCCGGTTCTCTGTTCAGTAACAGCCGGAATGCTCATAAAAAAAGGGGGTTTGTTATGTGTAAAAGAAAAATAAAAACCATCGAAGCAATTTTTTTCCTGATACTTTTTTCCGTTATTGTGCTCCTGCTTCCCCAGGATGCCCACGCCAGAGTCCGGGTCGTGACCTAAGGAACCACTTCCACCATCCGTGATACCGACGGTGTGATCGAAGATGAGTTTTCAGACATTAATTTCCCGATCAACATCAAAAATGCAAAATCCAGCAAGCCTTCTGTACTCGCCATTTCCGAAAACTATCTTGTCCCAAAGAAAAAAGGGGCAGCCACAGTTACCGCAAACTTAAACGGTGTCAATCGTAAGATCACTATTACCGTAACCACACCGGCCGCCAAACCTACCGTCAAAAATCTGACACTGAACCTAAAGCCCGGAAAAACCATGACAAAAACCCATTTCATCCAGAACATGGTCCAGGCACCAGAAAAAAGGGATATCTCCGTTAAATGCCTGAAGCTTAACTGGAAATAATCCGTTTAAAAGGGACGTGCAGCAGTATTGATTCAAAAATCATTACTGTGACACGTCCCTTTTTATTTATGCTCTCTGAGCTGTCTATACGTTTTGTTTTTATCCTGTATCCTACAGTACCTCATTCAGCACCTGCAGTCCATACTCCGCGAGGCTGTTATCCTCTTCGCCGGTGCCGCCGCTGATACCGAGACCGCCGATGATGGTGTCTCCAACCTTCAGGGGCACGCCGCCTCCGAATATCACAATGTTGTCACTCATTTTTCCAAGACCATAAAATGTCTGGCCCGGCTGTGTCAGTCTGGAAAGCTCCATGGTGGACATCTTCACTGCCACAGATGTATAGGCCTTTTTTACGGCCATATCAAAACTTACAAGAAAAGATCCATCCATCACATGAACCGCAACCGGATTTCCATCCGGACTGCATACCGCAATTACAGAAGGCTTGTTTCTTCTCAAAGCTTCCTGCTCGATCCTCTCAATGAGTCGCTTGGCAGAATCCAGTGTGATACGCCCCTGGATACCCATACGCTTCAGCACTTCCTGGATCATCGCCGTGTTTGCTGCCATACTGTCATTCTGTGCCATTGCCGTATTTCCTCCCGCTGTTGTTGTCACAGTCCCATTCTGCGCATTAAAAGCCTGTACAGCACTTTTCTGCACCATCTGTGGCTCCTGTGCTCCTACATCCACCGCCGATGTACCCGCTACAACATCTGCACTATTCCCAACAGTTCCTGCAGCTTCTGTCACAACATTCGCTTCAGTCCCGGTAGTTTCTGATTTCGCAGCTCCCTGAACACCTTCAGAAGCTTCATTCTTCTCTTTGATCTTCGCTGCATCCACATACCTTGCCAGTACATAAAAATAATCTGACAGTCGGTTCATATATTTCTTGGCTCCGGTATCCGATCCAAACTTCACACTGACCAGCGCAAGCTCTCTCTCAGCTCTTCTGGCCACAGCTCTTGTCACATCAACCTCAGCCGCAACCCGGGAATCCCCCGGAAGAATCGGAAGCCTCTCTCCGGAAAAAATCTCTTTCATCCGGCCAATCTCCTCCTCCAGAAGCTCCGTCCGGTCTTCACTGACCTTAAACTCCCGATTATAAGGATCAGAAACCCCATCTATAATCTTCTTCAAAGTCTCCGAGATCTTCTCCAGCATCCGGACAACATCCACATCATCAACCAGAACCCGCACAAGCCCAATATGACTCATCAGCTCCTCAACTGACCCCATCAGACAAATCCGATCATCCGACTTTGAAACATTCTTCGTATGGGAAAGATCCGTCATCCCCTTATCACCATACCCGGTATAAACCTCCATCCCAGCTCAACCTCCCAGCAACTCCTGATAAATAATCCCACCCATATCAGACCAATTTTACAATCCTCAAAATGCTACGCATACCACACATACGTAAACACACACCACAATCATCCCGGCAAACCAGGCGCAGTGTCCACAAACGCGTCCACGTATTCCACGCAAACGTAACACACACCACAACCATCCCAGCAAACCAGGCGCAGTGTCCACAAACGCGTCCACGTATTCCACGCAAACGTAACACACCACAACCATCCCGGCAAACCAAGCGCGGCGTTCACAAACGCGCCAGTCTCCGTCAAAACGTCACACATTCAAGGCGCCCACGGCGCCCCATCGGCACAACGTTCAACCCGGAACAACCGCAGCATACAGGCACAAGTCAATACCCTTCCGCCCGTCATAGTCAAGCACTCTAAAAAAAGCCCGAGGGGTGTGCAGAGGGGCCGCGGCTTTGCGGCCCCTTTGCGGTTTTCATCTTTTATCAAAAAGACCAAAGTTTAGTATAAATCTTAATAATATCCTCTTTCTTAGGTACACGCGGATTTGCCGCTGTGCAGGCATCCGCAAGTGCCATATCCGCCATCTTATCAACCGCCGCAAAATAAGCATCCGGTGTGATTGTCTTCATCTCTTCGATGGTAAGTGGGATATTCATCTCTTTCTGCATAAACTGGATCCAGTTTACAAGAGATCTTACGCTCATAACTTCGTTATAATTACTCAGTCCAAGAAGATGTGCAATATTGGAATATCTCTTTACTGCCGGAAGATATTCCTTCTGGCTTCTGCTGCGTTTGTTGATATTTGCATTATATTCAACAATATGCGGCAACAGCATCGCATTAGCTCTTCCGTGAGGAATATGGAAAATAGCTCCCAGCTGATGAGCCATACTGTGTGTGATACCAAGTCCTGCGGCATTAAAGGAAAGTCCTGCCAGACAGGATGCTACATGCATTTTCTGTCTTGCATGCATATCACTACCATCAACATATGCACGGTAAAGATATACACCACAGATCTCAATGGATTTCTCTGCAAGTGCAGAAGTAAATTCATTGTGATTGATGCTGACATAAGACTCAATTGCATGAGTCAGAACATCCATACCTGTATCTGCTGTGATCGCGGGTGGAACACTGCGTACAAGTTCAGCATCCAGGATCGCCTCATCGGCCGTCAGGCTGTCTGAGATCAACGGATATTTCACATGTGCTTCTGTATCATTTACAACTGCAAAAGAGGTAACCTCGGAACCAGTACCACTTGTTGTAGGAATGGCAACCAGTCCAACCTTTCCGTAATTGTTGATCTTCAGGGCAAACTCACGGATTGCCTTGGAGGAGTCGATGGCAGAACCACCACCTACTGCAACGATTGCTTCCGGCTGATACTGAAGGAATTTTTTGACTCCTTCGGCAATTTTTCCAACCGGTGCATCCGGAACAACATCACAGAAAATATCAAATTCTTTTCCACCTGCCTGAAGCGGTTTTGTGATCATGTCGATCATTCCGCTTTTTACAACAAACGGATCTGTGATAACAAGGACTCTTTTGTATGGAATATCTCTCAGTCTTCCCAGGGCATCAGCTCCAAAATGGATGGCTGTTTTCATTTCAAATGTATTCATAGAAACTGCTCCCTCTCGTCAAACCGAAACACAGTTCTCTTTTGTCTGCCTGTGTTCGGATAAAGTAAAGCGGATCTCCGCATTCCGCATACACTGCATGCTCATGAACATAATCGTTTCACAATATATGTTCCGTCTATTTCGGGTAGATGCATTCGATCTTATGCTCGCTGAAATGCTTCAGCCACTTTTCAGACGGTTTTTTTTCTGTGATGATCGTCTCGATATCCCGCAGCTGTCCTGCCACGGAAAAAGCAGTCTGATCAAATTTCGTGCTGTCTACCACCAGAATACGCATTTTTCCGGAATTGATCATGGCTTTTTTTGTTGTTCCAAAGGCTTCTTTGGATTCCATGATCCCCATATCCTCGTTTAGTGCCTTACAGGAAAAAATAACCTTGTCCACATAATAAGAGCGGATCACTTCCTCGGTTCTGGCACCAAGAAATGCAAGATATCCCTCCTTCATCACTCCGCCGGTGGAAATAATATTCCAGCCGGATACATCCGAGAGCTCCAGAAGGATCTCCATAGAATTGGTAACAACGGTAAGACGTTCCTTTTCTTTCAGCGCCTTGGCCACAAAAACTGCCGTTGTGCTGGCATCCAGAAAAATGTGATCTCCATCATTCACCATGGAAGCAGCAATCTCCGCCATTTTCTGCTTTCCCTGTACATTCTGGTTTTTACGAATATTAAATGGTAAATCAATACCGACATCTTCATTGATCACCGCACCGCCATAACTCTTTGTGGCAAGTCCCTCTTTTTCCAGCTTGTCCAGATCACGACGGATAGTTTCTTCTGAGACATTGTAAAGCTGGCTTAGTTCACTTACAACAACCCTTTTCTCTTCCTGTAATTTCTCGAGAATCAGATTTCTTCTCTCTAACGCTAGCATAAGATGCCTCCTTTTCAGATGTCATTGCAGGGATATCCTTCAAAAGGATATCCCTCAGATATAAAGACAATATTAAAGGATCGTATCGATCATTCTCTTGTCCGGATGAGCGATCACTGAGGAATCCATATACATTCCTTTTTCAGCTACCAGCTCTTTTGCTCTTTCAATGGAAGCCTCTACTGCAGAAACCTCACCGGTAAGAAGCATGTAGGATTTACCGCACATACCCTTGGCGATACGAAGCTCGATCAGATCAACGATAGCTGTCTTAGCTGCCTGATCTGCTGCCTCGATGATAGATGCTGCATCATAGGTCTCAAGAATTCCCAGGGCACTGATCTCCTCAACCTGTGTGGTTCCGTAGATTGCCGGGAAGATGGACTCATGTGGATTGCCCAGTACAAAACTGTCAATACATTTGTCCTCGTATGTTGTTACAGCTGTGTCTACAGCAGCTTTCACTGCGCTTAAATCTCCGGTGATAATTGCAATATATTTTCCCGGACATACTGTCTGCGCCTCCACGATCTCTACTTCAGATGTCTTAACCATGGCATCTGCTGCAGTGATACCAGCTGGTGTGGTTTTAAACTCAATCATTCCGATTGCTCTACTCATTTTGTGCACGTCCTTTCTAATTTCTTGCAATTACAACATGGCGGTCTGTTACTTCTGTAACTTTTCCGCTGATCGTTGCATGGATTCCGACACTTAATCCCTGTGCAGGCTGTGCGATCATCTGACCTTCTGTTACCATATCGCCTACATTTACGATTGCCTGTGCCGGTGCACCAATATGCTGGCTTAAGAGAACTTTTACCTTGGATACATTTACAAGCTCTTCCTGAAGCGGTGCATCCTTGTCATATCTGGTAAGTCCCAGACGTGCCATCAGGCGCTCCTCAGGAACCTTGCGGTATTCTCTTGACTCCTGTACCGGTTTCGGCTGAACACCCTGAGGTGGTCTGATTCCGGCTTTACGAAGTCCGCCTTTCATATCTGCAAGCAGTGTTCTCGGAGCCAGGCTCTGCGGACACGCATACATCTCGCAGACACCACAGGAGCTGCAGAATGCAGAATTGATATAAGGATTTACATTTCTGAAATCCTGGTTTGATGCTGCCATCATGAACATTGCCGGATCGATCGGATGTCCCAGATTATGTCTCGGGCAAAGATCTGTACATGTGTGGCAGTGGCAGCAGATGGATGCTGCTCTCTTTAAATCTATGGAAGAAGTCCGCTGCTTCTTCATGACAATAACATGGTCCTTTGGAAGAACCAGGATTGCGTTCGTTGTTTTGGTAACCGGATCAGAACCATTTCCGATACGTCCCATCATCGGGCCGCCTACGAAATATACTGGATCTTTCACAGTTGTTCCGCCTGCCTGGGCAACAACCTCTTCCAGTGTACATCCTAACGGAACTTTCACTGTAACAGGGTTCTCAACCTCTGCAACAACGGAAACATATTTGCTTGTGACCGGTTTGTGTTCTTCTACCGCGCGATATACATTGTAAAGTGTCTCTACATTGAATACGGCTACTCCCTGCTCAATAGGCAGTCCTCCTGGCCGTACCACGCGTCCGGTTGCCTCATAAATAAGAACAACCTCATCACCCATCGGATAAACCTCATCCAGAAGATGGATCTTAACCCTTGGGAATTCTTCGATATGCTGATTTAAGGCATTGATTGTCTGTACATAAGATTTTTTGATTCCGATGATGGCCTGGGAAGCTCCTACCGTCTCCGCAACCATATCGAATGTTTTCATGATCTCATATGCGTGCTTTTCCAACAACTGTCTGTGAAGTTTCAGTAATGGTTCGCACTCTGCACAGTTCATAAGAATGGTATCCGCTTTGTCTGTCAGTTTCATGTATGTAGGGAAACCTGCACCACCTGCTCCGACAACACCATTCTCCTGCATAATTTTCTGTAATTCTTTGATATCCATGGCGTTACTCCAATCCTGCACCGTCATCTACGATTCCGACGATTGCGGCATCTACCGGTGCTGTTTCTACGCCGCAGCCTATTCTTGCTGCGCTTCCTTGTGCCACCAATACATACTCGCCGATTCCCGCACCGATGATATCGATGGCAACAATCTGGCTGTGCTCGGCTTTCATATGATGCACCGGCTCCACGATCATGAATTTATTTCCTATCAGTTTTTCACTTTTTCGTGTGGAAACAATACTTCCAACTACTTTGCCTACGATCATATGAGCCTCCGTTTTCTCTATATCCTCCACTGGGGATGCCAGAAACGGCATCCCCGAAGGAGGAATATTATTTGATTATGGTAACTGTATTGCCTGTGGCAATTCTTGCTGCATTTGCTTCATCTGTATCAATATGCATTTCCAGTGTAAAGCTGTCATCAACACGGATCTTAACCTGATTAAAGATCGTTCCGCGCTCATTGTCAGCTTTGACGGAAACAACATCACCATCATGTACACCCGCAGCCTGGGCATCCTTCGGAGCCATGTGAATGTGACGCATAGCCACAATACATCCCTCTTTCAGATAAATGGCACCTTTCGGTCCGACGATGGCGATCGGTGCACTTCCTGCAAGATCACCGGACATACGTACCGGAACCTTCATTCCCAACTTGATCGCATCTGTTGCGGAAACCTCAACCTGTGATTTACTGCGGACAGGTCCGAGGATCCTTACATTCTCGATCGCACGGAGCTTCAATCCCACAATGGTAACTGTTTCATTGGATGCAAACTGTCCGCCCATCAGATCCTTTTTCTTTGTGAGCTGATAGCCTTCTCCGAACAGTGCCTCCACATGCTCCTGTGTCAGGTGAATATGTCTTGCGGAAACTCCGATAGGAACAACGAAACCATTGCCCTTGTCTTCGTTTTTGTTGATCGCATCGATCACCATTTTTGTGATCATTTCAATATTATTCGTTTCCAAGAGTACACCTGCTTTCTTTCGGTTTCATGACTGAACTTAACTCAAAACACACCGGCCGGAAGCCTTAATGGCCCTCAGGCCGGTGCGTTTTGGAACTGATCAGTTAGATTATTTAAGAACCGGAAGGATTTTCTCTACGTCTGTATGAGGTCTCGGAATTACGTGTGTAGCTACAAGCTCTCCAAGTCTGGATGCTGCTGCACTTCCGCTCTCTACTGCAGATTTAACTGCTCCTACATCTCCACGAACCATAACTGTTACAAGACCGGAACCGATCTTCTCTGTTCCTACCAGAGCAACGTTAGCTGCTTTACACATCTGGTCAGCTGCCTCGATAGCTGCTGTAAGTCCTCTTGTCTCAACCATTCCTAATGCTTCCTGTGTCATGATCATATCCTCCTTGTGGATTATAAATGCTTTATTTGTTCTGTTTACTTCTGACTATTTTGGTGCAGCAGCTTATTTTTTGCTGCTGTTTTTGCTTTCCAGTGCTGTTTCCGGATTTTCCTGCTGTTTCTTTTTCCATCGGCTTGCACTCAGCTCAACCAGTTTGACGATTTCCTCGTGGGGATTGGCAATTACCGCATAGCTGGCAGGCTTCTTGATAGCCTGTTCTACTGCTGCATTGACAGCTGCTGTAACTGCTGATACATCGCCTTGTACGATCAGGGTCACCAGTCGTCCGCCCAGCTTACGCTCCCATGACGCCAGCTCAACGTCTGCCGTTTTGCACATGATGTCCAGGGCATTGATTGCCGCAACTACACCAGTGATTTCTATAAATCCATATGATTTTCCCATGAGCGAACTCCTTAACTAATTTCTATTCCTCTCAAAGCCTGAATCAGAGCTTTGGAAGGATTTTCTCTACGTCTGTATGAGGTCTCGGGATCACGTGTGTAGCTACAAGCTCTCCAAGTCTGGATGCTGCTGCGCTTCCGCTCTCTACTGCTGCTTTTACAGCGCCTACGTCTCCACGAACCATAACAGTTACAAGACCGGAACCGATCTTCTCTGTTCCTACCAGAGCAACCTCTGCTGCTTTTGTCATTGCATCTGCTGCTTCGATTGCAGCTGTGAGGCCTCTTGTCTCAACCATTCCTAATGCTTCCTGTGCCATGATTCTATCCTCCTGAATCCTATTCGTTACTTTTTTATCATATATGATTCCGACACTTTTGTAAAGTTAAGTTGCGGAATCCTCTCAATCTTTATCCAGGGCGCTGATCTTCAGCATTTTCTGTGTACCTGGTTCCGGGTTGGGGATTATGTAATGCTGTACCACACCTGTCATGCTCTCTGCGACCTTCATGCCGGCTTCTACCGCTGCTGTGACATCTGACACGCTTCCGCGGTACTTGATGCAGACAAGAAGCGGTACTGGCAGGCTGTCCGCATTCGCCGGTTTATTCTTATCGAATACCTCCAGGTGGACATTTGCAGCCTTGCACCCGGCGTCAGCTGCCACAAAGGCTGTCGCAAGTCCGAAGACCTCCAGAATTCCTACAGCTTCTGCCATGTTGCTTCTCCTTTCCCGTTAAGGTTATTTGTTAACAACCGCGATCTTAAGACCTGTCATTGACAGGTTCTTCTCAAGTGCCTCGTTGATCTCTTCCAGCGGATACTTGTCAGTGATCAGCTCAGACATTGGAAGTCCGATTGCTTTTGCTCTCTTAAGGAAATCAAATGTTGTTGCATAATCTCTGAGGTTGTATACCCAAGAACCAACAAGGTTGATCTCTTTGGAGCAGAGGTCGAAATGCGGGTTGATGGTTGCATCTCCACCGTTGATGAAGAATCCAAGCTCGCAGAGGCCGCCGCCATTGCGGATGAATTTGTAGATATTGGAATGAGCATGAGGATTTCCAGTACACTGGAAAGCGAAATCTGCAAGATGTCCGCCCTGAGCCTCTTTCACAGCCTCAGTAAGTGCCTCAACACCCTTGAAGTTCATAAAGTTTACAGTTGTAGTTGCGCCCATTCTCTTGGCGAATTCAAGACGCTGCTCGTTTCCGTCTACTGCACAGATGTTGTGAACACCCATTGTATGAAGAACGGCGATACAGATCAGACCAATCGGTCCGCAGCCCTGAACAACAACTCTGCTGTTGAATTTCAGGATTCCTGTTGTTTTTGCTCTCTCTACTGCATGTACAAGTACTGCACATGGCTCGATGAGGATACGGGAATCAAGATCCAGATCACTTACATTGAAGAATGTGGAACCGAAGCTTCCGCCTCTGATGAAGATGTAATCAGCGAACCATCCGTTGAATTTAACATCATCGTCCGGAAGAAGTCCGTATACGTCAGCGCCGCCTACGTTTTTCTTGTTGAGGTCGAACATTGTGATTTCCGGATCATCTTTGAAGATCATACATGTAACGATCTTATCTCCGACTTTAACCGGTTTGCCAGCTGTATCAACCTTAACGTTTTTACCCATTTTTACGATCTCGCCGGTTCCCTCATGTCCGAGAACTACCGGAATAAGACCAAATGGATCATTTTTGTACTCATGAGCATCTGTTCCGCAGACACCGCATCCCTCAACTTTTACAAGGATGTCGTCATCTCCAACTTCCGGAAGGTCATACTCCTGAAGCTCAAAATGTTTCTTCTCTGTCATCATTGCCACTCTTGCTTTTTTAGGAATTGTATTTCCTGCCGGAGCAGCCGGAGCGCTTGCAGCAGCTGCTGCAGGAGCGTTTCCTGTCATGCCGGAGAGAACCTGTTTAACGATTTCTTCGATATTTACATTGTTCATATCCATGATTTATGTTCCTCCTGATCAACGAATGCAAAGGCTGTCTGTCATTACGCAGCGTCTTCTCTTTGTGAATGTGCTTGCGCTTGTAAGTCCCTCACCGGTACGGCTTGCAATGGTAAATGTACAGAAGCCTTCTCCACCGAATCCAAGTGCGGAATAGGACGGGCCGTTCTTTACAAGGATTGCTGTGTCGATTGCTTTCGCATATTTTGTAATGTTATCAATATTCTTGGAATGAATATGTGCGGAATGACGGTTGCCATGCTCAAGCCATACAGCCTGCTCTACAGCGTCATCAAAATCCTTTGCTCTTACGATTCCGAGGATCGGCATCATAAGCTCTGTTGTGATAAGCGGATGCTCCTTCGGTCCCTCGAAGATAATGCAGCGGGTGTTTGCCGGTGCCTGAACTCCGATCATGGAAAGAAGTGTCTTCGCATCACGTCCTACACATTTACGGTTCAGCTTGCCGCCTGCAAGTACAGTTTCAACAAGCTTATCCTGCTCTTCCTTGGATGCAAGGTAGCAGTCATTTTCTGTAAGCATGTAGTGCATTAACTCATCAACTACGGAAGATACTGCAACAACTTCCTTCTCTGCGATACATGGAAGGTTGTTATCGAATGTACATCCGTTTACGATATCCTGAGCTGCCTTACGGATATCAGCAGTAGCATCAACCAGTGCCGGCGGGTTTCCTGCTCCTGCACCGATTCCTCTCTTACCGGAGGAAAGAACTGCTGTTACAACGCCAGGACCTCCTGTTGCTGCGATCAGATGGATATCTTTATGTTTCATCATAATATTGCTTGTCTCAAGGGTTGGTTTCTCAACTGTGACAGCGATATTATCCGGGCCGCCTGATTCCAGGGAAGCCTCATTTAAAAGATTGATTGCGTAAATAGAAGTTTTAACTGCTGCCGGGTGTGGGTTGAATACTACTGTATTTCCGCCTGCCAGCATACCCATTGTGTTGCAGAGAACTGTTTCACTTGGGTTAGTGCATGGTGTGATCGCACCGATAACACCAAACGGTCCCATCTCGATCAGAGTCAGTCCTCTGTCTCCGGACCATGCAGTTGTTGTAATGTCTTCTGTTCCAGGTGTCTTGTCTGCTACCAGGTGATGCTTCAGGATCTTATCTCCCACATTACCCATACCAGTTTCCTCAACACCCATACGTGCCAGTACTTCCGCATTTTCTTTGATCTTCTTGCGGATGCAGGTGATGATCTTTTCTCTCTGGTCCATAGACATTGTCTTAACTACCAGCTGAGCCTTCTTGGCTGCTTCGATAGCATCATTCATATCCTTGAAAACGCCATGTTTTCCGGCCGGAGCATCTGCAATCTGCATCTTTGCCATAACTTCCTGTACAATTTCCTGTACCATATT
The DNA here is from genome assembly GCF_003478985.1 of Ruminococcus sp. AF20-12LB. NCBI lineage: Bacteria > Bacillati > Bacillota > Clostridia > Eubacteriales > Oscillospiraceae > Ruminococcus > Ruminococcus sp. AF20-12LB. The sequence continues at coordinate 541,949 of NZ_QUGH01000001.1, read as the reverse complement.
CTCACTTATTGGCATGAGATTGTCCTCCTTAATTATTCCGTCAAAAGATTATTTCAGGCCAAGCTGAGCCATAACCTGTTTTGTGATCTGAGCAACAAGCTCTGCATCATTCTTTGCTGCATCTGCTGCAGGAGCTGCATCTTTATCACAATCACAGTCTTTTCCAACGAAATCATACTGATATCCTGGGAACTGTTTGTAGTCCTCACTGTGGCATGCACCACCGCAGTTGTGGCAGTTCTTGCCGTCTTTGTTCAGGCAGAGGCTTGCCGGATGTTTACCAGGCATACCAAATTTACGACGGATCGCATAGAGTTTCTCGATGTTCTCTTTGTCGAATTCCTTCGGTCCGCCAAGGAGCTTGGTCTGATACAGAAGCTGTGCGTAGAACTCTACAGACTCCATCTTCATGTATGCAGCGTTAAGGTCTGTGCTCCATGTAAGTGCTCCGTGGTTCTCAAGAAGTACTGCATCAAAGTATGGAAGGTATTTCTCAAGGTTGTCCGGAATCTCCATTGTGGAAGGTGTACCATACTCAGCGATCGGAACACATCCAAGGGCGATAACTGCCTCCGGCATGATCGGCTGTGTAAGCGGAATACCTGCGATTGCGAAAGATGTTGCATAGATCGGATGAGCATGTACAACAGATCCCACGTCCGGTCTCTTCTCATATACTCTCATGTGCATCTTGATCTCAGATGATGGTTTGAATCCCGGGTTAGCCTGGATTACATTACCCTTGCCATCTACTTTACAGATGAACTCTGGTGTCATGAATCCTTTGGATACACCAGTTGGTGTGCAAAGATATTCATTCTCAGCTACTTTAACAGAAAAGTTTCCGTCGTTAGCTGCAACCATGTTACGGTTGTAAATTCTCTTACCGATGTCACAAAGCTGTTTTTTGATTTCAAACTCGTTTACCATGCTTAATTTCCTCCTTGAGCATTGGATTGCACTATTTTGTTTCTGAGAACATTTTACCCCATACCACAAAATAAGTCAAGGACAATCCGTTGTTTTGTGTTGGTTTCTTGTTGTTTTTTATGTTGTTTTTATTGTTTTTTATATTTTCTGTTTGCAAAGGATCTTTTTTCTGTAATCCCGTATCTCTCAGCCGCCGATCTGGCAGTCCAGGCCGCATACCGCATGCACTGCATTCTTCAGCATCTGCATATGTTCTGCTGTGGGCGGAAGGATTCCTTCCATTAAATAGGGTCTGCCAAGTCCTTCATATTTATCCTGTCCCAGCCTGTGATACGGAAGAAGATGGATCTTGTTTACGCCCGGAAGGGATGCTGCAAATCTTGCGATCGCCTGGATTTCTTCCACAGAATCATTAAATGTGGGGATCACCGGAACGCGGATCACCAGCCTGGTTTTTCCGTAGAGCGCAACCCTTCTTGCATTCTCCAGCATCAGTCCGTTGGCCCGTCCTGTGAATTCTTTATGTTTTTCCTGATTCATATGCTTGATATCCATCAGATATACATCCAGATAGGGAAGTACCTGTTCGATCTTTTCCCATGGGGCACAGGCCATACTTTCTACCGCTGTGTTGATCCCTCTCTCCTTTGCCGCGCGGAGAAGATCTCTGGAAAAGTCCGCCTGACACATACATTCCCCTCCGGAAAGGGTGATCCCGCCTCCGGAACGGTAATAATAGGCACGGTCCTTTTCCACCTCTTCGATCATTTCACGAACTGTCACGTCGCGGCCGATCACTTTATCTTCTCCCAGAACCTTCATGTTCTGGATCCGGTATTCCTGTGATTCCGGATTACAGCACCAGCGGCAGCGGAGAACGCAGCCCTTCAGGAACACGATGGTACGGATACCCGGTCCATCGTGTACTGAATATTTCTGAATATCAAAGATCCTGCCCTTTGTATCCAAATAGTCCATACGTTACTCCTTTAGAAGCCCTGCTCTGTTCTTCTGATGATATCATCCTGCAGAGATCTGGAAAGTGTAGTGAACAATGCGCTGTAGCCTGCAACACGTACAACCAGATGTTTGTACTTCTCAGGATGTTTCTGTGCATCCAGAAGTGTTTCTCTGTCAACAACATTAAACTGCATATGCATGCCCTTCTGATCAAAGTATCCTCGGATCAATGCCACGAATTTCTCCAGTCCTTCTCTTCCTGCAAGTGCTGACGGATGGAATTTCTGATTAAACAGTGTTCCGTTGGATACGATAAAATGATCCAGACGTGATACAGAAGTTGCCGCAGCTGTCGGTCCCTTCACATCCTTGCCGGCTGACGGGGAAACACCATCTGCTACCGGAGTATGTGCGTAACGGCCATCCGGTGTTGCACCGGTCTGTCCGCCAAGCGGAACATTTGCAGATACAGGATAAAGTCCCGCCTGATAATGTCCGCCTCTTGGGTTCATATATTTCTGAAGCGGTCTTGTGTAAGTATAAGCCACATCTCTTGCAAAGTAGTCCACATCCGGGATATCATTTCCAAATTTCGGAACCTCATCAATCATCTTGTGGATCTCTTCGAATCTTGCCTTCTTCTCCGGAGATGGCTCTGTTCCGAGAGCTGCTGTCATAACAGCTGTTGCGGTCTGCTCATTTACACTGATGCCATTCTCCTGGAGCTTCTGCATAACGATGGTGGTGATATCTGCTGCAGCCTGTGCATCGATACCCTTGCCGTAGTTCCATGCCAGAGCCTCCTTCAACTCCTCCATGGTCATCTTCTTTTCTTCATATACAAGCTTGCGGATCGCATACAGAGAATCTGCCATGTTTGCAATACCAAATCCCTGAGGACCTGTAAAGTTATAAACAGCTCCGCCTTCCTGAACGGATTTGCCTCGTTTCAGACAGTCATCCACCATACAGGAAAGGAATGGAAGCGGACATCTCTCCGCATGTGCCACATCAATGGCATTATCAGCATTTACAAGCAGGGAAATGAAATATTCCATCTGTTTCTTATATGCATCATAGAACTCATCGAAGCTCTTCATCTCTGTGACATCGCCGGTCTGGACACTGATCTGTACCCCTTTGTCCATACCATTGGAGAAAACCATCTCCAGCGGACGACACATGTTAAAGAATGCAGCGTCATGCCAGCCCTCTGTCTTACCTGCCTTCTGCGGTTCTACACAACCGATGATGTTATATTCTCTGGCATCTGCAAGAGAAAGGCCACGGTTCTGCAGTGCAGGAATGATAACCTCATCATTGTAATAAGCCGGGAGTCCGATTCCTGTTCTTGTAAGCTCTGCAGCCTTGATCAGGAATTCATGCGGAGATCCGTTCCATACTCTTACAGAAAGAGACGGTGCCGGAAGATGCACATGCATAGACGCCTGGATGCACATAAAGGAGAGATCATTGGTCACATCCTCGCCATCCTTGTTCTGACCACCTGCGATCAAGTTCTGGAAAAGGCTGTAGCCTGCAAAACCCTCTGCAGATGCAGCATCACGACATTTATTCAGGTCGTTTAATTTTACCCATATACAGTCCATCAGTTCCTGGGCAAATTCTCTGGTAAGATTGCCTGCTTCCATATCACTCTTGTAATACGGATACATATACTGGTCAAAACGTCCCGGAGAAATAGAATGTCCGCTGCTTTCCATCTGGATCAGCTGCTGTACAAACCAGAAGGACTGGCACGCCTCATAGAAGTTACGGGCGCCCTTTGCCGGTACGTGTGTACAATTGGATGCGATCTGAAGGAGTTCCTGTTTTCTGGTCGGATCCTGACACTGATATGCCATCTGTTCTGCGAGCTCGGCATAGCGATGTGCATAGTCAATAACTGCCTGACAGCTCATGATAACTGCTTCCAGGAAACGGGATTTCTTTGCGTAATCACCATCTCCTACATTACACTCATCCAGTTCCTTCTGAGCTTTGGCAATGATTCCTTCATAACCGATTGCCAGAACTTCTTCATATTTAACGGTTACGTGTCCTACACCATTGTAGAAATAGTTTCCGGGTGTAAAAATATTGTGGTCAATGGCAAGAATCGCTTCCGGTGCCATGTAGGAGGTTGCAAGCTCACTGGTAGTCTTACCTTTCCAGTATTTATGTACCTCACGGAGCTCCGCCTTGGTTTCCTCCGCAATATAAAATGGATCGGCTGTTCTGGTAGCCACTGTATCCAGCTCATCCTCCAGCCACTGGAAAGAATACTCCGGAAACGTCTGACATCCTCTCGGCGCCAAAGTGCTGCTTCCGACGATCAGCTCCTCATCACGGATGATGATTGGAATGTTGTGCAGGATGTGGGCAAATGCCTTGGCCCTGCGGGTGATGATCGGCTCGTCTTCTGTTGCTTTGTAAGACTCTGTGATCAGTTTTGCTCTGGCAGATTCGATCACCGGCATCTTTGCATAAAGATTATCTACAAGATGTGTGATCCTGTCTGTTTTCGGAACATCTGCTATATGAAATTTCTCCATGATTCTCCTTTCTCATAACCGGTTGTTTCTGGTGATCTGTCTGCCTCTGCGCTTCCAGAACCGCTCCTGTCCGGCTATGTGCTCATGTAGTTTTATTATACCTTACCCCTACTTCGATGTCAACGAAATCCAACATGTGTTTCTAGCTGTTTTTGTGGTTTTTATTGGTTGCACCCTGTTGATTTTATTTGTTTTTTGTATTTTTATGTTTTTCTCTATTGACTTTGCTTTTCTGCTCTGCCATACTTGGATTTATATAGAAATTCCTTTGTTTTTCAAAAAAAATTTATGTAAAGCGGACATTCGCATTCCGCTCTGTTACATGTTCTCAAACAGTAAAAGAGGTGTATTTTTATGTATCTTTCTGATATGCATACCCACTCCATCGCCAGTGGTCACGGCACGGAATGTACCATCACCAACATGGCACGTGCAGCTGCTGAGAAAGGTCTCCGGCTTCTCGGGATCACTGATCACGGTCCCGGCACTCTTGCAGCCGGAACTTCCTCCTATTTCCGCAGCCTTACCTATTCTCCTAAAAAACATTTCGGTGTGGAATTACTCTACGGAATTGAACTGAATATCCTTGACCGCAGCGGAACGGTAGATTTAGACCAGGAATTATTATGTAAACTTGATTACGCCATTGCCAGCATGCATGCCTGGAATTACCGCTGCGGTACCAGAGCCGAAAACACAGAAGCTTTTATCAATGTAATGAAAAACCCCTGTGTGAAGATCCTCGGACATAGTGATAACACTCATTACCCGGTTAATTATGATGCGCTTGCAAGGGCTGCCAGGGAAACCGGCACGATCTTTGAGATCAACGAAGCTTCTCTTGCACCTTATGGCTATCGTGGCGACACAAGAGAAAACTGTTTCGAGATCCTTCGATGCTGCCGCAAATATGATCTGCCGCTGCTTCTTTCCAGTGACAGCCATGGCCCGGAGCATATCGGAGATTTTACCTATGCTGCTGAGTTTGTTCATCAGGCCATGTTTCCAGAACAGCTGATCCTCAACAACCAGCTTCCCAGACTCAAGGTTTTTCTCCAAACCAGAGAATGATCTTCTGTATTTTTTCCGACAGATAACAGCTATTGTCCACCCCAAAACAAAACAGGCCAGTTCAAACACAGGAATATACATTTTCCTGTATCTGAACTGACCTGTTTTTTATTTTTCCCGCTGCTTCCGTACAATTTCCGCAAGCTCGCTATATTTACCTGTAACATATCCGAAGTTCTCTCTTCTGTGAGGAAGCTTGCATTCGGTGCAGTCTTTGATGCCGCTTTCCGTAAAGCGAAAATTACCACCACATTTATCTCCCAGTGCATATAAAGGACAATAGCAGAACAGACAGTTGAAGTTCTCCGGATCTGCTCCTTTATGGCATGGAAAGTACTCACAATTTTTGTGGCTGAAGTAAGAGTATTCTTTGCCTTCCCAGTATGGCTTCTCCATGGCTCTTTTCTCCTCTCCTGACATAACCACGCATAAATTTTCCTATAAAAAAAGAGGTAGCGATGCCACCCCGGGGTAGAAATATAATCCGTTCATGAGTGCGCGGAGGGAACGAATGTATCCGGAGTAGTATCGCCTGCCATTTAATCATGTATAATTCATATGAACAGGCGCATTCCATAAAAAAATGCCTACTCTCGTAAAAAAGTAGACAACGTCCCAGGGGTGCGGAGTCCCTGAAATGGTTGTTACACTTTACACGGAAGTTTAACCTCGCCATAACAAGCAGGTTTCCTGGCTCCGGGATCATGGCTCCTCTCTCCTTCTCATACATACGTACAATGGACTATGAGATTTGCTCCTCCGTTACAGTGACCGGATCGCTCAGGTTTCACACCTGATTCCCTTTTCTGCGGACCTCTGATAATCAATACATAACTGTCAGCCATCCTCAGCACTTGCTATGTTCAATATGGAATTATACTGACATCATAATAACATCCTGTTAATTATATGTCAATACTATTTTCAATATTTATATATTTATGAGCATATTTTGTTGCTGTTTACTCCGTTCCATGGGTTTTCAGTGTTTTTTACGACATAAAAAACAGCCCGACAAACTGCTGTCGGGCTGCTGTGTTTTTATTTTCTGTTGTACGTTCTTATTATACAAGACGTCTTACAGATACAATTGTTCTGTATGTAGCATCATTGCTGATCTTGATCCCGTCCTGAGAGTTCGATGCATGAACGATCTGGCCATTACCCATGTAAATAGCCACGTGTCCGCCATAGCAGATCAAATCTCCCGGCTGTGCATCTGCGTAGGATACTTCTGTACCTGCATTCTGCTGCTCATAGGATGTTCTCGGAAGGCTGACTCCGAAGTTCGCATAGACACTCTGTACAAATCCGGAGCAGTCTGCACCATTGGTAAGGCTTGTTCCGCCCCATACGTAAGGATTTCCTACAAACTGTGTGGCATAATTCACAACAGAAGATCCTGAACCGCTGCTGTAAGAAGAACTGTCACTGTCTGAGGATGTGTCCTCTGCACTTTCTTCGGATGCATCTGTGCTGTTATCGTAATCTGCGTCTGCATTATCCTCTGTATTCTCAGTATCCCCGGACGCATCATCATTTTCACCATTGTCTGCATCTTCATCCACATGCTCGGTGTCATCCTCTGCAGTATCCTCATCTGTATTCTCGATCACGTTGCCGTCCTCATCGTACTGTACATCTTCGCTCTCGTCCGCCTCATCCTGCTGTGCTTCCTGCTCTGCCTGGCGTCTTGCTTCCTCTTCTGCCTCAGCCTGTGCTCTCGCTGCTGCTTCAGCCTCGGCCTGACGTCTTGCCTCTTCCTCTGCTGCAATACGCTCAGCCTCTAATCTCTGAAGCTCTGCAGTCTGCTCTGCAAGAAGGTTTGCATAATCTGTAGCCTGCTGCTGTGCGTAGGCGATCTCATTATCATAATCTGCGGATGTGGCACGCTTCTCATCCAGCTGTGCCTGCAGGTTCTGGGACTCTGCTTCATATTCCTGCTTCATCCCCTCCAGCTCTGCCTTCTCCTGTGTGTACTGTGCTTCCAGGTTTGCCACCTGCTGGATCGTATTGGAATATTTTTCAAGGCTCTTACGGTCCTGCTCATAAGTCTTCTGTGTGTACTCTGCTCTTGTAAGAAGGTCAGACAGGTTCTCTGCATTCAGCATCATCTGGAACCATGCATCGTCTCCACCCTTCTCATAGAGATACTGGATACGTTTCTTCATTGCCTCATACTGTTTCTGCTTGGCATTTTTGGCCTTCTCAAGGTTGGTCTGTGTAGATGCAATGTCGGCTTCCTTATTGGAGATATCTCCTTCCAGTGTCTGGATCGAAACCATCACGTTTACAAGATTGGCATCAAGAGTTGAAATCTCGCCTTCAATCTGTGACTTCTGTGAGGAAAGCTCATCCAATCTGGAATAAGTCGCATTCAGCTGTTCATTGGTCGCATCCATCTCCTGCTGAAGTGCTGCCTCATCTTCTCTTGTTGCGCTTACGCTGACTACCTGTGCTCCGCTGATGATGAGCGCCAGTGTCAGACATAATATCCTTTTCTTCATGACTGTTCACCCTCGCAATCTGATTCTAATTTAATACAGCGGATCTGACCATCCGCTTCGTTGGTTTTTTTGTAATACTTTTGAAATATCTTGTTTCAATCTTTTTATATATTAACACAGTGTTATTTGGATTGCAAGGATTTTCTATTAATTAGTTTAAAACTTTGTAACATTTATTAATGATTTTGACATCAAAAAGGAGAACCTGTGATATCTCAGGTTCTCCTCGCATGTTTCTTATAGTCATTTATTACATATAAATTTCTTTCCGCGTATTTCCGATCAGAAAAGATCTGCAAGGATCTGGTTGGCTGTTTTCTTCAGATATCCGTTGGGATCGGAAAGTGTGCTTCTGTTCCATCTGAAGTATGCACCGTTTCGGATATAATTACCGCTGGATTCATGATAATCATATTTGCTGACTCCAGGATACCTGGACATGTAAGTTTCTGCCAGCTTGATCGCCTGGCTTCCGTAAGTTCCGCTTGGTGTCGGTGTTCCGGAAATCTGTACGCCGGCATTAGGTGTACAGTGGAGAATCACAACACTCTTATCAGAACACTGTCCGAGAACGATCCAGGTATGTCCGCTGTTGTATCCGATATCTCCCGGATAAAGCTTCCAGTTTGAGCTTGCCAGCTGAGACTGGGAAACGATGGTTCCCATTCCCTTACCGGAATATAAAGATCCAATATCTCCGGAAACAGTAGTATACTGGGGTCCGCCGGATCTGCTCTGCATGATCTGATATACAGACCATCCTACAAAGCCGGAGCAGTCAAGGCCCTTCTGTTCTGTAGCTTCACTGAGATCCATATAATATCTGTAATTATAGGAGCTGGAATTGCTGTCATACCACTGTTTCCATTTTGGACTGATGCCCTTTCTGGTCGCATCTGACCAGTTGTGGCCGCCGCCCCATACGTAAAGAGTCTTTCCTACCGGAAGTAATGCATTGGCGAGGAAATTCTTGATGGTCCTGGAGCTTGTAACTGTAGCAGTACCCGGGTTGGTATCCAGGACACCATTGCTGCCAAATGTATACTTCTTGCCATCGATCGTCTTCGTTCCCGTAGCCATGACACCGGTTGACGGATCAAAATAATATTTATATCCTTTTTTGGAATTTGTGACCCATCCGGTAGCCATCACGCCGCTCTTGCTGTAAAAATAATAGGTATTGCTGCCGATCTTCTTAAAGCCCTTATACATAGCTCCCGTGTTTGGATCAAAATAACGCTTCTGCTTTTTCTTATTCGTTGCCCAGCCCTTTGCCATAAAGCATTTGCTGGTAAAATATCTGGTCACATTCTTCTTGTCTGTAAGGAATACGCTTCTTGCAGCAACACCACTGCCGCTGTAGAAATAATATTTCTTATTACTGATCGTGGCCCATCTCGTTGTCATATATCCGCTGGTGGGATTAAAATAGCGGGTATTGTTCTCTCTGTCTGTAAGCCAGCCTGTTGCCATATAGCCCTTGACACCGTTAACATTATAAAAATATCGTTTGCCCTTGGAATCCTTAGCCCAGCGCTTCATCTGCACGCCTGTGGATTTATTAAAAAAATATTTCTTCCCGTTCAGTGTAAGCCAGCCTTTTACCTTCTGGCCATTCTGATAATAATAGGATTTTCCTTTTTCGGTCTTAAAGCCGTTCTTGGCCGCAGCTTGTACATCGGTTGCCGTTGTATGTACAGTTGCTCCGGCTGCAAAGAACATCAGAACAAAAAAAAGTCCCCAGAGTTTCCATTTTCTGCTTAATTTTCGCATACATACCTTCCTTTGATAGATAGATCATTGATATTTACTATTTCTTAAGTCCGGCTGATCGTAAACATTACAATTTTGTTACAATTTTACGTCCATATTATATAACATTCTTTACAGTCCGTCAACTCTTTCCTTTTCTTTCAGAAAAAATGTCATTCCGGTATTACCAATGTTGATTTTATGCAGAAAAAATCCCCGAAACATCAGAAATATTCACTGATGCTCCGGGGATATGATCCTTTATGCAGTTTTACTCCTGTCTGTTACAGATCTGTTACAGATCCTTACAGAAATTTTTTGCGAAGCTCTGCTCCGTCAAGGGCACTTAAATATGCAGGTGCAACATCAAATACTGTCTTGCAGCCCTTCTGTCCTTCCTGATTCATACGGTATGCAGCTCTTGCATAGGCAACGATCACAGAAGATGTGAACTCAGGATTGGAATCCAGCTTCAGGCTGTACTCGATCACATGGCTATTCTCATTGTTCCAGCCTGTTTTTCCACTGCGGATCACAAAACCGCCGTGTGGAATACCGCTGTGGTCACGATCCAGCTCTTCCTGAGAAATGAAATGTACCGTTGTATCATACTCGTCAAAGTAATTCGGCATGGTCTTGATCTCTTCCTCGATACGTGCAAGATCAGCACCCTCCTCAGCAACTACGAAGCACTCTCTTGTATGTTTCTGACGTGTGGTAAGCTCCGGATTTTCTCCGTTTCTTACTGCCTCAAGTGCAGCTTCTACCGGAATGGTGTACTGCTTTGCATCCTTTACGCCTTTGATGCGGCGGACTGCATCAGAATGTCCCTGGCTGACACCCTTGCCCCAGAATGTGTAGTCGTTTCCATTTGTAAGGATCGCATTTGCATACATACGGTTCAGAGAAAACATTCCGGGATCCCAGCCTACGGAAATGATTCCTACATGTCCACTCTCTGTTGCTGCCTTGTCAACATTTGCAAAATGCTCCGGGATTTTCTTATGTGTATCAAAGCTGTCCACAACATTGAAATATTTTACATACTCCGGTGTCTGAACAGGAAGATCTGTCGCACTTCCTCCACAGATGATCAGGACATCGATCTCATCTTTCAGCTTCTCTGCGTCTTTTACAGAATAAACCTTTGCGGTCTCTGTAAGGATCTTTACAGTCTCCGGATCACGTCTGGTAAATACTGCAACCAGCTCTGTATCCGGATTATGCTTGATGGCGCACTCCACGCCGCGTCCCAGGTTTCCGTAACCTAAAATACCAATTCTTATACTCATAATGATTTCCTCCTCTTTTTCTCTGCAGTATGTCATTTTCCGGACAGCACTGTGAATTTCTGTCAGAAAAATTCCTCTGCGATCTATATCGCAAAACGGATCTGCCTGATCCGCCTTACAATCATATGGACATGCTGCCTCAGGATATTCCGATTCTCAGTTCCGGGATATCGATGACCGCTTTGTTTCTGCATCAGCAGCAGAAAAAGCCGCCCGGCCAGCACATGAAACAAGCCATGGTCCTACAGCAGGCATCACACATATCTCCTCCTGCGGTCGGCATTCCCCCAAAGGGATCCTGTCGCTGCTGATACCAGCCGCCACCGCCTTCCATTCTCTGGAGCAACATACGGTACTGCATATTATCCGGTTCCTGACGGACTGCCTCACGGATCTGATCCAGAGCTGTTACATTATTTCCCATTCCCATATTTGCCATAGCAGCCAGGTAATACCATTCTCCATTTTTCTGACCAAGAGAATCCAGTACATTCATAGCTTCCTGAAAATGACCGCTCTGCACATAATTGGCGGCCGCCCTTCTGCGCATACTTTCCTCATCCTGATAGGCACTGGAACCGGCATTTCCGTAATTTCCAAAACCACCGTAATTTCCGTAGCCACCATAACCATTCTGGGAACTGCTTCCGTACTCACGCTCTTTCATGATCTGTTCGTAAGCCTGCTGCACTTCTTTGAATTTTTCTTCGGCCTGATCCTTATTTGGATTATTGATATTGGCATCCGGGTGATACTTTCGGCTCAGCTTCCGGTATGCCTTTTTTATTTCATCATCAGATGCGTTTCTGGGAACTCCCAGCACGCTGTATGGATCTAACATCTTTTCTCTTTCTCCCGTTCTTCCCTGCGCTTCTGTCCGATTGCCGCAAAGCGGCACCAGACGCCGGAATATAAAATATTTCGAAGGATATCTCCGTATCGGATGATCGGCAGCTTTTCAAATTCTCTGCAGCATTCTGCAAGCATCATCATAAGAAGCCGGCGTACCTCTTCCTCGAACCCTTCTATCTTATATTTTTCAAGGAAAGGATTGTAATTTCCGTTTTCTGCATCTTTTTCCACATCATCATAAGCATCCAGGATGTAGATAAATTTTCCGAGATAAAATCCCAGACGGCGCAGGGACGATTCCCAGACATCCTTACGGAAGGCCAGAATCTCTTCCATGATACGTCCGGAACACCCGGCTACACGGTCCACATCGGTTTCCCTCTGTTTTTCCAGGGAAGAAAGCTCCTCCAGTGCGCCTCGGATCCTTTGGATCTTCTCCGGATAATCAGACATATGCATATTTCCGCAATTCTTCAGAATTCTTGCATATGCATAGTGCAATGGTTTGTGTTCATCCTGCCAGTCATCCATACATTTGTAATAAGTAAGGATCACATTCATATCCGCACAGTACTCAGTTACTGTATTTTTACGTACCGGCTGGGGCTTCAGCGGATGGACCACACACCTGGAAGTTCCCTTCTTCGTTGGCGGTTCATAAAGGGCACTTAAAAGAAGGACCGCAAATGTCATATCATAAGTCAGTGAAATCTGTCCCGGTATCCCGTATCTCTCCCGAAGTTCTCTGCAAAGGCCGCAGTAAAAAGAACGGTACACATCAAAATCCTTGAATTTTATTTCCGGTTTATTAACGGTCACATATCCGAACATGTCAGCTCCTTTTTACGAATTTTGTGTGGCATTTCGGACATTCAATCTCGATCTTGCCCTTTCCCTTTGGAATACGTATCTTCTGTCCACAGCCCGGACAGCTGTAGATGTGATGGGTCTTTCTCTGCTTCATCAGATTCTTTTCTTTATTGAAGCGAAAACGGAACTTCGACGTCATCTGAAGGAATTTCTGATTTTCGGCATAACGCTGCTGGATATTTCTGGAAAAAATACGTATATATGCATATACGATCGCTGCGACCCCGAGAATGTCAAGAGTGCTGCCGGCAGTTCTGCTGAATATATTGGCAAACATTGCCAGAATGATCAGAACCAGTGCAGCTCCCATGGTAAACCTGGAAAGATCATCCACTCCATAACGTCCCTGCATAAATTTATTGAATTTGTCTCTCATATGATCTGCATCTCCTTTTCACTGCCATACGGCACTGCCAAAAAATTTCCGTAAAAAAATCCGGAGGCAGTTCCTAACGGTCATTGCATACCTGGAAAATGTAGAATTTCAGATAATAGGATTCGTCAGCTGACCAGAGGATCGGATGATCCGGTGCCTGTGTACGGTACTCTACCTGGCGCAGTCTCTTATGGACATTCTTCGCTGCCTGACCGATGGTCTGTGTAAACAGCTCATATGTCATAAAATGAGAGCAGGAACAGGTTGCCAGAAATCCGCCGTCCTTTACAAGACGCATTGCACGGAGATTGATCTCACGGTATCCCTTGATGGCATTTTTTACAGAGCTTCTGGATTTCGTAAATGCCGGAGGATCCAGTACCACAACATCAAATTTCTCTCCCTTCTCCTCAAGCTCGGGAAGAAGCTCAAAAACATCCTCACAGAGGAATTTCACTGTTCCGTCCAGGCCGTTCAGACTGGCGTTTCGTCTTGCCTGCAGAACTGCAGTTTCCGACGCATCCACACCGAGAACACTCTGTGCCCCTGCAATTCCCGCATTCAGGGCAAAAGAGCCGGTATGTGTAAAGCAGTCCAGAACCTTCGCCCCCTTGCAGAGCTTCTGGATAGCAAGACGGTTATATTTCTGATCCAGGAAAAATCCGGTCTTCTGCCCGTCCCTGATATCTACTTCATATTTCACACCGTTCTCTTCAATCTGAACAAGTGTCGGAAATTCTTCTCCGATAAATCCCTTGGTAAGTTCCATTCCTTCCTGGCGGCGTACCTTTGCATCACTTCGCTCATAGACTCCACGGATCCGGATCCCATCCTCAGCAAGAACTTCCTTCAGTGCATCTATGATCGTTTCTTTAAGACGGTCGATTCCCAGTGCAAGAGACTGTACAACAAGCACATCTGAAAACTTATCCACAACAAGACCCGGAAGAAAGTCTGCTTCTCCGAAGATCACACGGCAGCTTCCGGTATCTACTACCTTCTTACGATACTCCCATGCGTCGCGGACACGTTGTTTCAAAAATTCCGGACTGATCTCTGTACGCTCATCTCTGGTAAGCATACGGACTGTAATCTTGGAATTGGTGTTGATAAATCCTCTTCCCATCGGATATCCGTCAAAGTCCCGGACCAGAACGATATCTCCGTTCACAAAACTTCCCATGATGCTTGCGATCTCATTGTCATATACCCAGAGGCCTCCTGATTTCAGGAATCTGCCTTCGCCTTTTTTTAATGTTACTACTGCCAGGCTCATAAATTCTACCTTTTCCCTTTCTCGTTTCCCTGTCACGGTTTGCGATGTATGAGTCCACAAAACCGATTTACGGTCAATTTTATCACAGAAAAATCCATTTTTCCAGTGCTTACACAAATCCTTGTCGTAAATCACAAAATTTTCATGATATCTTTCCGGCACGACAAAAAAATACCGCAGCAGAGGTTGTTTTCTCTGCTGCGGCGTATTCATCTCTTTTTCTGCTGATCTTTTATTCTGCTGCGGATTCCTCGGAAGCGTCCGTGTTCTCGCCGTAAAGACCTGCCAGATATTTCATGGTTTCTTTATAAAGTGTCTGCTTATCTTCCTGGGGAACATCTGCAAGAATAGCAGCTGCCACGTCTGTGGCATCTGTGTCATCCTGGGAACTGTCAATACCGAACAGCTTCTTCAGCTTCTGATCCATCATATTCAGCTCTGTACTCTGATATTTCTCTGTACCATCTGCCTCATAGGATTCTGTACCATCCTTCAGAATGTCATAATAATCCTTCTCAACAGTTTCTGCCACACTCTTCGCTGTCTGCTCATCCAGTATTACAGTTGCCACTGCCTCTGTATCTTCCGTTGCAGCAAGAAGGGATTCTGCATCGCCCTCATACTCGCCTTTTACAAAGAGGACAAATTTGTCATAATTGTTCTTTGCTTCTTCGCTGAGCACAGAAGTATCGTTTTCTGCACTGTCTGCCTGGTCTGAGCTGTCTGTACTTTCTGAAGATTCTGTGTCTTCTGTTGCTTCCGGGATTCCGGTTTCATCGGATGCACTATCATCTGTGCTGTTCTCGTCAGAAGCACTTTCGTCTGTGCTGCTCTCGTCCGATGCACTATCATCTGTGCTGCTCTCATCAGAGGTACTTTCGTCTGTGCTGCTTTCGTCCGAGTTTTCCTCATTGCCATAGGTTCCGTCGTCGGTAGCATCCGGAATTCCGGTCTCATTGCTTGTATCCTGAGAATCTGCTCCTGTTTCTTTCTCAAGACCCGGGTCTTCTGTGGAGCTCTGGATCACATCGTCCCCAAGAATGCTGTCATTTACATTGTTGACGATATCATCTGAAGAATCTTCATCCACATCTACGGTGTCATCACTGCTCTCTCCATCCAGTGTATCATCAGAGGAAGAGGCCTGGCCTGTGGTATTGGCATCTACCTGCTCCAGTGTTTCCTTCACATCATCATAATTGTAATCCTGCTGTGCGATCTGTCCCAGAAGAGACACGATCCTGTCAATATCGTCCTGGCTTATGGAAATATTGTTCTGCTCAGCCACATTGATGACAATATTCTGGATTTCATCTGCATTCTGTACTCCGTTCTGGATCACATCCATCTTAGACTGATTTACAACTGTTGTCGCCTCATTTTTACCAACCTTATCTGCAAGTTCACCGGTGGTTACGATCTCCTGGTTGGCAAGCTTCGTCTTGGTCTCATCCAGCTTCTCTCCACTGGCCTTCTCATATGCCATCTGAATACCGGTAAGTGCACCTGTTCCGGATACTTCCATCGGGCAGGCAGCAACTACTTCACAATTCTTCACACCGGATGTGGAAAGTGTGGTTGCGATCATATTACCTGTCACCCAGTTCAGATTTGCTGTGCGGACCTTGATCCCGCCGGACTGTGTAGGCTTCACATAAGCACAGCTCAAAGTTCTGGAACCGATCTGGGACTGTGGCGCGATATTATCCAGGTGTTTATGCTCATCCTCATTTGTAATGGTCATCACCTGCACCTGATCGGAACTTACATTAAAATATTTCATCATTGTCTGCTTCTGAGCATCCGTAAGATCTGCTCCAAGTGTTACTACCTTCGATGCATCTGCAAATACGGGATTTACACTTCCTGCCACAAGGCATGCACTGCAGAGCAGAGCTGCGATCATGTTTCTTTTTTTCATTGATCTTCCCTCCATATATTTTTTCGAATTGATTGTATCTGCTTAACTTTTGCGGTGTAAAGCGGACATTCATCTCCATTACTTACATCTCCACGAATGTGAGCGCTTCACGATCTGTCATTCTTGTTGTATTATAACACAGCTGCAGAAATATTTGTAATTTATATTATATAAAAAAAACGCTGCCGGAAATTATATCTCACATTTCTGACAACGTTTTATCGCTTTTCACTTTTTCCCAGCGAACTTATCTGATCCTGTTTAATTTTCCGGTTTCTTTTGCTTTTTTCAACAATTCCCGGTTTTTTTCATTCATGATACCAAAATCCTTCAGCGGACAGTACACTTTTTCACATTTTCCCATGAACTCCAGCGCTTCTTCAAAGGCTGACTCTGAAATGCATTCAAAAGGCTTCTCCGTGATCACTTTTGCAGCCAGTTCTTTTGCCACCTGATAATCTGCATCATTGGTATGGAGAACTCCGGTCACAAAAGGAATCCCCTGTCGCTGCAGTTTCCGGTATACCGGAATCCCACTTCCATTTCCTCCGATCACAAATACCTCCGGTTTTCCGGCCGGAGGTTCCATTTCCACGCAGCCGAATTCTGCATTATAGCTCCCACGGGTGATGCCATAAAGTTTCCGAATATAATCTGAGGTAAAGATTTCCTCCGGTGCACCATATTTCTCAATGTGATCTCCATGAACACAGATCACCTGGTCAGAAATCTTCTGGGCAAGATCCAGCTCATGAAGGGACATGATCACCGTCATCTGTTTTTCCAATACCATCTTCTTCAAAATGGCAAGAAGCTCCAGCTTATGCCGGATATCCAGGAAGGAGGTCGGCTCATCCAGGATAATGATCTCCGGTTCCTGGCAGATGGCGCGTGCCAGAAGGATACGCTGTCTCTGTCCGTCACTGATGGCTGTAAAATCCCGGTCCTTCAGATCCCAGGCGTGAACCATCTCCATAGCGCTTTTAACTTTTTCCTTGTCCTCTGCGGAAAGTATCCCAAGAGTTCCGGTATAGGGATATCGTCCGGTGGATACCACATCCTCACAGGTCATAAGCTCCGGGCGCATGCGCTCGGTAAGTACTACAGCCAGTTTTTTTGACACTTCCCTGTTGGTCATCCGGCTCATCTGTTCATGTTCCAGATATATCGTTCCACTGATCAGAGAAAGCTGTCTTGTGATACTCTTCAAAATAGTAGATTTTCCGGCACCGTTGGGACCGATCAGTGTCAGGATCTCTCCTTTATTCAGCTGAATATTGATCTCTTTGATCAGTGGTTTTCCATCATAGCCTACGGTCAGCTGATCTGTATAAAAAAAATATGATTTCATCGTTTATATCCTCTGCTGTCTGCGAATCATGATATAGATAACTACCGGTGCCCCGAAAACTGCCGTCACAGAACTGATGCTCAGCTCCGTCGGTGCAAATACAGTTCTTGCGATCAGATCACAGAACAGGCAGAACACTGCACCGCCCAGAAAACAGGCCGGGATCACAAGCAGCGGTCTGGCAGTCTTCAGGAGACTTTTTGCAATGTGAGGCACAGCGATCCCCACGAAAGAGATTGGCCCTGCAAAAGCAGTCACACAGGCAGAAAGAATACTGGAAAGCAGGATCAGAAGTATCCTGAAAACCTTGATATTAACTCCCATATTCTGCGCGTAAGTCTCCCCCAGCTGATAGGCGCTGATCGGTTTTGACATAAAAAATACGATCACCATGGTAAGAAGTACCACAACAGCCATAGTCTGCACATTCCCCCAGGTCATACCGGAAAAGCTTCCCAGTGACCAGTTGTGAAGATTGACTATGTTGGAATCATCTGCAAAGGTCACCACAAAGTCTGTGATGGCCGAACAGATATAGCCAATCATAACACCACTGATGACCAGCATGGACATGTTGTGGACTTTTTTTGCCACAAGGAGCACAAAGCCCATGGAGATCATTGAGCCCGCAAAAGCAGCCAGGATCATGGCACCGGAACCGATGGACACCGATCTGCTTAAAAAGAAGATCATCAGAAGCGCCACGATCAGCTTGGCACCGGAAGAGATTCCCAGTACAAAGGGTCCCGCGATAGGGTTGTTAAAAAAGGTCTGCAGCAAAAATCCGGAAACAGAAAGTGCTCCGCCAAGGATGATCACTGCCAGTATCCTGGGAAGACGGATCTCCCAGACGATATTATAAGAAGTTTCATCTCCCTGATGCCGGAATATGATGTTCAGGATCTCCTTCACAGAGAGGTGGATACTTCCGGAATTTACATTCCATATAAATAAAAAGATCAAAAGTACCGCAAGGATCACAAACGAGACCCCGTATCGGACTGCGCGTTTTCTGTCATTCATTTTTTCTGGTACACTCCTCTTCTGTTTTGTTATCATATCCTTTCGTTTCCTGCTCACAGGTGGAAACCGGCAAAGGAGTTAAAGCGAACACTGGAATTTATTTCAGTTTATGCATATAGGTCAGCTCATCCAGAAAATCATCATCTGTAGTCAGCATGGTGTGGATATCCTCGATCATGGTTCCAAGTCCGGTGGTTTCCTGGAAAAGATTTTTGCCTGTGCACCAGACATTTCCGTTCTTCACTGCCTTGAAATCTGCAAGAAGCTTACTTTTGGAAAGAAGCTCATCAATGGTCTTAAGTTCCCCGTCGATCGTACTGTTGTAGATGATATAGTCTGCATCCTTCGCCTTGGCATAAAATTCTTCCATCTGCATATTCATGGTAGAAAGAGCATTGTCATTTACTCCCGTATCCTCCGGAACATAATTTCCTCCTGCGAGGGAAATCATTTCCGAAACATAGTCGCCGCTTTTTCTTATATTTACCGCACCTACGGAGTTGATATAAAAGAACGCCACGGTCTTGTCTGTTTTATCTGCGGTGAGAACCTTATCCAACTTGTCCGTCTGCTCTTTGAATACCTTTTCTGCCACATCTTCTTTTCCCAGAAGAACTGCGTAAAGTTTCATCCACTCGGTTCTTCCAAGAGGATGACTCTCATAGCTGGAACGCTCTACCATTACAGGGATCCCGAACTGCTCCAGCTTCTCCTGTACCTCCGGATTGTGATGGATCATGGTGGATTCAATGGCAAGATCACAGCCCTCGTTCAGGATCAGCTCGTAATCCGGAGCACTGTACTTGCCGGCATAGATCATCTTTTTCTGTTCCATGGCGTCCTTTGCTTCCTGGATATACCATCCGTCTTCCTTGGTTCCGGAAAGCTTGATGCTGTCAATCCCGTCGATAGCGCGGAAAAGATCCATGGCCGAGGTTGCTACCAGATAGATATTGTTTATGGGCTGCTGCAGAACCGCAATGTCAGGATCCAGCCCCTCCGGTGCTTTCCTGCCCTCGGGAACTACAAGAAACTGTCCTTCCTGATCAATGGTGAGCAGCGCATAGCCATCGTTGTAGTAATCCACATTAAATTCCTTTGCGTAGGAAAGATCCATACTGTGGTCAAAGGTAAGGCCTGGAATATCCGCAGGCTTATGTTCTGTCTCTGCTGCCTGCACTGCAAAAGCACACCCCAGGATCAGGGTCAGCGTCAGAAATATGTATGAAATTATTTTTTTCATTTTTCTTCCTTTTTCATACTTGAAGAATCAAAATTCAGAGTATACTCAATCTCGTGAGGCGTACTCATGGCTACAGTATCTGCAGTCACTTCCATTTCTGCATCAAAGACAGTGACCGGGATCTCAAATGTGGAGTTTCCGTCTTTGTTCACCGGCTCATATTTTTCGCCGTCCACGATCATATAATCATAATTCGGACTGCTCCAGATGATGGTTGCCGTAGCTTCTTTGTCCTTGATCTCTACTTTGGCCGGAGATTCTACAGATGCTCTTCCTGATCCGCCTGTAAGGGTTACATCAGTCTCATAGGTTCCATCCTCCAGCTTCAGATCTTCCGGCTTTTTCCCTTCGGATTTCTTGTCGTCAGAGGTTTCTCCTTCTTTGGACTCATCTGACTTTTCTGCTGTCTTTTTGTCAGAGGCAGCTCCTTCTTTTTCTGTATCGTCCGCTGTTTTTTCAGCAGTATCCTCTGTTTTTACAGGATCCTTTACGCTGACTTTATGGTCGTACCATTTGCCTTTTTCTCCCAGGATCGCCACGTTAAATTCCTCACCAATGGCCGATACCGGGATATCAAATCCGTAAACCTCTTCTGTATAACCATCGCTGTACTTAACTGTATCTGTGGTCGGATCGATAATCTCTGCTCCGTCCTTCTGGGCATCCTCGGCAGTTCCCGCAAACAGGTTAACGATCTTCTTGGAAACCAGACTTACGTGGATGGTCAT
The DNA here is from genome assembly GCF_003478985.1 of Ruminococcus sp. AF20-12LB. Lineage (NCBI taxonomy): Bacteria > Bacillati > Bacillota > Clostridia > Eubacteriales > Oscillospiraceae > Ruminococcus > Ruminococcus sp. AF20-12LB. The sequence continues at coordinate 521,242 of NZ_QUGH01000001.1, read as the reverse complement.
TTTACCATCTTTGACCGTGAGTTCTCCTTTTTTGTCATTGGCCTCATTTACATGAAACATGCTGCTGTCTGTATCAAACTCTGCTGTATAAACGCCATCTTCCAGTGTATCTGCTTTGTCTGCATCCGTATCCTTTTCTCCGGAAGTTTCTGCTTCCTCACCGGACTCGGTTTTTGTTTCGTCTGTTTTTGCCATCGCAGGCACAGAACCCAGCACCAGGACTGATGCACTTGCCATTGCAAGAATTAAGTTTACATAGCGTTTTTTCATGATAATCTTCTCCCTTCCATAGATACAGCAATCTGCCCGGAAAACAGTCTTCCTGATCTTTCCGGGCAGTTACATTGATTTCTTATAGGTATCTGAACTCACTCAGATATTTTTGTATTTATTATTCTGCGGACTCCTCAGCAGAATCAGCCTCTGTATCTGCTGCATCAGAATCTGCGGATTCATCAGTGCTTCCCAGAGAATCGATTGCTGCCTTTGTATGCTCTACATAAAGCTTCTCAACGGCTTCGATCCTTCCAAGACCCTCGATCTGGCAGTCAACCTTATCGAAGTTTCCGGATGCTACAAACTGGCTCTTCCAGGAATCCTCATCATCACCGGCCATATCGTTGTTTGCATGGTCTCCGGCAACAACCATCAGCGGACGAAGAACAACGTTCTTGTATCCTGCTTCTTTTACTTTCTCGATAACCTTGTCGCAGGCTGTGTCTTCCGGCTCACCCTCTACAGTACCGATGAATGCGTTCTTGAATCCAAGGTCTTCCATCTGTGTCTGCATCTGATCGTATGTAATATTAGCTGTATGGGATGTTCCATGTCCCATAAATACGAATGCTGTACCAGCCTCAGCTGCTGCATCCATACTGTCAAATCCTGCCTCTTTGCAAGCCTCATCTGTGATCGCCTGAGCAACTGCTTTCTTGTCATCGTTGATCACTGTTGCATCATCTCCAACCTCGCCGAGCATTGGCTCTGCGATAGCTACAGACTCGAATTTATCTTTATATTCATTGATCGCTTCTGTCATCTCATCGTACTCAGCACCGTGCATCAGGTGAGTAGGCTGTACAACCAGGTTCTTAACACCATTCTCTACTGCACGGTCAAGAGCCTGCTGCATATTATCGATCACTTCATCATCTCTTGCCTCTACATGGTTGATGATGATCTGTGCTGTAAATGCTCTTCTTACAGACCAGTCCGGATAAGCTTCTGCAAGAGCATCCTCGATTCCCTTGACATCCTCTGCACGGCTGTCATTGAAGGAAGTACCGAAGCTTACAACAAGAAGCTCATTCTCACCGATCTCATCCTGGTTACGCGGATCGTCCTTGGAAGCATCTCCTGTGTCACGTCCAAAGTAATCCGGATCTGCATTCTCACCCTCTACCAGCTCTTTCTGAGCGTCTGTCAGAGCATCCCATGCTTCTTTGGCTGCCTTGCAGTCCTCATCTGTTGTGTCGTTTCTTTCCTGTACATAGATCTTGTCGATCAGAGCTGCTACATTATCTGCTGCTTCCTGATCTGCATCGGAAGCCTCTGTGGTATCAGCTGCCTCAGCGTTCTCTTCTGTAGCAGAATCCTCTGCTGCCATTGCTGTTGTAGCTGCACCCATAGAGCATGTCATGGAAACTGCGAGCATCAGAGCTAACATTGTTTTTCTTTTCATTTCTTATTGTCCTCTTTTCATGTATTTCCAGAATACTGATATGTACAAAAAACGGCAGCTCTCTGCGGCTGCCTGCTCACACATGATTCTCTGCGCAATACAAATACATAAAAAGAAGTTCTGTATTGTTATGGAGAATACAGATTCGTAAACCGCGAACCCTTGAATCTCGCAATAAGGCAGTTCTCCTGACTTGGTTCCACGCTGCTTTCCCTTCCCGGTCTCCCAGTGGTTATAAAAGCAGCTCCCCTTTCACAGTGACGGTATCGTTCCGGATTCTCACCGGATTCTCTTTTGCACATCCGACTGGATGCAACCTTATCGTTATAACATTTGCACATATTTTCTTTTATCTGGTTATCTAATTTTTACCACAAACTCACAAATTTGTCAAGATTGATGTCGGACGATTCACGGTTTTCTGTGACCTTCAGTTACTGTTCACTCCGTTCTCAGTAACACGCTTCGCGATGCACAGAATTTATGCTGATCGCATAAATTCGCGCGGTATGTCTCGGTTTTTCTGTGACCTTCGCTCACAAAAAACACCTCGCGGGACATTACCAGTGAACAGTAACGACCTTCACTCACAAAAACAGCCCCTTTCTGTCATCACCCTGATATCAGAAAAGGACTGTTTTGCTCATAATCGATAAACTGCTTCGCAGTTTATCTGGTTAAACGGATATTCGCAATCCGCTTCGCTACTTGCTCATAACAGATAAACTGCTCTGCAGTTTATCTGTTAAAATACTTCTGCTCCAGGTATCTGGCTACGTAGATTCCGCTGGCAGATGCATGGGAAAGAGAGTGTGTCACACCGCTGCAGTCTCCGATAACAAAGAGACCCTTGTGGCAAGTTTCCAGATTTTCGTCGATCTCAACCTCCATGTTGTAGAATTTAACCTCCACGCCATAAAGCAAAGTATCGTCATCCGCGGTTCCCGGTGCGATCTTGTCCAGGGCATAGATCATCTCGATGATGCCATCCAGGATACGTTTCGGCATAACAAGGCTTAAATCTCCCGGTGTCGCAGAAAGTGTAGGTGTTACGAAGCTTTCCTCAATACGGGCTTTTGTGCTTCGTCTTCCGCGGATCAGATCTCCGAACCGCTGTACCATAACACCACCGCCAAGCATATTGGAAAGTCTTGCAATGCTCTCACCGTATCCGTTGCTGTCATGGAACGGCTCTGAGAAATGCTTGGATACCAGAAGGGCAAAGTTTGTATTGTTGGTATGCTTTGCCGGATCTTCGTAGCTGTGACCGTTTACTGTGATGATACCGTTGGTATTTTCATTCACGACAACACCTCGCGGGTTCATGCAGAAGGTACGGACCATATCCTCAAACTTCTCAGTTCTGTAAACGATCTTGCTCTCATAAAGCTCATCTGTCAGACGGCTGAAAACCTCTGCCGGAAGCTCCACACGGACTCCGATGTCCACACGGTTGGAAAGAGTCGGGATCTTAAGCTCTGTACATACAGTTTCCATCCATTTACTTCCGCTTCGTCCTGCGGAGATGATACAGTAAGTTCCCTCGTAACGCTCATCGCCTACAACAACTGCGTAACCATCTTCTGTTTTCTCCACTTTATCAACAGATGCGTCAAAATAGAAATCCACATGGTCTTTCATTTTTTCATAGAGGTTCTGCAGCACCACATAGTTGATATCTGTTCCCAGATGACGGACTGATGCATCCAGAAGATGCAGGCCATTCTGAAGGCAGAGCTTACGAATCTCACTGTTTGTGGTGGAATAAAGCCTGGTTCCTTCACCGCCATGCATCAGGTTCAGTTTATCTACATATTCCATCAGCTCTGTGGCTGTATCCTTGCCGATATGCTGGTACAGAGTTCCGCCAAACTGATTGGTGATATTATATTTTCCATCGGAAAAAGCACCTGCACCGCCAAATCCCTTCATGATCGCGCAGGTTTTGCAGTGGATACAGGATTTTACTTTCTTTCCGTCGATGGGACATTTTCTTTTTTCCAGAGGATGACCTGCTTCAAAAACTGCGATCTTTTTCTCCGGATCATTATTCATCAGTTCATAGGCTGCAAAGATCCCACCGGGACCTGCCCCTACGATCAGTACATCATACTTCATAAATAAAAACTCCTTATTTTGTATTGCACATTTTCAGTGCTTTGTTTTTGCACAAACCCTGTCTATTCTACAACAAACGTGTTCAAAAGTCACCGTTTTTTTTCGGTTTTGGAAAAAAATCCTCAATCCTTCCGGAACCTTCCGATCTTAAGCTTTTTTCCATCTGTTTCCACAGTGATAGCACCGTTTTTCATGGTGTATTCCACCTGACTTCCGGCCTCTTTAAGCCGCTCTACGGTTTCCGGTGACGGATGTCCGTAGGTGTTGGCGGAAGAACAGGAAATGATCGCCACTTCCGGCTTTATTTTCTCAAGAAATGCTTCTGTGGTAGAATAACGGGAACCGTGATGTCCCACCTTCAGACAGTCAACATCCTCAAGCACCCCGGCTGCCAGAAGCTTTTTCTCCGTATCTGCACCGATATCTCCGGTAAAAAGCATCCGGAATTCTCCAAAAGACAACTTCATCACCATTGCTTCCTCATTCACATCTTTTCCCGCAGCATTTTTTTCCGGCCACAGAACAGAAAAAGATACCCTTCCGCAAAGCAGCTCATCTCCCTTTTCTGCTGTCACTACCTTAACTCCGGCAGTTTTTGCTGTCTCTGCAAGCTCCCTCCACGCATCTGGTCTTTCAACCCAGGCAGGCAGGATCAGATATCCGGCCCGGATGGTTGTGAGACCTTTTCCCATATATTCCAGAAGTTCCTTCACACCGTTGATGTGATCCTGATCTGTATGAGAAATAAAAATCCCATCCAGCCAGGAAATCCCCTGACTTTTCAATGCCGGCAAAAGACAGTATCTTCCAAGGTCCGACTGGCTGCTGCTTCCTCCGTCGATCAGAAAATGGTGATCCTCCGGGGTCTCCACAAGAATACCGTCCCCTTGTCCTACATCCAGGCAGATCACCTTCAGACTTCCTGCCGGATGATATCCCAGTATCAGGATTCCGACTGCCAGAAAAATACCGGCTGTTATCCGGATAGCATATAGCTTCCGGCAACCTGCTTCCGACCGCTCCCCTGATAGCTCCGTTTCCTCACAGACTGCTTTTTTCTTCCGGCGCTGTTCTTTTATATACTGTCCCATAAACAGAACTGTGATCAAAAAACCATAATATACCAGGATCTGCCATATTTCCGGCTCCCCTCCGATCCAGGTACTCCATCCCGACCTTCCTGCCAGACTGCAGAGATATTCATAAAAAAGCAGCAGTACCCTTGCCGGCAGGAGCACCAGTTTTGCTGCGGGAATACTGAGAATCCCCAGCAGCAGCGCCGCCATTCCTCCAGTCAGCACTACCCCCACACTTGGAAGCACCAACAGATTCAGGATAAATCCGGCAATAGAGACTTCTCCGAAAAACTTCAGCATCACCGGCAAAGTCACAAGCTGAAGAGCTATAGGACTTACCAGTGCCTTTGTCCATTTTTTCTCCGCTCCTGCAAGGGCACAGATCTTTTCCGCAGCGAGCCCCATTCCCAGAACACAGCCAAAGGACAGAAGAAATCCGCTGTCCAGGAGATAGGCCGGAGATTCCACAAGGATCATCATGGCAGTTACGGAAAGAGCACTCATCATATCATAGATCCGTCCGGTGATCCTGGCTCCCATGGCGATCAGAAACATAGTTACTGCACGCATGGTGGAAACACTCCCTCCGGTCATGATCCCATACTGCAGCATCACTCCCAGAGAAAAAATCCCGGCAGGCCAGATTCCCAGTCCCATCTTCTTTAGAAGGTTGTAAAGCCCCATTCCCAGAATACTGATATGAAGTCCGCTGATGGCAAGGATATGTATGATTCCGGCCAGCTGATAGCGCATCTGTGTTTCCGGATCCAGTTCCTGTTTGTCTCCAAGCGTCATGGCACAAAAAACAGGCGCATCTTTTCCTGCTGCTTCCTTCAGGATCTGTCTGCAGCTTTCTTTTATCTCCAAAAGGAGCTGCCTGTAGCCGGAATACACGGCTGTTTTCTTTTGGAGCACAGCGTTCTTCATGAAATAATAAATATGACGACAGGCATAAAAGTGTTGGCTATCAAAGCCCCCCGGATTCGCAGGACCTTCCACTCTTTTCAGCGTTCCCTTGACCAGGATCCGCATTCCCGGTTTCAGATCTTCTTCTTTTTTGAGAAATATTCTTACATTTTCAATTGGAAATTTTTTTGACTGATGGATAAGATATGTTTTTTTCAGATAAACAGACTGGGAAAATTCTGTGTTTTCATACTGTTCCACTTCCCCGCAGATCATGGAACCAGGATGCGCTTCGATCTGCTCCTGCACATTTACCGGAAGGGGATTCCCCCTGATCAGAGGAATCCCCATAAGCTCCAGCGTGCCAAGACTCAGCACCATAAGAAAACACAAAAGACACATCGGCCTTTTCACCATAAATGTTCTCCCGTTTTCTGATATTTTGAAATGTTTTATTTTTTCTGTTCTTTTTTAGCCTTTGTGTGTGCCAGCAGGCTGTCGTTCCACTCATAGAACTTATAAAGCTGCATGTTCTGGCCAAAGGTCACTTCCTTGTTTCCTTCGATGGAAATCTCAACTTTGTCCATATCTGTTGCCGCGATCAATGTATTTACCACCGAATACACGGCAACCTGTTCCGAAACATCCAACGCATAATCCTGAAACACAGAATTATAATCTACATAGCAGATACCGTTTGCTCTCGTCAGGGAAAGTACCTCTGAATTCTCCGGTATTGTAGGATAATGTCCTTTTTCCAGCGGACCTCTTGCAAGCTGCTCCAGAACCACCGTAGCTTTCGGAAGATTTCGTCTGTAGCGGACACTTCTCTGTTCCGCTACCAGTTTATCTCCGTTTTTGTTTGTGAAATACAGAGTAAAGGTGTCATAACTGTACACATCCCCATCGGAGCCGGAAAACTCCACAAAGGTGTCGTTATTCATGGCTCCCACTTCTTCACCCCTGGTATCTGTCAGTGGCTTTTTACCCACACAGATCTCAACGGACTCCACTCCTGGAACCTGCAAAAAGATCTTCACTATACCTGCCCGCACCAGAAGTTCCCTGGTACGTGACATTTTATCATAGGCCTCATTGAATTCTATGTTCAGGACTCCATCCTGTATGGAATAAGAAGAAATCTTTACCCCCTCCGGAAAAAGTGAGATTCCGTTTTCCCTGGTCTCTCGGTTATTCAGACTCTCGGAAAAATTGCGCAGCATCACTTCTGTTGTTTCCTTCTCCGGAGTATATTTTTCTTCTTTCAGTCTCGTTTCATCGCTGTTGATATAATAAAATCTATACTGCTGTTCTTCGTTTTTATTTCTTCCCGACAAACCTATAAAAGCAACCAGACCAAGAAGGATGCAGGCAGCGGCCACACAGATGATCAAAATCGTTTTTTTCATTCTGTACCTCCTAGGACGGGATATAGGACAGTGGGATCTTCACGGTAAATGTGGTTCCCTCGCCCTCTTTGCTGGATACCTTGATGATTCCATGATGCATGGCTATGGAACTTCTTGTAATGGCAAGTCCAAGACCGGTTCCGCCGATCTCTCTGGAATGGGATTTATCCACACGATAAAAACGCTCAAATATCCTTTCAATGGAATCTTCCGGTATTCCCAGGCCGGAATCTGCAACCGTTACATAGAAATCCTTATGATCCGCATCCAGTGTTACGCGGACCCAGCCCTCATCTACATTGTATTTGATACCATTTTCGACCAGGTTACTGATGGCAAGGGTAAATTTCACCTCATCCACATCTGCAGTTACCGGTCGGAACGAATCCAGGATCAGGTCGATCCTTCTCTGATCTGCAATGGGCCGGAGACGCTTCAGGATATTCTCCAGCAGCTCATTGATATTCATATTTGTGATATTCATATCTGCTGCTTTTTTGTCCATTTTTACCAGGGAGAGCAGATCGGTGATGATCTTGTTCTCTCTGTCAATCTCTTCTGTGATATCAGAAAGAAATTCCTGATACAGTTCCTCCGGAACCCCCTGCTGTCCTACCAGCGAATCCGCCAGAACCTTCATGGAAGTCATAGGTGTCTTCAGCTCATGAGACACATTGGATACAAACTCCTGTCTGGATTCATCCAACGTCTTCATTCTGGAAAGCATCTTGTTAAATGCATCTGTGATCAAAGCTGTCTCTGTATAATCCGGTACCGAAATCTCCTCATTCTGATATCCGTCTGTAAGATCCTCGATTGCTTTCGTTACCCTGGCAAATGGCTTCACCAGGATCGTGGAAAGAATATAGCCCAGAAAAATGGCCAGCACTACAATGATACCGATGATCAGAATCCCTTTCTGCTCCAGTTCATGGATGGTGGCTGTCACCTCACTGGAAGATGCCATGATCATCATGGCACCCTGCACCTGTTTTACATCCGGACTTTTTACCGGAACTGCCAGAATCAGCTTCTGGCTGTCAGAATCATATCGGTAGGCATCTTCTCCTCTAAAACAGTTCAATACTTTCTGAGAAACCAGAGTCCTGCCCTCATCCACACCATAGGTATCCTTGATGATCCTGAAATCCCTGTCTACAATGAGAATCCTGCCACCATAGCTGTTGGACAGTAATTCCAGCTTGCTGTTCACCGTCTGAGAGCTGGTATCATTCAGATAATTCTCCTTGATCAGCAGGTCGCACATGATGTCACAGATATTCTCCATGCTCTGCACACGGTTGGCAATGGCACGGTCTTCATAGTTGGCAATGACCATTTCCGTTACAATGACACTCGGTACGATTCCCAGTATGATCAGGATGATCAGAATACGAAAGCGGAGACTTTTAAAAAATTTGCCGTTCTTTTTGATCTTCACAGGTTATGCCTGGAAATAGTATCCCACACCCCATTTGGTGTGTACATATTTCGGCTCACTGGGATTGGCCTCGATCTTTTCTCTCAGGCGGCGGATATGTACATCTACGGTACGGACATCTCCCGGATATTCATAGCCCCATACGATATTCAGAAGATTTTCCCTGCTGTATACCTTATTCGGATTGAATACCAGAAGCTCCAGCACATCAAATTCCTTGGCTGTGAGATTGATCTCTTTTCCGGAGATAAATACGCGGCGTCCTTCGCAGTCCAGCTTCAGTTCTCCGACTTCCACAGTCTTGGCCTTTTCCTGCTTCTCCTGTTTGCTGCCTGCACGGCGGATGATCGCCTTGATGCGGGCTTTGACTTCCAGGATATTGAAAGGCTTGGTGACATAATCATCAGCTCCGTATTCCAGACCCAGGATCTTATCCATATCTTCTCCTTTTGCTGTAAGCATGATGATCGGAACATTGGAAAATTCACGGATCTGCTGGCATACCTCAAGACCGTCCATTTTGGGAAGCATCAGGTCAAGAAGGATGATATCGTACTCTCCTGCTTTTGCTTTTTCCAGTGCTTCCTCTCCGTCATAGGCACAGTCCACTTCCATTCCGTCCTGCTCCAGACTGAAGCGAAGTCCCTTGACAATCAGTTTCTCATCATCTACTACCAATACTTTCCTGCTCATTTAGCGCTCCTTACTTTATTGCTATTTTATCCTTTATCTTCTCATAGGTTCCTTCTTTGATGCCTGGTACATTCATGATATCCTCTGCTGAAGTAAAGGGACCGTTCTCTTCCCTGTAAGCGATGATCGCCAGGGCCTTGGACTCCCCTACACCTGTGAGAGTAGTAAGCTGGGATACATCAGCGGTGTTCAGATCGATCTTCTGCTCTGTACCGGTATCTTCTCCGGAAGCTTCCTGTCCGGTTCCGTTGTCCGTGTCATTTCCGGATGAAGCTTCTGTTCCATCCTGAGTGACTGCAAGGACCTGACTGTTTACTTCTTCCTGCGTTGGCACATAGATCTGCTGTCCGTCAGAAAGTTCCTTAGCACGGTTGAGATAGCTTGCCGCAGCTTCCGGAAGATATCCTCCGGCCTGCTCGATAGCCTGAAAAACACGGCTGCCATATGGAAACTCATAGACTCCCGGGCTGGTCACTGCTCCACATATATCTACATAAATGTTCTGAGGAGTGTCTGAGATCTCCGGCAGCTGTTTTTCGACCTCCGGAGCCTGTTCCTCTGCAGACTCATTCTGTTTCTTCTGTGATATATCTGCCTCATCCTCTGCAGATTTCTTCCCGGATACTTCACTTTCCGTATCCTTCGGTTCTTCCTGCTCTGCATCTATTCCGGATGCTTCCGTACTTTCTTCCTGCACCAGTTCTTTCTCCAGAAATTCTGTTCCGTCATCCTTACAGCCTGTCAGCCCTGCCAGGATCAGTAACAAAAATATGGAAAAAACAAGCCGAACACTTCTGATATGTGATCTTATTTTCATAGGTAGGCGGTTCACTCCTTTCCGCCGATATGGCGGCAGGTGCCCCGTTACTCATGCAAAACCATACCTTATTTTAACGAAGTATTACAAATATTACAATACTTTTATTTCTATTTCCATTTGAAAATAACTACACCTGCAATACAAATCAGCATTCCCAACAGCTTTCTCCACTGAAAATCTGCTCTTTCCACACCGAAAATCCCCAGCAATTCTATAAGATACGCCACCGCAAGCTGAGAAATGACAATAAGCATAACCGCCCGCGCAGGCCCCAGACTTCCCATACTCCGGATCACTGTGATAGTGATAAATGCACCGATCACTCCTCCAAGTAAATTATATTTATCCTCCACCTGCCACAGCATGCCGATACTTTCTCTGCCTGTGAAAAACCATGCTGCCACACAGACCAGAAATGCAGAAAACTGTACCCAGCCGGTTGAAACCCACAGACTGGTCTGCTTTGTTACATTTGTGTTAAATACCCCTTGAATACTCATCAGTGCACCTGAGATCAGTGCTGACAAAAATCCCCACATAAAAATCCCTCCATACATGCTCCGTTTCCGGTATTACTGCCTGAAAAAGGCGCTGCATATTTCTGCAACGCCTTTACGGTTTCTTATAGTTTAGTTTATGTGATTTTCCAGCAATTATACACACTGCCGCCCTGTTTTCTCATCCGCATAATATTTATATGCATGATCACAAAACGCTCTTTATTCCTGAAAATATTTTCTGAGATATATCCTTCCGGAAAACGCAATATGCGGCATCTCATAAAAAATGGCTGTTTCCGGACAGATCGGACGATAGAGCGGGTCTGCCACAATGATCCTGGCTGTTTTCAACTTTTCTTCCATGGCTTCCTCGCCACAGATGGCTTCATCTCCCTTGCGCAAAAGTCCCTCCGTGATCTCCAGCGGACAGAGCATCTGAACTTTTTTTCCGTATTTCTGCTCTATGACTGCTGCCAGGGAGCCCATGGTAACCGGTTCTCCGATGATGGTAATGTCCGGTGCGGAAAAAAACAGCTCATCTCCATCGGACAATTCCCTGCTTTCTCCTGAAGGGGCCGATACTGCTGACAGACTGTTCCTTCCCTGAAAATAGATCACCTGCTCCGGAGTTACTTTCCACAGTTCCTCCTGTTTCCCTAAAATCTGCCCTCCGCTTTCCTCTGCGGAATTATCATTCTTATTTGTCCACTCTCCACAGGAGCTGTCCGCTATCCGCTCAAGTGCATCCGAAATCTCTCCCTCATAGTCTTCCACCGGAGTCCCCACAAGAAATGGCGTACCGAATTTTTCTCTCAGCACATTGGCCGCCGGGATCCCCACAGAGGATATCACAAGGTTTACCGCTGCTTCACCGGCATGGGACAAAGCTTCCAGCGTATCCCCCATAGCCCAGGTGGAAAGTATCTCCCAGCCATGGTTTTCCAGACGTTTTTTCATGGCATCTACTGCAGACTGCGGGCCAAGATCAAGGGGTGTTGCTCCAAGAAGATTTAATTTCCGGCTTCTCTTCTCTGCAGATCTTTCCACAGATCCCGTCGGTGCTTCTGAACACCTTCCGATTTTCTCTGCTGCTCCTGTGAAATGTCCTGCGATTTCTGCCAGCGCCAGCCCTGCTCCATATACATAGTCGTGCATGCCGCTGGTCGGAACCGAAAATGCCGGGATTCCGGTCCTTGCTGTAAGTGCACGGGCCAGTCCCGGAAAATCTGTTCCGTTCATAAAGGGGATCGGTGAACTTGCAAGTGCAATAAATTTCGGTTTCAGCTCCTTTGCCGCCTCTTCGACATCCTGAAGAAATTTCTCATCATTTCCCATAATTGCATCGATATCCGTAAGACCTGAGATAAAGATCAGACTGTCCTGGTCGTACCACCGGATCTCGTCATGGGTATTATAGGTAGAATTACAGCCGGAGGGATCATGCATCACTGTCATTCCTCCAAGCTCATACAATGCGGAGCAGACGCCGGACACGTCTGCCGTGTAGATCGGTATGATCCGATATGCCTGTCTCATATGCAGCTTTCGCACCCCCATCCCTTTCGAACGATCAGATCCTCCGGAGCTTTTTCCTCATTAAATGCCTCCAGCATCAGCTGTGCAGTACGTCTGATCCCGTCAAAGCCCCAAAGCCCGCCACCCTGTACCATATTAACAAAATTCCGGCTTCCGGTAAACCAGGCTGCTTTTTGTCCGACAGCAAGGATTTTTCCGGAATGCTGCCGTGGCCGCACTCTCATCTCCGGGCGGACAGTAGAAATCAGCTTCAGCTTCGGATAATTCTCCTTCAGCCAGAAAAATACTTCTTTTTCTTCCGGGCTGATACTGTCCAAAAAGACGGACTGTACCTGAAATCCATGAGTAAGGAGAAGCTTTGTAAGTCCCAATGGCCTTGGATGAAAAAGATAATCCACAACTATGGGAGTGTCACCGATGATCTGGTGTGCATAAGAAAGAGTCTCCTCGCATTTTCGGATCTCCGTTTCGATATCCAGGCCATTTTTACCGCCACTGTGCTGATCCAGCAGCTCCAGCAAATACTTTTCCTGCGTCTCTATCTCCTCATAGTCAAAGCTTCCGGGCAGGTATAAAAACGGCCTTCCAAGTCTCTCCGCCTGCTGCTGTACTCCGAATTTTCCTGCCGGATAACAGTTAAGGATCAGGCTTCCCTCTCCCAGGCTCTGATAATCCTCCCAAGTCTTACAGGCCGGTGCTTCCCGGAGACGGATTCCGTTTTTCTTCAGGATCCGGCAGATATCTGCACTCTCATCCAATACAAAATCACTGCCCATGGCTGTGACACATTCCGGATCTGCCTCTCTCTCCGGTACTGCATCATACATGGCACGGCGCAGCTTCTGATCCGGAGTCGGGCCTGTTTTCTGCATGACAGGATCCATAAAACACCGCATAAAAAAAATCTCCGGAAATCTTTCTTCCAGTTCTCCGTAGATGCGATCCAGATCACTTCCCAGAAAATGATGAAGACACACGGTAAAAAGCAATACTGCCTTCGGCTTCTCATCCAGCCGGTTCAGAATGTCCGTCACTCCTTCAATGGTCACATCCTCCAGATTTCCGCCCAGAAGATCCTTTTCCTCCACAATTACAAAGGAAAAACGGTCTGCCGCATTCATCTCTGCGGCAGTCAGCACAACGCCACGCATGCAGTTATCCGCACAAACGTAGATCTGTCTTGCTTCCGGAACCAGCATTCCCGTATGTACAATATTCCAGTTTCCATGGGCCGGTGAATTAAATTCCAGCCCCGGCTGAAAGGGAACCGGAAAAGAGGCTTCCTTTATAAATATTTCTGTTTTTCCCGAAAGCCCTCTGCTACCAACTCTTTTTAACATGGGCTTTCCTCCCTGCATGTACTCAGGATCTGCTCTGCCAGCATCCGGTACTCTTCTGCCATCTCGCTGTCCGGATAGGCTTCCAGAAGAGTTTTTCCCCTGTTCTCTGCTTCCAGGACCAGCTCACTTCTGGAAAGCGTTCCCACAACCTGCGTATGAAAGTCCGCCGCCAGCGCCCGGACTTTTTCTTCCTCTCCCGGCACGTTCCGCCGGTTCAAGATCACGCCACCAAGGGACGCATATCCTCTGTTTCTGAAATTATCCACTGCCATGGCAATATTTGCCCCTGCATGGATGGCCATATTTTCTCCGGAGGTGATGATAAATACCTTATCTGCATACCCCTTTCGCATGGGCATGGAAAATCCACCACAGACAACATCTCCCAGTACATCATAAAAAACAATGTCCGGTTTATAGGTCTCATAAGCTCCGTTTTCCTTAAGCTTCTCAAGAGCGGTAATGATACCTCTTCCCGCACATCCAAGCCCCGGTGCAGGACCGCCGGCTTCCACACAGACCACACCTCCATATCCGATCTGCACCATATCCGTAAGCTTCAGCTCCTGGCGTTTTTCGTTATACAGTTCCAGCACAGTGGGAACTTTTTTTCCATGCCTGAGAAGGATCGTGGAATCTGCTTTTGGATCGCAGCCGATCTGCATCACTTTCATTCCTTTTTCCGCAAGGGCAGCTGCCACATTGGAAACCGTAGTAGACTTTCCGATGCCGCCCTTTCCGTATACCGCAACTTTTATCATTTTCTGTCCTCCGCTTTTGTGATCACATTGGAATATGCCGTTTTGGCGGAAACTCCACTGAGGCGGCCGATCTTTCCGGATAAGGAGCTGATCACATCCTGTGGTGCGTCAATGGCAATACTGATGATATTGATGCCTTTTTCCCGGTAAGGGATCCCCATTCTCCCGATAATATATTTTCCCGCTTCATGAAGAAAACGGTTGATATCATCGATCACGTCATTGTTTTCCACAATGATCGAGATCAATGCCACTCTTGTCTCCATAAGATCTGACTCTCCTTTCCGATATTATCAGCAGATCCTCGGCAGAAGCTCTCCTCCCGGCTGCGGAAGAAGTGCCTGCGTTCCGATCTCCGTAGTCATGACAACCTTTCCCGGCTGGTCTTCCGTAACTTCACCGATAATGGCTGCGTCCCTGGAATAAGGACATTTACGCAGTGCTTCCACGATCCTTCCTGCCTCTTCCTTTGGTGCCATGATCACCATTCGTCCCTCACATGCCAGATAAAGCGGCTCCAGGCCAAGCATGCCGCAGACACCCTTTACCTCCGGAGCTACCGGAACAGCTGCTGCATCCAGGCGGATCCCTACGTTACTCTGTCCTGCGATCTCGTAAAGAACCGTTCCGACACCACCTCTTGTGGCATCACGGATCACATGAATGTTATGGGTGGCATCCAGCACCTCTTTTACAGCTCCCCACAGCGGTGCGCAGTCACTTGTCACATCTGCGTCAATGCCGAAATCCTCTCTTGCCAGAAGAATGGTGCATCCATGTCTTCCCACATCACCGGTTACAATAATGGCATCTCCCGGTTTTGCCAGCTCACCGCCTACCTGAACGCCTTCCTGGATCTCACCCATTCCGGTTGTTGTGATAAACACACCGTCAACCTGGCCTTTTCCTGCCACCTTAGTATCTCCGGAAACGATACGCACTCCGGCTTCTTTTGCTGTTTTTTCCATGGCGGCGGCGATCTCCTCCAGCTTCTCCATGGGAAAACCCTCCTCGATGACAAAAGCGCAGGTAAGATACATCGGTTTTGCTCCCATACAGGCAAGGTCATTAACTGTTCCGCAGATGGAAAGCTTGCCGATATTTCCCCCAGGAAAAAATGCCGGAGAAACAATAAATCCATCGGTGGATACTGCCATTTTTCCTGCAGGCGGAACCAGCACTGCCGCATCATCGGCTGTGAGATCCGGGTTTGCAAAATGTGCTTTGAATACTTCATCGATCAGTTCTGAGGTCTGACGGCCTCCGGCACCGTGTGCCATGGTCACTGTTTTATTTTCCATAATATTATCTTCTTTCTATGCTGGGTCAAAGGAATTTCATATCGGTTTCATCCTGTCAGATTTTCCGGATACGATCCTTCGTTTGTACTATATGTAATGTATCATATTTTGCAGTCCATTAAAGCGGACATCAGTTTCCGTACATAAAATATGCGGAACATGCTCCTTCATTGGATACCATACAGGCACCTACCGGATGCTGCGGGGTACAGACCTTTCCGAATACCTTACAATCTGATGGTTTGCATTTTCCCTGAAGCACATCCCCGCAACGACAGGCTGGATTTGGCCTGCCCTGGATCGGCGGCACTGCATATTTTTTTCTGGCATCAAAGGCTTCCCACTCCTTCC
This sequence comes from Ruminococcus sp. AF20-12LB, assembly GCF_003478985.1. Classification (NCBI taxonomy): domain Bacteria; kingdom Bacillati; phylum Bacillota; class Clostridia; order Eubacteriales; family Oscillospiraceae; genus Ruminococcus; species Ruminococcus sp. AF20-12LB. The sequence goes on along the minus strand of NZ_QUGH01000001.1, from coordinate 505,309 downwards.
GGAGCACCAGCCCGGACCCCGGGATCACACCCAGGCCGCGCCATTCGGAATCGCAGGGTTCCATCAGTTCACCGATCAGTTTCTGCGCCTCCGGGCTTCCCTCACTTTTTACCACACGGGGATAGCAGTTTACAAAGAACGGTTTTCCTTCCTGAAAACGTACCAGTGCAACAGCCAGTGCCGTAAGCAGCTCCTTCGCTGTAAAGCCTGCCACCACACCACTGATGCCTTCCTCTGCCAGATGCTCGCAGAGCGCAGTTCCTGTGATTGCATTGACATGTCCGGGATAAAGGAACACATCCGCACTGCCCTTTAATGCCTGATAAACCTGGGGCATGGTCTTGTTTGCCACAAGGAGCGAATAGTTGGAAAGTCTGTCCTCTCCGGCCTTTTTCACGGAAAGACAGCCAGCAGGCGTGGTGGTCTCAAAGCCAACGGAAAGAAATACCACCTGCTCTTCCGGATGCTCTTTCGCATATTTTTCTGCATCTGCCGGTGAATAGACGATCCGTATCCTGGCGCCTTCTGCCCTGGCATCTGCAAGGCTTTTCTTTGTTCCCGGTACGCGGACAAGATCACCGAACGTGCAGATCGTCACCTGTTTTTCCAGAGCAAGATAAACGGCCTCGTCAATAAACCCTACCGGTGTTACACAGACCGGACATCCCGGTCCTGAGATCAGCTCCACCTGAGACGGCAGAAGCTTGCGGATTCCCAGACGGAAGATCTCGTGGGTGTGTGTTCCGCAGACCTCCATGATCCGCACCGGCGGCCCCTGATATCCTTCTATGATCTCTCTTGCTGTTCTTTTCCTCTCTTCCATCACAGCAGTTCCTCCATCAGCTGGTCTGTCTCTTCCTCATCATCATCGGTGATCTTTGCAATGGCAACACCAGCATGCACCATCACATAATCCCCCGGCTCCAGGTCTCCCAGAAGCTGGGCGGAAACCTCTCTCTTTGCGCCGCCTGCGTCCACCACTGCTGTTCCGTCACTGATCTTTACTACTTTTGCTGATAATCCTACACACATATCTGTGCCTCCCATCCTGCATTTCTGCTGTATGCTCCATGCATTATCATAAAACATTTATGATCCGTATCTGCATGATATTGTCTATATTTATCTGTGCCGCTGCACATAAGCCATCCCATACACCGCCTGTCCCAGTGCGATCCCTCCGTCATTCGGCGGGATCAAGCTGTGCTTCAGAACTTCAAACCCCATTTCTGTGAGGCCATCATCTACCAGTTCCAGAAGCAGCCGGTTCTGAAAGACACCGCCGCTTAATGCCACTTTCCGGATTCCGGTCTGCCGCTCTGCTTCCTCACAGGCTGCAAGGATCTCATCTGCCAGTGCCCGGTGAAATCCATAAGCCAGCTTCCCGGGATCCTCTCCTGCAAGCCTTGCCCGGACCAGATATGCAACGATCTCACCTGTATTTAAAATAAATTTTCGTTCATCTTCAGACGCTTCTGAGATGCCTGTGCTTTCCGGAATGTCTTCCTTTTCTGACATCCGTATCTTCAGATTTTCTTCCGGATTTTTCTTCTGCATCTCCCGCTGCTTTCTCCAGGCTTCCGCCGCAAATTCCAGCGCTGTGGACGCTTCTCCCTCAAAGGTGGATGCTCTCCGGATCCCCAGGATTGCACTGACTCCGTCAAAAAGTCTTCCCGCACTGGTGGAGGTCACGGCATTGATCTTCCGCTGTGCCATAGTCACCAGCACCTTTACTTCCTGGTCTGTGCAAAGTCCCAGTTTACGGACAGTGTTCAGGGTTCTTTCCAGATCTCCCGTATTCTGCCAGATCAGGGAAACGGCGATCCGCCAGCCTTCTTTTGCAGAAATATCTCCGCCAACCTGGACAAAGGGTTCTATACTTCCAAGCCTTGTAAATCCCTGACAGTCTGCGGCCAGGATCTCCCCGCCCCAGATGGTTCCATCGGTTCCATAGCCTGTTCCGTCAAAGGAAACCCCTATCACCTTTTCTTTGCAGTCATTTTCTGCCATGCAGGATAAAATGTGTGCATAATGATGCTGCACCCTCAGAACAGGAAGCCCAAGCTCCTCTGCCACTACTGTGGAATTATATTTAGGGTGAAGATCACAGACCACTATCTCCGGCTGCACCTCCAGAAGTGTTTCCAGCCGCCCGATCGTCTCCTTCAGGGCTTTTACCGTTCGAAGATCCTCAAGATCTCCCACATAAGGAGAAGGATAAAAACGGTTATCCACACCAATGCAGAAGGTGTTCTTAAGTTCTCCACCTGCTGCGATCACCTGGCCCTTCCAGGGTGTGGAGACCATAAACGGCAGAGGCGCATACCCGCGGGAACGGCGGATCATATAGGGTTCACCCTTATAGAAATCCATCACCGAATCGTCGGCCCGGATACGTATCTTCCTGTTGTGGGAAAGAATGCAGTCACAGAGATGGGAAAGCTCCTCTGCCGCCTCCTCATCATCTCTGCAGATAGGCGCCCCGGAAGTGTTTCCACTGGTCATTACCAGAAGCCCGGGCATCCGGATCCCATCATCATAATGAAAAAGAAGCAGCTGAACCGGTGCATAGGGAAGCATGACACCCACCTTGGGATTCCCGGGTGCAATGCTCTCACAAAGCCCTGTTTCTCCCGGCAGCTTATCCAATAGCAGGATCGGCTTCTGATGCCCGGTAAGGATCTTCTCCTGCTCCTCACTGACCTGACAGATTTCCTTCACAGCTTCCATATCCTGTGCCATCACTGCAAAAGGCTTCACCGAACGCCGTTTTCGCTGCCGCAGACGCTGTACAGCCTCCTCGCTGGTAGCATCACAGCAAAGGTGAAAACCACCGATTCCCTTGATAGCCACGATCCCGCCGGAAGCAATGATCTTCCTCGTATAAGTGATGGCCTCCCGTCCCCTTTCCTCTCTTCCCGCCAGGTATACCTCCGGGCCGCAGTCATTGCAGCACACCGGCTGGGCATCATAGCGTCTGGTGTCCGGGTTATGGTACTCATCCGCACAGGAGGGACACATGGGAAATTCCTTCATACTGGTCCGTTCACGGTCATAAGGAAGCGAATCCAGGATCGTCAGTCTCGGACCGCAGCAGGTACAGTTGATAAAGGGATGAAGATACCGCCTGTTTTCCGGATCAAACATCTCCGCCTTACATTCATCACAGATCGCGATATCCGGGGAGACAAAGATCTCACCCTTTGTCTTCTCACTTTCGATGATATCAAACTGTGTAAATTTCTCCGGCTCCCCCACCGGTTCTTCAAGAAGCTTCAGGATAGCTGCACGCTTCGGCGGCTTATTCCCGATATCTGCGATAAAGGCATCCACATCCTGCTGCTTACCCTGAGCAAAAATCTCCACATAAGGTCCTTTATTGGACACACTGCCACGGATTCCTCTTGCCATAGCATGACGGCTCACCGTAGGGCGAAATCCCACTCCCTGTACGATCCCGTAAACACGAATCATTTTCGTAATTTCCTGCTCCATATGTTTCTCCATTCCCTGCAGCTGTTTCCACTGATCCGGCTGCAGCCTGCATGTAACTTTATGTCCTGCCCTTATGGCCTACCTGCATTTTCCGGATACCGCAAAATGCACTGTATCTACAAACATTCCTGAAAAAGCCTTTGTCATCCGCTTCATACATGGATCTGCAAAGATCACGTAATATCCGCCCTTCTCTGCCAGCTCCATGTAATCTTCCTCATCCCTTAATGACACATCACCCTCCTCCAGGAGATCTTTTTCCATGGAAAACCAGCTTGCCACGGTGATCTCTCCGTCCGCGCCACGTTTCCGGAGTTCATCTCTTATAGCACCGGCTATCACCTGCTGCTGCACGATGAGAATCTTTTTTCCTGCATAGTCCATATCAGGAACCAGCTCTTCCGCCAGAGGATATCCCACCTCATAAGGTGTTCCGAAGGTTTTCTCCAGATATCTGGCACATTCCAGTGCCGCAGGAGAAACTACGATATTTTTTTCCGCAGAGGAGGCTTTTTTTACTTCAGCAAGCCCGTCTCCCATTCCATAGCAGACGGCTCTCTGTCCTCTGGTACGGAACTTTTCACGGATCTTATCTGCTGCTTTCAGGTCACTGACATCCTGAGGTGTCATTCCGAGAACTCCTGTCTTACCAGCCTCCACAGGCAGCTTTTCCCGGGCAAAGGCTTTAAAAAGCTCCAGATAAGCCTTTCGCTCTCCCGCATCATAAAGCTCCATTCCGTTGGTATTTACCGCAAGCACCGGAAGATCTGTTTTCTTCTCGCACATCCGCCGCAGTGCCTGATGATCCGTTCCGATCACAGCCGGTACCGGTGTTCCGACAATGGCTGCAAAGCCTGCCTCCACCTTTTCTGCCGCATCCACAAGCTTAGCAACCAGGCGGTCATCCCGTCCCAGGATGGCATCCATATCCCGAAGTCCTGCACTGAATACCGCGCTTTTCTGTTCAAACCATCTTGGTTCATCAAAGCCGCAGACATTTCCCGCACATCCTCCTGCATCACAGATCACGATGATCCCGCCAAGCTCATACAGCACTGACACGGCTCCGGACTGATCTGGTGCAAAGGGTGTCAGATATTTCCGAAGTCCTCTCATACCTTTTCTCCCTTCTGCAAAACTTTCTCTGTCAGTGTCTCAAACAGCCTGCGTACCCCTGCATAGCCATAGGGCTGCCGGTCCTGATTCCACACTGCATTTGGCTGATCCCGGTGATAATATCCTGCATCCTTTCCTATGGTAAGATTCACTCCGCTCCCGGACGGATCGTAATACAGCATGGTGGGTTCCATATTGGAAAAAACCTTTGTATCCGGACTCAATTCCGCAAGATGCCGTATATATACAAAATTCTCGGCTGTGATAGTTCCGTAGATCTCCGGCACCCGGAAACCATACCGCACCAGGGCCAGGGCCAGCTCAAAGGGATCTCCGTTCATGCACTCCCCTACAGCAAAAGACGCATCCGGACAGACTTCCCGGAATCTCTCCACTGCCTCTTCTGCTGCTTTTTTATACACTCTCTGATCAAAAGAGACTCCAAGAACCTGTCCCAAGGCACGATACTGATTTTCGATCTTATCTGTCTGGTAGAGCCTCCGAAGCTCAATAAAAGGAATCTTCAGCCGGTCATGAAAATCCTCCGCTGCAAACCTTGCTTCCGGATGAAGCACCAGATTAAAATTGGCCTGTGACATAGTCTGATATTCTTCATAATCCTTACATCTTGAGATCTCATGGATGGTCTTTACGCCTGCCTGCTGCAGCAGCTCATAAATCTCGCAGTCATCAACCAGCGGCGAAAAAAATCCCAGAAGATTGACCACATTTCCCTTTTTCTTCTGTGGCTCAAGGAGGGAGTATAAGGACTGGCGCACATGGACCATAGGCGGCTTTCTGCCCTCACGTGTCAGTGCGTACATGTAACAGGGGCGTACCGGAATATCCACCTTTTCCTCTGCCTTCCGGCAGACACGTTCCATATCCGTTCCCAGAAGTGCATCCACACAGGTGATACAGATCATCACCACAGACGGCTTCTTCTCACAGCAGTCGCAGATCTCTTTTACCGCTTTCGGGATCTTTTTCAGGTGACGGCCTGTAACAATATCCGTCTCGTCCATCATCAGATAAAAAAATCGATCATTGTACTCCGGCATGGAACTGATAAGAGAAGTATTTCTTCCGCAGCATCCCGGTGCCACGATCAGCATAATGGAGTCCGGCACTGCAAGCCCGGCCCGCTTTACGCCAAAGCCCTCCGCTCCCGGAGAGTTAAATGCCAGAGTTGCCGGAGAGCTGTAGATCAGATGCTTCCCGGAGATCATCTGCGGAGGGATCATTTCCAGCCCGCCCCGGGCCAGTTCTTCTGCAGTTGCAAAATATGCTTTCTTTTTCATATATCCTCCTTCTCCGTTTCTTCACTTTCCAGTAGCTTCCTCGCCAGTGCAAAAAATTTCTCACTGATCTCAGAATTCTCGTCTCCCTCGATCACTGTTTTGCCCTGATCCTCCCATCGGATGATCTCGTCACTTCTCGGGATCTCACCCACGATCGGGATATTGTTTTTTTCTGCAAAAGCATTTACTTTTTCCGTTTCATTCTCCACATTCCTGTGATTCAGCACGATCCCGAAGATCCTCGCATAGCTTCGATCCTCAAAATTCCGCACAGCGCTGGAAATATTATTGGCTGCATAGAGCGCCATTTTCTCTCCGGATGTAACAATGAGTACTTTTTCCGCATAGCCCTCCCGGATCGGTGCCGCAAAACCGCCGCATACTACATCCCCAAGAACATCGTAAAGCACTACATCCGGCTTCCAGGTCTCAAAAAGCTTCAGATCCTCCAGAAGCTGAAAGGTTGCGATGATGCCTCTGCCTGCACAGCCAAGTCCCGGTGTGGGGCCGCCGGTCTCAATGCAGAGGACTCCACCAAAGCCCTCCTTTGAAATATCCTCCAGCTTTTCCGGCTCCTCATCCTCTTCCCGCATATAATTCATTACCGGTCGTAGAGGTTCTCCCCCAAGAAGATTGATGGTGGAATCCGCCTTGGGATCACAACCGATCTGGATCACTCTCTTCCCCATGGCTGCAAAAGCCGCCGCCAGGTTGGACGTCACTGTAGACTTTCCGATACCGCCCTTTCCGTATACTGCTACCTTCAGCATAAAATCCTCCCTAATTCATTCTGTCCGCTCCCGCAGGTATTTTTCATAAAAAAAGCTCTTTCACGCACAAGGTGAAAGAGTCCCGTATTCCGCTCACAAAACATAGTCAGGCGGATATTCGCGATCCGCATTTGCTGCTTGTTCATAACCGAATAACTGCTTCGCAGTTGATTCGGTTAAGCTGTGCCGGATGAACAACGATTCCTGCTCGGATATTCCTTGCCGTCAAAGTCTGTTTCCTGCTGTATTTTGTTTTAATGCCTCATCCGGATAGAAAGAAAATATTTCATTCCGTCTGAATTTTTCTGTTTTTATTATACAATAGTGTACATTAGTGAGTCAATTGCAACTCTGACTTTTTATACAAAAAAAGACCTCCAGGCGAAATATTTTTAAGCATTTCGCCGAGAAGTCTCTTCTCTGATCTGCCGGCTCAGAAGCTGCGGCAAAGTTATTCTTATGATAAAGCTTTACTGGATAGAAACTACGTGATATCCCCTGTCTTCCACTACCTTCTTAAGCTCTTCGTCGGATATCTCTCTGTCGTAGGAAACCACTGCCTCACCTTTTTTCAGGCTTACTTTTGCTGCCGCACCGTCAATGCGGTTGATAGCTCTTGTGACACTGGCCACACAGTTCTCACAATGCATACCGGTGATCTTCATGGTTTTCTCGCCCAGCTTGGTTCCATCCAGCTTCTTCTTCGGAATCTCCGGCTTGCTGCCGCCTCCGCAGCAGGCACCTTCCCCCTTCAGATGTTTATATGCACCTTTTCCGGCAAACAACATAATGATGATAACAGCAATGACAACAATTGCATTTGCCATGATTTCTTTCCCTCCTGATCACTTATGCATTCCATTGCACCCGGAGCAGCCGGAACAGCCGGAGCAATGGCCGGCACAACCGCCTGTACGTGTATTACCGGCACAGCCGACACAGCTGAGCCCCTGTTTCTTTCTTGAATAGAGATAACTGATCACAAATACGCCATATGCGATCACCAGTGCCAGTACAATAATATCCGCTATCATACTCATATCTGTCACCCTTTCTTTCGCTGTACAGCCGGTAAACTGCTGCCAGCCTCTGATGAATACTTTTGTAAAAAACTTCTATATTTTTTCAGGCTTATTATAGCACAGAAGACCAGGTATTTACATCCCCGGTCTCCTGCATTTCTTATCATATGTACCGGATCGTTACTGTATGACCGGTTTTCAATTAATCTGCTGCCTGTACAGATCTCTTTGTAACATCGTTCTGGTTCTTGTACGGATCTGGTCTGAACAGAAGGAAGAGCAGGATCGCTACAAGGATCAGCGCTACGATCGTTCCGATTCCGAAGGAACCGGCACCTGTGACAACAAGACCGATCTGATATACACAAAGTGTTACAACATAAGCAAAAATGTTCTGGAAGAGAATTGCAAACCAGAACCATTTTCTGGACTGCATCTCATGTGCCATTGTAGAAATAGCTGCAAGGCACGGAGAGTCAAGCAGATTGAACAGCAGGAAAGAAAATGCTGCTACTGCTGTCGGGAACCATGCTTTGATCGCTGCACCAACAATCATGGTATCCTCTGCATCATCTCCAGCTACGTTTGCAAGAACACCCATTGTACTTACGATGGACTCTTTTGCGGAGAATCCGGAGATGGAGGCTGCAACCGGCTGCCATTTACCAAATCCAAGAGGGGCAAAGATCGGAGCAAGGATACCACCAAGGATAGCCATGATACTGTCGTTGCTGTCCTCAACAAATCCGATTCCGCTTCCTGTATTTCCGATGCTGGAAAGGATCCACATGATAACTGTTGCAAGGAAAAGAATGGTACCGGCTTTGATGATGAAGCCTTTCAGTCTCTCCCAAACGTGAAGCAGAACTGTCTTTACAGACGGAATATGATACTGTGGAAGCTCCATTACAAACGGAGCAGGTTTACCGGAGAAAGGTTTGGTTTTCTTCAGAATGATAGCAGATACAAGAACTGCTATAACACCGATAAAGTACATCAGTGGTGTGATGAAACCAGCAGCTACGTAGTCACCGGTTGCATAAGCTGTCATGATGCCACCCATAAGAGCGATAACAGGAAGCTTGGCACCACATGGGATAAATGTCGCTGTCATAATTGTCAGACGACGGTCATTATCTGCCTCGATCGTTTTGGAAGCCATGATTCCAGGGATTCCACAGCCGGAGGAGATAAGAAGCGGGATAAAGCTCTTTCCGGAAAGTCCAAAATGACGGAATACACGGTCCATGACGAATGCGATACGAACCATATAACCGCAGTCTTCAAGGATGGAAAGGAACAGGAACAGAATCGCCATCTGCGGAACAAATCCAAGCACTGCCCCAAGACCACCGATGATACCGTCAGATACAAGGCTTACCAGCCAGTCAGCAACACCAGCATTGCCGAGTCCATCCGATACAACACTCTGGATGGTTCCCACAAAGCTGTCATTTGTCCAGTCTGTTACCATGGTACCAACTGTTGTTACCGATACATAATAAACGATGAACATGGTAAGGATAAAGATCGGAAGGCCGAGAATACGGTTCGTTACAATACGGTCGATCTTATCGGAAACTGTCATCTTATTTCCGCTTCTCTTAACGTTTGCAGAAACAACCTTCTGGATGTACTGATATCTTCCATCCGTTACGATACTCTCTGTATCATCATCCTCTGCCTTCTCAAGCTCAGAAGCGATCTCCTCGATTCTGGACTGTGCAGAAACCGGAAGGTTCAGTCCTTCTTTCACCTTGCTGTCTCTCTCAAGAAGCTTTACTGCATACCATCTTCTGTTCTCTTCAGAGATATTTGCAGGAACAAGTCCCTCGATCTCGTTTACAGCCTTCTCAACTGCTTTCGGAAATTCCATCTGCTTCGATGGTACTCTGTGCTGGTTTGCACATTTGATTGCCTCATCAACAACCTCTTTAAGGCCTGTTCCCTTAAGAGCAGATGTCTCAACGATCGGGCATCCAAGTGCGGAGCTTAAGCCTTTTACATTGATATGGATATTGTTCTTCTTCAGAAGATCCACCATATTAAGAGCGATAACAACCGGGATACCGATTTCAAGAAGCTGGGTTGCAAGATACAGGTTTCTCTCGATGTTTGTTGCATCCACAAGATCGATGATCACATCCGGTTTCTCTTTCAGAAGGTAATCACGGCTGACAACCTCCTCAAGTGTATACGGGGAAAGTGAATAGATACCCGGAAGGTCTGTTACCGTTACGTCCTTCTTGTTTTTCAGTTTTCCCTCTTTTTTCTCTACAGTAACACCTGGCCAGTTACCAACGTACTGGTTTGCGCCTGTAAGAGCATTGAACATTGTAGTCTTACCACAGTTCGGGTTTCCGGCAAGAGCTATTGTTACAGACATTTTGCATCCTCCTTTTTTCAGGTCAGAGCCTGACGTTCTGTCATTTTTCGAAGCTTATTTTACTTTACTTCCACACATGCTGCGTCATGCTTACGCAGAGAAAGCTCATAGCCTCTGATGGTGATCTCAACCGGATCTCCAAGAGGAGCTACCTTTCGGATATAAACCTCGCTGCCTTTTGTGATTCCCATATCCATGATACGACGCTTGTAAGCCGGGTCGCCGGTTATCTTGGAAACAACTACTGTAGAACCTACTGCTGCATCACGTAAAGTCATTTCTCTTTTCCTCCCTGTTCATATTCCAATTCCTAATCTATCCTCAACTGCGCCTTCCGCAGTTTGGGGCAAATCCACTACCGGTCACTGCCTCTCAGTCCGGTCACACCATAATGTGTCTGGCCATTTCTTTATTGACTGCTACTCTGGAATCCTTGACATTTACGATCAGATTGCCGTCAAACTGGGAAACAACTGTCACTTCCGCATTCTCAACAAAACCAAGGCCTGCAAGAAATCTTCTTGTATCCTCCGCTCCTGAAATACGCTTGATCGTGCCCGTATCACCTGACTGTAAAAATAAAATCGGCTGCATGGAATCCCTCCGTTTCTTTCTAGTAATTAGCTTAATCTAATTAGTTAATTCTAACTCATAGGTTAGTTTATACTAAGTTTTTTCGAATGTCAATCCCCTAAATGAAAAAAGTTAATCAAGATTAAGTTTTTATAAACAAAATATAAAAAAAGTTCCTGCATTTTGAAGTACTTCTGTCTGGCAGAAGGTTGCCTCTCCTTTGCAGGAACTCTGTTCTGATTCTTTTTTTCTGTTTGCAGCCTGTTAAGCTAAAAACCCCTTCCGGAACTTTTTCTTTCTTCCGTGCTGCTCATATTTTATCTCTTAGTGGATCTGATCATCCAGCAGCTTCAGGATCAGATTCTCCGTTTCATTGATTCCGTAGCTTGCGCTGTTGATACAAAGATCGTAATTATCCGGCTTGCCCCACTGAGCTCCGCCGTAAAAATTGTAATACTGTCTGTGCTGGCTGTCCATCTTTTTCAGGAAACGGACTGCCTGCTTCATATTCATCTTCCTTACATCCATAACATGCTGCACACGGATAGCAAAAGGAGCTGTGATAAACAGACTGATATGTGGAATGTGATTGTTTTTGAGGATCGCATCCGCACACCTTCCCATAATGATGCAATCCTCTTTTGAGGCCAGATCGCAGATCAGGTCACTCATGTTAAAGAATACCGCATCCTGTTTCGGAAGGCCATGGTAACGGTTGAATTCCCGGAACCAGCCCTTGAGATCAAATTTATGCTTCTTCTCATATTTATTGAAATCCGCAAAATATTCCGCATCGTTGACCGCGCCCTTTTCCGCCTCAAGACGCCTTAATACCTGATCAAAGATCTCCACATCATAATAGTTGATCCGAAGCTTGTCTGCCAGTCCGAAACCGATATCATTACCGGCACTTCCCTGTGTACGGCTGATGCAGATGACCAGATGGTCATTCTCAGAGATTTTTTCTCTGCGCTTGATCATATGATTCAGCGCCACACGTTCCTTATCCATGATATCCGTAGCAACAAAAGTCTCCGGCAGCGTCAGGATCTCCTGAAAGATCTCATCATATTTCTTCATGAGACGGCTTTTTTCTTCTTTATCCTTGATGGTCCTGGCCATGTTACTGATCAGTGCCATCTCGCTTCGAAGAAGATGTCCGTCCGGTTTGGTATACATCAGAGCACTTAAGTTCCGGATAGTGCCTTCTCTGTCACCGGTGAAGGTACGTCCAAGGGAAGATCCTACGCTTTCATAAACCTCGCCATCCAGTTCATAAAGTCTGGTGGCAAGCTCTCTGCATTTCTCTCGAATGTTATTATCCTGCATATTGATCCTCCTCCCTTATAAAAAGAATACCAGCATATCGATGATGAACATCGGTACCAGGAAACAAATGGACCATGCCATATATCCGAAGAAGGACGGCATGTTGATACCATTTTCGTCAGAAAGTGTCTTGACCATAAAGTTCGGAGCATTGCCGATATATGTATTGGCGCCCATAAATACAGCACCGCAGGAAATCGCAGAAAGAAGCTTTACAGGAACTGTTCCCAGTGTTGTTGCGATTCCGTTTGTAAATCCAAGAGTTCCTGCTGTTGTCAGAAATACCAGATAGGTCGGCGTATTATCCAGGAAACTGGACAAAGCTCCGGTCGCCCAGAACATCTGGTACGGCTCGGTGATACCAAGATTCGGTCCTACTGCTTTCAGAAGCATCAGGGCTGGCTGCATGGTGATAAAAATACCGATGAAAAGTACTGCAACCTCCTTGATCGCACCCCAGGTAAAATGGTTCCGCACACGGATCCTTTTATCTGTTGTCTTAAAGGACAGAAATGCAGCTGCCAGGATCAGGACGATCTCAATGATTGACGGGAAGCTTAAAGTAACCTCACCGAAAATATGAAGCCCCTTTACATTTCCGGCTGCATCCTGGAATGCAGGCATACCGGGAAGCATTCCACTTAAGATAACACCCACAACGATCATCACAAGGAAGATGATATTATGAAGACCCTCGATCTTAAACTCGGTACCCGGTTTGCTGATATCCGGTTTACGTCCCTCTGCGATATCCTTCTTGTAAGAGCGCATATCCAGATGATAGAACACAAACAGAAGGATCACCATATTAAAGATCAGTACCGGAAAAAGATGAAGGCTCCAGAAAAACGGAACTCCTCGCATGAAGCCCATCAGAAGCGGCGGATCACCGATCGGTGTCAGGCAGCCACCCATGTTGGATACCATAAAGATGAAAAAGATCATAATATGACCCTTTCTCTTTCTCCAGGAATTCATTTTGATCACCGGACGGACCATCAGCATGCTGGCTCCGGTAGTTCCGATACAGCTGGAAAGCAGGGTTCCCAGTGCAAGAAGTCCTACATTTACTCTTGGCGAACCCGCAAAATCGCCCTCAACTGTAATGTTACCGGATACACAGAACAGTCCGAATAACAGGATGATAAATGTAAGATAGTCATTGATCACGCACTCCAGTACTGTTTCCGCAGTTTTTCCGGCACCGTAAACAACTGCAAACGGAATGATCATAAGAACGATCCAGAATGCAACCACAACGGGCTGATGTGACTCCCACCACTCACCCTTTACCAGCGGCATCACTGCAACACACAGAAGAAGGCCCGCAAAAGGGATACAAAGCCACACCGGCACACCAGATCCTGTCCCACCGTTTCCAGCTGCCCATACACCCACAGGACATGCCAGAAATACTGTCAGAAAAGTACACATGACGGTTAATAATTTTTTCAAAATTTTCACCCCTCACATAAAATTTTTTTACCAGTGAAATTATAACATATGGCGTCCTAAAATCAACTGTGTAGATGTGCAATTTATACTCGAGCCCTCTCGCTTTTTTGTGCATTTTGTCGGTGTGTCATAGCAGTTTTTGTTTGTTTTCAAACACACGACCAGATTTTCGGATATTGTTTTCTATATCTGTTATATAATTTATATATATTGTCTCTCTGACAAAAAAGCAGCCGTATTCTCCATCGGTACACTGCCCTTTCCGGAAAATACTGCTGCTTTTGTATCTGTTATTTTTTTATTATTCCATACACTCGTCAAGGATCTCTGCCATCTTGTCGATATCCTCTTTTGTGATCACAAGAGGAGGAACAAGGCGGAGAACATCACTTCCTGCTGAGATCACCAGAAGGCCTTTTGCAAGAGCTTTTTTCACCACGTCTCCTACCGGACGTCCCTTGATCACGATACCCTGCATGAAGCCTTTGCCTCTTCTTGTTTCTGCACAGTCATGCTTTGCAACCAGTTCGTCCAGCTTCTCCTCAAAATACGGAGTAAGTCCCTGCACATGGGAAAGGATCTGATCTTTTTCAAAAATGTCAAATACCTTGCTGACTGCTGCACATACGAAGGGATTTCCGCCGTAAGTGGTTCCGTGGTCGCCTGGCTTCAGGGAAGCTGCAGCTGCTTTTTTGTTCAGCACAAAAGCCCCTACCGGAACACCACAGCCAAGTGCTTTGGCACAGGTCATGATATCCGGCTGTACTCCATATGCCTGCCATGCAAAATAATGTCCGGTACGTCCCATACCGCACTGGATCTCGTCCAGGATCAGGATGATATCCTGCTCATCACAAAGCTTACGTAAGCCTTCCAGGAACTCTTTTGTAGCCGGATAAATACCGCCTTCTCCCTGTACGGTCTCGGTGATGATGGCACAGGTCTTATCTGTGATCTGAGCCTTTACACTCTCAAGATCATTGAAATCTGCAAATTTCACCCCACCCATCAGCGGCTCAAAGGGTTCTCTGTAATGTGCATTGCCTGTCACGGAAAGAGCGCCGATGCTACGGCCGTGGAAGGAATGGTTCATGGCAATGATCTCATGGTCTGCATGGCCATCTCTTTCGTAGGCATATTTCTTGGCAGCCTTCAGAGCACCCTCAATGGCCTCTGTACCACTGTTTGTAAAGAAAGCCTTTTCCATATGGCTTGCCTGTACAAGTCTGGCTCCTGCATCAATGATCGGCTCATTGTAGTACAGGTTGGAAATATGCATCAGCTTGTCGATCTGGGATTTCAATGCTTCGTCATAGCCCGGATAATGATATCCCAGGGCATTTACAGCGATACCTGCCGCAAAATCCAGATATTCCTTTCCTTCGGAATCATAGAGGTAACAGCCCTCACCTTTTTCAAAAACTACCGGAAAACGGTTATATGTATGAAGAATACTGGCTTCAGATTCTTCCATCTGTTCATTCATGCTCATTGTAATATTTCTCCCCATCATCTTTTAAAATTGCAGTACCAATACCTTTGTTTGTAAATATCTCAAGCAGTAAGCTGTGCGGGATCCTTCCATCCAGGATATGAACTCTGTTTACACCATGCTCGATAGCGTCAATACAGTTTTTCAGCTTCGGGATCATACCGCCGCCCACAGTACCATCTGAGATCAGGTTCTCAGCCTCATCTACACGAAGCTCGGAGATCAGAGTGGAGGGATCATCTGCCTCTCTGTAAACACCCTCGATGTCAGACAGGAAGGCCAGCTTCTCTGCCTCAACTGCCTCTGCAATGGCGCAGGCTGCATCATCCGCATTGATATTGTAGGAATCAAAATTTTCGTCAAAGCCGATCGGGAATACGATCGGAAGGAAATCTCTTTCCAGAAGGTCCTGGAGGATCTTCGGATTAACCTTTGTAACCTCACCTACGTAGCCGATGTCTTCGCCTTTGGAAAGCTTTTTTTTGCACTGGAGAAGACCGCCGTCCTTGCCGCTGACACCTACAGCCTGTACGCCGAGAGATTCTACCAGAGTAACAAGCTCCTTGTTTACTTTTGCAAGAACCATCTCTGCGATCTCCATAGTGTCTTTATCCGTTACACGGAGACCGTTTACAAAATGCGGCTCCATGCCGACTTTGCCGACCCAGCGGCTGATTTCCTTGCCGCCGCCGTGAACAATGATCGGTTTGAAACCGACTAATTTCAGAAGGACTGCGTCCTTGATGACGTTACGCTTTAATTCTTCATCAAGCATGGCGCTTCCGCCGTATTTGATGACTACGATCTTGCGGTTGAACCGCTGGATATATGGCAGGGCTTCTATGAGCACCTCTGCTTTGTCAAGATATTTCTGATTTACCATGTGGGTGTCTCCTTTTTTTGAAAAATGATATGGATTGAAAAAGGTTTTGTTGTTGTATGTTGGAGGGATTTCTTTTTTATTATAATTTTGTCTCAGCTGACGGCTGTGGATTTGCGAGGAGGGGAGGCACTCGGAGTTCCGAAGGCCGTTTCCCCTCCTCGCGCTCCTCCCCTCCGGCCACGGGGAACGGGCTGTTGCCCGCGTTGCGGGCAAAGCGCCTGCTGCGGACAGGCTGTCGCAGACAGCCGCTTCCGACGCGCTTTCGCCGAAGGCGAACAGCTCGTCAGGCAGTCTTCGGCAACTGACGTTTAATACGACATAACTTCCGAGTTCCCGCCCTGAGGTTCCTCACATTCGTCACTCAGTCTTCGTCGACTGACGTTCAACACACCACAACTTCCGAGTTCCCGCCCTGAGGTTTCTCACGCTCGTCACCCAGTCTTCGTCGACTGAAGTTCAACACACCACAGCCAAGCGTGCCCAACGGAGGGGGTTCTTAGGGGGAGCGTGCGGGCTTCGCAACTTTGAGCTCGCTCCCCCTAAGGGTTTTCTCAGCTTACAAACTGAAACAAAACTACAACCAAACTCCACCATAAAAACCATTCTACAGAGTTCTTACATCAAGAACGATAATCCGCATTGATCTTTATGTAATCATAGGTGAGGTCGCATCCCCATGCAGTTGCGGATGCATCTCCCATCTTCATATCCGCGATGGCTGTCACTGCCTCTTCGGAGAGGATCTTAGTAGCTTCCTCTTCGCTGTAGCCTGTAGAAACTCCATTTTCAATGATCTTGATCTTTCCTGCTTTGCTCTCAAAGTAAAGATCTACCTTTTCCGGATCGAACTGAACGCCGGAGTAGCCGAGGGCACAGAGGATCCTTCCCCAGTTTGCATCGTGACCGTAAATGGCTGCCTTTGTTAAGGAAGATGTTACTACGGATTTACTTAAGGTTACGGCTTCTGCCTTGGTGGCTGCGCCGATGACCTTGACCTCGAAGAGTGCAGTTGCACCTTCTCCGTCACCTGCGATCTTTTTGGCAAGGGTTGTGTTTACGTAGTTAAGAGCCTTTTTGAATTCTTCATAATCTGCGTTTTTCTCTGTGATCTTCGGATTGCCGGCCTGGCCGTTTGCAAGGAGGAGGACAGTGTCGTTTGTGGAGGTATCTCCGTCAACGGATACCATGTTGTAGGTGTCCTTGATATCCTCGCTGAGTGCTTCCTGAAGAAGCTCCTTGGAGATATCCACATCACTGGTGATAAATCCAAGCATCGTGCACATATTGGGGTGGATCATTCCGGAGCCCTTGCACATACCGCCTACCGTTACGGTTTTTCCACCGATCTCGATTTCTACCGCTGCCTCTTTCTTCTCGGTATCTGTTGTCATGATGGCTTTTGCTGCCTCAAGGCCTGCCTCGCGGCTTCCCTCAAGCTTCGGTGCCATGGCTTTTACTCCGTTTGCGATACGGTCGATGGGAAGCTGCATTCCGATGACACCGGTGGATGCTACCAATACGCTGTCTTCCGGGATCCCAAGGCTTTCGGATGCTGCCTTGGCTGTTTCCCTGCAATAGCCGAATCCTTCCTCGCCGGTACATGCGTTGGCGATTCCGCTGTTGCAGATCACAGCTCTTGCACCCGGGTGATTATATACAATGTCCTGATCCCATCTTACAGGAGCTGCTTTTACCACATTGGTCGTGAAGGTTCCTGCAGCCACACAGGGAACCTCACTGAATACCATAGCCATATCAGTACGGCCTTTATATTTGATCTCTGCTGCAGTTGACGCTGCCTTAAAACCTTTTGCGGCTGTAACGCCGCCGTCTATGATCTTCATATTATATATCTCCTCTCAACGGTTATGCCGGATCCTGTCCGCTGTACCAGATCGAATATCTCAGTCTATTCAGTCAAAATCCTTCGGCATCCACCATATTTTATTTGTGATCCGCCTGTTTTACGGGCACATCGGGATCTGTTTCAGTCCTTCGTTCTCGTCAAATCCAAACATCAGGTTCATGTTCTGAACAGCCTGTCCTGCTGCACCCTTTACCAGGTTGTCGATAGCGCCCATCATGATGACTCTCTTTGTTCTCGGATCGATCTTGAAGTTCACGTCCACAAAATTGCTGCCTTCTACATTTCTTGTCTGCGGGCATACATCCTTGTTCAGGACACGTACAAAAAACTCGTCCTTATAATATTTGTCATAGGCTGCTTTTACTTCCTCGTAGGTAACATCCCTGGTCAGGGAGGCATATGCTGTTACCAGGATTCCACGGTTCATCGGAACAAGATGTGGGGTAAAGTTGATCATCACTTCCTGTCCGCATGCATATCCAAGCTGATCCTCAATCTCCGGTGTATGCCTGTGTGTGGCAACACCGTAAGCTTTGATGCTCTCGTTTACCTCACAGTAGAGATTCGGAACCTTGGCTCCTCTTCCTGCTCCGGAGGTTCCGGACTTGGCATCAATGATAATGGTGTTCGGATCAATGAGGCCTTCCTTTAACAACGGATAAATAGACAGTGTGGAGCATGTCGGATAGCATCCCGGGTTGGCGATCAGCCTTGCATTCTTAATATCCTCACGGTTGATCTCGCAGAGACCATAAACAGCTTCCTCGATAAACTGCGGAGCCTTATGCTCGATCCCGTACCACTTCTCATATTTTTTCACATCTTTAATACGGAAATCTGCACTTAAGTCGATCACCTTACATTTGGAAAGGATTTCTTCATTGATAAGGGATGCACAAAGGCCCTGTGGTGTTGCTGTAAAGATCACATCTACCTCATCTGCAAGTGCAGCCATGTTGTCATCCATACATTTGGCATCCACCAGCCTGAAAAAATTCTGATAAATATCTGCATACTGCTGATCTATGTAGCTTCGGGAGCCGAACCATTTAATCTCAACGTCTCTGTGTCCAAGAAGAAGTCTTACAATCTCATTTCCTGCGTATCCTGTCGCACCGATAATTCCTGCTTTAATCATCTTTCACATTCCTCCTCTGCCGTTTTTCCTACGGCTTAATCCCCCCTGCAGAAGCGTTTGCTATTCTTATTTATGCCTCTTTTTTATGTATTCTGATATCTGAATCTTCTGCAAAGGTCAGACAGACATCTTAAACCTGTCCGTACTGCCAGTTCATATGTCCGCCTTGTCAATGGATAGATTATACATCTTATCTGCATATTATGCAATAGTCATTTTTTTTGATTTTTCACGGCCTTTTCTGTTTTTCCTGTATTTTCTTATAATAACGCCTACTTTCAGATGCATTTTTATGCAAAATTTTTTTCATATTTTTCAAATTATCTCTTGCATATTTATAAAATCTGGTGTATATTAAGCCATGTCGACAGGACAGCCGAAAATTTTGTTTTGTTGTACATGAATATTTATTCACTCTGGTAAAGTTGTAAAACGGTATATTTTTTTCCAGATAACGTAAAAAAATCCACCGTCCCGGAAATGTCCGGAGCGATACAAAATCAAAAAAATCCCAGGAGGACATATATTATGAAAGAAAAAGTTGTTTTAGCGTATTCCGGTGGTCTTGATACCACAGCCCTGATCCCGTGGCTGAAAGAAACCTTTGATTACGACGTTGTCTGCTGCTGTGTAAACTGCGGACAGGGAAACGAGCTGGACGGTCTTGAGGAAAGAGCAAAAATGTCCGGTGCTTCCAAATTATATATCGAGGATATCGTTGATGAATTCTGCGATGACTTCATCATGCCATGTGTAGAGGCTGGTGCTGTATACGAGCATTCCTATCTTCTCGGAACTTCCATGGCTCGTCCGGTCATTGCCAAGAAACTGGTTGAGATCGCACGTAAAGAGGGTGCCGTTGCTATCTGCCACGGTGCTACCGGTAAAGGAAATGACCAGATCCGTTTCGAGCTTGGCATCAAGGCTCTTGCTCCGGACATCAAGATCATTGCTCCATGGCGTATGACAGATCTGTGGACCATGCAGTCCCGTGAAGATGAGATTGAGTTCTGTAAGGCTCATGGCATCACTCTTCCATTTGATGCAAGCCACAGCTACAGCCGTGACAGAAACCTCTGGCACATCAGCCATGAGGGACTTGAGCTTGAGGATCCATCACAGGCTCCGAACTATGATGACATGCTTGTATTAAGCGTAACACCTGAGAAAGCCCCGGATAAAGAAACTGAGATCACCATGACATTCGAGCAGGGTGTTCCGAAAACACTCAACGGAAAAGCAATGAAGGTTTCCGAGATCATCACAGAGCTGAACAAGCTTGGCGGCGAGAACGGCATCGGTATCGTTGATATTGTTGAGAACCGTGTTGTTGGTATGAAATCCCGTGGCGTTTATGAAACTCCTGGCGGAACGATCCTGATGGCAGCACATGACCAGCTTGAAGAACTGATCCTTGACCGTGAGACAATGGAAGCCAAGAAAAAACTTGGCAGCCAGTTTGCACAGGTTGTTTACGAAGGAAAATGGTACACACCTCTCCGTGAGGCTATCCAGGCATTTGTTGAGTCTACTCAGAAATATGTTACCGGCGAGGTTAAATTCAAGCTTTACAAAGGAAACATCATCAAGAATGGTACAACCTCTCCGTACAGCCTTTACAATGAGTCTCTCGCTTCCTTCACAACCGGTGATATGTATGATCACCATGATGCAGACGGATTCATCACTCTGTTCGGTCTGCCGCTGAAGGTTCGTGCCATGAAGCTTGCAGAAGTTAAGAATAACCAGAATCAGAACTGATCTTGCCGGATATTGCTCCGACAGATCATAAAAATGCCCCGGGAAGCTATATAAGTTCCCCGGGGTCTTTTGTTATATACTGCTTTGATCTTATAATAGATTTGATCACATAATATCTAATAAACGAAAGGTTTTTTTATCATGAACTCACAGAAAATGCCTCTGAAAAATTCTCTCTGCCTGCTTCTGGCCGCAACGATCTGGGGAATCGCCTTCGTTGCCCAGAGTGTAGGCATGGAATATGTTGGCCCCTTCACCTTCAACGGCGTCCGTTCCCTGATCGGCGCCGCTGTCCTGGTTCCGGTGCTCTTTATCCTGAACCGTTCCGGAAATAAATCCTCTGCTGCCACAGATTCCGCAATACCGGAATCCTCATCAACACTTTCAGAAAAAGCCGTATCCGACACTCCATATAACAGCCGTGACCTGTGGCTGGGCGGCATTGCCTGCGGATCCGCTCTTTTTGCTGCGAGCAGCTTCCAGCAGTTTGGTATCCAGTACACAACTGTAGGAAAAGCCGGCTTCATCACCGCCTGCTACATTGTCATCGTCCCGATCATCGGAATTTTCCTGAAAAAGAAATGCAGTCCCTTTATATGGGCAGCCGTTGTCATGGCACTGGTCGGACTTTATCTTCTCTGCATCACAGACGGATTTTCCATTGGCCTCGGAGATATTCTTATGCTGGTATGTGCTTTTCTCTTTTCCCTGCACATTCTGGTCATTGACTATTTTTCTCCGAAGACAGACGGTGTAAAGCTTTCCTGTATCCAGTTTCTGGTCTGCGGGATCCTGTCCATGATCCCGGCACTTATTCTGGAACATCCGCAGATTTCTTCCATTCTCACTGCCTGGCTGCCGATCCTGTATGCCGGCGTGATGTCCTGCGGTGTTGCCTACACCCTGCAGGTCGTAGGCCAGAAAAATGTGAATCCCACAGTTGCTTCTCTGATCCTTTCTCTTGAATCCTGCATCTCCGTGCTTGCAGGCTGGGTGCTCCTGGATCAGAAGCTTTCCATAAAAGAGCTCCTTGGATGTGTCATCATGTTTGCAGCCATCATCCTGGCACAGCTGCCGGAAAAAGAAAATAAATAAAAAACAGGCAGCCGGTTTGGTATTTTACCTTCCGGCTGCCTGTCTGCATGCATGTTTCTTATTCTGCTGCTTCTTCCTTCTTAATGAAGTTATTATAATGTGCCTTGATCTTATCAAAGCTCTCCTGGCTGATGTCATGCTCCATCTTGCAGGCATCCTCCATTGCAATCTCGGCCGGAACCCCAAGTCCCTCCAGCATCCTGGCAAGAACAATGTGACGCTCATAAATCTGATTGGCGATCTCTGCCCCCTTCTCCAGAAGTGTCACGGTACCGTAACGGTCCATAGCAATATAACCGTCTTCACGAAGAAGCTTCATTGCGTGACTGACGCTTGGCTTGGAAACACCAAGTCTGGTCGCAATATCAATAGAACGGACTCCTCCGCCTTTTTTGGATAAAACCAGAATTGATTCAAGATAATCCTCTGCTGACTGTCTGATCTCCATACAAAATCCTCCCTGCAAAAATTTAACTCTATATAGACCCTCTGAAGGGATCTGAATCCCATTCCTTCCCTGTTCTACAGGCGAATATTAACTTTTAATATACCGCTTAAAGGATGTTGTGTCAAGCATTTCGTACATGTTTATCTTGACATTAAAAATAATTTCCCCGATAATAGTAGCTGAACAATACAGCTGTTCTATAGCAGCCCGGAATCCCTTCCAGTGGTGCTGTCTTTTTGAACAGTAAAGAAAGGAGATTTTTTATGCTCAAAACCCTTCTGGCCCAGGTCAGGGAGTTTAAAAAGGCATCGTTTCTCACGCCTTTTTTCATGATCCTGGAAGTTCTCTTTGAGACTCTGATCCCCCTGGCCATGGCTTCCATCATTGATAAAGGTGTGGAAGCCGGAAATATCGGCCATATCTATCGGATGGGTGCAGTTATGGTAGTTCTTGCCCTGTGCGGACTCTGGTCCGGCGTCATGGGAGGAAAATACGGAGCACTGGCCTCCACAGGCTTTGCCAGAAACCTCCGAAAAGCCATGTACACCAACATCCAGACCTTTTCTTTTTCCAACATCGACAAATACAGCACTGCCGGCCTGATCACCCGTCTTACCACAGATGTGACCAACCTGCAGAACGCTTATCAGATGATCCTTCGTATGTGTACCCGTGCACCGGCCAGTCTGATCTGTGCCATGGTCATGGCATTTCTTATCAATGCAAAGCTTGCAAGCATCTATCTTGTCGCTGTTATCTTCCTCGGAGGCTGTCTGATCTTTATCATGCAGAAGGCCACTGTATACTTCCAGGCCGTATTCCGTAAATACGACGATCTGAACGCAAGTGTCCAGGAAAACATCGGCGCTGTGCGTGTGGTCAAGGCCTATGTCCGCGAAGACTACGAGATCAGTAAATTCCAGAAAGCCTGCAACAAAGTATACGAAATGTTCTTAAGTGCTGAGAAGATCGTTGTCATGAACATGCCCCTGATGCAGTTTACCGTTTATGCCTGTATCCTGGGGATCAGCTGGCTCGGCGCCAAAATGATCGTAGGCAGCTCCCTTACTACCGGTGAGCTTATGAGCCTTCTCACCTACTGCATGAACATTCTCATGAGCCTTATGATGCTTTCCATGGTTTTTGTTATGGTGACAATGAGTATTGCCAGCGCAGAGCGTGTTACGGAAGTTATCAATGATACTGCTGACATCACAGATCCGGAGGATCCGGTAACAGATGTCCCTGACGGAAGTATCGTCTTCGATCATGTGAATTTCAGCTATAAGAAAGACAGTCAGGAACCCGTTCTGAAGGATATCAATATCTCGATCTGCTCCGGCGAGACCATAGGGATCATCGGCGGTACCGGAAGTGCAAAATCCAGCCTTGTCAACCTGATCAGCCGTCTTTATGACGTAACGGATGGTTCTGTTTCCGTAGGAGGCATCGACGTCCGTAAATACCATCTGGAATCTCTCAGAAATCAGGTTTCCGTTGTTCTTCAGAAAAATGTACTTTTCTCAGGAACCATTCTGGAAAATCTCCGCTGGGGTGACAAAAATGCCACAGAGGAGGAATGCCGCCGCGCATGCCAGCTTGCCTGTGCCGATGATTTCATCGAAAAAATGCCGGACAAATACAACACCTTCATTGAACAGGGCGGCTCCAATGTTTCCGGAGGCCAGAAGCAGCGTCTCTGTATCGCCCGTGCTCTTCTGAAGAAGCCAAAGATACTGATCCTGGATGACTCCACCAGTGCAGTAGATACTGCCACAGACGCAAGGATCCGCCGTGCTTTTGCTGAAGAGATCCCGGATACCACCAAGCTGATCATCGCACAGCGTGTTTCCAGCATCCAGAATGCGGACCGGATCATCGTTATGGATAACGGGGAGATCAACGGTTTTGGTACCCACGAGGAGCTTCTTAAGACCAACGCCATTTATCAGGAAGTATTTCATTCACAGACCGGCGGTGCCGGTGATTTTGACGAGGGAGGTGAGCCGGCTTGAAAAAACAGAACATGAAAGGCCCGGGCGGTCCTGGCCCAAAGGGTATGGGAACACCGGAACAGCCGGGAAAGCTTCTGGGACGCCTTGCCCGTTATATCTTTAAAAACTACAGTATCCATATCGTGATCGTGGTGATCTGCATTTTTGTCAGTGTTCTTGCCAATGTACAGGGAACCATGTTCATGAAAACCCTGATCGACCAGTACATCACACCTCTTCTCTCAGCAGATACACCGGATTTCGGGCCTCTGGCTGCAGCCATCGCACGTGTGGCATGCTTTTACGCCATTGGTGTTATTGCCACCTATACTTATAACCGTATCATGATCAATGTTTCCCAGGGAACCTTACGTAACCTCCGAAACGATATGTTTGCAACGATGGAAACGCTTCCCATCAAATATTTCGACACTCACGCACACGGTGATATCATGTCCATCTACACCAACGACATTGATACCCTGCGCCAGATGATCAGCCAGAGCTTTCCGCAGCTGCTTTCCAGTGTGATCACCATCGTCAGCGTTCTTGTAAGTATGCTGATCCTGAATGTTCCGCTTACTGTAGTTACCCTGCTTATGGTTGCCATTATGATGACTGCCAGCCGGAAGCTTGCAGGCTTAAGCGGAAAATATTTCCTGGAGCAGCAGACCAACCTTGGTATTGTCAATGGTTATATCGAAGAGATGATGGAGGGTCAGAAGGTTGTCAAGGTCTTCTGCCATGAGGACGAAAGCATCCGGAAATTCGATGAACTGAACGACCAGCTTTTCACCAGCGCAGACAATGCCAACCGTTTCGCCAACATCCTGATGCCTGTGGTCGCACAGCTTGGAAATGTCAGCTATGTGATCTGTGCCATGGTGGGCGGTATCCTTGCCATCAACGGCATTGGCAGCTTCACACTTGGCGGGCTTGCCAGCTTCCTGACCTTCAATAAGAGTTTCAACATGCCTATCAACCAGGTCAGCCAGCAGTTCAACAGTATTGTTATGGCTCTTGCAGGTGCAAAACGTATCTTTGATCTTCTGGATGAAAAGCCAGAAGTGGATGAAGGCTACGTTACTCTCGTCAATGCAAAAGAGGAAAATGGTGTTCTTACCGAATCCGACAAACGTACCGGCCGCTGGGCATGGAAGCATTTCCACAAAGCTGAGGGTACCACTGATTATATCGAGCTGAAGGGTGATATGGTCCTGGAGGATGTAGACTTTGGTTATAATTCCAACAAGATCGTTCTCCATGACATCAACATGTATGCACAGCCAGGCCAGAAGATCGCTTTTGTAGGCTCTACCGGCGCCGGAAAAACCACCATCACCAATCTTCTGAACCGTTTTTACGACATTCAGAAGGGTAAGATCCGTTATGACGGCATCAACATCACCAAGATCAAAAAAGATGATCTCAGACGCTCCATGGGCATCGTTCTTCAGGATACCAACCTGTTCACAGCAACCGTTATGGAAAATATCCGCTACGGAAAGCTGGATGCCACAGATGAGGAGGTTATCGCAGCAGCAAAGCTTGCCAACGCCGACGGTTTCATCCGCAGGCTTCCGCAGGGTTATAATACCCTTCTTCGCGGGAACGGTGCAAACTTAAGTCAGGGCCAGAGGCAGCTTCTCTCCATTGCCCGTGCAGCCGTTGCAGACCCACCCGTCCTGATCCTGGACGAGGCCACCAGCTCCATTGATACCCGTACCGAAAAGCTTGTACAGGATGGTATGGATAAGCTGATGGAAGGCAGGACGACCTTTGTGATCGCCCACAGACTTTCCACAGTACGCAACAGTGACTGCATCATGGTCCTGGAGCAGGGACGCATCATCGAGCGTGGTTCCCACGAGGAACTGCTTGCACAGAAGGGCCGGTATTATCAGCTGTATAACGGCTGATCCAGGCTCACAGTTATTTTCAATCTAAAATATTCAATACAAAAAACATGCAGGTTGTATCTTTCACGATAGTCCTGCATGTTTTTTTATGCTATAATCTTTGATTGAAATCTATTTTTCCGGAAAGGAGTCTCCGTATTTTTATATATGAAACAAACTGAAGAATATTACTACGGCAGAATGCCGAAAGATAAACAAAACGTGTACCGTGCAATGCTTCATGGGCTTATGGAGCTTTCTGATGAGTTCCTGATCCCGCAGGTACCAACCACCGATGGAAACTGGCTCTATGATGTATTTTTCCAGCTTCGTCTTGATCACCCGGAGATTTTCTGGGCTGTGGGGTTTAAATACCGTTATTACAAGGACTCGCCAAATCTGATACTGATTCCTGAATACATCTTCGACAAAAATAAAATCCGGGAGCACCAGAAAGCCATGGGCGCCCGCGTAGACAAGCTTGTGCGCCCCGCCATGAAGTTTTCCGAGTGGGATAAGGAAAAATATGTCCATGACTTCATCTGCGAAAATATCCGCTACGACAAGCTGAAAAAGCCATATTCCCACGAGATCATCGGGCCTCTGGGCCATGGTGTCGGTGTCTGCGAGGGAATTGCCAAATCTGTAAAGGTCCTCTGTGATACTCTCGGTGTGTGGTGTATTATCGCCATCTGTGGGAACAATCCGGAAAAAGGGATCAAATACCGTCATACCTGGAACATTGTCCGGATCAACGGACAGTACTATCACCTGGACGCCACCTTCGACAATACTCTGGGCAAAAGCGAAGATGGTTCCGTCAGCATCCGCTATGATTATTTCAACCTGGATGACAAAAATATCTTCCGGGACCACGAGCCTCTGATTGCTCCGGCCCCTCCCTGCCCGGACGGAAATCACTTCTACTACCGCGAGAAAAAGCTGTCCTTCACAAAGCCGGAGGACGTATACAAACGTGCCCTCCAGGCTGCCAAAAAGAGCCGTGAATTCACGTTTCACTGGAGAGGCGGTTATCTCACCCGCGAGATCCTGTCCGACCTTGTAGACCAGATCCAGGCCGCCGGAAAGACCCGAGACAAAAAAGCCATCATCACCCTCAACTGGCCCCAGGCTGTACTACGGTTTCATTTTGTGGAACAGCATGCGGAAGGAAAGGTGTTTATTGAGGAAGTGAATGAAGGGGAAAAATTGTAAAGTCATTCATAAAATTTCCACATCAAAATGCCACAGATGCATCAGTAATGATCTGTGGCATTTTATTATGAACATTATTCTGAAAATACAAAAGACCTTCTATAAAATCAAATTTACAGAAAGTCTCTCAGCTATAGCGATGCGCTAATTTCCCGGATCGCTATGGTGCGAGTAGTGATACAGCATTTTTTGAAAACCATCGTAGTACAATTTGTTTTTGAGGTCGTCGGATAGCAATTTGCTTGTATCGCACCCCGATGGGCAGCCGTGTTTGAAATACAGTTGCCTTTTATATACCACACAACCTAAAAATTATCAAGTACGCGCAGCGTTCACTTCTCCCATCACAGGGAGCAAATGAACGCTGCTTTTTTTGTTTACAACGAAAGGAGGCATCCGTGAAATGGCAGTTTTTCGGGTAGAAAAGAACAGCGGCTATACGGTCATGTCGAACCATCACCTGCGGAACCGGGCCTTGTCCCTGAAAGCCAAAGGCTTACTCTCCCAAATGCTCTCCCTGCCGGAAGATTGGGACTACACCCTGCAAGGGCTGGCCCGTATCAACCGGGAAAGCATTGACGCGATACGGCAGGCCATCCGGGAACTGGAACAGGCGGGCTACATCCAGCGTTCCAGAGAACGGGACGAGAAAGGGCGGCTGCGTGGTGCAGACTATGTGATTTTCGAGCTGCCGCAGCCCGTTCCTGCATCGGTTTCACCTACATTGGAAAATCCAACGTTGGAGAATCCCACGCAGGAAAACCCTACGTTGGAAAATCCAATGCAATTAAATAAAGATAAACTAATTACAGAAAAACAAAAGAAAGAGGGATTAAATACCGATTCCCTTCCTATCCATTCCCCAAACCCCTTGCCTTTGGACGAGGACGAGGCAGCGGCACCGCCGCCGGAACGGACAGGAAGCCGAAAGGAAACGGCCTATCAAATCTACCGGGACCTGATTTTGGAGAACATCGAGTATGACACCCTCACCCAGAATCCCCGGATAGACCGGGAACAGCTGGACGAGATCGTGGACATCCTGCTGGAAACCGTCTGCACCAGCCGCAAGTCCATCCGGGTGGCCGGGGACGATTACCCGGCAGAGCTGGTAAAGGCCAAGTTCCTGAAACTGGACAGCCATCACATCGAGTTCGTCATGGACTGCCTGCGGGATAACACCACCAAAGTCCGTAACATCAAGCAATACCTGCGGGCCATGCTGTTCAACGCCCCCAGCACCATCAACAGCTACTATGCGTCCCTTGTGGCGCACGATATGGCGCAGCCCGATTGGGGCCGCCCGCCCAACACCTGACCGAAAGGAGTACCCATCCATGAGAACACTTTACCTGCGGCGGCTGGTGGTTCCACCCTAGCTGCCGCTCTGAATTTTCTGCAACAAGGAGGGATTCATATTGCAGGAAGAAGTCACCCAGAAAACTATTGCCCTGTCCATGAAAACGGGCAAGCTCACCGCCCAAGCGTTGCAAGCTGCCCTGAAAAAATATTTGCAGCACCGGGCCAAGGGGCCAAAGCTGCACCACGGCAAGCAAAGCCTGAAACAGCTGAAAGCCCACGGCGCGGCCCTGACCAACATTGAAGTCACGGAAGCGAACATCGGGGCGTTCAAGCCCTGCGCCAAGAAGTACGGCGTGGACTTCACCTTGCGTAAGGACAAGACCACCCAGCCGCCCCACTACATCGTGATCTTCAAGGCCAAGGATACGGACAATCTGGAACAGGCGTTCCGGGAGTTCACAGCCAAAACGCTCTCCAAGGAGCAGCGGCCCTCCATCCGTAAAGTGCTGACCGCAGCCAAGCAGAAAGCGGCCCAGCAGCCGAAACGCGCCAAAGAAAAAATCAAGCAAAGGGGGCTGGAACGATGAAGCATGAACTGAAAAAGCTGCTGTTGCTGAATCTGCCGTATCTGCTGTTCGTGTACCTGTTCGCCAAATGCGGGCAGGCGTACCGTCTGGCTGCGGGCGCGGATGCTTCGGCCAAGCTGCTGCACCTAACGAGCGGCATCTCCGCCGCCTTTGCAAACCCGCTGCCCAGCCTGCACCCGTTTGACCTGTGTGTGGGCGTTGTTGGGGCGGTGGCTGTCCGTCTCATTGTGTACAGCAAGGGCAAGAACGCCAAGAAGTACCGCAAGGGCGAGGAATACGGCTCTGCCCGGTGGGGCACCGCCAAAGACATTGCCCCGTACATCGACCCCAAGTTTGAAAACAACATCCTGCTGACCCAGACCGAACGCCTGACCATGACCGGGCGGCCCAAAGACCCCAAGACGGCCCGGAACAAAAATGTGCTTGTGATCGGCGGCTCCGGCAGCGGCAAGACCCGCTTCTATGTGAAGCCCAACCTCATGCAATGTTTCCCCACTTCCGACTATCCCACCTCATTCGTGGTCACAGACCCAAAAGGCACACTGGTTCTGGAAACGGGCCAAATGTTCCAGCGGGCAGGCTACCGGGTGAAAATCCTGAACACGATAAACTTTTCCAAGTCCATGAGGTACAACCCCTTTGTCTACATCCACTCGGAAAAAGACGTGCTGAAGCTGGTAAATACGCTTATTGCCAACACCAAAGGCGAGGGTGAAAAATCAGCAGAAGATTTTTGGGTGAAGTCGGAACGGCTGTTCTACACCGCTCTGATCGGCTACATCTGGTACGAGGCCCCGGCAGAGGAAATGAACTTCACCACCCTGCTGGAAATGATAAATGCCAGTGAAGCCCGCGAGGATGACCCGGACTTCCAAAGCCCGGTGGACCTCATGTTTGAACGGCTGGAACAGAAAGACCCGGACCACTTTGCTGTCCGACAGTACAAAAAGTTTTTGCTGTCGGCGGGCAAGACCCGTTCCTCCATCCTGATAAGCTGCGGTGCCCGTTTAGCCCCGTTTGACATCCGGGAAGTGCGGGAACTGATGGAGAACGATGAAATGGAACTGGACACCATCGGGGATGAAAAGACGGTATTGTTCCTAATTATGAGCGACACGGACACCACCTTCAACTTCATTCTTGCCATGCTTCAAAGCCAGCTTATCAACCTGCTGTGTGACCGTGCGGATGATAAATACGGTGGCCGACTGCCTGTCCATGTACGGCTGATTCTGGACGAGTTCGCCAACATTGGGCAGATTCCCAACTTCGACAAGCTGATCGCCACCATCCGCAGCCGGGAAATCTCGGCATCCATCATTTTGCAGAGCCAGTCGCAGCTGAAAGCCATCTACAAAGATGCGGCCGAAATCATTTCAGACAACTGCGATTCTGTTCTCTTTTTGAGTGGGCGGGGCAAGAATGCCAAAGAGATCTCCGATGCGCTGGGGAAAGAGACCATCGACAGTTTCAACGCCAGCGAGAACCGGGGGTCTCAAACCTCCCACGGCCTGAACTATCAAAAATTAGGAAAGGCGTTGATGTCAGAGGACGAAATCGCAATCATGGACGGCGGCAGATGTATTTTGCAGCTGCGGGGTGTGAGGCCGTTCTTCTCGGAGAAGTTCGACATCACCAAGCACCCGCACTACAAATATCTTGCGGACGCGGACAAGAAAAACACCTTTGATGTGGACAGGTTCTTATCCACCCTGCGCCGGAAGCGGCAGCAGGTAGTCGCACAGGACGAAAGTTTTGACCTGTACGAAATTGACCTGTCGGACGAGGATGCGGCCGCCGAATGAGACGGTATTTTTTGAAAAAACAATTTTGAGTGCCGCAGAACAAGCGGCAGAAAGTGAGGACCTTATGGAATTTTTCAACAGCGCAGTCGATACTTTGCAGACGATCGTGGTTGGTCTGGGCGGTGCCCTGTGTGTCTGGGGCGGCATCAACCTGTTGGAGGGTTATGGACAGGATAACCCCGGCAGCAAGAGCCAGGGCGTGAAGCAGCTGGTCGCGGGCGGCGGCGTTGCCCTGATCGGCGTGACCCTTGTCCCGCTGCTGTCCGGGCTGCTGGGCTAACCTCAACTTATCCGTACATCCACCTTTGAGACCCCACCGCGCTCTCCCGCTCACATGGGAGGGCGCGGGAAAGGAGGTATCTTTGCTTGATTAGTGAGATCATCGAGAAATGGATAAAAGGCATTTTGATAGATGGCATCACGGGCAACCTCTCCGGCCTGTTCGACAACGTGAACGCCAAGGTGGGCGAAATCGCTTCGGACGTTGGTTCTACCCCGCAGGCATGGAACAGCGGCATTTTCAATATGCTGCGCAGTCTTTCCGAAACGGTAGTACTGCCCATTGCAGCGGCCATCCTTGCCCTTGTGATGTGCCATGAGCTTATCCAGATGATTACCGAAAAGAACAATATGCACGACTTCGATACTTCCATGTTCTTCCGCTGGATTTTCAAGTCTGCCTTTGCCATCCTCATAGTCAGCAACACATGGAATATCGTTATGGGTGTGTTCGATGCCACCCAGAGCGTTGTCAACCAAAGTTCCGGCGTTATCATTGGCGAAACATCCATCCACTTTGACCGCCTGATACCCGGACTGGAATTTCAGCTGGAAAGCATGACCATCGGCAGTCTGCTCAGCCTGTGGTTCCAGACCCTTGTGGTGGGCCTGACCATGAACATCCTGTCCATCTGCATCTTCCTTGTGACCTACGGCCGCATGATTGAGATTTACGTTGTGACCGCACTGGGGCCTATCCCGCTGGCGACCATGGGCAGCAGCGAGTGGCGCAGCACCGGGCAGAACTATTTGAAATCGCTTTTGGCGTTAGGCTTCCAAGCGTTCCTGATTATGATTGTCGTGGGCATCTATGCGGTGCTGATACGCAACATTTCAGGTGCAGCGGACATTG
This sequence comes from Ruminococcus sp. AF20-12LB, assembly GCF_003478985.1. Lineage (NCBI taxonomy): Bacteria > Bacillati > Bacillota > Clostridia > Eubacteriales > Oscillospiraceae > Ruminococcus > Ruminococcus sp. AF20-12LB. The sequence continues at coordinate 473,245 of NZ_QUGH01000001.1, read as the reverse complement.
CCGGGGCCATCTGGGGCTGCATGGGCTACACCGTGCTACTCTGTTTCTGTCTGTTCAAGACCGGCAGCATCAGCAAGTCGGTGTTTGGTGCCCACTAAGGCCGAGAAAGGAAAAACGTATGGCGTATGTGACCGTTCCCAAAGATTTGACCCATGTAAAATCCAAAGTCTTATTCGGGCTGACCAAGCGGCAGCTGGTCTGCTTCGGCGGCGCGCTCCTCACGGGCGGGCCGCTTTATTTTTTGACCCGGGACTATCTTTCCAACAGCGCGGCGGCCCTGCTGATGATTTTTGCCATGCTGCCGGGGCTGCTGTTCGCTCTGTTCGAGCGGCACGGCCAGCCCCTTGAAGTAGTGATTCAGCAAATGATTCAGTGCTGCTTTATCCGTCCCAAGGAAAGGCCCTATCAGACCAACAATGCTTACGCCGCCCTTGTGCGGCAATACCAAATGGAACAGGAGGTAAAGGCCATTGTCCAGAAAAACGATACCCCGCGAAACCGAAAAGCCCAAAAAGCTCACCCGCGCCCAGAAAAAAGAAATTGATGCCGTCATCCGCAAGTACAAGGGTGACGGCAAGCCCCGCACGGCACAGGCCACCATCCCGTATGAGGCCATCTACCCGGACGGTGTGTGCCGCATTGACCGCCGCACGTTCTCCAAGTGCATTGCCTTTGAGGACATCAGCTATCAGCTGGCCCAGCCGGAGGCCCGAACTGCCATCTTTGAACACCTGTGCGACCTGTACAACTATGTGGATGCCTCCATCCATGTGCAGCTTTCTTTTTTGAATCGCAAGGTTGACCCGGTGCAGTACGCAAAAAGTTTTGAGATCGCACCGCAGGGGGATGATTTTGACGACATCCGCGCCGAGTACACCGCCATCCTGCAAAAGCAGCTTGCCAGCGGCAACAACGGCATTGTCAAAACCAAATATCTGACGTTCACCATCGAGGCCGACAGCCTGAAAACGGCACGGGCGCGGCTGACGCGCATTGGCCTTGACCTACTAGGCTATTTCAAGACCATGGGCTGTGTGGCACACGTTATGGACGGGCAGGAGCGTTTGGAAGTTCTGCACGGCATCTTTCACCCGGACGGCGAACCGTTCCGCTTTGACTGGGACTGGCTGGCGCCCTCCGGCCTGTCCACTAAGGATTTTGTGGCCCCGTCCTCCCTCTGTTTCGGTACGGCCAAAACCTTTGGTTTGGGCGGCAAGTATGGAGCTGTGAGCTTTTTACAAATCCTTGCGCCGGAACTTTCGGACGAAATGCTGGCCGACTTCCTCAAAACGGAAAGCGGGATTCTCGTCAATCTCCATGTGCAGGCCATTGACCAGACCGAGGCCATCAAGACGATTAAAAGGAAGATTACCGACCTTGACGCCATGAAGATTCAGGAACAGAAAAAGGCTGTCCGTTCCGGGTACGACATGGATATCCTCCCCAGCGATCTTGCCACCTACGGCGAGGATGCCAAAAAGCTGCTGAACAAACTGCAAACAAGAAATGAGCGATTGTTCATGCTGACCTTTCTTGTGCTGAATGTGGCCGACACCAAGCAAAAGCTGGGCAACGATGTGTTCCAAGCCGCAGGTGTGGCACAGAAGTATAACTGCTCGCTTGTCCGGCTGGACTACCAGCAGGAACAGGGCCTTGTGTCCAGCCTGCCGCTGGGCATCAACCAGATAAAGATTCAGCGCAGCCTTACCACCTCCAACGTGGCGGTGTTCGTGCCCTTTGTGACGCAGGAGCTTTTCCAGAGCGGCGCGGCCATGTACTACGGCATCAACGCAAAATCCCACAACATGATCATGCTGGACCGCAAGCAGGCCCGGTGTCCCAACGGCCTAAAGCTGGGTACGCCCGGCAGCGGCAAATCCATGAGCTGCAAGTCTGAAATCGTCAGTGTGTTTTTAACGACTGCTGACGATATTTTTATTTCAGACCCAGAAGCCGAGTATTATCCGCTGGTCAAGCGGCTGCATGGGCAGGTCATCAAACTTTCGCCCACCAGCAAGGACTATGTGAATCCTTTGGACATCAACCTGAACTACTCCGAAGATGACAGCCCGCTGGCCTTGAAGTCGGATTTTGTGCTGTCGTTCTGTGAGCTGGTCATGGGCGGCAAAACAGGTCTGGAAGCGATTGAACGCACCGTGATAGACCGTGCCGTGAAAGCCATCTACCGCCCCTATCTGGCGAATCCCTGCCCGGAGAATATGCCGATTTTGTCTGACCTCCACCAAGCCCTGCTCGACCAGCACTTGCCGGAAGCGGACCGGGTAGCGCAGGCATTGGACCTGTATGTGTCCGGCTCGCTGAACGTGTTTAACCACAAAACGAATGTGGACATCCACAACCGGCTTGTGGCCTTTGACATCAAAGAGTTAGGAAAACAGTTAAAAAAATTGGGGATGCTCATTATCCAAGACCAGATATGGGGCCGCGTCACCCAGAACCGCAGCCAAGGCCGGGCCACATGGTATTTTGCAGACGAGTTCCACCTTTTGCTGAAAGAGGAACAGACCGCCGCGTACAGTGCCGAGATTTGGAAGCGCTTCCGCAAATGGGGCGGCGTGCCCACAGGTGCCACCCAAAATGTGAAGGACCTTCTTTCTTCCCCGGAGATTGAGAACATTCTGGAAAACAGCGACTTCATCACGCTGCTGAATCAGGCATCCGGCGACCGCAAAATCCTTTCGGAACGGCTGAACCTCTCCGCAGACCAGCAGAAGTACATCGACAATTCCGAACCGGGCGAAGGACTGCTGATTTTTGAAAATGTGGTGCTGCCGTTCTCAAACCCCATCCCGAAAAACACCCAGCTCTATAAGATCATGACCACCCGGCTCAACGAGGTGGTGGAGCTATGAGCTTAACACATTTCAGCTTGTTTTCCGGCATCGGCGGCATCGACCTTGCCGCGGAAGCAGCGGGGTTTACCTCTGTCTGTCAATGCGAGTGGGCGGCCTTTCCCGCCGCTGTTCTGGCAAGCCACTGGCCGGAGGTGCCCCGTTTTCAGGACATCACCACAGTAACAAAGGAGGCTTTCTTTGAAAAAACAGGACTTCGCACCGTCACCCTCATTTCAGGCGGCTTCCCGTGCCAGCCGTTCTCCACCGCAGGGCGGCAGCGCGGCTTCCACGATGAACGCTATTTGTGGCCCGAAATGCTGCGGGTCATCCGGGAATTGCAGCCCCATTGGGTGCTTGGAGAAAATGTTGCTGGCTTCCTCCGTATGGGGCTCGACAAAACGCTCATTGACTTGGAGCAGGCAGGTTACGATGTTCGGGTTTTCGTATTACCTGCTGCTGCCGTTGGCGCATGGCACGAACGGAAACGGGTATTCATCATCGGCTCCGCTGCTTCCCACACCCCTTGCCAGCGACACCGGGGATGTGGGCAAGGGGTTGGACATCCAAATCTCTGCGAATGGCAGCTACCGCAAGATGAACAAGGATGGCAAGGCGTGGACGGCGCGGCTTTCCCATGTGGTCTACCGGATGACCCCCACCACGCTGGAAAAGCCGTATCTCAACCCGGACTGGGTAGAGTGGCTGATGGGTTTCCCGCGCAAATGGACGGACATTCCCTTTGGGCCGAAGAACCCGCCGACATCCCGCGTCTGACCGAAGATGTGCCGAACCGAAGCAAGCGGATGAAAACACTGGGCAATGCAGTTTCGCCGCCGCAGGTATTCCCAATTCTCAAATACATTGCGGACATTGAAACGGGCCGCTGTCCGATGGGAGGTGAAGAACTTTGAAAGAATTGCAGGCGAAAGCCAAAGTCACCCAGACCATGACCCGTGATGGTCTGGTGGTGGAAAATCAAGCGGACGGCACTGTAGAGAATGTTTCCAGTCGGGAGGCAGAACAGGATTATTCCACGGATGCCGAGGGCAAGGCCGAAAAAATTCTGGAACGGGCTGAGGACATTAAGGACGGTCATAGAAATAAAAAGAAAGCGAAAAAAGCCGCAGAAACCGCAGCCACCGCCGAAAGTGAAGATGGTCTGCACGGTTCGGCAGCGCATCTGGAACTGACCGAGGAAGAACGGGCAGACCCAGAGTTGCAGCCGTTTATCCAAAAGGCGGAAGCGAAAGCCGACAAGCTGGATGCGGCCCGTGCTGCTCTGCCCAAAAAGCGTGTCCCGGTCAAGGAAAAAGTCTACGATGCCGCCAGCGGCAAGGCAAAATCCACCCTGCGTTTTGAGCAGCAGGACAAAGGCCCGCCCAGCCTGAAACCAAACCCGGCCAGCCGCCCGCTATCGGAAGCGTTGCTGTTCGCTCACGGAAAAATCCATGAAGTCGAACACGAAAATGTGGGCGTGGAGGGCGGCCACAAGGGTGAAGAACTGGTGGAGCATCAGACCGCCAAGGCCATCCGCAGCGGCATCCGGCACCACAAGATGAAACCCTACAAGGCCGTGGAAAAGGCAGAGCGTCAGCTCATGTCTGCCAATGCAGAATACTTTTACCAGAAATCCTTGCGGGACAATCCGCAAATTGCACAGGCGGCCAGCAACCCCATTTCCCGGATGTGGCAGAAACGGCGTATCAAACAGCAGTATGCCAAAGCTGCACGGCAGGCCGGACAAGCCGCCGCACAGGGTGCAGCCACTACCGCAGAAAATGGTTTCCGGGTAACAAAGCTGGCAGCCGAGGGCGGCGAACGGGTAGCCGAATTTGCGGCCCGGAACTGGAAAACTATTCTGATCGTGGCGGTGTTCGGTCTGCTGGCTCTGCTCTTGATAACGGGCTTGCAGTCCTGCACGGTGATGGCGGGCACCGCTGGGACCGGCGTGACGGCATCTTCTTATTTTTCCAAGGACAAGGATATGCTGGGTGCAGAGAAGGCTTATGCCAAGCTGGAACAAAAGCTGCAACGGTATCTCGACACCTACGAGGCCACCCACAACTATGACGAATACCACTTTTATCTGGACGAAATCGAGCATGACCCCTATGTGCTGATCTCGATTCTGTCCGCGCTGCATGATGGCGTTTTTACATTGGCCGAGGTGCAGGGCGAACTTGAAATGCTGTTTGAAAAGCAATACATCCTGACCGAGACCGTAACCATGCAGATACGCTACCGCACCAAGACCATGCTCATCATCGGGCCGGGTGGCGTGCCGCAGCTCATCACCTACCAAGAGCCGTATGAATACTACATCTGTACCGTCAAGCTGAAGAACAAGGATTTGTCCCATCTGCCCGTGGAAGTGCTGACCGAAGAACAGCTCAGTGCCTATTCGCTCTATATGCGCACGCTGGGCAATCGGCCGGATTTGTTCGGGCAAGCCCAGTACCCCAATGCGTCCACCATCAAGCAGCCTACCTATTACGATATTCCCCCGGAAGCGCTAAAGGATGATAGGTTTGCCGCTATGATGGAGGAAGCAACAAAGTACATCGGCTACCCGTATGTGTGGGGCGGCAGTTCGCCCAGCACCAGCTTTGATTGCAACGGCTACATTTCGTGGGTGCTGAATCACTCCGGCTGGAACGTGGGCCGTCAGACCGCGCAGGGCCTTTACAACTTCTGTACTCCTGTTTCGGCCGCACAGGTCAAACCGGGTGACCTTGTGTTTTTCAAGGGCACCTACGATACCCCCGGCGTGAGCCATTGCGGTATCTATGTAGGCAATTCCATCATGTTGCACTGCGGCGACCCTATCTCTTACACAAACCTCAACTCAAAATATTGGCAGGAACATTTTTACAGCTATGGGCGTTTACCGTGACGCCAGAAAGGATTTTGTATGGCAAAAAGACTTTCCCGCATTGAGCGCGATATTGAACGGCTCAAAGAAAAAATCTCTGAATACCAGCAGCAGTTGAAAGAACTGGAAGCTGCAAAGACTGAACAGGAAAACCTGCAGATCATTCAGCTGGTGCGCAGCATGAACATGAAGCCGGACGAGTTCGCGGCTTTCCTGCGCAGCGGTGCGCTGAATGCTGCACCTACCGCCACACCGTACCACAAACAGGAGGATGCCGCCAATGAAAGCTGATTGGAACCGCCGTTTTGCAGCTGGGCTGCTGGCTATCCTGCTCTGCCTCTGCTCCTTTTCCATGCCCGCTTTTGCAAGCGGCTCTGACCCTGCCCCGGAACCTCTGCCGGAAATTCTGGACGAGAAAACTACCACTGGCGGCATGGAGCCGGAGGGTGTACCTATCACGCCCAAAGGCAACGCAACACTGGTGGATGATTTTTACGGCGACAAGCAACTTATCACCGTGACTACCAAAGCCGGGAACTATTTTTACATCCTGATTGACCGTGCAAACGAGGACAAAGAAACCTCTGTCCACTTTCTGAACCAAGTGGACGATGCCGACTTGCTGGCCCTGCTGGATGAAGAACCGCAGACCACCGAGGTCTGCACCTGCACGGTGAAATGCGAGGCCGGGAACGTCAACGAAAACTGCTCCTTGTGCGAAAAGAGCCTGCGCAACTGCACAGCCCCGGAAGCGGTGAAAACAGACACCGAAACGCCAGAGGAAAAGTCGAAATCCAGCATGGGCAGTCTGATGATCCTGCTGGTGCTGGCTCTGGCTGGCGGCGCAGCACTCTACTATTTCAAGTTCCGCAAGCCCAAGACCGATACCACCGGCCACGATGATCTGGACGAATACGATTTTGGCGAGGACGAAGATGCAGACGAGGAACCGGCTGAAATCGAGATTCATTCGGAGAACGGACAGGAGGACGAAACATGAGCGTTCAGCTGGTAATTGCCGAAAAGCCCAGCGTAGCCCGCAGCATTGCCGCCGTGATCGGGGCCGCTGAAAAGCAAAACGGCTATTGGCAGGGTGGCGGGTATCTGGTCAGCTGGTGCATCGGGCATCTGGTGTCCTTTGCCGAGGCTGGCCAGTACGACGAAAAATACTGCAAATGGCGGTATGAGGATTTGCCCATCCTGCCCCAGCCGTGGCAGTTCATTGTCCCGGACGAGAAGAAACAGCAGTTTGAAGTTCTGCGTGCCCTGCTCAACCGCCCGGATGTGGACAGTGTGACTGCCGCAACCGACGCAGGCCGGGAGGGAGAACTGATCTTCCGCTTTGTCTACCAAATGGCCGGCTGCACGAAACCCGTAAAGCGGCTCTGGATTTCCAGCATGGAGGATGCCGCCATCCGGGAGGGCTTTGCAAACCTGTGCCCGGATTCGGATTATGATGCGCTGTACCAATCGGCCCTCTGCCGTGCAAAAGCAGATTGGCTGGTGGGCATCAATGCAACGCGGCTGTTTTCGGTGCTGTACCACAAGACTCTGACCGTGGGCCGCGTACAGACACCGACATTGAAAATGCTGGTGGACCGGGATGCAAAAATCCTGCGCTTCCAGAAAGAAAGGTATTACACAGTCGGCATCCAGTCCGGCAGCCTGAAAGCAGACAGTGGGCGCATTGCGGATGCAGAAACCGCAAATTCTCTCAAAGAAAAATGCACAGGCACAACTACCGTTTGTACTTCTGTCAAACGGGAGAAAAAGACAGTACAGCCGCCCAAGCTCTATGACCTGACCACCTTGCAGCGGGAGGCAAACCGCCTGTTCGGCTTCACGGCAAAGCAGACCCTTGACTATGCCCAGCAGCTTTATGAAAAGAAACTGCTGACCTATCCCCGCACGGACAGCCAATATCTGACCGAGGACATGGGCCAGACAGTACAACATCTTGTGTCTGACCTGCTGAGGCTGCTGCCCTTTGCCCAAGGGCTTGACTTGACCCCGGAAGTGGGCCGGGTGCTGAACAGCAAAAAGGTATCGGACCACCACGCCATCATTCCTACCGCAGAATTTGCAAAGCAGGGATTCACCGGCCTTGCCGAGAGTGAATGCAAGCTGCTGAACCTTGTCTGCTCCAAGCTGCTCTGCGCGATAGCCGCGCCCCATGAGTACGAAACTGTGACTGCTGTGTTCTCCTGCGCCGGGAACGAGTTCACCGCCAAGGGAAAAACGGTGCTTGTCCCCGGATGGAAAGAGATCGACCAGCGATTCCACTCCACCCTGAAAACAGACGGTGATGAAGAAACGGAAGCCCTGAACACCCTGCCGGAACTGGCCGAGGGACAGAGTTTTTCCGTGACGGCTAACGTTTCGGAACATTTCACGTCCCCGCCGAAAGCCTACACCGAAGATACGCTCCTGTCAGCAATGGAGCGGGCCGGAGCCGAGGATATGCCGGAAAACGCAGAACGCAAGGGGCTGGGTACGCCCGCCACCCGCGCCGCGATTCTGGAAAAATTGGTGCAAATGGGCTTTGTGCAGCGCAAGGGCAAACAGCTTGTCCCCACCAAGGACGGCATCAATCTGGCGGTGGTTCTGCCGGAAAGCCTGACCTCTCCCGTCCTGACCGCCGAATGGGAAAACCGCCTGACCGAGATTGCCAAGGGCAATGCAGACCCGGACGAGTTCATGGCCGAAATTGAAGCGCAGGTGCGTCAGCTGGTCAAGACCTATTCTTGTATCAGTGCAGATAAGCAAAACCTGTTCCAGTCGGAACGGGTTATTATCGGCAAGTGTCCCCGGTGCAGTGAAAACGTCTATGAGGGCAAGAAAAACTTCTACTGCGGGAATCGTAGCTGTCAGTTCGTGATGTGGAAGAATGACCGCTTCTTTGAGCAGCGCAAAAAGGCGTTCACACCGAAGATCGCCGCTGCTCTGCTCAAAAACGGTAAGGCAAAGGTCAAGGGCCTCTATTCTGAAAAAACAGGCAAAACCTATGATGCAACGGTGCTTCTGGCAGATACGGGAGGCAAGTACGTCAATTACCGGGTAGAGCGTAAGGGATAAAGAAAACGAGGGCCGGTTATGGTAAGGTGAAGCATTCATTTTGCCATAACCGGCTCTCTCTATCCGTAGGATAGCAAAAAAGGAGTGTGACCAAATGAGCGAATTATTTTCCATCCAGCTGCAAAATCGGCAGCAGCAAGGCAGGGATGGCGTCTGGCTGGACCTGCCTACCACAACCGAACAGGTACAAGCGGCCCTGCGGCAAATCGGCATTTCGTCCGATAATCCGCAGGGCCTTTTCATTTCCGGCTATTTTGCCGAGGAAGAAAAGCGTTTTGCCATCCCCTACAACATGGTGCTGGCATCCAATGTGGATGAACTAAACTTTCTTGCATCACGACTGGAAACACTCTCTGCCGGGGAACGCGCAGAGCTGAACGCCGCCCTGCAAGCCCCGCAGAGTGAGCTTTTCAGCATCGGGAGAATCACCGACTTTCCCGAAAACGTGGACTATTATGTGCATCTGCCGGATGTGCGCGGGCCTGCCCAGCTGGGCGACTACTATCTGAACCGTTCCGGCATGGTGGATATGCCGGAAGAATGGAAAGGCGGCATCGACACGGCGCAGTTCGGCCGGTATGTGGCCCAGCAGGAGCAGGGCGTGTTTACCGAGTATGGCTACCTTGTCAAAAGCGGGGATGCGTGGCAGAAAGTCCACGAGGGCCAGCCTGTGCCGGAGGAATACCGGGTACTGTCCTTTCCTGCGCCGGAAGTTTTGCGAGATTCGGCCAACATCCCGCCGCCTGTTCAGCCTGAAACGGAACCGCAGAAAGTTATCCCCATCATCCTGAACGGCAAAGACAGCGCAGAGCGCATGAAAGAGATAACAGACCGGCTGGAAACAGGGATTCAGCAGTTGTTCGACAGCGACCGTTACAAAGTCTATCTCACCACGATGGCGAAATTCCACAATTATAGCTTCAACAACACCTTGCTGATCGCCATGCAGGGCGGCCAACTGGTGGCGGGCTTCAACAAGTGGAAAGACACGTTCCACCGCACCGTAAAGAAAGGCGAAAAAGGCATCAAAATCCTTGCTCCTGCGCCGTACAAGGTCAAGCAGAAGATGGAAAAGCTGGACGAACAGGGCAAGCCGATTCTGGACAAGGACGGCAAGCCGCTGACGGAAGAAAAAACGGTGCAGATTCCGGCCTTTAAGGTGGTTTCCGTGTTCGATGTCAGCCAGACCGAGGGCGAACCGCTGCCATCTATCGCAGTGAATGAACTGTCCGGCAGCGTGCAGGACTATCAAGATTTTTTCAAAGCGTTGGAGCAAGCTTCCCCGGTGCCCATCGGGTTTGAGGACATCGAGGGCGGGGCGCACGGTTATTTCCACCTGCTTGACAACCGCATTGCCATTCAAGAGGGCATGAGCCAGTTACAGACCATCAAGACGGCTATCCATGAAATTGCCCACGCCAAACTTCACGCCATCGACCCCACCGACCCGGAACAGACCAACCGCCCGGACAGCCGCACCCGCGAGGTGCAGGCCGAAAGCGTAGCTTATGCAGTCTGCCAGCACTACGGGCTGGACACATCCGAGTATTCCTTTGGTTATGTGGCCGGGTGGAGTTCGGGCCGGGAACTGGCCGAGTTGAAAGCCTCTCTGGAAATTATCCGCAATACGGCCCATGAACTGATCTCCGCTCTGGACGAACATCTGGCAGAACTGCGCCAGCAGCGGGAAGCAGACCTTTCTGCTGCACAGGAGACTGCATTTGCGCTGGACAACGGCAATACGCTGTTCATCCAGACCTGCGATTCCGGCTATGACTACACCCTGTATGGCCCGGATAATAAGGCTCTGGACGGAGGCCAGCTGGACGCGCCCGGTCTGACCCTGCCAGATGCCGGAGAGGAAGCTCTTGCTCTGCTGGGGCAGACAGTCAAGGTGTCGGAAGTTTTGTTGGGCGACAAGCTGGCAGCGTTCCAAGAGGCAGCAGAAAAAGCGAATGAAATTCCCGCACCCGTTAAAATTCCAGACCCCGCCGCAGAGCCCACGGTCACAATTCTGTGGAGTGAAAGTGACAAGCTGCAGGACGGCGAAACCATGCCACTGTCCGTGGCAAACCGCGTCTTTGAAGAACTGGACACCACCCAGCACACGGAACGGGAAAAGGACGGCTACACAGGTGGCTGGTACGACAAGACCGCATTCCGCATTGATTTTACCCTGAACGGCCAGCCAGACAACTACGAGGGGCGGCAGGATTTTGGTGACGGAGAGGGTTCTTTGGTTCAACACATCCAGAACTACCACGAATACTACGCCAAAGATGAAAACTGGAAGAATTTTGTTCTGCATAACAAAGGCCCGAAAGCATGGGAGCAGGACAAGGCAGAGCGGGAAATGGTGCTGACCGAGTTTATCCCGTACCTCAAACAGCATTGCAATCTTTCCGCTATGGAGCAGACGGCTACCGCCGCTTTGCGAGAGGGACAGAACATTTCGCCGGAACAGGCGGCCTATTACAACGCTGTTGTGGCCTATGTGCAGGACTGCCGCCCGCTGCTCAACCAAGGCCAGTATAACTTGCCGGAACCGCCCAAGCTGGCTGACTTTGACCAGAGCTTGCAGGATTACAAGGCACAGGTGCAGGCCGAGATCGCGCAGGAAGCGGCTGCTGCCGGAATGACCGTAGAGGAATACGCAGCGGCAGGCTTTGAAGCACCGCAGCAGGACAGCTTTTCCATCTACCAGCTGCGCAATGAAGATTCCACCCGCGATTACCGTTTTGAGCCCTACGACCGCCTGCAGGCTGCCGGTTTGACCGTGGACAAGGCCAACTATACGGAAGTATACGCCGCGCCGCTGACTGCTGGCACCACGTTGGAGGACATCTACCGCACATTCAATGTGGACTATCCGGCAGATTTCAAGGGACACTCGCTGTCTGTTTCGGATGTGGTGGTGCTGCACCAGAATGGGCAGGACACCGCCCACTACTGCGACAGTGTGGGCTTCCAGCAGGTGCCGGAGTTCTTGCGGGAAAATCCGCTGCGCACCGCAGAACTTTCCACCGAACAAAACGAAAATATGATTGATGGCGTGCTGAACAATGCGCCCTCTCTGGGCGAATTGGAGGCCAAAGCAAAGGCCGGAGAACAAATCTCTCTGACAGACCTTGCCGCCGCAGTCAAGGCCGAGGAAAAGGCACCAAAAGCCAAGAAGTCCCGCACAGCCAAGCCGAAAAAGCCGTCCATCCGGGCACAGCTGGATGCCGCAAAAAAGGAACAGAGCAAGCAAACGCTGCCACGGGAAAAGGCAAAGGAATTGGAGGTCTGACACATGAATTTTAGCGTGGAAGAAGAAAATTTGATCTGTATGTACCACACCTCTGACCGCCGCCGCACGATGGCACGGATGCTGGCCGCCCTGCCGGATATGGACACAGAAATGCGGCGACTGGCGAATGGAACCATTGCAAAGTTGGAGCACATGACTGATGCGGACTTTGACGGACAGAGGTTCGATTTTGCGGGTGAGTGATACCGCCAGCTCGACAATGACACATTATTTTCAGCAAAAGTGATGTGTCGTTGCCAACACAGAAATAGCCGGACACGGTGGCCTTGTGGCTGCTGTGTCCGGCTATTTTTCATGTATCAGTCTTTATCTTTTTTCTCGGTGGGATTTTCCGGCAGTTCGGCGGCATCTTCTACAATGTCGGTCACAAGCTGCTGGAAGTCAAACGCATTCTTTTCTGTAATAACGGGCTTGCCAGTTTCTGCTTCAAGAGCCTGCCGTGCAATACCGGCTACCTTGCCGCCGCGTTTAGCAACCTGCTTGTTTTCTTCAAAGGTCTGCGGCTTTGCAGTCTTGGAAATATCCGTGGTAGATGCTTCCGCCAGCATGGTCAGCACAAGTTCCAAATCGGTCATGTTGTCCCGGAGATTTTCTTTTGTCAGACCTTTCAGCCGCTTGTACTGCCCCGTGGTCATGCCGGACCATGCGCGGGAGATTTCATCGGTCAGGATGGCGTACTCCTTGCCCTTTTGCACTCCGCGCTTCTTCCATTCGTCCGTTAGTTCGTTGCGGATGCGGATTGCCAAAAGCCGCTGGTGAATCCATTCTTCGGAGTAGCCTTTCTTCAAATAGGTATCAAGCGCACGGTCAATAGCTTGCTCCGGGTCGATGGTTTCTTCGATGCGTTCCTTGCCCACCATTGCCAGCCATGCCTTGAACGGTTCAGCTTTCGGGGACGGGATGGACTGGATGATACGCAAAAGCTGTTCGGTGTTGGCGACATCTGTCTTGTACCGTTTTCCATCAGAGGACAACATTTTCAGTTGTACGATTTTTTCGTACAACTCATTTGCCCCCTCAGCTTTCAGCTTACGCTTAAGGTCGCTCCAATAACGCCGTGGATTGGCTGTTCCAGTTAAAACAGAAATAACATCAATAATCGAAAAATACCATTCTTCCTTTTCTGCATCCCATGCAGTACGGATTTTCTGATCTTCAAAAAGCTGGATAGAGCCGTTATCGTTCACTTCTGCCATAGAGGGTTCCTCGCTTTCGTTGTCTAAGTCTATTTTACATGATTTCGGACGGAAACGCCACCCGGTCTAAGCGTTTGGGATTCAAAAATCCGAACAATATTTTGTGCAGATTTACCGTTCCTGCATCTGCTCCTTTCCCGGTGCTGTCCGCAGAATGCCGTCCACATTCTGCTTTATGATGCCATACTCCTGCATCTGGCGTTTGGCATCATTGTACTGCCGCTGCATCTGGTCTTTCTGCTCGGCCAGTTGCTTATACTCGTTTTTCAGGGCGTAGAGGTCGGGTAGCTTTTGAAAGCCCTGCTCTTTTAGAGCTTTCGCCGCTGCTTCATAGAGAATCAAGGTTCCTTCATGTTTACGTCGGAACTGCTTTTTGTCAGCAGCCCGCTGATACTCCTGCAACAGTGGGCGCAGTTCTTTACAGGTGGTGACATCCTTTATCAGCACGGCCATTTCAGCAAGTCGGCGCTCTGCTGCTTTCAATGCGGCGGCAGCTTCGGTGCTGGCGGCGGTGATCTCGGCCACCCGGTTTTCCAAATCCGGGTAGCTTTCGATTTCATGCTCGGTCAGGAAGTTCAGCGTCCGGGCCGCCTGTTTCAGATTGTGGAGTTTTGCCCACTTCTCATACCCTGCGGACTGCTGGGCCTTGATGCTGTTCTCCAAATCAATCCGCAGCGAAATTTTGCGGTTTTCTTTGGGCTTCCGCTCCACGAACCGCCCTTTGATGCGTTCGATGATGGCTTCCTCGGTGTAGGCTTCGCCCAGCGTTTTGCAGCGGGTGAACCGTTCCTGTCCGGGCGCACGGAACGAAACATACTTGCCACGCTTGGCCTCGTAGCCCTGCTCCTGCAGGAGCCGCAGAAAATCGTCAAAATCCTTGGCCTGCGGGATGGCTGCATCTATGGCAGCTTTCAGCTTCGCCTTCCAGCTTGTACCCTTGCGGTGTGCATCCCACTCGGCATAGCTCTTGCCTCTGTCTTGGTCGGGCATTACCACGGACAGGCCGTGTTCCTTGCAAAGTCGGTCACTGGTGCGCCGGATGTAAGCATAGCTCCGCCGGTTGGAAACATACTTCCGCTGGTTCACCATGTCCACAGCACAGAAAATGATGTGGTTGTGGACGTGCCCCTTGTCAATGTGCGTGGTCAGTACATAGGGATATTTTCCTTGCAGGACTTCATCTGCAAGCTGTCGACCAATCTCGTGGGCCTGCTCCGGCGTGGTTTCGCCCGGCGCAAAAGACTGTATCAAGTGGTGGGCCAGATTGTTGCCTTTCTGCATGGCCTGTGACAGCAGCAGTTCAAATTCGATGTCGGCGGTTTCGTAGGAGCAGGCAAAGGAGGACACCAGCATTTTTTCATCCGTCTTGGCTGGATTCTCAATGTAGTCCAGTGCCTTTTTCAGCGTTGACTTGATAGGATGTATCTTTGTAACTGCCATATCTGTGCCAGCGCTCCTTTGATGTCCGTAATATCTTGTGTGTACAGCGGCCCCATGCTGTTCAGCCGCCGTGCGATCTGATTGACGTTGACGCCAATCTTCTGCAGTTCGGCGGTCTGCGCCCGGATGTCGGTGGTGTCGATGTGGACAACATAACCATCTATCAGCATCTTCCGGGCGTAGGCAGAAAAATTCCGTGTGTGCAGCAGAGCCATCTTCTGCCGGATAAGTTCCTGTTCCTCCGGCGTCACGGGAACACGCAGAACAATTTTTCGGGTTCGGTTCGCCATAGTTTCACCTCGTTTCTTGGGGGTCTGGGGTACTCCCCAGCAAGCATTTCTGCCGGGAGTGGCTACACTCCCTATGCTTGCTACGTTACCTTTCCCCACTACTAAGACACCGAAACGCCCCCGTTTTGCCCGCAAAATACAAAAAAATAAGAGGACGCTTTTGCATCCTCTCAATGACCGTGCATGACAATCAGACACACACGGGCTCTTTTTCCTGTTCATGGATTCGTAAGGCACCGTCAATGGCACCTTCTACGATGGGTAAGTATTCTTCCGGGCAAAGCTGCAGCTTGTGGCTGACCCGCTGACGTTCCGCACTTTCTTCCCGCATGAGTTCCGGGTTGAAGTACCGCTCCACGGGCAAACCACATATTTTTATCAGCTGAATCACCACCGGCAAGCTGGGCAACGTGCCTTCGTTTTCGATGTTCGCAAGATACCGGCTGTCACAATGTATCATGTCGGCCAGCGCACTGCGGGAAAGCTGTTTTGCCTTTCGTGCTGCCTTGACATCCGCTCCGAACGTTTCAAAGCCGGGACAGTCCTCAATTTTCGCCATTCTGCATCACCCATATACATTTTATAGTTCATGGGTGATTGGCGAAATGATGCAAAGCGCATTGTTGCTAAACTTTATTGTTCATAGTTTGAGCATTGTATTGTAAAGTGGGCTATCCTATAATAAGGAAGAAACCCTTTTTTGAAAAATCCGTCCGCTGTAACATTTCGCGGACATTTGCCTGTTATACTATTTGCAAAAAGAAAAGGAAGTGAGGATGTGAAGCAGATTTTAATTGTCGAGGACGACAGTTTTTTGAATAAGATGTTGGCCTACAACCTGACCGCAGACGGCTACGGCGTGACTTCTGCCCTAAATGCCAGAACCGCCGCCGACGCCATCCGCCAGCGGGAATTTGATTTAGTGCTGCTGGACATCAACCTGCCGGACGGGAACGGTTTTGAGCTGTGCAAGCTGATAAAGCCCCAGCACTCGGACACCATCGTGATTTTCCTAACCGCCAACGATCAGGAGAGCGACCAGATACGGGGCTATGAGGTGGGCGCGGTGGACTACATCACAAAGCCCTTTGTGATCGGGGCCTTGCAGCGGAAAATCAAAGCCATGTTCGCCATGCTGGAACACCACAAACCGGCCAAGGACATTTACGACGACGGGCGGCTGTTTCTGGACTTCTCGGAGCAGACGGCTTCCCTAAACGGCAAGCCCCTGACCCTATCCCCGATGGAGTACAAAATGCTGAACCTGTTCCGCAAAAATCCCCGGCAAGTGCTGACCCGTGGGCAGCTTTTGGAAAAGCTGTGGGATATAGACGAGAGGTTTGTGGACGAACACACCCTGACAACCTCCATCAGCCGGATTCGCAGCAAGATTGAAGCCGACGGAGGTGTGCCATACATCAAGACCGTTTACGGTATGGGCTATCAATGGACGGGAGGCGAGGCAAAATGAAGTTTCAAAATCTATCGGTAAAGCGGCTATTTGGCCGGGTGGCAATAGGGCTTGTCCTCTCCATGTCCGGGATTACCATAGCCCTGTTTCTTGTGACAAAACAGACGGCGGTGCTGCTGACGGGCGGGGCGCTGCTGTTGTGCGCCCTTGTGGGGATTTTTGTACTGACGCAGGCGTTTGGAAAGCGGTTGTCGCAGTTTACCGCTGACCTGTGCCAGACCTTAGACCACATGATCGCCGGAAATGAAGCACCCCAGCGGCCAGAGGACAGCGAAACCCAGCTCGCCAGAATCGGGCACCGGCTGGCGAGACTTTACCAGATCATGCAGGAGAACCGTCGCCGGGTGGACGAGGAACGGCAGGAGTTACAGACCCTTGTATCGGATATTTCCCATCAGGTGAAAACGCCGGTAAGCAATCTGAAAATGGCGACGGACACCCTGCTGGAAAAGCCTATGACCGAGGCGGAGCGTACCGATTTTATCCGTGGAATCCGCACCCAGACAGATAAACTGGACTTTCTCTTTCAGGCCCTTGTGAAAACCTCCCGGCTGGAAACGGGCGTGATCCAGTTGGATAAGAAACCGGGCCGCCTTTTTGATACTGTGGCACAGGCCATGAGTGGGATCGTGTATGCAGCGGAGAAAAAGGAAATTGCCGTGTCCGTGGACTGCCCAGAGGATTTGACCGTTTCCCATGACAGCAAGTGGACATCCGAAGCCCTCTTTAACCTGCTGGACAATGCGGTGAAGTACACCCCGGCGGGCGGGAAAATCGCTGTGTCGGTGGTGCTGTGGGAAATGTATGTGGAGATCAAAGTGACCGACACCGGCAAGGGCATTTCTGAAAGCAATCAGGCCGCCATCTTCCGGCGCTTCTATCGTGAGGAAGAAGTACACGAACAGCAGGGCGTGGGCATTGGCCTATATCTGGCTCGCGAGATCGTAACGCGACAGGGCGGTTATATCAAAGTGGTTTCGGAGCCGGGCAAGGGTTCGGAATTTTCCATTATGCTGCCTACAAAATAGAACGCGGCGGACGGCCATTTCCGGCTGCCGCCGTAAATTTTTTTGAAATGTCCGAGCGTTGTAACATTTCACCCTGATTTTCAATGAAATTTTTTGGCCGCTGTAACATTTCGCGGACATTTGGGTTTTACAATACCCTTATCAACAGGCAGAAAGCCTTGAAAGGAGTTTTGAGTATGAGCGTTTTACAGACGATTGATCTGAAAAAGTATTACGGCACAGAGCCGAACATCACCCGCGCCCTTGACGGCGTGAACTTCTCCGTGGAGGACGGCGAGTTTGTGGCTGTTGTGGGAACCTCCGGCAGCGGCAAGTCTACCCTGCTTCACATGATGGGCGGGCTGGACACCCCTACTTCCGGCAATGTCATTGTCCGGGACAAAGAGCTGTCAAAAATGAACGACGAGCAGCTTACCATCTTCCGCCGCCGCAACATCGGCTTTATCTTCCAGAACTATAACCTTGTTCCCATCCTGAATGTGTATGAGAACATCGTCCTGCCGGTGGAGTTAGACGGGGACACGGTGGATCAGAAGTTTTTGGACGAGATCGTTCACCTGCTGGGGCTGGAAGATAAACTGAAAAATATGCCTAACAATCTTTCCGGCGGCCAGCAGCAGCGTGTGGCGATTGCCCGCGCTCTGATTACCAAACCGGCTATCGTGCTGGCCGACGAGCCGACCGGCAACCTTGACAGCAAGACCAGCGCCGAGGTGCTGGGGCTTATCAAGCGCACAAGTGCGGAGTTCCGGCAGACTGTTGTGATGATTACCCACAATAACGACATAGCCCGCCTTGCAGATCGGATTGTCCGCATTGAGGATGGCAAGATTGTGGAGTAAGGAGGTGGCAGACTATGACATGGCCTTTTGAAAATGATACCAGTGACATTGAAAAGAAGCTGGCAAAGCGCAGTTTGCATCGTGAACGGCAGCGTAATTTATTTGCAATCATTGCTCTTGTGCTAACTGCATTTATGATAACTGCGACATTCAGTATTGGTTTTAGTTACTTTGAAACCTACCAAATGCAACAAATTCGGTTAATGGGAACTACCGCTGATGTCGGAATCACAAATGTAACAGAAAATCAGTTGGTTGAAATTTCAAAATCAAACCTTGTCCTTGACGTAGGTATACAGCAGCGTTTAGGTAGTGTTGATACAGAACAATTGAGAAACGCAAGATTAGGTGTAGTATGGATAAATGATACAGAGTGGGAACACCACCGTCTTCCTACTATATCAGGTGTTGTAGGAAATTACCCATCAAGTAAAAACGAAATTATGCTACCTACATGGGTGCTTGAACAGATGGGCATTTCTGATCCGCAAATAGGGATGGAGATTGTGTTGTCATACCAAATTGGCGATAGCTATGATTATGTCACGGACACCTTTTTGCTGTCGGGCTACTATACGGACTACATTCCAATGCGCACAAATAATCGTGGTTATGTTTATGTTTCATCCGCTTTTAAGGATAGCTTAAATGTATCACTGGATAATAGTGTTACGGCAATGATCCGTTTTCAAGGCAATGATAATGCTGACAAAAACTGTGAAAGATTGCGGCGTGAGATTGACTTTACAGAAGGGCAAACATTTGAAATTGTACCATTAGAACAGGCAAATGGTGGAACTATTATTTTAGCTGTAATAATTTTAGCAGTTTTTATATCCTTTAGCGGCTATCTGCTGATTTATAATATTCTTTATGTCTCTGTCATAAAAGATGTGCAATTCTATGGCCGTCTTAAAACGATTGGAACGACCCAAAGGCAGATAAAGAGAATTATCTATAAGCAGGCAATCAGAATCTCTTGTATTGGTATTCCGATTGGTCTGTTACTTGGTGCGGTTGTTTCCTTTGGCATTGTTCCTTACTTCCTGAATATGATGTATTCAACAAATTCTGATGTGGGAACAAAAGTATCTTTTTCGCCGTTTATTTTCATAGGAGCGGCCATATTTACGTTCATTACCGTTATGATTGCAAGCATGAAGCCCGCCAAAATTGCCGGAAGTGTTTCACCAATAGCAGCACTCCAATATACAGCAGCCCGCACAAAGAGCAGCGCCAGAAATTGTAGCAAAATGAAGTTGTCCAGAATGGCATGGAACAATGTCTTTCGTAATGCTAAGAGTACAACCCTTGTTTTTGCATCGCTTTTTTTCGGCCTTTCCTTGTTCCTTGTCGTCACAGGGCTATTACATGGTTTAAGCCCGGAGAATTATGTGAGCCAATGGGGAGTAAGCGATTTTGCACTCACATATAGTATCCACGAAAGAGAAGATTTAATTTCCAGCGAAATGGTTTCAGAGATTGGTCAGCTTGACGGCATTGAGAATTTGAGGTTGACCTATGCACCTTATCCTCAAGTAGTAGCAGATGTTGTATATGACGATGCTGTATTTCACGAGTTTCTTGCGTCATTAGACGGAGTAAACAGCATTGATTTTTCTGATCCGGCAAAATTAGAAAATTATCAGCAAAACTTTTTTAGTGGGGTTTTTGGAATTGACAGTGCATATTTGGAAGAAATCAATAAAACCTTAAACTTGCCTATTGACACGTCTGCCTTTGAACAAGGAAAGGTTGTGCTGCTGTCCAAAACAGTAGAAGACCTTATTCAGCCGGGGCAGGAAATAACAATCCAGACGCAGAACGGACAGCATTCCTTTATTGTAGCGAACGGTTATTTGAATGAAGGGTTTCGAGCAGGAGGAGGCAATGAGAGAGGGACGGCTCCTGATTTGTATATTAGTCAAACAGCTTTGAAAGAACTCTTTCCGCAATATAGAGTGTTCCGCGTGGCCTTTGATACGGATGGTCAACATGACGAAAGTATACTGCAAGAATTAAAGCAAATCACCGCATCACAAGCTAACATTGATATTATATCCCGATATGAACGGCGAGAAGAAATGCAGGAATATCTCATTACAGCAAAGGTTTTAGGAACAGGGTTGTCCGTGATCCTGCTGCTTGTTGGTGTCATGAACTTTGTCAATACAATGGTTGTCAATGTAAATACTCGGCGCTATGAATTAGCTGTTCTTGAAAGCATTGGAATGACAAAGCGACAAATCAAACGAATGCTATTTATGGAAGGTTTCTATTATTGGGGCGTTTCCCTTTCCCTTGCAGTCACCATTGGAACAGCAATCTTCATCTTGCTATATATGATTTTTAGTAAAGTGGCCTATTATGCTGTTTTCTCCTATCCATTTATCCCACTGGTGCTGGTGTCTGGACTGGTGTTGCTAATCTGCCTTATTGTGCCTATATGGGTCTACAAAACTGACGTTAACCTTCCAGTTGTGGAGCGATTGCGGTTGACAGAGTGAGTTTAATCAAATAGCAAAACATCCTTAGATCAATCATATCGAAGCGGAGCAGATTTTAGCTGCTCCGCTTCTTTAGTGTTTTTCAAAAGATTCTTTTGAAATGTCCGAGCTTTGTAATAATTCAGCCTGTTTTTCTGTCGAAATCAAAGGCACCTCGGACATTTGTGTAACATTTGGATTTTATAATAATCCTCATAAAGAGAAATAGCCTGTTAGCAAGCTGCCGCACGACGGCAAAAGAAAAAAAGCCGTCGTACAGCAGACATATCAGCGCGCCCATTTTGAACCGGCGGCTTTTGAGAAAATCAAGGCCGCCGGTTCTTTTTTGCTTATCAAAGCGTTTCATCGTCCGTATGGCGGCCACTAGGAGGATGCCGCCATGCGCCTGATATTCTATCGAACGCCTAGCTTTGAACTGTCAAAAAAAGCCTTGCTCCCGCACAGGGTCAGCAGGGCTTTTACTATGTACTATACGATGTAGCTACTGCGCGTTTCGTGCTGCCATTATGCCCGGTTGGCCGTTTTCGGTCTGCTGGGCTTTTCTATTGCCGCCTGAAAAGCTGCCTGTTTCAAAAATATTTTTGGAAATTTTCAAAAAAGCGGGCAGAATCGGGTGTTTCAGGTGTCATATTAGCGGAAAGGGAAAAATCCACCCGACATCCCCACGGAAAGGGGGTGAGAAGATGGAAGCTATCCCTCGCAACGATGGCGAACAGTACCGATTCGATGCGTTCTGCAAAGCGGTGCTGCGAAATGAGGCCCGGAACTATCACCGAAATAAGAAACGTCTGCTTGACCGTGAAAAGTCATTCAGCGTTCTTTCGTTGGAAGAACTGGGGCAGCTCACGAGTGTAGACCATTATCCAAGTGAAGAATTTGTATTTTCATCCTACGGCTGTGATCTGCACATCGACAATGAACTTGTTGCCAATGCGTTTGCCACTCTGCCAAAGCAAGAACAAAGCATTCTGATTCTGTTTTGCGTTCTGGAACTGGGCGATGGCGAGATTGGCGACCTCATGGGAATGTCCCGGAGTGCTGTACAGCGCCACCGGACAAAAACGCTGAACGAGCTGCAAAAAAAGCTAAAGGCGCACTTGCCGGAGGGAGGTTAGGCGTAAATGAACTCCTATGAACACACGAGCAGAGAGTTTTTACCGCTCTCGGTGATTCGCTCTGCCTGCGCTGGGGATACCGATGCAGTTGAACAGGTTTTGCGACATTACAGAGGTTATATCAACAAGCTCTGTACAGGCATTCTCTATGACAAGCACGGTCAGCCTCATGTGTGCATAGACGAGTACATGAAACGCCATCTGGAAATCAAACTGATTTCTTCTATTGTAACCAAAGCCGAAACGGTCTGACCCTTTCCACGTTTCGGGACTGCACCTTGAAAAACATGCCCGCAGGACAATGGCGGTGCATCATAGGGCAAACGGACACGTTGCTGTCTGTATCGAGCCGGACGGCGGGTGCGCCACGATGCTTTTCTTTGAAAAGTGGAGCGATCATCACCACGCCGCAATGCAAGCGCGGCTGCTTGCGGGCCATGACATACAGGCAGGCTGATACTCCCTTACCGTCAAAGTCCGAGCGTTCAGAGCGTCGCAGGCAATGAGTAGGGCTGCATGAGGAATGCAGGGGTGAGATTCCCGTGGGTTGCTGCCAACAGCCATCCGTTGGCTCATTTTTTGATTTTTAAGAAAGGGGATTTTTACGATGCAAGCGAAAAAGACAAACCCTGAAAAAACAAAAAATCCAGAGATGCTTACTCTGGATTCGACTTATCGTATTGGCAATCGCTCCTTTATCGTTGAGCCGGTGTTCAAAGAAGAAAGTTCCCAGACCTTAGGAGAAGTTCTTCTTCGGCTGATGAAATCCGAAAGCGAAAAATTATAATGACCTTTCGGGAGGCAGCGGACAGAGAAAGCGGATTGTGTTATAATATAGGTGTACAAGTGAATTTGCTATTCGACTGTCCCAAGAAAGGAGCGAGTATGAAACAGTCGAGTAACAAGAAATCCCGTGAAGCAACCGCTTTTCTCTATGAGCGTCTTTCCCGTGATGATAATTTGGAGGGCGAGAGTTACAGCATCGGCAACCAAAAGAAACTGCTCACCAAAGTTGCAAAGGAAAAAGGCTATACCAATCTGGTTCACTTTCTGGATGATGGCATTTCCGGCGTGACCATGAACCGTCCCGGTTTCGTTGAAATGATGCAGCAGCTTGAACAAGGAAAAGCCTCTGCTGTGTTCGTCAAAGACCTTTCCCGTCTGGGCCGAAACTATATCGAGGTCGGGCGGCTGACAGAAGAATTTTTCCCAGACCATGACATCCGACTTGTTGCCGTTTCGGACAACATCGACACGGCCGAGGGAGAAAACGAACTGGCACCCATCCGAAACCTGTTCAATGAGTGGTATGCCCGTGACATCAGCAAGAAACGCCGTATCAGTAATAAAATCAAAGGCAACTCCGGCGAACCGATGGGACTTCCTCCCTATGGATATATCAAGGACCCGAACAATCCCAAGCATTGGGTCATTGATGAAGAAGCTGCACAAGTTGTCCGGCGCATTTTTGATATGACGTTGGAGGGCTTTGGCACGGAACAGATTGCCACCCAGTTTGAAAAGGAAGGCATCCTGACGCCGCAGGCCTACTGGATTCAGAAAGGCATCGGCCGTCCCGGAAAGACCAAGACGCGCCCCGCCACCAAGTGGAATGGCTCCACGATTACCCATCTTCTGTACCAGCAGGAGTATTGTGGTGATGTTCTGAACTTCAAAACCTACTCCAAGTCCTACAAGAATAAGAAGCGGATTCATAACGACCCGGAAAATTGGGTAGTGTTCCAAAATGTTCACGAGCCAATTATTGAGCGAGCCGTGTTTGAACAGGTACAGCAGAAACGCGGAAAAATGCGCAAACGCCGTACCAGCAACGGAGAACACAATATGTTCTCTGGCTTGCTTGTCTGCGCAGACTGCGGCTGCAATCTGCATTTCCACTTCAATCAGGGCAACCCGGAAATCAAGTATTTCAACTGCTCCAACTACAAGGGCAACCGTGGCACCTGCCAATCCACCCACTACATCAGGGTAGACTTTCTGGAAGAAGTGGTGCTGGGCGAGATTCGGCGGCTGACCAAGTTTGCCAGCCTCTATGAGGACGACTTTTTGAAGGCTATTATCGGGCACTCCCAGCAGGCGGACGAAGCCGACCGCAAGCTGAAAGAGAAAGAGTTGAAAGCACTCCTTGCCCGTGATGAAGAACTGGACGGCCTTTTTGAGCGCATCTATGAGGACAATGTTTCCGGCAAAATCTCTGACGAACGCTTTTCCAGAATGTCCCGGAGATATGAGGACGAGCAAAAGGAGCTGACCGAGAAAATCAAACAGCTCCGCTCCGAAATCGAAAAGCAGAGCAGCCGAACTATGACAACGGATATGTTTATCAGTCTGGTTCGCAAGTACACCAGAGCAAAAAAGCTGACACCCCGGATGCTGAATGAACTGGTGGAAAAAATCGAAGTGTTCAATGCAGAAAAGGTCAACGGTGTATGGGAGCAGCGGCTCCGCATTCACTACAACTGCGTGGGCACCATCGAGATTCCAAGCGCACTTCCTTTGCCGACACCCGATGTGTCGGTGAATACAAGAAAAGGCGTAGTTGTGAACTACGCCCCTTGTGATGTCGCTATTTAGCAAATAAAAAATGACGAATGTTCTTTGACAGCTAAATGCTGTAAAAACATTCGTCATGATGCGGATAACAGGACTTGAACCTGCACGGTTGCCCACTGGTACCTAAAACCAGCGCGTCTGCCAATTCCGCCATATCCGCATATTCAATTATGTTTTCATCCTGTCTGATGATAAAAAAATAACGGAAAGCAAATGCTTTCCGCTAATGAGGCATCGGGGATTCGAACCCCGGACAACTTGATTAAAAGTCAAGTGCTCTACCGACTGAGCTAATACCCCATAAAAAAGGACTGGGCTAGCTGGATTCGAACCAGCGAATGCAGCAGTCAAAGTGCTGTGCCTTACCGCTTGGCGATAGCCCAATGGGCGAAGGGTGGATACAGGGATTCGAACCCTGGGCCTCCAGAGCCACAATCTGGCGCGCTAACCAACTGCGCTATACCCACCACAACGTGCCTGAAGGGATTCGAACCCCCGACCCACGGCTTAGAAGGCCGTTGCTCTATCCAGCTGAGCTACAGACACATGCTCTCTTCTCAGAGAAGCGGGTGATGGGAATCGAACCCACGTATCCAGCTTGGAAGGCTGGTGTTCTACCATTGAACTACACCCGCATGCTTGCGGTAATAAGTTTACAGCAGTCGGGGTGACAGGATTCGAACCTGCGGCCTCCTGGTCCCAAACCAGGCGCTCTAGCCAAACTGAGCCACACCCCGATGTACCATTTACTTATGGTTTTTATTAAGTTGTTGTCGCCTTCGTTTGTGTTTCGTTTTCGTTTCCTGCCTGACGACAAGTGATATTATATTATAGCAATCTACAAATGTCAACACCTTTTTTGAATTTTTTTAAAAAAACTTTTTTTCACGTTTTTTCCGCCTATTTAAAGGTTTTCTTGTCATTTGTGACTGGCTTATGGTATCATGAAACCATAATTTAAGTCAAGAAAAAAAGCAAACAATAAGGAGATGTTTTTACATGGATATAAAATTATTTCAGCAGAAGCTTAATGACATCTGTGCCATCGCTGAGGAAAACAATAAGCAGCTCTCCCAGCAGCAGATCCGTGACCATTTCGATGAATCGGATCTGAGCACTTCACAGCTTGTAAAGATCCTGCAGTATCTCAAATTAAAAGGGATCACCATCGAAGGCACCGATGAGGGCACCGGTGCTGACAGAGCAGATGCTGTTTCATCCGAATCCCAGGGCAAGGAAGAGCTTCCGGGTACCCGTGCTGCTCTTACTGCCGAGGAACAGGCTTATCTCAGTGACTATATGGAAAGCTTTTCCCCGGAGGGACTTGATCCGGACGATCTTGCTTCCCTCTTTCAGGCCTTTGCAAAGGGAGACACTGCTGCCGAAGGTGCACTGACACAGTTCTACATGGCTCAGGCAGCCCAGATGGCCGCTGAACTGAACTGTGAGGAAATCCACCTGGCCGATCTCATTCAGGAGGCAAATCTGGCCCTTCTGGCGTCTCTCAAAGAGACAGACCCACAGGAGAAAAACGATACCTGGATGCGTGGTCGTATCCGCAGCGGAATCCTTCATGCCATCGAGGAACAGACACAGCAGAAATTCCGTGACGACTATCTGGTATCCAAGGTAGAAAACCTGGAGGCTGCGGTCAAAGAACTCACAGACGATGATGACGCCACTAAATTCACCATTGATGAGCTTGCCGTGATCCTGGATATGAATGTGGATGAGATCCGGGATGTACTTCGCCTTACCGGCGATGATAAATAAAGCTTTCTTCATATGCTTCACAAAAACGGGCCTGACATAGCTTGTCAGACCCGTAATCTTAATATTCTTTATGCTTTTTCTTCCCGTTTCAGCTCCGCCGGTTCTGCCAGATGAATCTTGCCTTCCCGAAATATGTGGATAAATACCTCCGCCATATCCGGATCGAACTGTTTTCCTTCCTCTTCTCTTATGATCCGAAGAGCTTTTTCCACCGGCATCAGTTCCTTATAACAACGTTTGGATGTCATGGCATCAAAGGAATCTGCGATGCAGAGGATCCTTGCAGATGCCGGGATATCTTCTCCCGCGATTCTCCTTGGATAGCCGTTTCCGTCATAACGTTCGTGATGACCGATAACTGCAGGGATAACATAATCCAGTGACGGAAGGTGGCGGATGATCCCGATGGATGCTTCCACATGACCTTTCATGATCTCATACTCTTCATCCGTAAGCTTGCCTTCTTTGTTCAGGATATGCTCCGGAATCCCGATCTTTCCAACATCATGAAGAAGCGCCGCCTGACGGATGATCTCCACCATTTCCGTTGTATAGTTCAGCGCCTTCGCAAGACTCGTTGCGTAATAAGCCACATTGTTGGAATGTCCGAAGGTATAATGATCTTTGGTATCAATGGCTGCAGTCAGCGCATAGATCGTGGATTCATAGGACTGATAAATATGTTCATGATCAGATTTCTTTCCCGCATTTTCTTCATCCAGGCTTTCCTTCAGCATGGTGTCAAAAATCTCGATGCCGTTTTTACCGCTGCGCTTTACATGATATACTGCCAGATCCGCATTATCCAGAAGCTCCTTTGCTGAGCGGGCTGCATAAGGTGCCGCACTGATCCCCACACTTACCGTAAGGATCTTCAGCTTGTAGTCTGCAGAATCGTTGCGCATATACAGAATCTGCTTCTGTATGGATTCTGCCAGATTTCTGGCGGAAAATACATCGTAATTTGGCATCAGGACCGCAAATTCCTTGGCACTGTGACGTGCCACATATCCCTGTTCTCCCACACTTGCATGGATGATATCTGCCACCTTTCGAAGTGCAACATCTCCCTGCTGATTTCCGTACAGCTGATTGTACAGCTTGAAATCATCAATATTGAACAGGATCAGTGCAAGCGAACCCTCTTTATTTTTTCCGTATTCCTCATCCAGGATCTCATAAAAATATTTCCGGTTCAGAAGGCCCGTCAGTTCATCGGTCCTTGCCTCAGTCCATGCCGCCTCATAGAGTCTGGCATTTTTGATGGCAATGGAAGCTACCGAGCTGACCGAAGACAGCATGGCAAGGTCATTATGGTTCAGGTTCCTGTGTCCGTCACCGGAAATCGCAATGATCCCGGCCAGATCATCATTTTGTCGAAGACCTGCACAGTATTCGATACCCAGCTCTGAAAACATATGTTTCTCCGATTCCCACATGGATTTGTAGGCTGTGGAAGAACGAAAATCCCGGATCACCACACAGTCCTCATTTCTGGTAAGCCAAGTAACCACCGGATTATCCGCTTTCAGCGAAAAGGTCAGGTCGTTCAACGGACGGTTGCTGTAAACAGCCTGATATTCCCCTGATTTTTTGTCTTTCAGGCAAATATAGATCCGTCCTGCATTGGTAGTTTCCTTCAGCACATTTACCGTATTACGCAGGATTTCTCCTACCCGGAGCGTCCTGGATACTGACTGGCTGAAATCTTTCAGCTCCTGAGACTGCTGGATCTCTTTTTTGATAAAAACATTGTTCATCAGACATTTCCACAGCACTGTGACCAGCCATGCAGATATGAGAAAAACGAAAGAAAAGATCAGCACATGATACTCACTGGCTGCAGGGAGCAGCATTCGGATATAGTTCATCAGATACGGTGAAAGATTGATAAACAGTACTACCGTCAGAACCACTCCCACACCAAAGCAAACCCCATCTGACGCAAGACGGCGCATCTGGAACAGCCGTCTTCTGGTCAGTGCATAAAGCATCAGGACAGCATTGATCAGACCGCTGACAATATCGATGGGGAATCCGGAAAATGCCGGCACTGCCAGCGCAAGGTTTCCCACAAAAATGATCAGTATCCCCACAAGGATCGGTTCGATCTGTTTGCGGTATTCGGGGTGTCTCCGGCATCCGCGGTACATGGTAATAAAAATCTGGATAATGGTGATCCCTGCTACCACAAAGAACAGAAGGAACCAGGGGGTGATCTTATAAACAAAATGCGCACCACCGTTTTTACGGATCAGATCTGGCCAGCGCAGGATGATCCCGCCCGGGATGTTGATCACAAAAAGCAGCAGCATCAAAAGCAATGGGATTCTGCTTTTTCTGCCCATACGCACTCCCATGAATGCGCTGATGAATACATAATAAAAATATGGCAGAAACAGGATTCCTGCCAGAGACACATAATACCACAGGATGTAAGAGGGTCCTGCTTCCATACGCATCAGAAAAGAGCCCAGCGTCCAGCAGAGCATTCCTCCCAGCACACACATGAAGCTGTTGATGATCCGGCTGCGCTTACCAGCCAGAAGAGTCAGTATCATAAATGTATAGAAAAAAACTGAAATGATTGAAAATGATATATAGCTTTCCATAGTTACTTCCTCATATTCCCGAATCCGATCTCATCCTGCAGTCTCAAAAGTTCCGCCACCTCATAATAAGGAGTGCTCATATGCCGTGGTTTCCGTCCTTTTCTGGACTCATAAAGATGAAAGGTACCACAGCGCAGGATGGTCACCACAAGGGGATCCATTCCCAGGATTTTCTTCAGATCCCGGTAATCCTGATCGATATATTTGAAATACGTGGTCAGAAGCTCTTTCAGAATGTCCGTGCTCATAGCCTGATACATCAGCGCTTCTTTTTTTACTTCTATATAAAGATGCAGATATGGGCGTTTTTTCTCATTATATTCTTTCACTGCGATCCAATCCGTAACCGGCTGCCCAGACAACTGAATCACACTTTTGATACCATTTTCCGAAATCCTGGTGAATCCTGCGATATCAATGATCCACGGAACACGATCTATGTACTCAAATCTTGGAATCTGTGTCCGGTCCTCCTGGTTGGTAAGACCCACGCACCGATACATATCTCCCACACGGTACCTGGCAAAGGCTCCGCCCTTCAGCACAGTGATCACAAGCTCATATTTCTCCCCGGGAACAACTTCATCCATAAGATAGGTCGGAGGAGTGAACGTGGGATCCTCATAATTATGGAGCATATCCTTTTCGGTGATAAATTCATAAAAGCAGGTATCCGGAAAAAAGTACATTCCGTTCCTGGTCCAGGTCTCGGTTCCTATAATAGAAGGTTCCGTTCCTGCAAAAAGCTCCATGGGCCGAACTCCCCACATTTTCTCCAGATCATCCTTATAGCACTGATTGTCGGTTCCTGCCACCATAAATCCCTTCAGGTGAAAAAGGTCTTTCGGAAGAAGCTCCCGTTTCTCCCTCTCACAGATCTTTTTGGCATTCAGGATCCTTTTCAGCATCTTTGGTTTATACTGCAGGAGTTCCGAAAAGGAGGTTTTGCTTTTTCCTGATGATACACTTCCGGTGAGACTCTGGCTTACTGCATAGGCTACACTTCCAAGTCCGAAGAAAAATTCCACGTCCTGTTTCATGGCCATCTTAAAGCCCTCTTTGTTCCGCTCACTAAAACTCATATTTACCGCATCTTCCACTTCCGGAAGAAAACGGATGTCGATATCTTCTCTCAGCGCCAGTGGAAAAAGGCCGGTAGCAAAAGGCAGCGGTGCCAGTCCGTAAAGGATCTTGTCCGTTTCCTCCACATCAAATTTGCCCTTTTCGCGGCTTGTAGCTAATATGAGGCAGGCAACTACATTGTTCCTGTAGGTATCCAGCATACTTCTCGTGTATGGTGCCACCTTTATCGGATGGCGCCCGCCTTCCCAGGTCGTCTGTATCCAGATGATCGGATTCCCCGGAAGAGTTTCACTTCTCTTCTGGAGGAGCATATCCGCATAATCCTCATAAGTGGTAAGAGGTACCAGCCGACGGAACTCGTCGATCCCGGATGGCCTCCTGACCTTCAGAATGCTTTTGCCCAATTCACAGTCTGACCAGAGCTGGATCTGCTCTTCCATCAGGCGATTCTGGATCTTCATGTAATCCTGCATTGTCAGATCAAGAAATCCGCAATATTCTTTCCAGATAGCATCATACTGCTGTTTTCGAAGTTTTTCGCCAAGACTCACCGCCTTTCCCCCCTTTTCGCCACGTTTTTATACAGGCAGCTGTACTGTTTCGGTCCGGGATCAGAAAGGGAGTTGTCTGCTGATACGCTCCGTAATTACTGAATGTTTCCGGAAACACGATCCTGTCCTGGTAAAAAATGTAAAATATGTTCCACACGATAAGGACCCCAAAAGCCCTCAGTGCCTTCCCGGATCCCAGAAATCCGGCCAGGCAAAAATAAAATCCGGCGAACCACAGAACGCCAGGATGTCGGCAGAGTGCATAAACACCCTCTGTATAGGCCAGCCTTTCATGATTTTCTTTGACATATGTCTCATCAAAGGGCAGCGCAAAAAACAATGTATAGATCAACAGTCCCAGAAACAGGATCGCTGCTGTCAGAAAAACAGCAGAAATAAAAAAAGAACTTCCCTGCCGCGGCCAGCAGCTCCGGATCACCAGACCTGTTGACACTGCGATCAGGAAACATCCTATGCTAAAAAACGGATGAAGAAAGCTTTTTTTCAATCGGATACTGTTATGATCATACAGGAAGCAGCATAAAAAGCCGATGCTCCCTATAATAACCGCAGTCATGTGTATTTTCCCCCTTCATTTATGTAAAGCGGACCTTCTCATTCCGCTCTGCTGCATTCTCAGAAACGAGACCCTTTCATAGTCAGTACCCTAAAGAATGCTCTATATTACTAAAAAACAACTACTCGTTCATTATATAGCACATAGCTGACTTTCGCAATCGTTTTTGACTAATATATGCTGAATATTGGCACAAATTTTATCAATTATGACAGTTTATATGTTTTTTCTGCCAGAATCAGAGGTAACGGATCTCTACGTGCATTTCGCCCTTTCCCTCTGTCTCCATTACTGCATAGCTTGGACGGCGTCCCCGTTGTCTGGGAAAAGCCAGACTTCCGGGATTTACCAGAAGCACACCTGCTTCCTTTTCAACAACCGGCACGTGGATATGTCCGAAAAAAGCCGCATTGCATCCCCTTGAGCGGGCAGCTTCTGCCAGCTGATCAAAGGCTATGGATACACCGTAGTAATGACCGTGAGTTACCAGGATCTTATTTCCCTCGACCTCGATCACATCTTCTCTCGGGAGATCCGAGAAAAAATCATTATTTCCGGACACAATGCTGCAGGGACATTCTGCAAGGGCTTCAATATAAAATTCTCTGCCTTCCACATCCCCGCAATGTACCAGCATGTCAAAAGGAGCCTCCCGGTTTATCACGATCTCCAGGTTTTCATCTCTTCCGTGAGTATCGCTTACGATCAGCACCTTCATACAAGCTCTTCCTTTATAAGGCAAAGAGCTTTTCCACGATGGCTGATCCTGTTCTTTTCTTCCATGGAAAGCTCTGCGGAAGTGCAGCCATATTCCGGAAGATAAAAGATCGGGTCATAGCCAAAGCCATTCTCCCCTTTTTCCTCGTAGCCGATGCGGCCTTCCATGGCAGCACGGACTGTCTTTCTTCTGCCATCCGGGAAAGCTGCCGCAATAGCACATACAAAACGTGCGGTACGTTTCTCATCGGGTACACCTTCCAGACGCTGGATCAGGTTTGCGTTTTTAATATGATAGGAAGTATCCTCACCCATATAGCGTGCGGAATAGATTCCAGGCTCTTTGTTCAGATAGTCGATCTCCAGACCGGAATCATCTGCCAGAACGATCTCGCCGGTCATTTTACTGATTGCTTCTGCCTTGATCATGGCATTTTCTTCAAAGCTTTTTCCGTTTTCATCAATATCCGCATGGATCCCGGCATCCTTCAGGGAAAGGATCTCCAGAGAAGGATCCGCAAGTATCCTTCGGATTTCCTTCATTTTATCCTCATTTCCGGTAGCAAAAATGATCTTTTTCATTCTTTAATACTTCCTTTCTTCGGCGGACGTGGTCCAAGAAACTGGTAATAGTAGGTTTTCATCATTCCGTTATAGATCTTACGGTTTTTATCTGCCTTTCGGCCGATATCATTCTCTGCCTTGTCATAGGCAGTGATCAGATACATGGACCAGCGATCCAGCCCCTTATAGCTTTCACCGATCTCACGGTACAGTGCAGGGAGATTGGATTTTTCTTCGATCCTCTCACCATATGGCGGATTTGTCACGATAAAACCAAAGGGTTTGGAATGGCGGAGTTCATTGACCGGGCGCTGCTGGAAATGGATCAGTTTGTCCACTCCGGCCATTTTTGCGTTGGCGCGTGCTGCCTTGATGGCAGCTGCATCGATATCAAAGCCCTGGATATCGGTTTCAATATCAAGATTTACACGTTCTCTGGCTTCTTCTCTTGCATCCTCCCAGCATTCCTTCGGGATCAGATGCTCCCAGCTCTCGGCCAGAAAATGACGGTTCAGTCCCGGTGCCATATCCGCTGCCATCATTGCCGCCTCAATAGGAAAGGTACCGCTTCCGCAGAACGGATCGACAAGAATACGATCCTTTTTCCAGGGGGTGAGCATCAGAAGTGCGCTGGCAAGTGTCTCTGTGATGGGTGCTTTCACGGTCATCTGGCGGTATCCTCTCTTATGAAGAGATACGCCGGAAGTATCGATCCCGATCAGGGCCACATCTTTCATAAATGCCACACGGATTGGGAATTCCGGACCGTCTTCCGGGAACCAGGAAATTCCGTAGATGCCTTTGAGACGTTCTACGATGGCTTTTTTCATGATGGACTGGATATCGGATGGGCTGAAAAGTTTACTCTTGATGGAGTTTGCCTTGGCTACCCAGAATTTACCGTTCTTCGGTATGTAATTCTCCCATGGGAGAGCCTTGGTCTTCTCAAAAAGTTCGTCGAATGTCTCGGCTTTTACTTCGCCTACTTTCAGAAGGACGCGTTCTGTGGTGCGGAGGAACAGATTGGCGTCTGCCACACCCTGGGCGTCTGCCTCAAAAGTTACTCTTCCGTCTTCCACTTTGGTCACTTCATAACCAAGGTCCAGTATTTCACGTTTCAGTACCGCCTCTGTTCCGAAATGGCAGGGCGCTGTTAATTCCCACAGATTCATAAAGTGATCTCCCGTACTGTATTTCCTTCAAAGTCTTTGATTGTAAAAATTCCGTTCTCAAGGATTGCGTAGGTTGGTGGGTTGCCTTCCTTTGGAATGGATACGGAACCTGGGTTCAGAAGGATATAATTTCCCATGTTTTCTGCTTTCAGCACATGTGTATGGCCGTGGATCAGAATGTCTCCATCCATCATCGGCGGAAGATTATCCTTATTATAGATGTGACCGTGTGTGGCATACATCGTTTTTCCCTCGATGGCAAGGATACAGTAATCTGCCATAACCGGGAAGTCCAGGACCATCTGATCCACCTCTGCCTCACAGTTTCCGCGTACTGCGTAGATCTGTTTTTTTCTCTCATTTAAAAGGCGGATGACTTCCTTTGGTGCGTATTCCTTCGGAAGGTCATTTCTTGGTCCGTGATAAAGCAGATCTCCCAGAAGCACCAGTCTCTCCGCCTTCTCCGCGTCATATGCTTCCAGCATTTTCCGGCAGTAATATGCCGAACCATGTACATCGGATGCAAACATATATTTCATAATCTTTTCTCCTTGTAATTTGTGTTGGTTTTTATCTCTGTTCTTTACATTATCATGATTTACTTTAAAATACAAGATTTGTTGTTTTATCCGCGCACAAGATTTCTCCCTCTGTAGGCGGCAAATCCACCGATCACGGATCTGGTACGGCAGCCCTGTCTTGCCAGGCTCCGGGCAGCCTGCATGCTGGCACCGCCGCGATCGCAGTAAAGTATCAGCAGTTTATCTTTGGGAAAACGGTATTTCTGATCCTGTTTTTTCTCAAGATATTCCTCCAGCTCTCTGTATGGAATATTTGCCGCGTTCCGGACATGTCCCCTTCTGTATGCGGCAGGATCCCGGAGATCTATGATAACAGCGTCACTGCGCTCCACATAATAATCCAGCATTTTTGCAGAGATAGTTTCGATCTGAAACATGGAAAAAATCTCCTCTTTTTGGTATATTATATGGAAGCTTCCGGGTGAATGTTCCCTTATATGTATTTAAGCGGGAAAAGCCATCTCTGGCTTTTCCCGCTTTTCTTATCATTTAATATCTGTCAGAGCCTCTATCCTTCTCAGAATCATATTCATCGGAAATTTTGTTTCCGTAGCTGCTTTTGGAACTGTTCCTGGAAGAATTTCCCGAACTGTTCTTAGAGCTGTTTTTTCCGCAGTTTCTGGAAGCACTTTCCCCGTGATTTTTTCCTGCATAATTAGACTCATTTCTGTCTGTTTCGTAATTTTTCGCCATTTGAATTACCTCCTGATGAAGTTGATTTTACGGCTTTCCGAAGCTTTCTGCCGCTTTTTATTACAGGAAATAGTATCCCAAAAAGTTTGGAGATTATTCGCCAAAATCATGTTGCTTTTTTTTCCAATTTATATTATAATCATTCTTGTAAAAAGAATTTACCCTTCAAAAATTTTTTTTACATAACCCCTTATTTAATTATTTATACTCCCCTCGAAACACCCGGTAGCTCCCCTACCGGGTGTTTCTCTATACAAAAATAAGCCGCCGGATGACGATCACAAGGTCGCTCCGGCAGCTTGTTTTTTTATCCGTTGATCGGATTTACATGCACCATACAGTGCTTTACATTTTTGAATTTATTCTCGATCGTATGATGTACATTTTCCGCAATATCATGTGCATCGCAGAGGGAAATATTTCCATCTGCTGCGATCTCGATATCCACATACATCTTGGATCCGAAAAGACGGGTTTTAAGAAGGTCTACTCTTCTGACGCCCGGTACCTTGAGGATCTCTCTCTTCATGGATTCCTCAGTTTTTACATCACAGGAATGATCTACCATCTTGTCAATGGCATCCCTGAAAATGTCGATCGATGCCTTAGCGATCATAACGCAGATCACGATGCTGGCGATCGGATCCAGGATCGGGTATCCCAGTCTTGCACCGAAGATGCCGACAAACGCTCCGATGGAGGAAAGTGCATCTGAACGATGGTGCCATGCATCTGCCATCAGAGCTCCTGAATTAATCTTCTTTGCGGCACCTCTTGTATACCAGAACATCCACTCTTTTACCACAATGGATACCACTGCAGCAACCAGTGCAAGTGTTCCCGGAATGGCAATGGTTCCGCCGGATGTGCTTTTTACAATGTCACGGGCACCGGTAACTCCGATCCCAATACCAGTGACAAGCAGCATTCCTGCAAGAACAATAGAAGAGACACATTCCATTCTTTCATGTCCGTACTGGTGCTCTTTGTCTGATTTCTTTGCAGAAAGACGGACACCGATAATCACGATGAAGGTACTTCCCACATCTGATGCCGAATGAATGGCATCAGAGATCATTGCTCCTGAATGTGCCACAATACCGGCAACCAGTTTAAATACGGACAATAAAAGATTTACCAGGATACTGATCCCGGATACCTTCATTGCTGTCTGCTGTTCCCATGAAGCTGTTTTTTCTGTATCATGTATAATTGTTTTGTTTTCTTTGTGTTCCATAAACAGGACCTCCTTTTAATATATGATCAGGTTCTTCTTATGGCACAACATTTTCCGTGAAAAAACCGGCGGTTCCTTCACTACTCGCTGCAGTGCGATTTCCGCCGGTGTTCTTTCTTTTCTGTATAGGGATATCCCAGCTTCTACCTTCTGTTCCATCCATATTTTTGCAGTAAAAAAGACATACCTGCGAAACATACACTGTCCCGCAGATATGTCTGAAAGCAAAGTCACATTCTGCTTCACCTCATATTCCGTGAATGCAGGTTCTTTGCAATTACGTTTAAATCCATATCCGCTGCCGCTTCCTGCGGCCCGGCCCCATGCCTTCGGATAAATATTTTCGATTCCGAAAAGCATCGCCTGCTCAGTTTGTACTGTTGATCTCGCATCCTGTTCGAATGTAATGCAGTGCAAAGAGAATTGCAGTCTTACGGGTCTCCCGTCCGACTTCTCAGCAAGGATACACCATGAACGCTCTGTTAGTCAAGTCAAAGTTTTTTATTTTACAGGTAGATATCTTCAACTTTCTGTTTATTCCATGTCTGAAAACATGCTTCGCACTGCACAGCTCTATATCAAATAACAGATCCGCAGTTGTTTGTCAAAAAACCGGGAGCGAATAAATCCGCTCCCGGTTAAGTCTACGATCTGTATTCTGTTGAAATGAATGATTATGCCTGAGGACCAGCTGCAACGAGTGCTTTACCAGCCTCATTTCCCTCATACTTAGCAAAGTTCTTAACAAATCTTGCAGCAAGATCTTTAGCCTTTGTCTCCCACTCTGCAGCATCTGCATATGTGTCACGTGGGTCAAGGATTGCAGGATCTACGCCCGGAAGCTCTGTCGGAACCTCGAAGTTGAAGAATGGGATCTTCTTTGTAGAAGCTTTAAGGATAGATCCGTCAAGGATAGCATCGATGATACCACGAGTATCTTTGATGGAGATACGTTTTCCTGTTCCATTCCATCCTGTGTTAACGAGGTATGCCTTCGCACCGCTCTTCTCCATTCTCTTAACGAGCTCCTCAGCATATTTTGTCGGATGAAGCTCAAGGAATGCCTGTCCGAAGCATGCGGAGAATGTAGGAGTAGGCTCTGTGATTCCACGCTCTGTACCAGCAAGTTTAGCTGTGAATCCGGAAAGGAAGTAGTACTGTGTCTGCTCCGGTGTCAGGATAGATACTGGAGGAAGTACGCCGAATGCATCTGCGGACAGGAAGATAACCTCTTTCGCTGCCGGTGCAGAAGATACAGGGCGAACAATGTTCTCGATGTGGTTGATCGGGTAGGAAACACGTGTGTTCTCTGTTACGCTCTTATCAGCGAAGTCGATCTTGCCCTCAGCATCAAGTGTTACGTTCTCAAGAAGAGCGTTTCTCCTGATCGCATTGTAGATGTCCGGCTCAGACTCTTTGTCAAGGTTGATAACCTTAGCGTAGCATCCACCCTCGAAGTTGAATACTCCGTTGTCATCCCAGCCATGCTCGTCATCACCGATCAGGAGACGCTTAGGATCTGTGGAAAGTGTTGTCTTACCTGTTCCGGAAAGACCGAAGAAGATTGCTGTGTTCTCTCCGTTAAGGTCTGTGTTTGCAGAGCAGTGCATGGAAGCGATGCCCTTAAGCGGCAGATAGTAGTTCATCATGGAGAACATACCTTTCTTCATCTCTCCGCCGTACCATGTATTAACGATAACCTGCTCACGGCTTGTAATGTTGAACATTACAGCTGTCTCAGAGTTCAGTCCTAATTCTTTATAGTTCTCAACTTTAGCCTTGGATGCGTTGTAAACAACGAAATCCGGCTCAAAGTTCTCAAGCTCCTCAGCTGTCGGCTGAATGAACATGTTTGTTACGAAGTGTGCCTGCCATGCAACCTCAACGATGAAACGGATAGCCATACGTGTGTCTTTGTTAGCTCCGCAGAATGCATCTACTACGAAAAGTTTCTTGTTGGAAAGCTCCTTCTTGGCAAGATCTTTAACTGCATTCCATGCTTCCTGAGTTGCCGGATGGTTATCGTTCTTGTACTCATCGGATGTCCACCAAACTGTGTCCTTGGAGTTCTCATCCATAACGATGTATTTGTCTTTAGGGGAACGTCCTGTGTAGATACCTGTCATTACATTGACAGCACCAAGCTCACTGACCTGACCCTTCTCAAATCCTTCAAGCTCCGGTTTGGTCTCTTCCTCAAATAATGTCTCGTAGGAAGGATTGTACACGATCTCAGTTGTTCCGGTAATACCATACTTTGTTAAATCGATTTTTGCCATCTTAACATTTACCTCTCTTCTTTAATAGTAATTATGATAGCCACCTACTGCTGCAGGTTTTTGTCATCCTGCCATAGGAATTGGTCATTCCAACATCCCTATCCACAATTATACATAAATTGTACGTAAAAGCAACCAAAAAAATTCATTTTCCGCAAAAAAATGATAAATCTTTAACAGTGACGTTTTAGTACTGTCAGATTTTATTTCATCTACACTTGACTTTTTCAGAATAATGGCTACAATATATCTGATTATAGTTATTATATATATTTATAATAATAACTATACTATTTTAATATATAGAAAGAAGTGATTTCTGTGTCAGATATTCCGGTTAAACGTAATCATATGAAAATCCCCTGGCACAACTACGTAAGCGCCAGGAACAGCCAGCCCATCACCGAGGCTTCTCTTTCCGAAAAAGCTTCCCTGATCGGCCGTACAGGCATGATGCTTCTCTCCTGTGGGACCGGTGCCTGGCGGGTACGGAGTTCCATGAATACATTGTCAGAAGCACTTGGCATCACCTGCTCCGCAGATATCGGACTAATGTCTATAAGCTACACCTGCTTTGACGGTGAGAGCAGTTTTTCCCATGCACTTAGTCTGACTACCACCGGCGTAAATACTTCCAGACTGAACAGGCTGGAACATTTTGTCAGTGATTTTCCTGTGGAGGGTATCCATATGAGCGGTGAAGCACTG
The DNA here is from genome assembly GCF_003478985.1 of Ruminococcus sp. AF20-12LB. NCBI lineage: Bacteria > Bacillati > Bacillota > Clostridia > Eubacteriales > Oscillospiraceae > Ruminococcus > Ruminococcus sp. AF20-12LB. The sequence continues at coordinate 434,123 of NZ_QUGH01000001.1, read as the reverse complement.
CACAGTCAGTTAGATGAGATCGAGCGGATCCACGGGCTTTATTCCCCTGCAGCCCTGGGACTGGCTTCTGCACTGGCCTGTAGTGCATTTACTTTTCTTCTGGGCGGTGGCCCGCTGGAAATGATCCTGGCTTTTGCAGGCGCAGGCATCGGAAACGCCATCCGCTGCAAGCTTGGCAAGCATCATTTTACTCTGTTTATGTGCATTGCAGTTTCTGTTTCCTCCGCCTGTCTTGTATATGCAGGCTTCCTGAAGCTGGCAGAGCTTCTGTTCCACATTTCCGTCCAGCATGAGGCCGGGTACATCTGTTCCATGCTGTTTATCATTCCGGGCTTTCCGTTTATCACAAGCGGGATCGACCTTGCCAAGCTGGATATGCGTTCCGGTCTGGAACGACTGGCCTACGCCATTATTGTTGTAATGGTGGCTGCTGTCTCTGCCTGGCTGATGGCACTGCTTCTTCATCTGAAGCCTGTGGATTTCCTGCCTCTGGAGCTTTCGGCAGCTCAGAGGATCCTGTTCCGGCTTCTGGCAAGCTTCTGCGGGGTATTCGGCTTTTCAGTCATGTTCAACAGTCCTGTGCGGCTAGCCGCAGCTGCCGCCTTCATCGGCGCACTGTCCAACACTTTGCGTCTGGAGCTTGTTGATCTTGCCGGTTTCCCACCTGCTGCCGCGGCTTTTTTCGGAGCACTGACAGCCGGACTTCTGGCCTCCCTCATCAAAACAAAAGTGGGATATCCCAGGATTTCCATTACCGTACCATCTATTGTGATCATGGTTCCCGGACTTTATCTCTACCGGGCGATCTACAATCTGGGGATCATGTCCCTGAATGTTTCCGCCTCCTGGTTTGCAGCTGCGATCTTGATCATCGTTGCTCTTCCCCTGGGCCTTATTTTCGCCAGGATCCTTACGGACAAAATGTTCCGCTACTGCACCTGATGGGCATACAAAAAGGACTGCTTTCTGTAGCTTCCGGTCATCAGCTATCCTTCTGATAACCGGAGCAATACAAAAGCAGTCCTTTTTTGCACACTCTATTTCATTACGATCTCATCAGCGATTCCGATCATTTTTTCCAGGCGGTCCGCAAATTTATGGATGGGGAGAAAAACGCCCAGTCCATCATAACGTTTTCCACCATCCTCCACAGAATCCTGCCCATAATACACAAAAGCTCTTGGAAGCTTCTTCTGAATTGCCATCATGATATCCCATACAGCCGCATAGGCCTGTGCCTCCGTTTCTTTTTCCTTTACGCTGTTCGGAAGCTCATACACCAGCAGCACACCGATATGTTCGCCCATTTTGTACTCTTCTACTTCCATGGTAGCTTCATCATAGGCATGTCGCTTCCGGTAGCCATACGCCAGATACATCTTTACACCAGGTTTCTCCCTGTATATCCTGCGAAATCGGTCGTAATCCCTGTCACTTACATGGATTCCCTTTTCCCGCAGAAAATTTCCTTTTTCATCTGTGAGAAATACCGGATTCTCCTGTCCATCTGCATTGAACCTGAACGGTGCCAGAAAAGAATTTCGCAGAAGATCAAACATACTGTTCTGGCAGATCGCCATAAGGAGAGCAGTCAGATCACGGTTTTTATATGCGTCCAGCAATGCATAGGCGAATTTTTCCGGAGGAAGATATCCGCATTCTATGTCTGTATCCGCATCCATGGATTCATAGAAGGTCTCCGTCAGCCGTCTGCACGCCTCCGGATCCTTCAGGATCTTTTCAAATAAAAGCTCCGCCTTTTCCTCTCTTGGGAATAATGTGCTGTTTTCCACAATTCCTCACCCTTTCTAATCTCTATGTTTACTGGAAAACATCAGAATAAAGCTGATCAGAAGCAAAACATCCGATACCCAGATTGCCGGGATTCCCAGCCTCATGGACAGATTTCCTCCGCCACCGGCTCCAATGGCAAAAAAGAAAATTATTCCAAAATAATAAAGAGCCTGCTTCAGCTGTTCCGGACGTTTTTCACGACAATACACGGACAATGCCGCCGTGCCGCTTCGTAAATTTCCGATGCACATAGTGCTTGCATAGGAATAACCGCCTACCTTCCGGAATGTCTGTACCTGCATGGCGCAGGAAAAGGATACCAGTGCGGTTGCCAGCATATCCAATTCTCCCGGCATAAATCCCACCACAAAAAGGATCAGGATCTCGATCAGCAGGATCATCTGCCTCCAGTGAAGTTTTTTTGCATATTTAAAGGTGTTCTGGATTCGCTCCGCCGCTACAACACCAATGGCAAAGGCTAAAATAGGGAACAGATACCTTAAACCGTCTCCCCACTGTCCTGTCATAAAATTATGGCTCATCAGAACCACATTGCCTGTCTGGGCGTTGGAAAACACCTCATCTCTTGTAAAGTATGTGTAGGCATCCTGAAATCCGCCGGACATTGCCAGAAATGCACTTGTGATAAAAGCTTCTGACATCTGCCGGTCTGCGTTCTGCAGCTTTCTGCCTCCTGAAACCACTCTAAATCACTCCTGTCATTGATTTTTTTCCTCGGGTGTATTATAGTTTGCTCAGAAGCAAATGTAAAAAGTATTATTAATATCGTAAACATATTAAAATCATATCACAGGATGGAGACTATACATGATCACTTACGACTACTACCGGATCTTTTATTATGTAGCCCAGTATAAGAGTTTCACCAAGGCAGCACGGGCTCTTCACAACAACCAGCCAAATATCACCCGCTGTATGAACAACCTGGAGCAGGAGCTGAAATGTACTCTCTTTCTCCGATCCAACAAGGGAATCGCACTTACCCCGGAGGGACGCCAGCTTTATGAACACGTTGCCCTGGCATTTGAGCAGCTGTCCATCGGTGAGGAGGAGATCCGCCAGAACGGAGAGCTGGAACATGGTCTGGTTTCCATCGGTGCCAGCGAAAATGCCCTGCGTCTGATCCTTCTGGAAAAGCTGGAGCTGTTCCGCGAGCAATATCCCCATGTTCGCCTGCGCCTCTTCAACCATTCCACTCCACAGGCTGTACAGGCACTGAAGAATTATGCGGTAGATTTCGCTATTGTCACCACTCCGATTTCTATCCGCAAGCCTTTACAGAAAAAAAGTCTCCTGCGTTACCGGGAGATTCTTGTATGCGGAAGCAAATATAAGGATCTGACCACTGCCCCCATCAGCATCCATGAGCTTCAGGACCTGCCCTTTGTAGGTCTTGCGGAAGGGACCAGCACAAGAGAAATGTATATGAATTACTTTATGGAAAACCGTGTTTCTTTTCATCCTGATATCGAGGCCGCAACTACAGACCAGGTCCTTCCCATGGTTGTCCACAATCTAGGAATCGGCTTTTACCCGGAACCCCTTGCCCGGGAAGTGATCAATGACGGTAAGGTTTTTGCCTTTCAGCTTAAGGAGCCGCTCCCTCAGAGAGAGGTCTGCTTAGTCACAAACAGCAGCACTGCCATGAGTACTGCTGTCAAAAAAGCTATTGAATTTATCGTATAAATCCCTGAGGCGGATCAGCCATTTATGTTTATTGCTCCACTGTCCTCTCAATATGCATGGCAAGATAACCGATCTCGATAGGGTCCAGCTTTTTCCCAAGGCTTTTGCCCAGGCTCTCGCAGACATCCTCTGCGATCCTGTAAGATTCCGGATATTTTTCTTCTATATATTCATTCATATCCAGCTTCAGTGTCTCCCCTGTGGAGACACGGGCTACCATATATTTGATATGGTTCATCATACGGTTGTAGGACAGGGAGATCACATCGATCTTTCTTCCTGTGGCCATCTCGATCATGGCGATGCATTCCCGCACCGTTCTTGCTGTCTGCATGGCAACAGACACCTTCTCATCTCCAAGTGCTGAGTGAATATGAAGTGCCACATATCCCACCTCATGCTCGTCGATCTCAATATCCATCCGCTCCTTCAGGATCTTCTTCAGTACCTCCGCCACCTTGAATTCGCTGTAAAAAAGCACCTTGATATCATCGGTCAGAGGATTGCTGATCTGCTCATGATTCCGGATACGTCCCACCGCAAAGGAAATATGATCAGCAAGGGAAAACAGGATCCTTCTGTCTATGGTATCCCCAAAGGTCTTCTCAGCTTCTCTCAATATCTCATCTGCGATCTCCAGAAATTCCGGTGCTACGCTCTTTGCCAGTTCTTTTGCTGAGCCACGTTCTGTCTCCTGAGCCAGCCTGTAAAGGGTACAGTCTGCCGGAGCCTCCAAACGCTGACTGACCTTCTTTCCAAATCCCACACCTTTTCCCAGAAGCACATATTCCTGGTTTTCCTCCATATCTATGGCAATGATGCCGTTATTGTTCAATACCTTGCTCACTCTGTACATCTTTTTTCCCCACCATTTTTATATATCCTGCTGCTTTTCCACATTCCACCACTGTCTACCCCGGATTTTCAGTCAACATTTTTGTCTGCAGCTATCGATTTTCTTTATCGTAACAGAATCTGTCTTTTGTGTAAAGTCCTTCTGACGGACAGTTATTTTCTTTGCCACAGGAAAAGCGCGCCCGGGCATTAGGCGCGCTTTTCACAAAACCAATCATCTATATTATTGCTGAAAAATTTCTTATTCTTCCACAGTCTCCACTGCGAACAGCGGCTCCCCTGCCTTGATCTCTCCATTGGCAAGAAGGCGTACTCTCTGATTATCCTCGATCTCTGTACAAAGGATCGGAGAACATAAGGACGGAGCGTTTTCTGTAAGATATGGGATGTCGATCCGCATCAGCGGCTCACCCTTTTTCACATGCTGTCCCTGCTCTACCAGGATCTCAAAGCCTTTTCCTTCCAGCTTTACAGTGTCAATTCCGATATGGAGAAGCATTGGAAGATCTGTATCTGTCTGGAATCCGATAGCATGCTTTGTGTCAAAAATAAACTCTACCTCGCCGTCTTCCGGAGCACAGATCACCGGATCCTTCGGTGTGACTACCGCACCCTCTCCCATCATTCCTTCTGCGAAGCCTTCATCCGGCGCTGTGGAAAGGTCTGCTGCGATACCGGTTACCGGGCTGTAGACGATAGCTGTTCTGAGGACCTTTTTCTCCGGCTGCGTGTTGGCTTCGGATGTCGGAGCTGTGTTCTGAACAGCCTCACCTGTACTTTCTGCTATGCGCTCTGTATCAGACTGAGCCTGATTTTCCGTATTGTCTGTTTCTGTCTCATTTGCACCTTCAAAATATTCATTTGGCGCTGTCTCCAGATAATCCTCCAGCTTGGATTTAATCACAGTTACCTGCGGACCGTAGATGATCTGGACACCCTGGCCTTTTTTCACGATTCCTCTGGAACCTGTTGTTTTCAGAATATCGTCGTTGACTCTTGCTGCATCATGGACGGTGATACGGAGTCTTGTTGCACAGCAGTCCACATCACTGATGTTTTTCTTTCCTCCAAGGCCGGCTGTGATGGCTTCGCTTACCGGGTCTGCGGATGTGCTTCCTGCTGCTTCACCGGCTTTTCCGGCTTCTTTTCTTGCGTTTACATCTGCTTTTGTATAAAGCTTTGTTTCTGTGTCGTCATCCTCACGTCCCGGAGTCTTGAAGTTGAACTTTTTGATCAGGAAGGTGAAGATCACATAGTAGAGAATAAAGTAAATGATACCAACCGGGATAATCCTGAGCCAGCTTGTCTTTGCATTTCCCTGAAGGATTCCGAACAGGAACAGATCAAGGAAACCGCCGGAGAAGGTAAGTCCTACTGCAATGTTCAGCATATGTGCGATCATATAAGCCGCGCCTGCAAGAACAACCTGTACCGCAAACAATGCAGGAGCTACAAACAGGAAGGAAAACTCCAGTGGCTCTGTGATTCCTGTAAGCATACATGCAAGGGCTGCGGAAAGAAGAAGTCCGCCTGCTGCTTTTTTCTTCTCAGGCTTTGCACAGCGGTACATGGCAAGAGCAGCTCCCGGAAGACCGAAGATCATGAAAATGAACTCTCCGGAAAAGTACCTTGTTGCATCTGCACTGAAATGCGCCACATTTGCGGAATCTGCAAGCTGAGCGAAGAAGATGTTCTGTCCGCCCTGTACCATCTGACCTGCAACCTCCATAGTCCCTCCAACGGCTGTCTGCCAGAATGGCATATAAAATACGTGATGAAGTCCGAAGGGGATCAGCGCACGTTTGATAATACCAAAGATCAGAGTTCCGACATAACCGCTGCCTGTTACAAGACCGCCCAGAGCATAAATACCGTTCTGAACTGCCGGCCATACGAAATACATCAGGATTCCAACAAACATATACACAATGGTGGAAATGATGGGCACAAATCTGGAACCACCGAAGAAGGAAAGTGCGTTTGGAAGCACGATCTTATGAAAACGGTTGTGCAGAGCCGCAACACCAAGGCCGACGATAATACCGCCAAACACACCCATCTGTAAGGACTGAATACCGCAGACAGATGTTACAGTACCTTCCAGAACGCTTTTTGCGATCTGTCCGTCTGCTGTGATCTTACCATTTACTACCAGCATACCATTGATGGCTACATTCATAACGAAGTAAGCAATCAGTGCAGAAAGAGCTGCTACCTCTTTCTCTTTTTTTGCCATACCGATGGCCACACCTACTGCAAAGATCAGCGGCAGGTTATCAAATACCGCGCTTCCGACTTTGTTCATAATGATCAGGAGTGCATGTAAAATCGTTCCGTCTCCCAAAAGCTTCTGAAGTCCGTAGGTTGCAATGGTTGTTTCATTTGTGAAGGAACTGCCGAATCCAAGAAGCAGGCCTGCCACAGGAAGGATTGCTATGGGAAGCATAAAGGAACGTCCCACTCGCTGCAAAACTCCGAAAATCTTGTCTTTCATGTTCTCTCTCCTTTTCTTTCGACGTTTTGGAGCGGGAGTCTTTTAAGTGGGCAACAAAAAAAGACACCAACCCCCATAAACGTCAAATAAAAATAATAACATTTATGACTGGTTAATGCCTGCTTATCAGTTACACACCAAATCTGAAATACACTATACGGGTTTTGTTCTTCTGTGTCAAGGAGTAATTTGATTTTTTCCAAAAAAGATATCTCCTCATATCACTATCCGCTCCGTTGCCAACAATCCCTCGCGGAATATTTCCTGTGAACAGCGGCCGTATAGTTTCTATTCTCAGAAAGTATGCAGAAACGAAACAGACCTGAAATTCACTTATCTTGACTTTATTCTTACTTATGATAAGATGAACATAGAATGTCCGGCAGCAATGTTTTTTGCTCAGACAACACTATACATTTCATAAAAACGGAGGTACTTTTTCCGATGAATACCATCAAGAAATTCATCCACTACTACGGCCCGTACAAAGCGGTCTTTTTTATTGACCTGATCTGCGCGGCCGTTATCAGTCTGGTAGATCTTGCTTATCCCCAGATTCTTCGTACTATGACAAAAACTCTCTTTACACAGGATAAGGATATTATTCTTCATGCCCTCCCTGTGATCGCAGCTTCTCTTTTTGTTATGTACATTGTGCAGAGTCTCTGCAAATATTATGTAACCTATCAGGGACATATGATGGGTGCAAAGATGGAACGTGATATGCGCCGGGAGCTTTTTGACCATTACCAGGAGCTGTCTTTTTCCTATTACAGCAGGAATAATTCCGGTCAGATGATGAGTAAGCTGGTCAGTGACCTTTTTGACATTTCCGAGTTTGCACATCATGGTCCAGAGAATCTTTTTATCTCCCTGGTAAAGATCGTCGGTGCTTTTATCTTCCTGTTCTTTATCAACAAAAAACTTGCACTGCCGCTGATCCTCCTGGTGATCGTGATGTTTGTGTTTTCCTTCCGCCAGAATGCAAAAATGCAGGAAACCTTCATGGAAAACCGTCGTAAGATCGGAGATGTAAATGCCAGTCTTCAGGATACGCTTTCCGGAATCCGCGTGGTGCAGTCCTTCGCAAACGAGGACATCGAGCGTGCCAAATTTAAGAAAAGCAATGAGGCGTTCCTTATTTCCAAAAGAGATAATTATCACTGCATGGGAAGCTTCATGAGTTCCAATCTTTTCTTCCAGGGCATGATGTACCTGGTAACTCTTGTTTACGGCGGCTATCTGATCGCTCAGGGTGAAATGCAGACTGCAGATCTTGCCATGTATGCCCTGTATATCGGAATCTTTATCAGCCCCATCCAGATCCTGGTGGAACTTGTGGAAATGATGCAGAAGGGTCTTTCCGGTTTCCGCCGTTTCCTGGATGTGATGGAAACAGAATCCGAGATCAGGGATGCAGACAACGCTGCAGAGCTTACGGACGTGAAAGGACATGTGCGTTACGACCATGTTTCTTTTCATTACAGCGATGATGAAACTCCTGTGCTTTCCGATATCTCTATTGATATCCCGGCAGGAAAATCCATTGCCCTGGTGGGACCTTCCGGAAGCGGAAAAACCACGATCTGCTCTCTCCTGCCCAGATTTTATGATGTGACCGGCGGTTCCATTACTGTAGACGGAAAGGATATCCGCGGGCTGACTCTTAAGAGCCTTCGAAGCCAGATCGGTATGGTACAGCAGGATGTCTATCTTTTTGACGGAACCATCAAGGATAATATTGCCTACGGAAAGCCAGGAGCTTCCGATGAGGAGATCATCAAAGCCGCCAAATGTGCGAGTATCCATGACTTTATCATGGAGCTGCCGGATGGATACGATACTTATGTGGGAGAACGTGGCACACGCCTTTCCGGCGGACAGAAGCAGCGAATCTCCATTGCACGTGTATTCCTCAAGAATCCTCCGATCCTGATCCTGGATGAGGCCACCAGCGCTCTGGATAACGAAAGCGAACGTTGGATCCAGAAGAGTCTGGAAGAGCTTTCGAAAAATCGTACTACCATTACGATCGCGCACCGGTTGTCTACCATTCGCGATGCGGATGAGATTATTGTGATCACAGAGGATGGTATTGCTGAACGCGGTACTCATGCTGAGCTGCTTGAGAAGAATGGATTGTATGCTGCGTATTACAATATGTAAATAAGATACGAGGGAGGGTCATCTCAGAGTTGCGAAGCCCGAAGACAATGTCATTTAGTTAGGGACTTTTTATTAAAAAATATTTTTAGGATATAAGTTATGCTGTAAGTTTTCATCATATAATACCCCAAAACGCACAGACTTCCCCCTTGGCAGGCAATTACAGTTTTTAAACAACCTCTTTTCTATTCTTAAAAATTATAGTATTCTTATATTAAGATACTCTATATCCAAAGGCTACAAAACCTTTCATCTTCTTGGAACGGGGGAATTTCCGGCCGGGTCTGACCGGAGTCAGGTATTGCAGCAAGAGTGTCTCGATATGCGGCGGGATTGTGGAACAGCTTTTTTGCAGGAAAATTTTGCAGATATGTACAGCCATTGTGAAATTTATCTGATAAACGTATTTTTGGTCTTTCTGTTTGACAGTTACATGTGCGGTAACTGATTCGCAGAAATTGTACATGATGATACGTGCGTATATTTCCTGTTCTACATATTCCGCCTTCTTTGAATGAAGATTCGATACCCCGATATTATATTTCAGTTTTCGGAATGAAGTCTCGACCCCCCATCTTAAATGATATAGTTCTTTTATTTTTTCCGGAGGAAAACGGTCTTTTCCCAGATTCGTGACAATACATTCATATTCCCCTGTATCCAGCGGAAAACGTACCAGCCGCAGGTGCATGGGATAAACAGCCTGTTTTCCATCTTTTTCCAGATTCAGAAAGTCAAATGCAGATCCGGGAGAAAGTTTTTTATATCTTATCGGGTCCCGTTTAGAGTGGACCGTACTACGCGTAATAAAAAAATCCAGCTCTTCATCCAGTTCCCGGTCCGGAAGACGAAAGCCGCGGGAAATGCCCCCTTTGCTGAAAATATCTTTTGTACGGATGACAAAGGAGAGACCTTTTGCCATGATGTGTGCAAAGACATGGTAAGTTTCATATCCGCGATCGGCCAGTATGATCGTTCTGTCAGGGTGAGGTATATTCCGCAGCATTTGTATCAATGCACGGGATTCATTGCTGACCATTGTTTTTTCAATAAGGACATCCACATATTTTTTATTACAAAGATCATATAGGGCATGAAGATGAAGCTGATTGGAGCCTTTTTTTCCGGAACCGGAAGGCTTACAGCTGTCTTTATCATCCGGATTATAAAAGATGTTCAGATCCGAGCCATCACATGCAAGAAGCTGAAAACCCTCATAATCATGTTCAGAGGGAAGTGATCGTGAAAAACGGTGCAGAAGATGATAAAAAGCATACGGATGTATCTTGGCCCGTTGCTGCTGGAGAGCAGAAAGGGATGGGAGATCTTTTTGAGACCGGCATGAAAAGAAATCAAAAAATGCTGTATTGAGAGAACCGCCCCTCATAGTTAAAAGAAAAAGGATCGTATCCTGAAAAGATATCTTACGTTTCCTGGAAAAATCAATACCAGGTCTGGTGACAAAAGAGTTTATTTCGCTCTCCAGTTCAGAAATGAGTGACATGAGCAATTCATAATTATAAGTAAACGCTGAATTCATAGGCACATCTCCTTTGCATAATAAAAAAGTTACAGTGTATAGTCTTTTTTTACCATACACTGTAACTTTTGGGAATAGGGCGTCCCTAACTAAATGACATTGGCCCGAAGACCCTCCCTCGAGCTCCCACCCTCTTGGGCACGCCAGATTCATCAAGACAGAATGGGTTGAATGATGACTGTGACGTACGGACGTGGGAGGCGCTTCGCTGTCCCACTGGATGTAGCAATATATAAAAACTGCCGCAAACGCTGTGTCTGGATTATGGCACAGAGTCTGCGACAGTTTTTTTAATGAACTTTGCGAATATTCCTTCTGTATTACAATTACAGCAAATAAACCGGAAGCTCATCCTTGATTCCTACCGGCTGGTTGTTGTCCGGCTCGTCTTTCTTTGGGGTGAGGAACTTGGCCTGGAGTTCGTCGGCGTTTCCTCCACTGATCACATTCTGAGCTACGGTTCCTGTTGTGGTTTCTGCGGCGGCTGTTTTCTTAGCTGCAGTTTTTCGTGTTGTTGTCTTTCTGGTGGTGGTTTTCTTTGCTGTTGTTTTTGTTGTGGCTGCCTTCCTTGCTGTGGTCTTCTTTGCCGGAGCTTTCGCTGGGGTTTTCTTTTCGACTGTTTTTTCAGCAGCTTTCTCTCCTGTTTCTGTCTTTACTTCTGTCGGCTTTTCTGCCACTTTTACCTCTGTAACTTTCTCTTCTGTCTTTGCTGTTTTCTCTGCATTTACTGCTCTTGCGATGCTTGCTTTACCTACTGACACGATTCATTACCTCCTCTGCCAATGCTATATATTCTTTTGCGCTGCGGCTGCTTTTTTTGAATTCCACAACCGGCTCGCTGCTGTCCTGTGACCATTCGATAGAGCTGTCCACACGGATAAAGGATTCGAAAAGATAGATTCCTTCCATCTCTTTCAAAGTCTCCATGGTCTGTTTGAAATAATTCTTTCTGGCATCTGCCTTGGTCACCACGATTCCCAGAACCTGAAGCGCCGGAGCGATCTCACGGACCTCATTCAGGAAATCAAACATATTTGCAAGACCAAACATGCCCCACGGGCTGGCCTCCACCGGAACCAGAACGTAATCCGATGCGCACAGGATATTCATCACCCAGCCGCCAAGAGTCGGCGGTGCATCGATGAGAATGTAATCATACACCCCGGAATCCTTGATCTTCTGCAGGCATTTCCGCAGGATAAATTCTCTCTGCCATTTCGTAAAGAGCTCATATTCCACGGAGCTCATCAGCGTAGACGACGGAACCAGATCCAGATTCTCATACTTCGTATGCACGATAAAATCGCTGAGATCCGACTGATGACCAATGGCATAGTAGAGATTTTTTTCCCCGGCAGCCATTTTCAGAACTTCTTCTTCATCAAAAAACGAAAGGGAAAGATTCAGCTGCATATCGCCGTCCACGAGAAGAACCTTCTTCCCCATACCGGCCAGTGCCGCACCTACATTGGAACAGCTGGTGGACTTTCCGCTGCCGCCCTTATTATTCGCAAAACAAATCGTCACTGTATTTCCCATCACAGCCTCCCGACAACACAAAATCGTAAATCACTAACTTTCCCTTATTATAATATAACGCTCCCCCAAAAACAAGCATATCCCCCATAAAACCACAAAATCTGACAAAAAACTCTCACATAAAACAACAGCAAAAAAGAATCCTGTTGCAGAATGATTTCCTATGCAAAAAAGCAGCAGACTTCAGATCTTTCCGAAAGCCTGCTGCTAAACTTCATTCATTTTTATTATTTTACGATAAAGGATTTTCTCTTACTTACAACATCAAAGATAACGGCTGCAAGAAGAACCATACCTTTGACAACCTTCTGGATATTCTGGTCAATACCCATGATACTCATACCAAGGTTCAGAACACCCATAAGGAGGGCACCAATGATAACACCGGGAACTGTACCGGTACCACCATAAGCAGAAGCACCACCGATGAAACATGCACCGATCGCATCCATCTCGAAGTTTGTACCAGCCTGTGGGTTGGATGAATTCAGTCTCGCCATAGTAACCATACCGGCAATCGCAGCCAGAAGACCCATATTCAGGTAAGCCAGGAAATAAACTTTATTGGTATCAATACCGGAAAGCTTTGTTGCCTTCTCATTACCGCCAACTGCATAAAAATAACGACCTGTTGTAGTCTTGGAAGCAATATATGTATAGATTGCGATGATCACTGCAACCCAGAGAAGGGAATTTGGGATACCTTTATACTGAGCAAGTCTGAACATGAATGCAAGAACAACTACACAGATCAGAACCATCTTCACTGCAACACCACCGAAAGACTCAACACTGTAGCCTTTCTTTGCACGGTCTGCACGGTTTTTCATAACAAGTGCAACATAGACGATGCAGACAATAATGCCAACTACGAAACATGTTCTGTTAAATCCTTCACCTCCACCAAGGAAGTCCGGAATATAGTTATTGAACAAAGCCAGATAAGCATCCGGCATCGGAGCCAGGGTCTGTCCTTCCAGAACTACGTTGGAAAGGCCACGAAAAGCAAGCATACCTGCCAGAGTAACAATAAATGGAGGAATTCGTACATAAGCGATCCAGAATCCCTGCCATGCACCAATGGCAATACCCACAAGAAGCATCACGATCATAGTGAGATACGGGTTCATACTGTTGAGAACCATCATCTTACCACCGACAGCAGCAACAAAGCATACAACAGAACCAACTGACAGATCGATGTTACCACCTGTTAAAATACAGAACAGCATACCGGTTGCAAGAATAAATACATATGCATTCTGGGCTACCAGGTTATTTACATTCTGCGGAAGAAGCATAACGCCCTTTGTGTTCACAGAAAACATGATCACAACAAATACCAGAACAATGACCATGGTATATTTTTTTAATATTTCTGAAAAACTAATCTTTTTCTCCATCTTCTTACTCTCCTTTACCTGACTTCACGATCCTGGACATGATCAGCTCAGATGTAGCTTCCTCACCACTTACCTCACCTACGAATCTGCCCTCGTTCATGATATAGATTCTGTCTGACATTCCAAGCACTTCCGGAAGCTCAGAAGAGATCATGATCACAGATTTTCCTGCTGCGACCAGGTCATTGATGATACAGTAGATTTCATATTTGGCACCTACGTCAATACCTCTTGTAGGTTCATCCAAGATCAGAATATCCGGCTCTGCAAACATCCATTTTGCAAGAAGGACCTTCTGCTGATTACCACCGCTCAGGTTTCCGACATTCTGCTCAACTGTCGGACACTTGGTTTTCAGTTTCTTCCTGTATTCCTCAGCAACTGCGTATTCTTTATCCGTATCGATCACTTTTCCATTACTGATACCGGACATGTTTGCAAGCGTAGTGTTCATCTTTATGGACTTGGAAAGGATCAGCCCGTTTCCTTTTCGATCCTCTGTAACATAAGCAAGCTTGTTGTCGATGGCTTCCTGAACTGTATTCAGCTTCACTTCTTTTCCGTTCATGAACACCTGTCCAGAAATTTTAGTTCCATAGCTCTTGCCAAAAATACTCATAGCCAGTTCTGTACGTCCTGCTCCCATCAGTCCTGAAATACCGACAACCTCTCCTTTATGTACTTTAAAGGATACGTTATTTACCACCTTACGTTCTGTATACAGCGGATGATAAACATTCCAGTTTTTAATCTCCATGGAAACATCGCCGATCTTTACATTTGGACGTTTCGGGAACCGGTCTGTCATCTCACGTCCAACCATTCCCTGAATGATCCTCTGCTCAGAAAAATCGTCTTTATTTTTATCCAGTGTTTCAATGGTAGATCCATCTCGGATAACTGTGATCTTATCTGCTACATAGGAGATTTCATTTAATTTATGGGAAATGATGATAGAGGTCATTCCCTGCTTCTTGAATTTCAGAAGAAGATCCAGAAGAGCTTTGGAGTCATCTTCATTCAGTGATGCGGTAGGCTCATCCAGAATGAGCAGCTTTGCATTCTTTGCAAGTGCCTTTGCGATCTCAACCAGCTGCTGCTTACCTACACCAATATCCTTGATCAAAGTTCTGGAGGATTCCTCCAGTCCTACTATTTTCAAATATTTATCTGCTTCTCCATAAGTTTCATTCCAGTTGATGGAAAAGCTTTTGCCTCTTTCATTACCCAGATACATGTTCTCCCCGATGGTCATGTACGGGATCAGAGCAAGTTCCTGGTGGATGATTACAATTCCTTTATGTTCACTGTCTTTGATAGTGTTAAACTTACAGATCTCACCATCATAAATAATATTTCCTTCATACGAACCGTACGGATAAATACCACTTAATACATTCATCAATGTAGATTTACCGGCACCGTTTTCACCTACCAGTGCGTGGATCTCGCCTTCCTCGACCTGGAGATTAACATTATCCAGTGCCTTTACACCTGGGAAAGTTTTGGTGATATTTTTCATTTCCAGAAGTATCTTAGCCAACTCAATTTCCCTCCCTTTCCACTGTTCATGCAGGCGGTTATATTCCCCGCCTGCATGTGATAAATTTCTTTCTTAAAAATTCTGATTATTTGATCTGATCCTCTGTGTAGTATCCGGAGTCGATCAGGATCTCTTTGTAGTTATCTGTTGTAACAACAACCGGATCGCAAAGGTATGTCGGGATGACACCGGTTCCGTTATCATAGGATTTTGTATCGTTCACTTCCGGCTCCTCACCTTTCATGATGGAGTCAACCATTTTTACTACTGCAGATGCAAGAGCTCTTGTATCTTTGAATACAGACATTGCCTGTTTTCCTGCTACAAGGTTCTTAACGTTTGGTGTGTCACAGTCCTGACCAGTAATGATCGGATATTCTCCTGTGTAGGAAGCTGCCAGTGCATTCTCAACACCAAGGGCTGTGGAATCGTTGGAGCAGAGAACTGCGTCAAGGTTTGTTCCGTCAGAGTAGTTACCTGCGATGATAGTATCCATTCTGTCCTGTGCTTTTGCACTGTCCCAGTTAGCTGTAGCAACCTGCTCGAACTCTGTCTGACCGGATTTTACTACCAGCTTACCGTCATCGATGTATTTCTGGAGAACATCCATTGCACCACCGAAGAAGAAGTTACAGTTGTTATCGCCAGGATCTCCTGTGAACAGCTCAATATTGAATGGTCCGTCCTGATTGTCAAGATCCAGTGCATCTACCAGGTACTCGCCCTGTTTCTGACCTACTTTGTAGTTATCAAATGTTGCATAATAGGTTACTGCATCGGAATTCATAAGAAGACGGTCATAAGAGATAACCGGAATTCCTTTTTCTTTGGCCTGTTTCAGAGGCTCGCCAAGGCTGCTTCCATCGATGGATGCCACAACCAGAAGGTCACATCCGTTTGCTACCTGGTTCTCAAGCTGGGAAACCTGTGTGCTTACATCATTGGATGCATACTGAAGGTCTACCTCATATCCTGCTGCCTCCAGCTCTTTCTTCATGTTATCGCCATCCTGGTTCCATCTCTGGAGATCCTTGGTCGGCATGGTAACACCGATCAGTTTCTTGTCTGCTGCCTGTGCTGTTGCTGCCGGAACTACCACCATACCAGCTACCATTGTTGCGCAAAGAAGTGCAGATACCATTTTTCTTTTCATTGTAAAATCCTCCGTTTCATTATTTGTTTTTGGAATCACGTTTCCTTTGATGATGTTACTATAGCACAGGACTGTCTGGACATAGTTGGCAAGGACAGAGACATTTTTTTGCAAAAGAAAAATGCCCTGCATCAGGCAAGACATTTTTGCACCAAAAATCTGCTATTGATTTTTGTCATAATTGTGTATTATTGCGCATATGGATACACTGCCACATTACTTGCAGAATTTCACTGCCACATATATGCCGGTATGTAATCTGTTCTGCATTACTCTGTATCGTAATCTATATTGAGATATACTTCATCTCGTCTGTGGAAACCGCCGTCAATGATCACCTCATCAATATTATCCCTTGTAACGGCAACCGGTTCCAGCACCTTCGCCGGGATATCGTAGCTTCCATCGTTCATGGTATCTGTCACATCTGACGAAATCTTTCCCTCTTCTGCCATCTTCACCGCATATTCAGCTGCCTGGCGTGCCAGATCTTCGATAGATTTAAATGCTGTCATGTACTGGGTTCCTTCCACAATACGCTGACATGCAGCCAGATCACCATCCTGGCCTACCACGATCACCTGTCCGGCAAGCTGGTTTTCCGCAAGAATCTGTATCACCTGGCTGGCAATATCATCATTTCCGCACATGATTCCCTTTACATCAGGATACTCTTCCAGTGCTTCCTCCACATAATCTGCTGCCAGCTCCGCGATCCAGCCTTCACAGTTGGCTTTGTAAACCACCTTCAGATCACTGTTTTTCAGAGTGTCTTCAAATCCCTCTTTTACCATGTCCACATTGTTATCTGAAGCAGATCCCTGGATCATAAAAATCTTTCCGCCATCAGGGATCGCTTCCATCATGGACTGTGCCATAACCTCTCCGACTTTCCGGTTATCAAAGGAAATATACATATCTGTATCCGCATCATTTACCATACGGTCATAGGAGATCACCCTGATTCCTACATTATGGGCACGCTCCACAGCCTCAGATAATGCCTTGCAGTCTCTGGCAATGATCACGATCACATCCATATGCTTCTTGATAAAATAGTCGATCTGGCTGATCTGCTCTTTTGTATCTGCTCCCGCATCCTGAACATTCACTTCCGCTCCCAATTCCCTTGCGGTTGCCACGAATACATCCCTGTCACGGATCCACCTCTCAATAACAAAGGAATCCACTGTAAGACCGATCTGAATTTTCTTTTCACCACTGTCTTCCTCTGTATCGTTTTCCTGTGCAGCTGTCTGCTTTGTTTTTTCGGAAGCGCAGCCATTCAGCATCAATGTCAACAGACACAGCAAGATCAACAGCTTCCTGATCATTTTCCCCCCGCTCATATTGTCTACCTCAACCTCTCTCTGAATTCACTTGGTGTCACGCCTTCGTATTTCTTGAATATCCTGCTGAAATAATTGGGGTCGCTGTATCCGGATTCCGCACAGATCTCCTTGATGGAAAGCCCTGAATCCTTGAGAAGTTCTCTTGCATTCCGAAGCCGCACTTCTGTAAGATACTCGATAAAATTTCCTCCGGTCTCCTGCTTAAAAAGCTTGCTGAAATAATAAGGGCTGATATCCACCTCCCGTGACACCTCATCCAATGAAATATCTTTTTTGTAATTATCCCGGATATAGGACTTTGCTTTTTCGATAATGGAAACCGCTTCTTTTTCCCTTGCACTTTCCATGTTACTGCAGATTTCTGATGTTTTGCCCAGGAACCATTTTTTCATCCCTTCTATGTCTGTATATTCCTGGATCTCATGAATATAATTTCTGCGGCAGCTGATCGCATATTTCACGGTACCTGCAAAAAAGGCCTTTTTTTCCACTCCCATCACAAGCTCCAGGATCTTGATGCGCATGTCCTCCAGATCTACTCCCGGCTGCTTCTCCATCCACCGGATAAATTCCTCGGCACAGCTTAAAGCTCCTGCCACATCCTTATCCATCACCCGCTTTTCATAGCGACGTTCCAGATCTCTTGGATATTCGCCGTCATATTTCTGTGCAGCCGGAACATCCTCAATATGTATCACATGGCTGGTGCTTTCCCGAAGTGCGATCATGGCCTCCTTGAAGGATTCTTTCATGGTGCTTCCCATCTCCTTCACCCGGCCGATACCACAGCGAAATTTACTGTCAATCCTGCTTTCCAGCTTATGTACCATGTTTCTGGTTCTTGTTACAACCTCCACACGTTCCTCATAGGACTCCCTGGAATTACGGTACGGAACAAGCAGTACAATACGGTTTCCCATAATGGGTCCTACCAGACATTCAAAAAATCCCTGAGTGATTTCCCGGAATGTGGAATAAAATTTGTTTGCCTTCACACTGGCCCCCACCGCATTGGTAAGAACACCATTTTCCGTAGAATCCCCGAATTCAGCCACGATCATATATCCATATTCTTCCCGGATATCCAGAAGCTCCCTGTAATTATCCTGATATGTCTGAAAATCATCCTGCAGAAGAATATTATTAATATATCCGCTTTCGATCATGGGCACAACTGTCTCCAGTTTTTCACGGATACGGAGATCATCGCTTCGCTTCTGTCTTGTGGAATCTACCTTTTCCATAGCTTTGGAGCATATTTCCAGAATCACCTTTTTGTTTACCGGCTTGGTAAGAAATTCCATAACTCCAAGACTTACCGCTTCCTTGGCATAATTAAATTTATCATAGGCTGTAATGATCACAAAGACCACAGATCTGTTAAATTTCTGGATTTCCCGGATTGCCTGGATCCCACTTAAGCCCGGCATCTGAATGTCCATAAAGCAGATATCCGGCGGATATTTCTCCGCCTCCTCCACAACCACACGGCCTGTCTTGGCTGTATGGATCTCACATTCATTTCCATAGTTGGAACTTATAATATTTTTCAGGGATTCCAGCATGATCCCCTCATCATCAGCAATCAGGATTCTGTACATTTTTTTCGCTCCTCTCCAGAGGAATATTGATCACTACCTCTGTTCCCATTCCTTCACCTTCACTGTATATTTCCATTAATCCGTCCCGCTCATAATACAGTTCCAGACGGCTGATCACATTATTCATTCCGATTCCCGTGGAATCACCCTCGCCTGAACTGCTGTGGACTTTTTTTGACAGTACTCTTTGTATCTGTTCTCCGGTCATGCCCAGTCCGTTATCCCGAACACTGATCTCAATATGGTCGTTCCATCTCTCCACACTGAGATCAATATGTCCTTCCCAATCTATATTCCGGATTCCATGATTGACTGCGTTTTCCACAACCGGCTGCAGGATCATACTGGGAACACGTACATTTTCCACATCACATTCCACTTTTTTTGAAAAATGGATGTCCCCGGCAAACCGTACATTCAGAATATAAATGTAATTGTCCACAGCCTCCAGTTCTTCCTCCAGTGTGGCATCTTCCTCACCCTTCTTTACATTGTAGCGAAAAAAATCCGCCATCTTTTCCACAAAGATACTGGTTTTTTCTGCATCCTCCATCATTGCAAGCTGTACTCCTGCATTCAGGGAATTAAAAAGGAAATGCGGGTTGATCTGAGACTGGAGATATTTAAGCTGTGCCTCCTTGAGATGTGTTTCCATCAAAAGCTCCCTCTCTATCATCTGCTGTTCTTTTTCCATGCTGGCCTTTGTCCTGGCAATGTAAAGACCAAGATTATCCACCATGGTATTAAAGGCTCTTGTTACCGTTCCAAGCTCATCCCTGGAATCTGCTGGGGGCATCTTTACATTAAAATTCCCCTGACCTACCAGCTGTGCAGTTTCTGCCATATTAGTCAGCGGCAGGAACATCTCCCTTGTTGCCATGATCAGAAAGAACATTCCACAGATCACCACCAGAAGCATGATCATCATATTACTGATCTCCAGATATCTCATAACCGCCCGGAGAGCTGCATAAGTCTGGGAATTTTCTTTAAAAAGCTGCTTGTTCAGCTCATCCATAGAACTCTGGATATAACTGTAAAGCTCCAGACTTTCATCATATTCCTGCTTATATTTCTCCACATTCCTGCCTCTCTTGGCAGCTACAGTTCCTGCGGTACAGGAAAGATATGATTCCGACATCTTACGTATCTTCTTCTCCAGAAGTTTTACGGAATCATCAATATTCCGTTCATTTAACTTCTCCAGCTCCTGCCTGTATTTCGCCTCATTCTGATAATAATCCATCAGTGCCTGGGAGCTTTTTACCTTCAGATACTGGTACATACTGTCCTGCACATCGTCAAAAACCTGCCCAAGCTCTGTGATCTGGGCATTGCTGGCATACACATCATCCATCTCCTGCATGGAGTTGTTGATCCGCGCATAAAACAGCATGTTGATGCTGAACAGTAAAACTGCCAGCACTCCAACCTCGATCATGATCTTGCTTACAAGAGAAAAGTCACTCCAACGGATCTTTTTCATCTGTGACTGCCTCCCTCCTCATCTTCTCCACTGCTGTTCTGTCAAGAAAATTAATGTCTACATTGTAGAAAGAATTGGTTCTTCCATCTTCTATATAGCTGGTAACTGCCTCCACACTGTACTGTCCCAGTTGGGTCGTGTCCACATCACAGGTAACTGAAATAACACCTTTTTCAACTGCCGCCAGAATATCCTCAGATGTATAATAACCAATGATCTTCACTTTTCCTGCAAGGTTGAAATCCAGAATTGCCTGTCTTGCACACTCCGTTGTCTCCTCATCCATACACACAAGTATATCCGGAACATTCCGCTTCTGCTGAAAAATATCAGTAACTGCCTCCTCTGTTTCAAAGGTTCCTGTTGACAGAAGATTCCTTCCCTTGATCTCAATATCCTCAGAACCAGCTGCCATCTTCACCGCATTGCTGATCTGAGTGTATATCTGACTTTCGTTCATATCATCAATGTCCCGTTTCTGCAGGATCAGGATCTTCTTCGTGTTCTCATTCACATATCTGGCAACAATTTCCCCGTAAGCCATGCCAAGCTGATAATCGCTGACTCCCACAAAGCTCTGGCGGCGGCTGTGCACCGCATCACTCATGACTGTAACCACCGGTATTCCGTTTCTTACTGCAGTATTGATTGCTTCTTCCAGACCGGCTTCTCCATTATACTGCAGGATAATACCATCCGCCTTGGCCGCAATGCTCATATTCATATAATCAAGTTTATTATAGGATGTTTCTCTATCCGACCCCATGATCTCAAGCAGTACATTATTGGAAGCTGCTTTTTTCTTCGCACTGTCATATACTGCCTGCCAGAACTGGGAATCAGGGCTGTCCACGATCATGTCGTACTGGTATTTATATATTTTCTCTTCCTGTTCATCCAACCCTGCTTTTTCACTGATTCCTCTGTAATAGGATTCTCCTGTCATATAAGTAAGTACTATCACGGCAGCAAAAACCAGCAGGATGCAAGCTGATTTCTTTTTCATAATACACTCCATTCTGTTTCACAAAACATTCCGGGTTTCAGTTTATCATAATTTCACAGAAAAGTCACTGTTTGACATGGATTTCCTGTGCACTTTCATGTTATATTAATAACCACAACATTACCAAAGGAGGCCGCAAAACATGACAAATGCAACCAAGCTTGCCCTGGAAGAATCCCTGAAGCATCTGCTTCTTAAGAAACCTTTAGATAAGATCACCATCAATGACCTGACTACGGACTGCGGTATCAGCCGCATGACTTTTTACTATCATTTCAAAGATATCTATGATCTTGTGGAGTGGTGCTGTCTGGAAGATGCCAGAATTGCCCTTCAGGGCAAAAAAACCTCTTCCACATGGCATGAAGGGCTTCTGCAGATCTTTGATGCCGTGATGGAAAACAAGCCGTTTATCTTAAATGTATACCGCTGCGTGGGGCGGGAACAGATCGAGAATTATCTGTTCCAGCTTACCTGCGGTCTTCTTATGGGCGTGGTAACAGAAAAATCAAAAGACATCTCCATCACGGATGAACAGAAAATTTTTATCGCAGATCTGTATAAATACAGCTTTGTAGGGATCATGCTGGACTGGATCAAAAACGGCATGCGTGAAGATTATCGCGAAATCGCAGATGATACCGCAACCGCACTGTACGGAAGCATCGACAACGCCATCCGCAATTTTGCCACCAGAAACAAAACAGCAGAAATGACTACAGAATAAAAACTTATCAAAACAGACATAATGATAAAAAACTGAACACTTTCGGTGTTTTGTAAATAGAATCTTTTTTCCGGATGGGCTATCATAGCCTCAACAGCAACAAAGAACAGTTAATCCGATACAAACAGGTATCTCATTTACGAAAGGTGGATGTCATATGTCAGATAAAAAAGGATTCATGGGTCTTGCAGCACTTGCGGCAGCCGGAGCCGGCGCAGCCATGCTGATGAAAAAAACAAAAGAGATCAACGAAGAGGAAAACTTCCATGTAAAAGAAACTACTGCAAACTACCGCAACACCGAGCGTGGAAAGCATGACAAAAACAGCAAGGGGATTTATTATTCCAACGGTAACTATGAAGCTTTTGCCCGTCCGGAAAAGCCGGAGGGTGTGGACGACAAGCATGCCTACATCGTAGGAAGCGGTCTTGCTTCCCTGGCTGCTGCATGCTTTCTGGTAAGAGACGCACAGATGCCAGGTGATCATATCCACATCCTGGAAGCCATGGATATTGCCGGCGGTGCCTGCGATGGAATCTTTGATCCGTCCAGAGGATATATCATGCGTGGCGGTCGTGAGATGGAAAACCATTTCGAGTGCCTGTGGGATCTTTTCCGCAGTATTCCTTCTCTTGAAAAACCGGGTGCTTCTGTTCTGGACGAGTTCTACTGGCTGAACAAGCACGATCCGAACTATTCTCTCTGCCGTGCAACCGTCAATCGTGGACAGGATGCACATACTGACGGAAAATTTAACCTGAGCCAGAAAGGCTGTATGGAGATCATGAAGCTTTTTATGACAAAGAATGAGGATCTTTACGATAAAACCATCGAAGATGTATTCGATGATGAAGTGTTTGATTCCACCTTCTGGCTGTACTGGAGAACCATGTTCGCATTTGAAAACTGGCACAGTGCTCTGGAGATGAAGCTTTACTTCCAGCGTTTTATCCACCACATTGCAGGTCTTCCTGATTTCAGCGCCCTGAAATTCACCAAGTACAACCAATACGAATCCCTGATCCTTCCCATGAAAAAATATCTGGAGGATGCAGGTGTTGACTTCCAGTTTAATACTGAGGTCACAAACGTGATCTTTAATTTCAAGGATGGCAAAAAGATCGCCACTGCTATCGAATGCAAGGTAAAAGATGTGGAGCAGGGTATCCTTCTTACAGAGAATGATTATGTTTTCGTCACTAACGGAAGCTGTACAGAGGGCACGATCTACGGTGACCAGAACCACGCACCAAACGGTGATGCAGAGGTCCGTACCAGTGGTGTATGGTCTCTGTGGAAAAATATCGCAGCTCAGGATCCTTCCTTCGGACATCCGGAAAAGTTCTGCTCAGACATTTCCAGAACAAACTGGGAATCCGCTACTGTCACCACTTTGGATGACCGTATTATCCCTTATATCACCAATATCTGCCAGCGTGACCCACGTACCGGCAAGGTTGTTACCGGTGGTATCGTAAGCTGCCAGGATTCCAAATGGCTCTTAAGCTGGACCATCAACCGTCAGGGACAATTCAAGGAACAGGATCCGAAGAAGGTCTGTGTATGGGTTTACGGACTGTTCACAGATGTTCCCGGTGATTATATCAAGAAGCCGATGAAGGATTGTACCGGTAAGGAAATTACCGCCGAGTGGCTGTACCACCTCGGTGTTCCGGTAGAGCAGATCGACGATATGGCTGAAAACAGCGCTGTCTGCGTTCCGACTATGATGCCATACATCACCGCCTTCTTCATGCCACGCACAAAAGGTGACCGCCCGGATGTCATCCCGGATGGCTGTGTAAACTTTGCATTCCTGGGCCAGTTTGCGGAAACTCCTCGTGATACCGTATTCACAACAGAGTATTCCGTACGTACTGCAATGGAGGCTGTATACGGACTTTTCGGTGTAGATCGTGGGGTTCCGGAAGTATGGGGAAGCGTTTACGATATCCGTGAGCTTCTGGACAGCAGTGTAAAACTGATGGACGGAAAATCTCCTCTTGAGATCCAGCTGCCAGGGCCGCTGAATGCACTGAAGAAACCACTTCTTAATGTTGTGAAGGGTACCGTGGTTGAGAAAGTACTGCGGGATCATGATGTGCTGAAGGATTATATGTAAGATATACAGCCTGCCAGGCAGATATTCTCAATCCGAAAATTAAGATTTGAAAACAGTAAATGAACCTCCGGTTCTATTAGTGCAGCAATCCCCCGGAAATACTTCTCGCGCGGTATTTCCGGGGGATTATTTTGATTTTCATATTTTTATTTTTCCAATGTTTCATTCATACTTCCGGAACGGAATCCCTGAAGATCCAGTGTCACGTAAGAAAATCCCAATGTGTGGAATTTCTCTGTGATCTTTGTTCTTGTTTCATTATCTGCAATTTTCAGGATCTCTTCTGCCGGAACCTCGATCCTTGCCATGGTACCGTGGATGCGAACGCGGAACTGGTGGAATCCCAGATCCATCAGAAACTGCTCGGCCTGATCTACCATGTGAAGCTTCTCCTCGGTAATGGTCTCACCGTATACAAATCTGGAAGCAAGACAGGCAAAAGACGGCTTGTTCCAGGTTGGAAGATTCATGTCTTTTGACAGCTCCCGGATTTCTTCTTTATAGAGTCCGGCTTCCTGAAGGGGACTTCGCACACCAAGTTCCTGGATGGCCCGGCGGCCGGGACGGTAGTCGCCCAGATCATCCATGTTGGAACCTTCCGCAAGCACATTGATGTTGTTCTTTTTCGCTACTTCCCATAATCTGGTAAAAATGCCTTTTTTGCAGATGTAGCAGCGATCCGGAGGATTCTGGCGAAATCCCGGAATCTCAAATTCATTAAGCTTGCATATCTCCTGATGAATGTGATTTTCCCTGCAGAAATCCTCGGTTTCTTTCCTCTCTCTTTCTGTAAAGGAGCAGGGGCATGCAGTGATGGCTATGGCCTTATCGCCAAGTGTCTCCTGTGCCACCTTCAAAAGAAAGGTAGAATCCACTCCGCCGGAAAAAGCCACGGCTACACTCTCCAGGGAGCGGAGGATTTCCTGAAGCTTCTGATATTTTTTTTCAAGGGTGATTCGGTCTGTTACTGGCATATGTTCTGTCACCTCAAAACCGGGAATGCCACCACAGTCTCATTCCCGGTCCTTTATCTATATTTCTTACATTTCGATCACATCAAGATCATCCGGAATAAACAGATTTCCGTGATAATACTCTCTGCCTTCTGCTCCGTAAAGCTCTTTACGTTTCTTAATGTTCTTATCCTCTGTGTGATACAGGACAAGATTCTTAACTCCAAGGTTCTCAGCCAGCTCACTGGCATCCTTAACTGTGGAGTGGTGTTTCTCATAAGGATTGAAGATATCACGCTGTCCATACAGACAGAATGCTTCGTGGAACATCCAGTCGCTGCCTTTTGCGTATTTCTCCTCACATTCATTGTATGGCTCGTCTCCGCAGCAGGTAAGTACCTTACCACCGTCATAGATCATCTGGAAACCGAACTGTTTCGCCTTGGTGGAACCGATATCAAAGAAGGTCACTTTCTTATTAAGAATTGTTTTTTCCTCGCCGTCTTTTACCTCGATCAGATGAAGTCTGTCACCGATGTACTGTGTCTCCTTCTTATTCAGAAGCTTAAATGCCATGTCTTTCAGAAGTCCGATCACTTCATCATGTGCATAGATATTTGCCTCGCCCTGATAAGTGCCTTTTTTCATGTTCTGGCAGATGATGCGGATCACCCACACGATTCCCATGATATGGTCTACGTGCTTATGTGTAACAAAGATCTCATGAACATCCATCAGATCAATGCCTGCTTTTTTCAGCTGGGAAAGCACCGTATTTCCGCCGCCTCCGTCAACCAGAAAATGGCCGTACTCATCGCTGAGTACAAAGCAGGTATTGTAACACTCTGTTACCAGTGCGTTACCGGTTCCAAGCATGGTTAATTTCATTGTATTCTCCTCCTGTATAGCCCTGGTCATCAAACATTTTGCCACCCATCATTCTGTTCTCTGACCGGCTGCCTCTGATCGTATTACAGACACATATACAACCGTTTAATTTTTTTGTTTTTTAATTTTTTCTGTGTTTTTCGTGTCCAATGATAACATTATGAAGAAATATTTTCAATAAGATCCATTCATTTTCATAGCAGAAAAATCAATCCACAAATCTTCATAGATTCCTGTTTTCACAGAGTCCTGTAATGTATATGGTTCCGAGGTTCCATGCTCAAAATTATATACCAGAACAAGATTCTTATCCGAATCTACCAGCCAGTATTCTCTTACTCCGGCAGTTCGATATTTAAACAGTTTCGTATAATAATCCATCTGCTTACTGGAAGGAGATACAATTTCCACGATCCAGTCCGGTGCTCCCTTGCACCCTCTATCATCCAGTTTATCTGCATCGCAGATAACAGAAATATCCGGTTCAACGTAGGTATTTGATTTTCTTATTCCAGCATTTCTATTTCTGTCTCAAAATACTGCTCCTGAAACTGAACCTGTGCCATGATCTCCTTGGCTGTCATATTCATATCTTCCGGCACTGCCACCCATTTATCTTCCACATCATTGAGGCGGTGGACGATGGCGATCACTTTTCCTGTAAATTCTTTTACAGGGTGATCAATGCCAAGAACGTAGACGTCCTGTTCCTCTCCGTCCGGGGCGATGATTCCTTCAATGTAACCATAATTTACCGGATAAAAAAGATCTTTGTGTTCCGGATGGCAGGTATTCATTGGACGATCGATCACGACATGAACCATCTGGCCGGATGTTGGTTTCTTTTCGTGGCTACTCTCGTTCATTCATTTTCCTCTCTGGACACAGAGCAGAAATCCGACAGATTTCCCTCTGTTTTTCCTCGTATCCGAAAACAGGTATTCTCATTTCCGTACATCCTGCATTTTACCAGATTTTGGATTCCACTGCTGCTCGCTCAATGCCAAGACCTTTCATATATCTGTCCATAAATGCGTTGAATCCTTTCACGCCTTCGGCTTTCGGTGTCAGTGTGCTGCCTTCATTTCCCTTGAAGACATTTTCATCCAGGAAGTCTGCAAGATCTTCGCCGTCTTTTTTGTTGATCAGATAGGAAGCCAGAAGTGCGATTCCCCAGGCTCCGCCTTCTCCTGCTGTGGACATTACAGATACCGGTGCATCTACCGCATCTGCAAGGATCTGCTGGCCGACACCCTTTGTCTTAAAGAGGCCGCCGTGGCCCAGAAGCTTGTCGATCTTTACCTGTTCCTGATTCAGAAGGATATCCAGACCTACACGCATGGCGCCGAGGCAGGTATAAAGATTATTTCGCATAAAGTTTGCCAGTGTAAATCTGCTCTCAGGAGAACGTACAAACAGTGGACGTCCCTCTTCAAAACCAGTCATATGCTCACCGGAAAAATAGCAGTAGGAAAGAAGTCCGCCACAGTCCGGGTCGCCTTCCATGGCTTTGTTATAAAGAGTTCCGAACAGTTTGTTCATATCTACTTCCATGCCCATAGCTTCTGCAAATTCCTTAAACACATTTACCCATGCGTTCAGATCCGACGTACAGTTGTTGGAATGTGCCATGGCAACCGGATCTCCTGCCGGAGTTGTTACCATATCGATTTCTTTGTACGGTTTGGAAAGAGCCTTTTCCAGAACGATCATGGCAAATACGGATGTTCCTGCCGAAACATTTCCGGTACGCCGGCGGACACTGTTTGTGGCAACCATACCGGTTCCTGCGTCTCCCTCAGGCGGGCACATGGGAATTCCGGCTTTCAGCTTTCCGCTTACATCCAGAAGCTTTGCGCCTTCCTCAGTAAGAACTCCTGCATCCTGACCTGCCACCAGAGCTTTCGGCATAATATCGCGGAGTTTCCATGGGAATCCATAAGGCGCAACCAGTTCATCGAACTTCTGCACCATCTCCTCGTTGTAATCCTTCGTTTCACTGTCGATCGGGAACATACCTGCCGCATCGCCGATACCAAGAACTCTTTTTCCAGTGAGTTTCCAGTGTACATAGGCCTCCAGAGTGGTGATGTAATCGATATCTTTTACATGCTCCTCACCTCTCAGGATTGCCTGGTACAGGTGTGCGATGCTCCATCTCTGAGGGATATTGTAATGGAAAAGCTCTGCCAGCTTCTCAGAAGCTTCTCCCGTGATATTGTTTCTCCAGGTGCGGAAAGGAACCATCAGCTCTCCCGCTTTATTAAAGGGCATATATCCGTGCATCATGGCACTGACACCGAAAGCACCTACGCTTGTCAGTTCCACGCCGTATTTCTCCCGGACATCTTTTGCCATATCCTGATAGCTGGCCTGAAGGCCCTTCCAGATCTCCTCCAGGCTGTAGGTCCAGATTCCGTCCACATACTGGTTCTCCCATCCGTAACCGCCGGATGCGATCGGCTGATTTTTGTCATCTACCAGAACTGCCTTGATCCTTGTGGAACCAAACTCAATACCAAGAGCCGTGCGGTTCTCAAGAATGGCTGTTTTTGCTTCATTTACTCCCATTGTAAAAAACCTCCTGTATTATTTGCTGAAATACATGCTATTCCATCTCAGCTCATTCTGCAGATTCCGGATCGTTGTATCGCCATCAATATAAACCGCTTCAATACCCATAGCTGCTGCCCAGTCACCCATCTGCTCTGCAGTAAGGTCATAGGTAAATGCAGTGTGATGTGCGCCGCCGGCAAGGATCCATGCTTCTGCTGCTGTGGAAAGATCCGGCTTCGGTGTCCAGAACGCAGTACCTACCGGAAGTGCAGGCATCGGTTTCTCTGTTTTCTTACACTCAACCTCATTGATCAGCAGACGGAAACGGTCGCCAAGGTCAACCAGGGATGTTGCGATTCCAGGGCCTGTCTTAGAAGTAAATACCAGTCTTGCAGGATCTTCACGATCTCCCATGGAAAGCGGGCATACACGCATGCTGATCTTTCCATCAGCAACGGATGGGCAAACCTCCAGCATATGTGCCTCAAGGATTCCCTCTTTACCAGGTACCAGATTATAAGTATAATCCTCCATAAAGGAAGTGCCCTTGGCGTCCTTTTTGCCTGCTGCCATGATTTTCATCAGGCGAACCATAGCTGCTGTTTTCCAGTCACCCTCGCCACCGAAGCCATAGCCTTTTTCCATCAGTCGCTGGATCGCAAGTCCCGGAAGCTGCTTCAGGGATCCCAGATCACCGAAGTGTGTTACGATAGCCTGGTAGTTTTTTTCCTCAAGAAAGCGCTCAAAACCAATCTCAATTCCCGCCTGGACTGCTACATGCTTCTTAAATTCCTCAGGGTCACGTCCATCCAGAATCATATCATATTTATTATAATATTCTTCTACCAGAACATCAATATCTCCCTGGCTTACATCCTGAACATATTCTGCAATCTCATTAACCGGATAAGCATCGATCTCCCATCCGAATTTCATCTGAGCCTCAACCTTATCGCCCTCTGTTACGGCTACATTTCTCATGTTATCCGCAACACGGCATACACGAATATGGCTGCTTTCCATGATACCAACTGCAGTACGCATCCAGGATGCCAGACGCTCCTGGACCTTTTTGTCTGCCCAATGTCCTGCAATGACCTTACGCTCGATTCCCATTCGGGTTACCATATGGCCAAACTCACGTCCGCCGTGTGCGGACTGGTTCTCATTCATAAAGTCCATATCAATGGTGTCATAGGGAATCTCCACATTGAACTGTGTATGAAGGTGACACAGCGGTTTACGATACTCTTTGAGACCAAGAATCCAGGATTTTGCCGGGGAAAATGTATGCATCCATGCAATCACGCCGGCACAATTTTCATCTGCATTGGCATCATTAAAGGTTTTACGGATCAGCTCATTTGTGATCAGCGTTGGTTTCCATACAACCTCAAACGGAAGTACGCCGGATTTGTTCAGCTCCTCCACAATGATCTTAGAATGCTCGGCTACCTTGCGGAGACACTCATCTCCGTAAAGATCCTGTGAACCTGTGCAAAACCAGAATTTGTAATCTCTTCCTGTTTTCATGCGAAAAATCCTCCTTAAAATAAAATTAATATCATATGCATAACATTCCTGAAAATCTGCTGTCCAGTTCTGCTGCCAACATGCGTCCGATCTTCTGAAATGTTATAGGGTTCTCTGTAATCTACATCGCTTCATTCTCTAATAAAACGATCTGATAAAACGGTTATGTATCTGTGCTCATGCCCCTGCTTTCACACTGCTACCCCGCACGATCAGTTCCGGCCGGATCAGCCGTTCCACTGTACTTTCTTCATCCGGCACGCCACTTAATTTTTCCAGGAGAAGCTTCGCCGCCATCTCCCCCAGTTTTTCCTGGGGATGGGTGATGGTGGTAATGCCCTGTCCCTGTCTTGCGTACAGTGAATTGTCATAGCCGGTCACTGCAACATCTTCCGGGATCTTTTTGCCCTGACGTTCCAGTTCTTCCATGACCTGGACAGCGATCTGATCGTTGTAACATACGATCCCATCCGGAAGACTGTTCTGTCGGACCATGTTCCGTACCATAAGAGCCGGCTTTTTTCGCCGGTCCTCGGTGTGAAACCAGACCACCTTATCCGGGTCATAGGCAATTCCATGCTCCTGCAAAGCCTTCACATAGCCCTTATGCCGTTCGATGCCCTGACGGTCATCTGCCTTGAAAAAACCTGCGATGTCACGTCTGCCGGAATCCAGGAGATGCTTTGTAACAAGATAACCGCCACCTGCATCATCCATGAGGATATGGGGTTTTTCCTGCATCTCTGTATACAGTCCCTGGATAAAAATATATGGGATCTGATACTTGTCCAGTGTTTCGTACAGACTTACGTGTCTGCACAACAGCTCGCTTTTGCTGGGTTCAATAATCAGTCCGTCAATCCCCTTACTGATCAGCTCTTCCAGGAATCTTGCCTCCTTCTGACGACTGTTTCCTGTATTTTTGAGGATGATACTGTACCCATTATCGGACAGTACCTCATCAATCCCCTGGATCAGCCTGGGAAAAATATAATCCGAGATATATGTAGTTACCACTGCGATGTTTCCGGTCCCGTGGATCTGACGGAGTACATCCGCACAGAAGGTTCCTTTTCCCTGAAAGGATTCTATGTATCCATCTCCTGCCAGAATCCCCAGAGCCTTTCGCACCGTATGCCTGCTCAGCCCGTAACGGACACTGAGCTGGTTTTCAGAAGGAAGCTTCTCACCCGGACGGATCTTTCCGGAAAGAATGTCTGTTTTCATTTCTTCCATCAGTGCATAATATTTTGCTTTTCCGTTTTCTGCCATAAGCTTCTCCCTTCGTTTGTATTATTCTTCCTTCAAACATCGGATGTAAAACGGATATTTATATTTTGATCTGTATTTATCCTGTTAATTTCATCTGTAATCATTTTATAACTTGTATATACATACGAACAAGTTGTTTTTATTATTTATCAAAAGTTCCATATAAAGAAAGACCGGAACACCCTCCCCATTCTGGTGTTCCGGCCTTTATATGCCGCCTTGCATATTTATTTCAAAGTTTTTGCTGCCTTTCGATCATTTCCTGCCTTAGCGGTACATCTTCATATAATCCCCATGTGCCTCGATCAGCTCATCACACATTGCCTGGATATCTTTGATGTTCAGCTCTGCACCTGTGTGCGGGTCCATCATGGCTGCCTGATAGATTTTCTGGCGGTCTTTGGTCACTGCTGCCTCAATAGCAAGGAGCTGCGGGCTGACATTGGATGAGTTCATAGCTGCCAGCTGTGTAGGAAGCTTGCCCACTTTTACCGGATGTACACCGGTTCCGTCGATATAGCATGGAACCTCTACGCAGGCATCCGGCGGAAGGTTATCAATGTAACCGTTGTTAAGAACATTTCCACCGATCTTGTACGGTGTGTTTGTAACAACAGCCTCCATGATATAAGAAGCATACTCTTTACTTCTCTCATGACCGATCTTGCCATCCTTGAGGATATCCTCGCGCTCTTTTTCCCAGCCCTCGATCTGTTTGATACATCTTCTCGGATATTCGTCGAGCGGAATATTGAACTCCTCGATCATCTCCGGATATTTGGATTTAATGAAGAACGGATTATACTCTGCATTGTGCTCACTGGACTCTGTGCAATAGTATCCAAGATGACGGATATACTCATAACGCACCATGTCCTCATGCTTCTCACCGGAGGTATTCTTCTCCTCGGCAATTCTGCGGATCTCCGGATACAGATCATTTCCGTCTTTGTCGTGGATCTCAAGGAGCCACGCCATGTGGTTGATACCTGCGATCAGCTCAGTACGTCCCTCAATCTTGTCTTCCATTCCCATTCCCTCAAGAAGCTTCTGGGAACATACCTGTACGCTGTGGCAGAGACCTACCGTGCGGATCTTTGTGAAACGCTGCATATAGCCGGTAAGCATTGCCATAGGGTTGGAGTAGTTCAGGAACAGAGTGTTCGGGCAGACCTCTTCCATGTCGCGCGCAAATTCTTCCAGAACCGGAATGGTACGAAGTGCACGCATGATTCCGCCGATTCCCAGGGTATCTGCGATTGTCTGTTTGATGCCGTATTTCTTCGGGATCTCAAAGTCTGTTACGGTGCATGGCTCATAGCCGCCTACCTGGATGGCATTAACTACGAAATCTGCATCACGAAGTGCATCTTTACGGTTCTCTGCACCAAGGTAGGTCTTGATCACTGCGCGGTCCTCGTTTACGTTGTGGTTGATGGCACTTAAAATAATTCTGGAATCCTCCAGCCTCTTCTCATCGATATCATAAAGTGCGATCTCGCTCTCGCGAAGTGCCGGTGTACACATACAGTCACCAAGTACATTTCTTGCGAAAACCGTGCTTCCTGCTCCCATAAATGTAATTTTGATCATGTTCGTTCCTCCTATTGATCTTTTTGGATTTTTCTGTGACAGATTTTTCTGTTCTTGGCAAAAATCCTGATTTTCTGCTGATTCTGCGGCGCAGCCCCGCTTCGTTATTATTATGGTTTTATGATACTACCGGAAGCATCTTTAAAATATGTACTTTGATGTCAATAATTGTTGTTTTGTTGCATGAAATATATCCTAATTCAGACAGAGAGTTGTTATTTTTTATCGCAAAGATCTGCCAGCAACAAAAGGTACTGCCAGTTATCAGGCCTCAGATTCCGTATAATCGCCCTTCTTTCCATTCACTACAAGTCTTCTCTTTTCTTCCTTGTATTCTCTCGGACTTCTTCCTGTTCTTGCCTTGAATACCTTGGAAAAAGCCAGCGGATCTCCATACCCTACTCTTGCAGCTACTTCACTGACCTGAATATCTCCGTTTTTCAGAAGAGTTTTCGCCTTCTCAATGCGAAGATTCATAAGATATTCCTGCGGCGAGCATCCAAGGCTTTTTTTAAATGAACTGGTAAGATAGCTCCGGTTGACGCCAATGCGGTCTGCCAGCTCATTGATCTTCAGCCTCTTGTCAAAGTTGGCTGCAATGTAATCCACTGCCTGCTCCACATAAACGGAATTTGGATATCTGTGGGATGGAAGAAGCTTGCCTTCTCTCAAACATGCATCCCGGTTATCTGTGATCAGGTCAGAAAAAAGAAGCAGCAGAAGTCCGTTTCGTTTCAGCTCATTTTCAAAAACGAGCTTGTTGGTCCGTACCATTGCATCAATATACTTCGCAGCATTTTCCATGCAGTGGATCCTTCGGACCGGATTTTCCCGGCTAAAACCACTTACATGAATCACTTCCTCGGCAATCATTCCCTCAAATCCTACCCAGCGGTACGTCCAGGGATTGTCCATGTCTGCCTCATACCAGGCCTCCACACTGGGTGGGATCAGAAATGCTTCTCCACCGGTCAGATGATACTGATAGCCATCCATCTCAAAAACTCCGCTTCCGGATTCCACGATATGAAGTACATGGGAGATCCTTTTATTTGGTCCAAATCGATATCCCGGATCACATTTTTCCCACCCACAGTAAGTAAGACAGAGATCCACCGCACCTTTCTTTAAATTCTCCAGACATTTATAGCTGTCTGAGTTTGTAAAACCAACTGTATGAAGCAACTTGCCACCTCCCTGATGTCATATATTACATTTCCGACCGTGCGCTGCTTCGCCACCCAATAACAGACCGCCATATCCGGCGGCCTGTTATTTTTCTGGTCAGGCGGATGTTTTTTCTACAGACAGTTTTTATTCCATCACTTGCAGAAATCAGTCCTCTGCTTCAATTGTATACAATACAGAATGGAAGTCACCGTTTGTCTTATTGCAGTAGTCACGATCAACCGGGATTCCTGCATACATCAGCTCATTTCCGTAAGCTTTCAGGCACTTATCTTCCCATTTTACTTTGTAAAGCTGATCCTCGTCAAGACCTTTGAACCGCAGACGCATCCAGGAAGCATTTACCTTGTTCAGTCTCTCATAGTATCCGGCAACTGCCTGTTTTTTGTCTCTGGAAACAACCATCCATGCAGTATCATTTCCTTCGAACGGGCTTAAGATACGGTAGAAATCACCCTCCACCTGGATCAGATCACGATGTTCCTTCATGAATTCCACCTGTGCCTTTACCTCTTCGATCTCTTCATCACTTAAGAGGTTCAGATCCAGCTCATAGCCAAAGGTTCCGAAATATGCCACATTTGCTCTTGTGGAAAGCGGTGTGGTACGGTGCAGCTGATGATTCGGTACTGCTGATACATGAGATCCCATGCTGACGATCGGATAGACAAAGGAGGTACCGTACTGGATCTTTTCTCTCTCAGCTGCATCGGTATCATCACTGGTCCATGTCTGCGGTGCAAAATACAGCATTCCCGGATCAAATCTTGCTCCGCCGCTTGCGCAGGATTCAAAGAGGATGTCAGGGAATCTCTCTGTCAGTCTTGTATACAGCTCATAAACACCAAGGATATATTTATGCATAGTCTTGCCCTGATCTGCTGCAGATGCGCCGCGGCTGAAAGGCTCAGACATATAACGGTTCATATCCCATTTAATGTAGGAAATGGAAGATTCCTCGATAACCTTGGAGATGGAATCATAAATGAAATCCACAACCTCAGGTCTGGAAAAATCAAGAACGTGCTGATGTCTTGAGTGAGACTCAAAACGGTCCGGTGCTCCGATGAGCCAGTCCGGATGTGCTCTGTAGCAGTCACTGTTCTTATTTACCATCTCAAGCTCTACCCAGAGACCGAATTTCAGGCCCATCTCCTCGATCTTACGGGAAAGTCCGGAAATTCCGTTCGGAAGCTTATTCTTATTTACGAACCAGTCGCCAAGGCCCTGGTAATCATCGTTTCTGGTTCCGAACCATCCGTCATCCAGAACGAACAGCTCTACTCCAACCTCTTTGGCTTTTTTTGCAATATTGAGGATTTTTTCCTCATTAAAATCAAAATAGGTCGCTTCCCAGTTATTGAGGAGGATCGGGCGTGCATGATTTCTCCATTTTCCACGCATCAGACGGTCACAGTACAGTCTGTGGTAAGCCTGGCTCATTCCGTTTAAGCCCTTATCACTGTATACCATAACAACCTCCGGAGTCTGGAATTCCTCATCTCTGGAAAGCTCCCAGGAAAATCCCTGTGGATTGATTCCCATCATAACTCGTGTCATCTCGTAGGTGGAAACCTCGACCTGTGCAAGGAAGTTGCCGCTGTACACAAAGCTGAATCCAAAAACCTCGCCTGTGTCTTCTGTTGTATGAGGACGCTTCAGTGCGATAAACGGATTCTGCTCAGAGCTGGAACCGGTTCCTGCAAGACTCTGTACAGCCTGTGTACCCATCTCAAGTTTACGTGTTTTTACATAGCGCTCACGTGCCCACGCACCGGAAAGATGGATCATCTCATAATCCATATCCGGAAACTCCACTGCTGCACTCATCACATTCTCAAGGCGGATCTTCTGATCCCCTTTCTGAACAAGGCGTGCGCTTCTGGTGATCACCGGGTAATCCTCATATACGGAATATGTAAGAACAAGGTCTGTGTCCATCACAGAATCATGAAGTGTGATATCCAGAGATGTTGCTTCCTCATCACTTTCTGTATAAGTTGCCGGAAGACCTGCAAGCTTCTTCTTGCCGCCATAGATCTCATGAGAAACATATTTGAAATCTACGATCTCGCTTCCGTTCTCCTGACGAACAGTAAGGGCAGGGTTTCTATAATCACCGGTTCCGTAAACAGGATACTCCTGTTTGGTATACTGCATGGAAAGAAGTCCTGGCTCCGGAACGCATACAGCCATCAGGGAACGCATGATCTCTTCATGAAGATAACTGAAATCCTCTTTATCGCGGATAGCTTTTCCATAGTACAGATTCTCCATCTGACCATTTTCCATGATACAGGTGATGTAGCTTAAATGTTTGTTATAAATGTGGAATGTCTTTGATCCCTCGTGAAATTTAATCGGCATAATTTTCTCCTTTTTTCATTTACTGCAGATAAAAATATCCGCCTCTTTCCTTAAGAATCATCAAATAGCTGTGCATTTTGGCATTTGCTTCGATAAAAATACCGCTGACAACCTCAATAACCAAATCCTCAGTTATATACATTGTCAGCGGTCTTGTATTACCTTATGTAATATTTCTGATTACAGTTTTCCACCGCTGGTAGCAATACCTTCGATAAACTGTTTCTGGAAGATCATGTAGATCACGATCATCGGAATGCAGGCGATCAGAGATGCAGCCATCAGTTCCGGGAATTTGGATACGTACTGGCCCTGCATCTTTGCAAGTGCGGAAGAAAGTACCAGCATATCCTTATCTGTATTAACGATCATCGGCCACATCAGGTCTTTGAATGCGAATACAGCTGTGAAAATTCCAAGTGCGACCATACTGGATCTTGTAAGTGGTGCCATGATGTAAAGGAAGGTCTGACCGATGTTACATCCGTCAAGTCTGGCAGCCTCCTCCAGATCCTTCGGCAGTCCCATGTATCCCTGTCTCAGAAGGAAAGTACCGAATGCAGTAACAATACCTGGGAATACAAGGGCAAAGATCGTATTCAGCATACCCATCTTGCTGACCATCAGGTACTGCGGGATGATGAAAATCTGTACCGGAACCATCATCTGGAACAGTACAAGACTGAAGCAGAGATCACGGCCCTTGAAGTTCAGTCGTCCAAATGCATAGCCTGCCATAGTTGCTGTAAGAACCGCACACACTACTCGGAAGAAGATCAGAAGCAGTGTATTCTTGTACAGAAGCAGGAAGTTCATGTTATTGATAACAGAAATAAATGCGTCTTTTCTCCATATTTTCGGGAAAATAGTGAAAGGATCTACAGATGTTGCTTCAGTTACAGTTTTAAAAGCTGTCAGGATCATCCAGATAAATGGCACAAGCATCGTTATGGACACAATGATCAGTATGACATGTATTAAAATAGTGGTTAATTTCTTTTTTGTTTCCATACTATCCATGGTTAATCCCCCTTTTTAGTTGTAGAATACCCATTTCTTCTGACCGATCATCTGGAATACTGTCAGGATCATGGTGATAATAAGAAGTACTACTACGATCGTAGCGCCGTATCCCATGTTCTTATTGATAAATGCATATTTATAGAACAGGTAAACCAGTGACTGAGTCTTGGTAAGTGCCGGGTTTGACTTGTCAATAACCATATAGATCAGGTCGAATACCTGAAGGGATCCGATCACACGGGTAACAAGTACGAAGAAAATGGTTGGTGAAAGAAGCGGGATCGTAATGCTGAAGAATGCATTCACACCTGTAGCTCCGTCAATCTCTGCCGCTTCATAATAATCCCTCGGAATTTCCTGAAGTCCTGCCAGAAAAAGAACCATATTGTAACCGATGATAGACCATACACCGATGATCGCAACTGCAAATACTGCAATTTTCGGATTAGAAACCCAGTTTACATGAACATGGAAAACGTTATTGATAAGACCATAATCAGAGTTGAACAGCCATCTCCATACCATGGCTACCGCTGCCGGAGCTGCTACCATCGGAAGGAAGATGATGGTTCTGTAAATAGAACGGCCCTTCATCTTTCTGTTAAGAAGTACTGCAAGAACAAGTGCGATGACAATGGAAAAAGGGACCTCCACGATCGCATATTTGAATGTGTTGATCAGTGCCTGCCAGATCTCTTTATCTGCAAAAACCTTCTGGTAGTTCTGTAAACCGATAAAGATATTTCCTTTACCAAAATCTCCTGTTTTGAAAAAGCTCTGGTAAATAGTCTGGAAGATCGGAATGATGTTCAATACGATCAGTCCGATGGTTGTTGGGAGAATAAACAGCCAGCCCCAGAGGAACTCACTGCGCTCTCTCTTTGTCCGTGCCTGTGACTTGGTAGTTTTAGCCATAAGAATCACTCCTTCTATTCCTTCTATGTATGAGGCCGCTGCACCTGAGTGCGGCGGCCCCTCTCATTACTGCACTTAATTATCGGTGTTTCTTAATGCTTACTCCTCAGCCAGCTTCTCGTTCATCTGATCAGCCATCTGCTTGCAAGCCTCTTCCATTGTGATGTCGCCTGTGTATACGCCCTTAAGGATCTCGTTGTCCTCGTTCTCCCATGTTACAGTAGATTTGGAGTATGGACGGATTACCATGTCATCCATCATGTTCAGATAAGCCTGAAGGTTGAAGTCTGCGGATTTAGCCCATGCATCAGATGTATCCTTGTATGCACTCATTGTAACACCAAGTTCAGCCTGTTTCTCCTGAGCCTCTTTGGATCCGAGGTACTCAATCAGCTGCCAAGCTTCGTCTGTGTGCTCACCGGAAGCAGATGCTGCCCATCCAAGTCCGTTATATAAGGAAGCTCTTCTTCCTGTCTCAGCGTTCTTAGGAAGCTCTACACAATCACAGTTCGCTGCTGTGTACTCGTTCTCTTTAAATGCTGCAAGCATCCAGGAGCCCTGGCATGTCATAGCGATCTTGCCAGCCTCGAAAAGTACGTCCTCGTTGTTCTCGGACATTGTCTCAAGAGACGGGATCACGCCATCCTTGATCCATCCTTCCAGTGTCTGCATAGCTGCGATCGTCTTCTCATCATCCCAGCCGGATTTTGTCTTGTCATCACTGATGATGTATCCGCCGTTATCATAGATCAGGTTGTAGTACCCGGCCTGGTTGTTATCATTTCTCATTGCGAGACCGTACTGGGAACCATCATCCTTGGTAAGCTTCTTAGCTGCCTCTGTAACATCATCCCATGTCCAGTCAGCTGTCGGATAATCAAGTCCTGCCTCGTCAAATAATGTCTTGTTGTACCAGAGAGCGATTGTATCTACATCCTTCGGTACTGCATAATATTTATCATCGTATGTATACAGTCCCCAGATATCCTCCGGATAGTTCTCCGGATCGATCAGATCGCTGTCTTTGATCTTATCGGTCAGATCAAGAAGCATATCGTTGGACATGTATCTCTGACTCTCGTTGGAGTGCATCCAGAATACGTCCGGAAGGGAACCACCCTGTGCACCGGCCTCGAGCATTGTCCAGTACTCATCCCATTTAACAACGGAGATCTCTGTCTTGATTCCTGTCTTCTCTGTGAAGTCTGCGAGAATTTCTTTGATTCCCGGCTCCTGGTTGGTGTCCCAGATGGAAACGGAAAGTGTAACGTCATCGCCCTTGGCATATACAGGAACTGCTGTCATTACCATGGCACCTGTTAATAATAAAGCTGCTACTCTTTTGAAATTCATAACTTCTTCCTCCTTTTTGGATCTCTCTTATTTTCCCTCTTTCTTTGGTCAGTTTTTATATTTTTCCACGTCCCTGACCGTTGATATTATTATAATTGCACATGGAAAAATGATAAATGGATTATTGTAATTTCAATATGGAAAAATGTTGTTTTTTATTCATTTTATCCATTTTTCGTTCATGCTTTGTTAATTATTCGTCATTTTTACATGTTTTCTTGTATTTCTTACATATATTTTCATATTTTTCACTATTTATGGGCATATTTTGGCACTCATTTATTTCCTTGTAGCAAAACCAACATTTTTACATATCTGTTTTTGTATGTTTTTACTAACTTAGAACATGTATAAATGTCATTTTCCGAAAAATACACTTTCCCTTACCTAACATAATTCCATGCGTGCCATCATTTTCACATGTGCACGCAAAGTTCCATGTTTTTTTATACAGTCCCATAAACCGTGCTGATACTTATCTGCGTCCCCTCTCTTTACACACAATCAAAAACTATGCTAAGATTAGCTGTATCGGACTTTTCCCATATGGTCCGTTTTTCATTTCTATATTTCTATATAAGGAGGTATTTCGTTATGAATCTTTTAAATGAAGATAATGTCGTTCATGTATTCCTCAACAAACTGGGCGACATCGTGATCGCCAATCTTCTTTTTATTCTCTGCTGCATCCCCGTGATCACCATCGGGCCGTCACTGACTGCCCTCTATCACTGCATGATGCGTACCGTAAAAGGGAATAACAACGGCACAACGAAAACATTTTTCAGAGCTTTTAAGGAAAACTTCAAACAGTCACTGATCATATGGCTGCTGATCCTCGCTGCCGGAGCCGTGATCATCCTGAATATCCGCTTTCTGCTCCATGCCGAAGGAAGCGCTGCACATATGCTGTTTTACCTTTCTGTGGGAGTTCTCACTCTGCTGATAATTTTTACTTTATACATATTCCCAGTGATCGCAACCTTTGCCAATACACTGGGGGCACTTTGCAGAAATGCATTTCTGCTGGCATTTATGCACTTCCCCACAAC
This sequence comes from Ruminococcus sp. AF20-12LB, assembly GCF_003478985.1. NCBI lineage: Bacteria > Bacillati > Bacillota > Clostridia > Eubacteriales > Oscillospiraceae > Ruminococcus > Ruminococcus sp. AF20-12LB. The sequence goes on along the minus strand of NZ_QUGH01000001.1, from coordinate 392,942 downwards.
GATCGCCATTGCGGTGATCACGATCTTTCCATTGTATATGACCTATCTCGATGCAAAACTGCAGCCCCTTTACGTATGCTGTTGGTTTTTCTTTGGATTTGGACTTGTAGCTTTTATAAATTCGATGCTGTTGTATCGATTTTTTAAGAAGCTGCTTCCTCCGGAGGAGGATATTTCGCTTTTGTGATGAAAAGCTTGGGAAAATTGTTATTATTGTTATTATAGATATGATATTTTTTTGCTTTTCAAAGCGGAGGAAATCTGCGAGGGGGAAAGCACTCAGAGTTGCGAAGCCCGCTTTTCCCCCTCGCGCTCCCCCTTTCCGGGCACGCTATATTATCGTACGCTGTGGGAATGTGTTAGTATATCGGCACGGCGATGGATTCTACGGTGTTGGTGATGTTATGTTAAGCCGATCTATGCTACTATGATGCTGATAATGTTACGCTGAAACGGTCTATGCTACTACGATGCTGATATTTATGCTACAGTATTCGTAATATTACACTGAGCTTCTTTATGCTACAGCACTGATAATGTTACGCCACGCCACACCACCTCACCTCCAAGTCGAAAGTGAAGCGCCTCGACCCAATCTCTACCGGTAGGCCACAGGGAAACTCAGCCTTTCGTCCCAGTCATCCAGCGCAGCGCTGATGACCCATCCAACTCCCGTGAAACCACTCTGCTTCTCACTCTGAACCAAATTCACACCCCACCACTTCTCCCCATCTGATTCCCCTTCCGACCAGCCCCCGACGAAGCCCCGGCGACAGACAGCATACACCTTGCGGGCGTCCATTTCATCTACACTCTTTTCAAAACAACCAATCCCTCATTCTCACCAAGAACCACATTCCGGCCACCATTCAGTACATCACCCTCAGTCTCTCCAAGGCTAACACACCTCCACTGCCCCTCAGGCAAAGTCACACTTCTGACAACCTCCCCCTGCTTCCAAACAGGCGCCACCAAAAGCGCATCACCAACCATAAACTGATCCATCACCCTCTCCATACCCTGTCCAGGGAAAACAAACTCCATAGAACGGGCAATCGGCTCACCAGTAACTTTCGCACACTCTACAGCCTTGAAAATCTCCGGCAGACACTTCTCTCTGAGAGCCAGTGCATCCTTAACCTTCTGAAAATCCGCCTCAGGCAGCACTCTCCAAGGAGAAGCCGAAAACTGCATCACCGGCATCAAAGCCGCAATCTGCGCATACCGCACAAACATCTCCGGCGTACACGCATTCTCATTTCCATTCAAAAAACAGGTATACTCACCACCACCGATCATATCCGGGCTGCCAAAAGGATGCCCCGTAAGCCCCTGTATCAACGTATCCGGAATCAATCCCGCAATACCACTCTCATCCCACTTCGTCTGCTTATCACAAAGCCTCTGCATCAGAGAATAACCACCGGCCCTGAAACATACCCTCAGCTCATTAAACACAAACTGTTCCCCAAACTCAGCCCAAAGCCTGGACAGCTCATCCGTAGAAGCATCCCGGAACAGCTTATCCCCAGCATGATAATAACACGGATCCCCAGCATCCAGTTTAAAACCATCCACACCCATATCCATCAGAACATCCAGCTGATTCTTCAGCCACTTCAAAGCATCCGGATTCGTCAGATCCAGAGCCGCAGAATACCCGTTCCACCACTCCAGGATACGAGGTTTCCCCTCCGGAGTCTCAATCAGAAAATGCTTATCCCTGGCCTTCCGAAACTCCAGCGTATCCGGAGTAACAAACGGACAGATCCACAACATCACAGAAAAGCCCATCTCATGCAATTCTTTGATCATCGCCTTCGCATCCTTGAAATTATCTCCCCTGAACTGCCACCTTCCATAATAAGGAGACCAGCCATCATCGATCATCAGAACACCTGATGGAAAACCATTTTCCAGAATACCTTTTGCATATTTCAGGATATTCTCCTGGGTCTGATAATAGGTAAGTTCAATCCAGGAATTATATACCGGTGCTTTGAAAAATCTGTCTGAAAGTTTGATCTCATGAAATGGAAAATGCGCTTTCATGGCTGCCAGGTATGCACCTCTCAGATCATTGAAGCCGTTTTCCAGAACGATAGATTCCGGACCTTCCGCCAGGATCTCACCTTTTTGAAAAGAGATATGAAAACCTGCGTTGCTCCAGATGTAACGGCCTTTCGAGGAAAGGAATAATGGCATGATCTGATTGTGGGTTGGGTTTTCGCGGAAATCCCAGTCCACAATGTCGTCTGCGCCTACGGGCTGGCGGTAGCCTTCGTAGACTGCGCCGCCATACCAGAATTCGTTTTTTAATATAGTTGTTTTCATATCAAAACTCCTTTCTGCTATATATGAATTTATGTTTTTTTGTTTAAATGTTGAGGTTATTTTTTTTGTATTGATGTAAATTTATTAGCTTTTCGAAGCTAAGGAAATTGCGAGGGGGAAAGCACTCGGAGTTAGCGAAGCCCGTTTTTCCCCCTCGCGCTCCCCCTTTCCGGGCACGCAGTTGTTGTACGTTGTGGGAATGTGTTTATGTACTGGTGGGGCGATGGATTCTACGGTGTTGGTGATGTAACGTTGAGACGATTTGTTCTTATTACCTGTAACTTCCTTCCGGTCAATTGCTTACTCCTTCCGGCTGGAAGTACCAGCTGGCAAGGCGTGTGCTGTCTGACGACGGCTCTGCAGGAGGGGTGCTGATTCTTGGCTGGTGGAAATCTGCGTTGTTTTTCAAAAGTTCGCTGTTTGAGCGCAGCGAGTTCGGACTTTTGGAAAACGCTTTTAGCAGATTTTCAGCGGCTTAGAAGCCAGCCCCCGACGAAGCCTCGGCGTCAGACAGCACACGCCTTGCCAGCGTCCGCATATCCACCCCACCCTCTCCGAATCCCTTCCACTTCAGCCCTTGCCCTTCCCACCCCCATATTGTATAATCACCTCATACAACATCCCACCCCATTTTGTGACCCAAAATTGCGTTTTTGTTGCATAACCCAAGAAACCAGGAGGCCCACCTAAATGAAAAACACACACCAGGAACCCAAAACCCAACACACCCTCTCCGTCTACTTCTGCGGTCAGGAAGATTGCGGCCCAAACCACTCCTTCGGCCCGGCCATGCGCCCACACTACCTCCTCCACGTGATCTTCCACGGCAAAGGCATCTACCAGTGCAGCGGCCACACCTACCATCTGAAAGCAGGCGACGCCTTTCTCATCCGCCCCATGGACTCCATCTACTACCGAGCCGACACCTCCGACCCCTGGAGCTATGCCTGGGCAGGCTTTGACGGCTCCGCCTGCAAAGAAATCCTGAAACAAACCGTATTTTCAGACACCCCCATCTTCACCCCCGAAACACCCGCCCGCCAAAACAGCCTCCTCACCCACATGCAAAGCCTCCTTGACACCTTTTCCGAAAACAACGGAAACGACCTTGCCTCCGCAGGAAACCTCCTCCTGATACTATCCGACATGCAAAAAAAGCCCTCCGAAAGCAGGACCGACATCTCAAACCTGTACTTTCAGAAAGCCTCCGAATACATCAGAAACAACTATGCCTACCCCATCCAGATCTCAGACGTGGCACACTACGTAGGAATCGACCGTTCCTATCTTTACCGGATCTTCATGGAACACGAAAACACCTCCCCAAAACAATATCTCCTGAAACACCGCCTCCAGATGGCAACCCAGCTCCTCTGTTCCTCAACCTGCACCATCACAGAAGCAGCCCTCTCCTGCGGCTTCCGGGACGCACCCTCCTTCTGCAACTACTTCCGCCAGGGAACCGGCTACACCCCAAAGGAATTCCGCAAAGCCTACAGCGGAACCATCTACCCCTGACTAGCCACCTGTACTCCGTCATTTCCCTGCCTGCCAAAAGATAACCGCTCACAATCACAAGCAGACCAAAACAATTCCATAACAGCAAAAAAAAGACGGAAACCATCACGCAGACTCTGCAAATGATCTCCGTCTCTTATTTTCCGGAAAAAAAATGCTTGATAAACACATACAAAACAATGATAAAAGCAAACACATAGCCAAAAGCACCCAGAGCCGGGATTCCCCACAGCTTCGGCTTCATATCCGTAGTACAGATAATACTGGAACTGATCAGAAGTGCCATCACCCACAGCCCCATCACAATATTCCGCACCAGCCGCCGCAAAAGCCACGCCAGATCATCCGAGGCATGAAGATCCAGATTGATCTTCGTCTGCCCCTTCATACAGCCCTGAAGAAAATCCGCCGCCAGAGAAGGAATATCCACCGCACGTTTCAGGGACCATGCAAAATTTTTTCCACCTTTTTTGATCTCACGCTTCCAGTTTCCATTGCTCAAAAACTGCTCTTTAAGCCTTGCCGCAGCAATCTGTGTCATATTGATATCCGGGCAGATCTCAGCCAGAACCCCCTCCACATGAGTCAGTCCTCTCGCAAGCATGGTCAGTCCGTGAGGCATCATGATCTTATTCTCCTTCATGACCTCCATCAGGTCCACCATCACCTCTGCCACATCAATATTTCCCATATCCGCAGTACCGTATTTCTCCATAAGTCCGCGGATATCCTCATAAAGCTTGCTGGAATCCGGCTTTCCCTTAAAATCACCAAGAGCCAGAACCGCATCCTGGATCTTACCGATGTTGTTCATGGCAACCCCTTCAATGGCTTCTCCGATCAGCTGACGGTCATGCTCTGTAAGCCGTCCCATCATCCCCATATCGATCCAGACGATCTTTCCCTCCTGAATCCGTACATTTCCGGGATGAGGATCTGCATGGAAGAAACCATCTTCCATCACCTGCTTGATAAAATTGTCCACATATTTCGTTCCGACCTCATTGAGATCATATCCATTCGCCAGAAGATCTGCCCGGTCATTGATCGCAAAGCCGTCAATATATTCCATCACCAGAACATGTGGTGAAATATATTCGCGGTAAAGAACAGGCACCTTCACAAATGCCACATCTTTATTCTTCTTCGCAAATTCCGCCATATTGGCTGCCTCTGTGAGAAAATTCATCTCCTCCTGGGTCACGGTCCACAGCTCACTTAAGACCATGTTCAGATCTACCATGCCTTTGATACTTACCGGCGGCATCAGACGCACTGCCTTATGCATCAGTCCGATATCCCGGGCCATAGTCTCATAGATTCCTTTTCGCTGAACCTTGATCACAACCTCTTCCCCTGTTTTCAGAGTTGCCCGGTGCACCTGTGCAATGGATGCAGCTCCAAGGGGCTTCTCATCAATGCGCTGAAATTCCTCCTGCCATGGACAGCCCATGGATTCCTCCAGAACTTCTATCACCTGTGAAAAAGGCATGGGCGGCACATCGGAACAGAGTTTCATCAGCTCATCACAGTATATTTTGGGCAAAATATCGGAACGCAGGGACATAATCTGACCCAACTTGATATAAGTTGGGCCCAGGTCTTCCAGTATGAGCCGGAGCTTCTCAGGAGAAACACCCCGGGTAATGGCATGCTTTTTCAGAACGGCTGTGATCTCTCTCAGCCGTTCTCCATATCCGCTTTTTTCTTTTTTCTCCTGTTCTTCTCTGGCCATAAAATTCTCCGTTTACGTTATTAATCTCCGACAGCTTTCATACTTCCTCTTTGTGCTTAAACTGCCTTTTTGTTTCTGTTCCACCGTCTTGTTCTGTCCGGCTTCTTCCATGAGTTCTGCTGTTTTCTCAGAAGTCTCTTTTTATTCTGCCTCCGGAGCTTCCTCACTCCCGCCGGCTGCTTCTGTTTTCTCTTCTTCAACAGTCTCTGTGGCTGCATCCTCAACAGGCTCTGCTACAGGTACTTCTTCCTCTTTTGCAGCTGCCTCAGCCTGCATGCTCTCGATCTGTGCCTTCACAGCTGCAAGCTGCTCCGGTGTGAGCTTGGAGATCGTCGCCTTAAGCTCCTCCTGCTCGTTCTTTCTGGCTGCGGATTCTTTCACAGAATCAGCTGCATTCTTAACTGTTGACTTGATGTTGTGCTTCAGCTCCTGATTGAGGACCTTTCCCTGCTCAACGGTAAGCTCACCTTTTTTTACCAGCTCATCCAGAATCTCCTTGGATTTCTCTGCTGTCACTGCTGCTGTACCAATACCCACCAGTAAAATTTTCTTCAGTCCTTCACCTAATTCCATAATGTTTTCTCCTTTCCTGAAACCGGCAGCTGCCCGACTATCATCCTGCTGTCCGACACCAGCCCCTGTCATGAAACAAAATTTCCTGTTCCTGTCATATTCCCAGAAAAACAAGTCCCTTGGGAACAAAAATGATCAGTCCGACGATTGCTGCCATGATCGCTGCGATCAGTACTGCCCCGGCCGCTGTGTCCTTGGCGATCTTTGCCAGAGGATGACGTTCCTCTGTGACCAGATCCACCACAGCTTCCACTGCCGTATTCACCAGTTCCAGCGCCATCACCATTCCGAACAGCCCCAGGCAGATGCACCACTCTGTCACGGAAAGCCCAAGGATCAGTCCTGCGATCACCACAAGTGCTGCCACCATGCAGTGGATCTTCATATTTCTTTCCTTGCGGATGCAGGTAAAAATCCCCTGAAATGCATATCCGAAGCTTTTATACAGCGGATCCTTCTTTCTGCCTGCCATGTTCCTCACCTGATTTCCTGTTTGAATTATTCCCTCCAACGGGAAGTATGGGATTATTATAACAAGTTTGTAGTAATATTTCCAGTATTCCGAAAAATTTATGAATATTTAAGGAGTATATGTGGCTATTCACAGATAACTGTTTGAGCGGATAAAAGCATCCGCATTCAGTTAAACCACACATACTCCTGATCCTGTTGCATATTATGTAAGATTTCCGGATATCCTGAATTATTTTTCCGGATATATATACGGATGTCACATATTATTCCACATTTTTCAGTGCTTCATCCATGGGCACATGACGGATCCTCCGGAATTCCAGCACTGCTACCACCCCATAAGCTGCGATTCCGATCGCTGTCATTTTCACATAGATCATGGGATCCACCCACATAGTGATCCATCCCGAAATACTGGAAAGCATCATCTCTCTGAATAGCATTTCCATGATCTGCCGTTCAACCGGAAGGCTTAACAGCAGGCAGAACACCACCACAAGTGATGTAGAAAGTATATACAAACGGCTGATCTCACCATTTGTATAACCCAGAATCTTGGTCATGGAAATCGACTGGGCATTTTTTTCGATGATAACCTTGGAAAGCAGATAGATCACCACCAGAAAAATGGTCACGGAAAATCCATACATCATTCCCATCATATCTCCCATGGAAACATCCAGCTGCCTGGATATTTTTGTAAGAGCTTCCAGGTCAATGACAGAACCGATATATTTTGAAGGGATATCCCTGATCTCTGTATCGGAAAAATATCCTCCAAAATAATCATCCCCAAGATCAAACGCCTCATTCAGCTTATCACGCTCCATAAATACACAGAGGCTTGCCGTATAATCATAGATTCCGTCTACTTTAAAGGAATACTCATCCTTCTCATATTTTTCCTTCAGAGTTATGGTATCCCCCTCCTTGATCCGGAATTTGTCCGCATAAGCACTAGAAATATAAACGCCGTCTCCTGAAAGATCCGCATGGATATATTTACTATCCAGCTCCACCCCGTAAAAGGTGATCTCCTCACTTTTATATTTATCAGGCATGGTATTCAGGGAATAGACAGAAAATTTTTCCGCATCTTTATTGTCCGTTCTGGTATCCGTATAATATTCCAGAAGAGAATTCATGGCATCCGCTTTATTCCCTGAATAGGCACTTGCCGGAACCGAAAGTATGTACTGATATTTTGCCAGCATGTTCTCCTGGATCTCCATCTGATAATGATCCAGAGCAGACGGCAAGAGCATTCCAAAAAACAGCAGCAGATTGGCAAAAACAACTCCCACAAACAGCACCAGATAATTGCTGATATTCTGAAAGATCACCCGGAGGCGAAACCTGGAAAAAATTCCGATCTTCGGGCTTAAATACACCGCCCGTTTCTGTTTGTTTCTGGAAAAATCCCTTCTCAGAAGTTTCAGAGGCGAAAGCTTCAGACGGTACCAGAGCACTGCATGATCGATCAGTATCATAATGATGACCGGAACTATGGTTGTCAGAAGAAAGGCATCTGCATTCCATACCGTCACATAAGTCGGCAGACTATAGCTCCCGTAATACATGTCTGCACATACCCCCTTAAATACGGTATAGCCAAGAATATTTCCGATCAGGGCACCGACCAGCGTGACCAGAACCGGAAGCATCATATAATGAAGGATCAGCTCACGCCTGGTATAACCGGATGCACGTAACGTACCGATAACACCGGCTTCCTTTCGGATCGTATTGCTGATGGTAATGCCAAACACAAACGCCATTATCACGATCACAATATAAAGAAGCGTGATGACCATTGCCCTGTCTCCGCCCATATCATCACCGGTAAACATGATCGCCTGGTTAAGATAACGTGGGACAAAAGCCTCCAGAGTTACCACTTTGCCAATATCTTCCACGAGATCCTCGGAAACCTTCTTCTCCTCTTTTTCGTCCTTTGGCTGATGAGCGTAGATCCAGGCATAATTATACCGGAGCTTTTCCTGATCCAGAGTTGCAAATTCCTCCGGAGCTACGATTGCCACACCAAACTTTACAGAATCAAACATGGAATCGTTATTATTCTGAAACAGAGCACTGTAATCCGAAAGTGCCACAAGGCCTGTGATCTTCCAGGATTTTTCACCCCTGGTCAGGATATCTCCTACCTTAAGACTGTTGTTATCCGCATACATACGGTCAATGGCGATCTCGCCCTGCCCTGACGGCATTTCTCCTTTCATCAGGCAGACCTTATTCACCTTCTCACGATTTTTAAAGAAACGCATGGTGCTTCCGTTATCCAGATCTTCTTCTATATAGTAATTCTCGTAAAGCTTAACACCGGCCGCTTCAATGTCCTTCCACTGAGAACTGTAAATCTTCTCCGCAGTACGGAAATTTCCGTTTTCGATGTTATATTTGTCAAAGCTTTCATCATAGGCCTTCAGCATGCTTCCATCGGCTACCAGGAAGCCGGATACAAAACCTATGGTCAGTACCATCAGCAGAAAGACCACCAGATATTTTCCAAATTCCCCCTTCAGTTCCCTGGGGATACGCTTACGTAAAGGATTCTTCATAATGCCCCCTTACCATTCCAGGTCAGCAGCCGGAATCTTCTGCTCATTCTGATAATTTCTGCGGATCATACCGTCACGAAGCTTTACCACACGGTCTGCCATATCCTTGATGGCATCGTTGTGAGTAACCATGACTATGGTATTTCCATATTTGTGATTGACTGTTTCAATCAGCTTCAGGATTTCCTTGGAGGTGTTGTAATCCAGCGCACCGGTAGGCTCATCACAAAGCAGGATATCCGGATTTTTTACAATGGCACGGCCAATGGCAGTTCTCTGCTGCTGGCCTCCCGAAAGCTGGTTCGGAAGCTTCCGCTGATGTTCATAAAGTCCCAGTGTCTCCAGCAGCTCATCCACATCCAGCGGTCTGTCACTTAAATAAGCACCAACTTCAATATTTTCCCTCACAGTCAGATTGGGAATCAGATTATACATCTGAAAAATATATCCCAGATGTTTTCTGCGGTAGAGAGAAAGCTTTTTTTCTTTCATATCCTCCAGCTGTTCTCCCTGAATGGTAATGCTGCCTGCATCTGCCCCGTCAATGCCGCCGATGATATTTAACAGCGTAGATTTTCCGGAACCGGACGGTCCCAGAAGCACACAGAATTCTCCCTTTTCAATCTCCAGATCAATCCCCTTCAGAACATCTACGTGGCTCTCTCCGGACCCGAAGGATTTTTTTATTCCTTTTATTTCCAGAAACATAAACCTCTCCTTCCATTCCTGATCATTTCTTCTTTATATATGAATACAAATATATGTTAGTTCAGACTTACTCTTTTGTCAAGATGCAGGCTTATTTTTGTAATTCGCTGTATCAGTCCGGCTCTTGCCAAAATCCGATAAAACGTATATAATGGGAGAGTATCTGTATATTTTTAACCAAATAATCTTATTTTTAAAGGAGTGAATATTGAAAGTGGACCCCAGCGACACTTACCAGATAATCATATTACTTATTCTGCTGGCATTGTCAGCCTTTTTCTCATCTAACGAAACCGCGCTGATGTCGGTAAACAAGATCCGTCTCCGCTCTCTTGCAGACGAAGGAAACAAGCGTGCAGCCATGGCTCTCGATATCCTGGAGAACCAGACTCCCAAGCTTCTCAGTGCGATTCTCATCGGAAACAACATTGTGAACATTTCGGCTTCTTCCCTTGCAACCACACTTGCATACAGCTTTGGCGGATATATGGTCAGCATCGTAACGGTGATCCTGACGGTTCTGATCCTGATCTTCGGCGAGATCACCCCCAAGAACTACGCAACCATTAACTCAGAAAAGATCACCCTCCGCTATATCCCGGTCTTTAAATTTCTTATGACCATCATGACACCGGTGATCTTTATCATCAATCTCTTTTCAAGAGGTGTGATGCGCCTGATGCGTGTAGATCCGGATGCAGCCGACAAGGCCATGACCGAGGAGGAGCTTCGTACCATCGTGGACGTCAGCCACGAGGACGGTGTCATTGAATCCGACGAAAAAGAAATGATCTACAATGTGTTTGACCTTGGAGATGCCACAGCCAAGGATATCATGGTTCCAAGAGTACATGTTACCTTTGCAGATGTGGAATCCACCTATGATGAGCTGATCGATATTTTCCGCGAGGATAAGTTCACACGTCTGCCGGTTTATAAGGACAGCCAGAACAACATTGTGGGAATCATCAACATGAAGGATCTTCTTCTTTACGACAAAAATGAGGAATTTGTTATCGATCATTTCCTCCGAAAGCCGCATTTTACTTACGAAACAAAAAGCATTTCCGATCTTCTTGTGGAAATGAAGGACTCCACCTTCAATATTGCCATTGTACTGGATGAATACGGTGATATGGCCGGACTGATCACACTGGAGGACATCCTGGAGGAGATCGTGGGTGAGATCCATGACGAATACGATGAGAAGGAAGACGAACTTGTCCAGAAAATTTCCGACCGTGAATACATCATCGAAGGCTCCATGCATCTGGATGACGTAAATGATCATCTGGATACGGAACTGGATTCCGAGGATTATGATTCCCTGGGTGGATTTATCATCGAACATCTGGATCGTCTGCCTGTTGCCGGTGACGAAGTGATCACCGAGGACGGAATTCGTCTGATCGTAGAAAAGCTGGATAAAAACCGTATCGAGAAAGTGCATGTCTACCTTCCGGAAAAAGAGCCTGAAACACCGGGAAATACCGAAGCCTGAGCAAGCAGGCTCCAGCTCCGTAACAATAAACAGCTGATGCACCGGAAAATACTTAATATTTAATACTTAATATCATCCATATCGGAACTGTTATCGGAATCCCCGGCTCACCCATTGAGCCATCATGATTTCTGATTGACAGTTCCGATATTTTATATTATAATGATAAAAAATTTTTATCCATATTTACTAAATGCAATGACAGGGAGTAGTACACAGTCTCCGGATGCACAGAGAGAAGATGGCCGGTGAGAATCTTCGTGACTGAACTGTGGAAGTAGCCCTCGAGCAGTGGACTGAACCATGAATCTTCATGCAGTAGGCTTCATCGTCATTCCCACGTTACAGGGAGGCAGTATAATTTTGTACTGACAGAGAGCAGAGTTTTACCTCTGAAAACAGGTGGTACCGCGGAATTGTCCGTCCTGAGCATATTTTATCCGATATGCCGGGACTTTTTTATTGGAAAAATTTCTCGCGGCAGCCCTTATCTGCTTAACTTTTCACATCATCAAAGGAGGGAACCAATTCATGAAACAGATTTCCGGAAACAAATTGCTTGTAAAAGCCTTAAAAGAAGAAGGCGTTGATGTTCTGTTCGGCTATCCCGGTGCCTGCACCATCGATATCAGCGATGAATTATATAAACAGAGCGGCATTGACATCATCCTGCCACGTCACGAGCAGGCCCTTGTACACGAAGCAGATGCCTATGCCAGAACTACCGGAAAAGTTGGCGTATGTCTCGTTACCAGCGGTCCCGGAGCTACCAACCTTGTTACAGGTCTTGCAACTGCCAACTATGACAGCGTTCCGCTTGTATGCTTTACCGGACAGGTTGCCCGTCACCTCATCGGAAACGACGCGTTTCAGGAGGTTGATATTGTCGGGATCACCAGAAGCATCACAAAATACGGTGTTACCGTCCGCAACCGTGAGGATCTTGGACGTATCATCAAGGAAGCCTTCTATATCGCACGCACCGGACGCCCAGGCCCGGTTCTCATCGACCTTCCAAAGGATGTAATGGCCGAGCTGGGAAGTGCTGAGTATCCGAAAACTGTCAATATCCGTGGCTACAAGCCTAACACCAGCGTGCATATCGGACAGCTGAAGCGTGCCCTCAAAATGCTGCAGAAGGCCAAAAAACCTCTGTTTCTTGCCGGCGGCGGTGTGATCATTTCCCGCGCGCAGGAGATTTTTACCCAGGTTGTTGAGAAAACTCAGATCCCGGTTGTCACAACCGTTATGGGACGTGGCGCCATTTCCACAAAGAACCCTCTGTTTATCGGAAATCTTGGTATGCACGGCGCTTATGCCGCAAATATGGCAGTGAATGAATGCGATCTTCTGTTTTCCATCGGAACCCGTTTTAACGACCGTATCACAGGCAAGCTCCATGAATTTGCTCCACATGCACAGATCGTCCACATTGATATTGACACCGCTTCTATTTCCAGAAACATCCATGTAGATATCCCCATTGTTGCCGATGCAAAAGAAGCTATCACAAAAATGGCTGAATATGTCCAGGAATGTAATACCGGCAAATGGCTGAAGCAGATTCAGGAATGGAAGGAAGAGCATCCTCTTACCATGAAGGACCGTGGTATTATGGGACCGCTGGATATCATCAGCGAGATCAACCGCCAGTTTGACAAGGCCATTCTTGTTACCGATGTAGGTCAGCATCAGATGCTGGTGAGCCAGTATGCGGACATCACCGGGAACCGTCAGCTGATCATGTCAGGCGGACTTGGGACCATGGGTTACGGCCTTCCAGGTGCTATCGGTGCCAAGATTGGTAATCCGGACACACCGGTCATCTCCGTTTCCGGTGACGGCGGCATGCAGATGAATATTCAGGAGCTGGCTACCGCAGTTCTGGAGGAGCTTCCGATCATCTGCTGTATCTTCAATAATGAATATCTCGGAATGGTCCGCCAGTGGCAGAAGCTTTTCTACGGAAAACGTTACGCCATGACAAACCTGAAGGCCGGTGCACTCTCCCGCCGTACAGACGGTCAGGAATATCCGGAATACACACCGGATTTCATCCGTCTCGCAGAGAGCTATGGGGCAAAGGGTATCCGTGTAACTGAGAAGGATCAGATCGCGGCTGCTTTCGAAGAGGCTAAGAAGAACACAAAAACTCCTACGATCATCGAATTTATCATTGATCCGGAGGAAATGGTTTACCCGATGATCAAGCCGGGCGGCACCCTGGCTGATCTGATCATGGATTGTTAGGAGGAATGAATGATGGATAAAGGAATGAAAAAAAGATGGATCTCTCTCTACGTTGAAAACCAGGTCGGTGTTCTTTCCAAGATTTCTGGTCTTTTCTCCGGAAAGTCCTATAACCTGGACAGTCTTACGGTTGGAACTACGGAGGATCCCACAGTTTCCAGAATGACCATCGCCACAGTCAGCGATGATGAAACCTTTGAGCAGATCAAAAAACAGCTGAACCGTATGATCGAGGTGATCAAGGTTATTGATTTTACAGACGTGTTCGTTCGAATGAAGGAGATCCTTTACATCAAGGTAAAGGACTGCTCCCCGGAAGATAAAGCGGAACTTTTCCAGATTGCTGAGACTTTCAAGGCACGTGTCATCGACTATGGAAAAGACAGCCTCCTTCTGGAATTCGTCCAGACCGCAACCAAAAATGACGCGGTCATCAAGCTTATCAAAGAAGAGTTCAAACATATCGAAGTTGTCCGCGGCGGAAGTGTCGGAATTGAGTCTATCAGTATGATGGAGAGATAAAAGCTGAATAATATCACGATATAAAAACAACGGGAAGATGATCCCTTCCGCAGACAGCGCCAGCTGCTGCGGAGGGGAGCCATAAGCCATCTTTTCTTTTAGGGCAAGTTTCTTTCCTATTGTATCCATCACTTCATTCCTCCTATACGACATTCATCACATTCTTTTCATCTGATACAACACACAACCATGACTATCTACTTCTTCTGCTGCTTCAGTTGCTTTTTTGCCGGACCAGATTTCTTTTGCATCCTCTTTGATATATATTTCTGCTAATTTATCAGGAATTTCTTTCTTTTTATCCGATACATTAAATATTGCAATATATGTATTCTCTTCGTTTTCTCCTGACCAGACAATCCATTCATCGTCTCTGTACTCTTGTCTCTGTCCATCCAGTGTACGATGCATCTCGTTTACCTCTGTATTTGTTAACAATGAGAGCGTCCACTCATCCAAATCAGCTAGTTCTCCGCCATACATCAATGGTGACTGAAAGATAGACCACAATGTGATCATTGTCTTTTGTTCTGGCTTTGTAAAGCAGGTCATACGGTCTGCCTTTCCACGTTCACCTGAGCGTATTCCAATATGCCCCAATGGAAGCATGTCACAATCAGGCCAGTTTCCTTTACGAATAAATGGTGACCAATAATTACAGCGGTCAAACATATCATACAGCAATTCCCACTCATCCCAGAAATCATCTGTCAATCTCCACATATTTGCAGTTTTTTGAAGAAAACTTCCATCCTGCAGTCTTGCCGGTCCCGGCGAAAGGGAAAGTACAATGTCCCGTCCCGTTTTGTCGATAGCCTTTCGAATCCCTTCAATTTCCTTTCTATGTGAATCTCTGTAAATCGTTGAATATGCGATATCATCAACTTTAATGAAATCAACTCCCCAAGAAGCATACAATTCCATAAGCGAATCATAATATAACTGTCCTTCTGGAATTGACATATCCACTCCATACATATCTGAATTCCATGGACAGATACTGTTTATTGCAATCTGATCTGCTGTCTTATCCGTTCCTTTGATATGCATTCTTCCATGAACAGCCTGTCTTGGTATTCCCCTTAAAATGTGAATACCGAATTTCAACCCTAATTGGTGTACATATTCAGCAAGTGGTGCAAACCCAACTCCATCTGCTGAACTTGGAAAACGATTTTCAGCCGGAAGCACACGACTATATTCATCTATCTTCAAATCCGCAAACTTGCGATATGCTGCTGACTCAGCTCCTGGCTCGTACCACTGAATATCTACAACCACATAGTTCCATCCATATTTCTTAAGCTTTTCTGCCATAATATCTGCATTTCTTTTTACTTCTTCTTCTGTAACAGACGCTCCATATACATCCCAGCTGTTCCATCCTTTTGGTGGTGTTTTTGCAAATTCTAACATATCTCTTTCCTTACCTTTCCATTTTATTTTAGGGTGCACAAAATACAGGTCACCTTTTACAAACTGACTTCTTTCTTCTAATAACTATAGCTTTTTACTTTTCTGTGAATTTGAATCGATTCGTTTCCTGTCTGAATTTTTAGATTATTTTTGTCTTTTCTTTCTCTTGTCTACATTGATATCATATACTATAATCTTATTACCATGTTAGTCACTTTTGTTGGGTAACTTATAAATTTTGTCGGAAATTGTAGTTTAATAAAAGCAAGAATTTTGTATCTATCGAATATAAATATACAAACTACCGAAAGGAGATCCTATGGAATTAGAAAAATTGAATCTGTACAGAGACACCATCTGGAATGATATAAAACTTCGTTTCTGCGGTCATTCAGAATGTCTGCCGCTTCATTCCTACGGACCTGGAACAAGACCCTATTATCTCATGCATTTTGTTCTTTCCGGGAAGGGACGTCTTGTTGTTAATAAAACAGAATATCTTATTGAAGAAAAACAGATTTTTTTGATTGAACCGGATCAGATGGTCTTCTATCAGGCCGATAAGGAGAATCCATGGACTTATTCGTGGGTTGGCTTCAATGGCAAACTCGCTCCATACTTCATTCATCGTCTTGGATTCGGTTATCCGTCCCTCACAAAAGGACTTTCTACAGAAGTCTTTGAGGAAATCAAGGATCTCCTTGAGATTCTGATTTCCATAAAAAATGATAGTACAAAAAATGATCTGTATACCAATGGCATTCTTCTCCTTCTTCTTTCAAAAGTTGGTACTTTTATCGAGAACTCCAAAGAGCTTCCCGAAAGAAAAAGTCGTCAGAATTCAGAAAGTCATGTACAGCAAGCAATTTCTATTGTAGAAGATTTCTACGGACGAGACCTGACAGTTCAGTATATTGCAGACAAACTGAATCTGAATCGATCCTATCTCTCAGAAATCTTTTCAAAGCAGATGGGTGTTCCATTGAAAAAATATATACTGGATTTTCGCATCAC
Source organism: Ruminococcus sp. AF20-12LB (assembly GCF_003478985.1). NCBI lineage: Bacteria > Bacillati > Bacillota > Clostridia > Eubacteriales > Oscillospiraceae > Ruminococcus > Ruminococcus sp. AF20-12LB. Next base: position 376,318 of record NZ_QUGH01000001.1, on the reverse strand, counting down.
CCAGAGTGAAGAATTTCTTTTTACTTCTGACTGGTCCGTGGACTATATCAGTCAGATCTGTGGATTCAGTTCGCCTTCTTATTTTTCAAAAGTATTTAAAGAATACCACGGAATTTCTCCTACAGAATATAGAAAAAACCGTCACAAACGCGAACGCCAAATTGTTCTGGTAAAATAATGGGCTGTCGCACTAAGTATTAGTGCGTAGCTCATTTTCTTGTGCAAAAAAATAACTGCCAGACCTCGAAAGAATAAATTCTGTATCGCCCAGAACACTTTTGAAGATTGTGCTTTATTCTTACATGAACGGGGATTACTCCTCTCGTTCCATGGAAGTGAATTACTCGGTAACTGAGTTACCAGAGCATCTGAATTAAGGCGGGATACCGCCTTTTTTTCAGGGTGCATCCATGACACCACTACTGCCTGCTCGTTAGAGCTATACAGCTACTTTTATTATTTCCGGTGTTTTCAGTCCGGTTACGGACAGTTCTTTTTTCACTCCGGACACGGAATGATATTTTCTCAGGATATTATATGCGCCTACGGCATCTGCGTTATAAACTCTGTTTCCATCCCTGTACAGTCCTCTCTCTTTCCGGTTGGACGGTTCTGCATATCTTTTCCCTACTTCCGGTGACAGTGGGCTGCACTGGCTCGTATAACTTTCTTCCTGCTTTACGAAACGGATCCCATACATTTTCAGCTTATATTCCAGCATGGTGTAGATCCTGTTATACGGCAGACTGTGAAATTTCTGGTTTGTCCTGTGTCCCAGGTCTTTTTCTCTCCGGATGTTCCGGATATCCCCTGCAACAACACAAGTGATCCCTCGTTCCCGGCAGTATTCTGCAAGATATCTTGTGACTTTGTGCAGATAATCTGTTACCGAATCCTGTTTTTTCCTATATAATTTCCTGATATGTTTTGATGTGACCGGATGTTTTACTCCCTTTCCGGACTGCTGCCCATACCACCGGGCCTGCACCCTTGCAATCTCCTTATGGAAATATCTTTCCAACGCAAGGTACTTCCTGCCCAGGATAAACGTCTTCCCATTTTCAGAATCATAACACGTCATAAGGTTGTGAAGCCCCAGATCAATAGACAGTTCATGTCCGTTCTGTGGAAGTTCTTCCTGGTCAGGGACCTCATAAACAACTATGATTTTACAATTTCCCTTCTCCGGCGGATAGATCCGCATCTGTTTGATCCGACCCATGTCCCTGAAGATCTTATTTTCAAGGTAAAGAAATCTTTCATGGATCTGATATGTTTCTTCCATATATTTTTTTAATGCCTTTGGAAGGGAAAGGCGGACTCTGCCCGTATCCCTTTCATGCGCGATCCCCATCTGCATATAGGTGATGGGGATACTTTTCTGCTTAAACCGCGGCGGTCTGGGAGTCTCGATCCCTCCGGATCTTTTCAGGGCATAAAAAGACTTCCATGCCTTGTCCAGCAGCTTACAGACTTCCTGGGCGGTCTGGGACGGGAGCTGTTTATACCACAGATCCTCTTTATGGGCTTTTTTCTGATAATACCAGTCCGGATACTGCTCCATCCCGGTTTCTTTGTAATGCTGACGCTCGTAATTACAGACATTCCAGAGCTTGGATGCTGCATAGCACATATGCCCGATGAGGTTCGCATATTCCCGGCTGACCTTTATGGATGTTTTCTTTGACAGCAGCATGTCCTCTCCTCCATCGTATCAGTAAGCTTTGCTCTGATGTTCGATATACCTGCGGATATTTTCTTCCGATACAGATCCGACCGTTTCCACATAATAGGAATGGTTCCACAGCTCCCCTTTCCAAAGCTGGTTTCTTATTTCCGGAAAACGTTCGAAAAGTTTCCTGCCGGATATCCCCTTCAGGTATTTCACGATCGCAGTTATGGACAATTTCGGAGGGGCTGACACAAAACAGTGTACATGGTCTCCTTCCCCACATTCAAACAGATGGACCGTAAAGCCCTTATCCTCTGCGATCTCCTGCACCAGTTCCTACAGATATGCCTCGACCTCCGCATTTAATATCTTCCGCCGGTATTTTACCGACCATACCATATGGTAATTAATATTGCACACACAAGTGCGGTAATGTATAAGATTTTCTTTCATGCATATAGTATACCATGATATCGAAAATTCTGCAATAAAATATCGAACATACTTTCTTTTTTATAATGCTGGATACAGCTTTTTATAGAAAGCTTTTATAGGAGAAAATTGAACGAAAACCGTTTTGTTATTTCTGTTTATTATGAGTGCAGATATGCACAGTTTACGCTTTCATCTCGGTAATTGAATTGCCGAGGATTCCCGCTTTTATCCTAAATTGTAAAAGAGATATCAATTTTATGTTTCTTCTAGAAGGTTCCCCAACTCCTGATCATGCAACATTTGCAAGATTTAGAAGTATCCATTTTGCTCCCTGTTCTAAACGTATCCTTGCAGAAATGTCTAATGCATTGTTTGATATGGGAGAACTTCCCGGAGAAACCATTTTTATTGATGGTACAAAAATTGAAGCCAGTGCCAATAAGTATACTTTCGTCTGGAAGAAGGCAGTAACAAAAAACCAGGCAAAACTTTTGCAGAAACTTGCTGATTTTGTAGCTGAGTGTGAGTTGCTTTATGATATAAAAATCGTTTATGGAAATACGATAAAAATAATGGTCCCATATTATCAGCTTTGACCCAAAAGACAGAGAGGAATGTGGATATGACTCTCTTGAAGATTTCCATATTGCACTTGATCAGGCATCCGATCAGACCAGTGCCGCCAGAAAATCTTTAAAGGATACAGAACAGCAACTTAAAGATGTGAACGAGCAAATACATTTTACCGGACAATATCTGGCATATAAAAATGTGTATGCCGACTACCGCAAGAGCCGCAATAAGGATAAATTCTACGAAGAACACCGGGCAGAGCTTTCTCTTTATGATACAGCTCTCCGAACACTGAAAGAAAAATCTGTCGGAAATAAACTGCCTTCCATGAAAGCCCTCTATGCTGAAAAAGACCGACTTATTGAATCGCGAAATATGCAACGGGAAGATTTTTCTAACCGCCGGAATTATGAACGGGAATTTCGTACCGTGTCTGCCAATATTGATATGATCCTTGGAAAGAGCTACGAACAGGAACAGCAGATTGAGAAAGAACAGAATTTATAAATTTCCTGTTTTCATGCTTTCTAAAAAGAGGTATTATATAAAAAAACGCAGGAGGTATATTCAAATGAAAACACATAAATATTGGTCACTTGGTGCATTGGCAGCCATGATTGGAACCTTTTATACCGGCTATAAAAACATGAAAACGGCTCACAAATATTTTGCTTGCAGCTCTCTTCTCTGTATGATTATGGCTATCTACTCCGGTCATAAAATGATTTCGGGAAAGTCCCGAAAAAATTCTTTTAATTCGTAAGAAACGCCCGGTACATTAATTTGCACCGGGTAATCTTTTTATGTTCCAAATTGTTCTAAACCATGCTATACTAAAAGAGCTGTCGAACCTCCAGCAGAAAGGAGGTGTCCACGATGGAAGAAATTCTCACCTCATTCCTTGTCTCCGTTATAGCAAGCGTAGTTAGCTACTACATATGCAAACGGCTGGACGGTAGACGATAGGCAGCAACAGCCTAAACGGAATAACTCACCTTAACGAGCAAGAAAGCCCCCAGAGCTGCAACTCTGAGGGGCTTTCACTTTGCCACTTGGAATCTCACCACATTCCTTAGCTGTTATTATCATATGCTATTACCGGTAAAAAGTCAACTCAAAACGTCACGGAGCTCTCCATATTTTCTGGCGTTTGTCATAAAAACGTCACAAAACCATATCTCTGAATCAACCCACATATCCAGAAATGGCTTAAAATCAACACTTTCCAGACTTCACAGTATAAATACATTGCTTTCCTTTTTATAATACTGTATTTAAATCAGACCTGTATCATTTCTCCAATTACACCGAATATATCTTTCAAATTCTTCTTTGCACTCCAAGTTTTTCCCGTCCACATGGTCTACAATAATAATTTGAGGCAATATTCCTGTGTCTTCACCGATGGAATTGATTTCATCAAAAATTGTCTTATACATTTTATTGACGTGGTATCCTTCCCGTTGGTCAGGCTCGTGCGCTCTGCCGAGGGCTTTATCCGCTGTTGCAGGCAACATCGAAAGGAGGTGCCAGATATGGCAATTTATCATATGCAAGCTAAAGTCGTCAGTCGTGGTTCCGGTCGGTCTGCTGTTGCTGCTTCTGCTTATATGAGCTGTAGCCGGATGTACAATGATTACGATGGTATTCAGCATGACTATACCAGAAAGCATGGTCTCATTTATCAGGAAGTATTGCTCCCACCGATGGCTCCACCAGAATGGAAAGACCGTGAACAACTCTGGAATGCTGTGGAAGCTGCTGAAAAGACAAAAGACAGCCGACTGGCAAGGGAATTTGTTGTCGCACTTCCCATTGAATTAGATAAGGACAGTAATGTTTCTCTTCTTCAAAATTTTATTCAAAAGAATTTTGTGGATATGGGCATGTGTGCTGACTTTGCTATTCACGATACAGATGGACACAATCCTCATGCACACATTCTGCTTACCGTCCGTCCACTGAATGAAAACGGAACATGGCAGTATAAAACAGAAAAAGAATATCTCTGCATAAAAAATGGAGAAGAAAAAGGATTTACAGCTACTGAATTCAAAGCTGCTCAAAAAGATGGCTGGGAAAAGCAATACAGATATAAAGTTGGAAAAAAGAAGATTTATATGACCGCATCTGCCGCACAGGAAAAAGGCTATGACCGCATTGACAAGCATCCAAAAAGCAGCCGCTATGGCAGGCAGAATCCCATTTCTGAACAATGGAACAGTGATGAGCAACTCTGTATCTGGAGAGCAAACTGGGCAGATACTGTAAATGAAATGCTTGCCCGCAATCAGATAAATGCATCCATTGATCACCGCAGCTTTTCAGATCAGGGAATCACCGAACAGCCGACCATCCATGAAGGCTATATTGCTCAAAACATGGAAAAGAAAGGAATGATCGCTGACCGTTGTGAAATCAATCGTCAAATTCGTGCAGATAACAAAATGCTCCGGGAATTAAAAGCTCAGGTAGAGAAACTGGCTCAGGCTGTCAAAAATTCTATTCCTGTAATTGCAGAAACAATGGAAACTATCCGAAATCATATGATCTTTACACAATATCATTTGCTACACAATGAGATGCAAAAAGAAGTAATTCATGATTGGATGAATCATTTTAATCCAATACTGAATAAATACAACACCGTTAAAAAGAAACTCAAAGCTAAAGTTACGGAACGGAAAGAACTGAATGTGCAAAAGGATAAAACCAGTATTTTGAATCCCATCCAGCATATAAAATTGAATCAGCAGCTTACAACTGTTACCGAAGAAATTGAAGAACTGAAATCAAGGAAAGAGCAGCTAATCTTCCAGGCACAATGCTCTACTGATAAAGATATGATGAATCTATCCAAGAAATATGACCAGATGAATAACAATCTTGATATTCTTGATTCTCAGGACATCTCCCTTAAAAAACAGCTTGAAAAAGACGCCGCTGCTTTCCGGGAAGAAAAATTTCGTCCTGATCCAGAACAATACACAGAATTGCTGGACACCAGAATCCAGATACGTCCTGATTTTCGGGATAAGCTGATCGAACAGCTCAAAGGTACTTTCGGTAAATATTATGACTATCACCGTCGTGATATTGCAGCCAATGAGATGGATTATCTCAATGTGGAAGATCCTGATGTCTTCTCCCATCGTGCATGGGAACTGGAATATCAGAGGAAACGGGAAATACGGCGAAATCAGCCTGCTCAATCTAAGAAAAAATCACATGATATGGAATTGTAACCGTCTTTGAATAGATAATATGTTCTTACAAATCTCTTGTTCAAAAATGAGTTTTTTTCAAAAAAGCGTATGGATTTAAAACTTCCATACGCCTTTTTATATTCCGTTCTTCAAATTGTCTAAAAGTTGACTAAAAATATATCACCGTTCATATGATGCAATAATTTCTTTGCTATCTGCTGTTTTATAATCAATTGTTCCCAAATTACCAATCAAGTCAAATGTCATATCTGCATTAACCTGCAATTGATCTTCAAGTTTGACTGCCGACGGTTCATCTTTTAGAAAAACTGTTAATCCATAAGGCTCTGTTTCAGACTGTATCTCTATACTGTCATATGAGTATCCCTCTGGATACTCTTGACCGCTTACAATATTTATAACATTTGAAGAATCTCCTACATAATCTGTCTTATACTGCGATAAATCAGGAATTTCGTACAATTTTTCTTTTTTTCCGCACGCTGAAATCAACATGATTGACATGGCGACTAACATAATTGCAAGTACTTTTTTCTTCATAGAAACACCTCCCGAAAGCTTTATTCAACACTTTTCGATTTGAGTAAAAGGCCAAGGGACTTTAATGTCCCTTATGCTTTTCTCTTTTCTTTCGCTGTTTCAGTTCAAACATTCGCTGCTCTTCTGCCTCTTTTTTCTTGCGTCTTTTCTCTTTGCGTTCCTGCTTGTTCTGTTCCTGCTGTAATTTCAACGCCTGTTGCGATTTTGTACCAATGCCTATTTCCAGCATCTGCTTCTTTACTTCCCGCTGCATCCGTTTCGGATTTCTTTTGATATCCTTTACAACAGTTTCAACAACCGAACTGAATTTCAAACTGAAATAGCACTTTTGAATATATTCCTGTACTTCATAATCTTTTGGCTCTGCACCAAATGTTACCTTTGCCACAGATAGTTTACCATCTTCGATGCGTTCAAAGATTCCCACCCAAAACGGCTCTTCAAAAAATACTGTCAGCTTTCCATTTACTTTGTCCATAAGAATCCCTCCTAAAATTGATTGAACAAAGAATGGACAACCCGGAGGGGCAGGTTACTTACCCTATTTATATAGGACGGCCGGGCTACCTACCGGCTCTGGCACATCAAAGATGTACGTTGCGTTTTTATCTTTGCGTTTATAATCAAGCCATATGGCACGATTAACTTAATTCTATAACTTCTAAGTTACATTCCTCAAAAATCTTCTTGCTTCCTAAGATTCTATCTTCTGTTCAAATCATACCATATGATTAATGCATTTTCTATATACTTTCTTGATACCCAGCAAAAACCAGAAAAAAGCTCCCGAAGGAGCTTTCCACGTTCTAAATGTATGCTAATTCGCTTAACACAATCTCTTCTGCATCATTCCTTATTTCCCATGAAGAATGTTGTAAATTAGTAATATCCACAACGATAACAGGTAATTTAATTATTCGTATTTTTTCCCGATAATGTAAATCGAAACTACCATACCACCTAATATCATAATTAAGAAAATTTTACTTAAAATATCCCATAAAGCTATATTGAGACAATTGATTATTATAATACCTGCAAGAGGATATAGAACAACCGTTGCAAGTGTCCAAATTTTTAAAGTTGTACAGATGTACATCCAATTTCCGTTGTTAAAGGATAAACCAACTAGATGTATTCTAAAAATTCCTTGTGAAACATAATTTATCTTGTTTGCATCATAATATGTTGGTAATATGTCTTTGGCAAAGAAACAAAACCATGCACCAAATAAAAGCATTAACCCTGTAACCAGCAATATATCATCTTTCATCTCAGCTATTGAATTCCCAGATACGACTAACATAATAATTTCTGTAATAGATATTAAAAAGCATAGCAAATATGCTAATATCCAGTTTTTTCTATGCTGATGAATAGAATTCCTAACAGCCATATCGAGAGAGCCTACTACCAATTCCTCGACTTCTTTTGTATCAATATTTTTCTGTGTATCTATTTTTTCTCCACGTAACAATTCTGTAACGGTAACATCTAATATATCAGCTATTGGTATGAGTAATACGACATTAGGCATACTAAGACCACGTTCCCATTTGCTGACCGTTTTATCTGATACATATAATTTTTCAGCCAAATCCTTTTGAGTTAAATTCTTTTTCTTTCTTAATTCGGTTACAAATAAACCGAATTTTTCATTACTAATTTGATACATACATCCACCTCCTGCACACATATTATAATGGGAGTACGCATAAATCAATCGACTAGCAGTAGAATTGCAGAATATTAGCACAAATATATCAAATAATCTCTCCATTATAATTATTTCTGTGAAGTTATATTCGGATATTTTTTAAGCCATACTATGAAGTAATTAAATCTGTGTAACTTATAACCATGGCAGAAAAAAACAACCTTCCGGAACTTAGAAATGGTCACCTGATATGGAATTGTAATTTGATTCTTCTTTGAACCCTTACAAATGCAGAAGCTGAACAAATAGGAGTTTTCTTCCTACCTGTTCAGCTCTTTATTTACCTGTAAATCAATTCTTTTAACACAATCTCTTCTGCCATATTACGAATACCATTTACCGCCCTAACCCATTCCATCTGGTCACGAGCTTTCATTTCTTCCGTAATGCCCTGCCTCTCCATCATCTGATGCACCAGAACTTCCATTCTCTCCTGCGCTTCATCATCCACAAGATTCAGATGTTCCACCAGTCTGTCTTCCAACATATACAGTGAATACATTGCCGGACAATGCTCTTTCAGATACGTTTTCCGCATTATTCCATATTTTCCATAATGCGGTTCTTCATCTGTACTGACAAGATTCGGATAGTAAATTCCGTCTGCTCCCAGTGTGTAGGTTCCACCCATTTTTTCAAATGTGCTTTTCATGTGTTATTCCTCCTTGAAATCAGCGATATCCTTAAATCATCGCAAAATATTTCAGGGCAGCCTTGATAGCATCTTCTTTCTCTTTCGGACACTGTGGCACTTTTGGATTTTCTGTCTTTGGCAGATTATAGTTTTCTCCTACTTCGATTCCACATTTCCTTTTGATTTGAGAAATATATAAATTTGAAACCTTCAAGCCAAATTCCTTCAGCACATAATCTTTGATTTCCTGATAGGTTGCCTTCGTCTCTGCACTGGTTGCATCCAGCTCACCTAAGTCTAAGTCGATCTCTATCGTGTCATCCGGTTCCGGTTGCTCAAGAGACACACAGTCTCCACATGAACGCCCTGGCAGAACTGATCCACTGCACAGGCGTGGGTCATCTCATATCCTGCCTCATAAAATGCCGGGAGGTCTCTCACAAGACTTGTAACCTTGCAGGAAATGTATACGATCTGGTCTACGCCGTAAGCCAGGATCTTTGGAAGGGCTTTGGGGTGAACACCATCTCTTGGCGGATCAAGGATGATCACATCCGGTTTCTCCGGCACATCGTCCAGAACCTTCAGCACGTCTCCGGCAATAAAACGACAGTTATTGATGTTGTTAAGTGCAGCGTTTACTCTGGCGGCTTTTACCGCGTCTTCCACGATCTCCACACCGATCACCTCGCTGGCAACGGACGCCGCAAGCTGGGCAATGGTGCCGGTTCCACTGTAAAGGTCAAATACCACCTTGTCTCTGGTATCTCCTACATATTCCCGTACCTTGGAATACAGGATCTCCGCAGCCAGGGAATTTGGCTGGAAAAAGGAAAAGGTGCTGATCTTAAATTTCAGTCCAAGAAGTTCTTCGTAGAAATAATCCTTTCCATAAAGAATCTTCGTCTCGTCGCTCTGCACTACATCAGATAAAGAATCATTTAAAATGTGCATGATCCCCACGATCTTCCCTTCCAGCGGAAGTGCAAGAAGCTGTTCTTTCAGAGGCTCCAGATCATATTCTTCCTGGGTGGTGGTTACCACATGGATCAGGATCTCACCACTTGTAACGCCTCTTCGAAGAAGAAGATGTCGAAGATACCCCACATGCTGCAGCTTTTTATAGAAGCTGGCATTACGCTCCAGGAAAAACTCCCGCACACAGACCAGGATCTTTGTCATATCCGGATGAACCAGCTTACAGTCGTCCGTATTCAGGATATCGTAAGTGCTTCCCTTTTTGTGAAGTCCAAGGGACAGCGGCCCATCCTTATACTCATCCCCAAAAGAAAACTCCATCTTATTGCGGTACCCGAACTCAATGGGACTGCCATAGATCCCATCCCAGTGGTATAAACGATCTGCAGACTCAGCTTCTTCTGTCACATCACCGTTCTTCCCGATCTTAGCCAGACTTTCTCTTACTGCCCCATCCAGAAGTTCCCTCACCTGACATTCCTTCATCTCCTTTTGTGCCTCATAGCTCATGGTCTGATACATGCAGCCGCCACATGCCGGAAACTCCTGACAGGCAGGTTCTCTTGTCTCCAGCGGAGATTTCTCCAGGACCTCCAGAAGACGTCCTTCCGCCCGGCCGGAACGTTTCTTATTGATCATAAACCTGACTTTCTGTCCCGGGATTCCGTTTTTTACAATTACTTTCTGGTCATCGACCCAAACAAAACCTTTGTTTGGAAATTCCACTTTTTCTATAATACCTTCGTAAATTTCACCTTTTTTCATAAATCCTCTTTCTGTTTTATAACTAGTGCAGCGTTTCACGGTCCGTCTTCAAAAATCAAGCCCCGGTATCGCGCCGGGGCTTCAATTATCCGCTTCTCATATTCATACATAACAGACAGCCATTCTGATCTGCTCAAAACAGCCTCTGCAGCAAAAGTTCTTACTCTTCCTCATCCTCGAAATAATCATCGAAGTCATCATCAAAATCTTCTTCAAAATCTTCCAGATAATCCGGAGCGAAGAAACGGTATACTGCAAACGCAATACCGGCAACAGCTGCAACAGCACCGATGATCGCCAGTACCCAAAGGACTGTGTTCTTATCTTTCTCTTCTTCTTTTTTCTTCAGTGTTGCGAGCAGTTCTTCAAGTTTTGTTGTATTTAAATTCATAACACTGCACCATCCTTTCTTTCTGTTCGGCTGTACTTTCTGTCAGTAAATCTACAGCGCAGCGTTTTTTGAGGTCGCTGCACCCGAGCCTTTTTTTAATGTTCTTATTATACCACCATATGTCTGGTTTTACCAGAACTTACACAAATTTTCGCAGAAACATTCTGTAAAAAAATCGCCGTATTTCCGGCATTTCCGGAAAGATACGGCGGTTTTCTCTTATTCTTTATGGGTTCCTCGGATCACTTTGATCCCGCGTTCTTCTATCAGACCGCAGATCTGTGTTATCCGCGGACATTCCTTTTTTTCCTCATTCAGACGGCATACCCCGACATGGATGACACTGATCTTTTCACTGACCAGCCGGTCTGCCTTTTCCAAAATCCCCTCATCTTCAGCAGGTTCTTTTGCATTGGTTTCTTTGCATCCGTTGCATGTCATCACAGCTGCCAGAATCGTATCTTCCGGATAGCCGGAAAAAAAATCTCTTCTTTCCCGAAATGCAGACAGACATCCTGCCCTGGTACACACATCATTGGAATTAAGGCATGTCAAAATCCCGATCTTTTTCATCTTTTTCCCTCTATGCATCCCGCCTCACAGCCAGAATCATAAAAACAAAATATGCATCTTTCCGCGGCTGTCGTAAACGATCTCCGCTTCTACTTTATAGATCCTGCGGATCAGCTCCGGGGTCAGGACTTCTTCCGGCGTTCCGTAACCTTCCAGAACTCCGTCCTTCAGTACATAGATCTTATCACAGTATGCTGCTGCAATATTCAGATCGTGAATAGCGGAGATCACGGTTACATTAAGTTTTTTCACCAGCTCCATCAGCATGATCTGGTGGGTAATGTCCAGATGATTGGTAGGCTCATCCAGAATCAGTGCAGAAGTCTGCTGGGCAAGTGCTCTTGCCAGGATCACCCTCTGCTGCTCTCCTCCGGAAAGAGTGGAAAAGGTACGGTCTGCAAACGCCTCCATCTGTACGGTTTTCAGCGCTTCATCCACGATCTGGTAATCTTTTGCATTGTCCCGTTCCAGAGTCTTTTTATGAGGCGCACGCCCCATAAGAACCACCTCGCGGACCGTAAAATCAAAATTATAATAATTGTGCTGTGCCACCACGGCCATTTTTTTCGCAGAGCTTCGAACACTCATGGAATGAAGCTCCTCGCCGTCCAGATACACGGCTCCTGCGTCTGGTTTCAGAATACGGTAAATGCATTTCAGCAAAGTGGATTTTCCGCTTCCGTTTGGTCCGATGATTCCTACCAGTTCCTTATCCTGGGATTCCATGGAGATTCCCTTCAGGATCTGTCTGGCGTGAAAGCCAACCTGAATATTTTCTGTGGTGATCTTCATTACCGGGCACCTCCGAATCCATAGGATTTCCGCACAAGCAGATAAATAAAGCAGGGAGCACCGATAATGGATACCAGCACACCGATGGGCATCTCGGAATTTTTAAGGATCACACGACATGCCACATCGCACCAGATCAGAAACGATGCACCAAGAAGCGCACTTAAGGGGAGCAGTTTTCTGTGATCTGTTCCAAAAAGGATCCGGACCACATGAGGAATCACCAGTCCCACAAATCCGATCACACCGGCACAGTACACGGCAAATCCGATCATAACAGAAGCAACGATCAGATAAAAAGTCCGCAGTCTGTGCAAATCTGTTCCAAGGGTAATGGATACGTCATCTCCCAGAAGCATCAGATTCAGGTTCCGGTACTGCGTCCAGAAAACAGCCACGCACACCAGCGTGACCGGAAGCATTACACCCACTCTGGTCCAGCTTGCTCCGGCAAGACTTCCCATGCTCCACTTCATAACTTCTGTTGCCGCATTTTTGTCATTGGTAATATAAATGACAAAATTGGAAAAAGCAGAACAGACTGCGCTGACCGCCATTCCCGCAAGGATCAGTTTTGCGGAAGTTGCCTTTCCACCCATGTTTGCAATGGCCATCACCGCAAAAGAAGTGATCATCGCGCCAATGAAAGCAGTGATTCCCACAGAGTTTCCGCCAAGAAAGCTTCCGATTCCAAGCATGATGGCCAGTGTGGCACCCAGAGATGCACCAGATGAGATACCCAGCACATACGGGTCTGCCAGCGGGTTCTGCACGATAGCCTGCATCACCACGCCGCACACGGAAAGAGCCATTCCAACTGCCAGAGCCAGAAGGACTCTGGGCAGCCGGATCAGCCACACAACATCATGAACTGCGCCTTCCGCATAGGCGGACAGACTTTTTATATGAAACAATTTATAAGCGATAACGCTGTATACATCCTTCAGTGACAGATCCGCATTTCCAAAAGTGATGGCTGCAAGTATGGAAAAAATAAGGAATCCTGCAAGTCCGATGAGAACTGCCACATACATGGATGTTCTGAGCACCTTATCTTTTTTTCTTTGTGAAGCTGTTTCTTTCACTGCATTTTCTCCGATCAGTCAAGATTTACGTCCGGATATAATCCCTTTGCAAAAGTTTCGATTCCGTCCTGGGTACGTGTTGCACTTGCATACATCTCACTGAGCATGATCGGGTAAACACGTCCGTTCTTTACTGCGTCAAGGCTCTTCAGGGACTCATCATCCTGGATCACTGCAAGCTGGCTGTTCTTAACAGTTTCCGGATCATCTCCTGCATATGGCATGTAAACCACAAAGATCACGTCAGGGTTGGCTGCGATGATATCCTCTTTTCCAACGGTGGAAGCATCCGGGTTTGCAAGAGTTGCGCCTAACTGTGTTACCATATCTCCGCCAAGGCTCTTTACGCCATAGTTTGTGATGTCATCTCCAAGAGGCTCCAATACCATTACGCTTGGTTTGTCTTTTACATCTGCAGTTGCAGTAAGAGTTTTGTCGATCACTGCTTTTGCATCATCAACGATAGCCTGCGCTTTGTCCTGTACATCGAAGATCTTTCCGATATTTAAGATATCTGTGAATTCATTTTCCAGTGTTCTGTCGCCGTCCGGACGAGTATTGGTGTTGTAGTAGGTGTTGCAGCCTTTGTCGATCCAGTCTGTTACATTTCCCAGATTCTTATCAGAGAAAAGAGAGCTCCAGGATAAGATCATGTCCGGCTCCAGCATTGTTACTGTTTCAAGGGATGGGGTAAATTCGTCAAGATAATTTGTTTTTGAGAATGCTTCTTTGAGATCTTCCGGAACTTCATTATCAAGACCTGCGGTAGCTACCAGGTGGTCTTCCAGACCAAGTGCGAGCATAGTCTCAATGCTTCCCTGATATACAGCAAGGACTTTTTCCGGTGCTTTTTCATAAGTGGTTTCGATTTCGTTTCCATCGTAATCATAGGTTGTGATGGTCAGAGGATATTCTGTCTTGGTTGCCTCTGCGGAAGAATCTTCGGTGTCTGCAGACTCTGTACTGTCTTCTGCTGCCGGCTGGTTGTCTTCCTTGATGGTCTCGGAGTCTGCTCTCTCTGCGGCATAAACAGCCGGAGCTGCAGATACGGTCATTGCCGCTGCCATTACCATTGCCATGATTCTTGTGGATACATACTTGTTTTTCATTTCATTTCCTCTCTTTTCGCCTGTTTTATCTCCTGTTGCCTATGGGTAACCGAAAAGATGGGGCTTCATAAAATCTGCACGGAACACTTTGTACGGAAGCTCCCACTTACATACTGTCAAGCAGGTTTCCTGACTTACAGACTCAGAAAAAACTCCGCAAAATAAAAACTGATACACCATTCATCTTTTAGCCGATCATGAATGATGTATCAGAATTTTCTCCAGAATCTCTCTGACATCGGGATTTCGCCTTCTCACATGAGTTTCTGCAATGGCATGTGAAATCCCTTCTTCTGTATACAGTGGCCGCAACCGCTCAGGCTTTTTACCCGATTCCCTCTCACAGTATCCGGCAGCATATGTGCCGGTGATACTGTTCACTTCACAGTAATTCAATTACGCTGATACTGATTCTAACATACCGGTTTTCCAATTACAACCTTGAGGCCGGATTTTTACAGTTTTTTGCAGAAATAGTCTGCCCGGAGAGATCCCTCTCAGATCTTTTTCAGCTTGGCAAAACCGGCGAACATTTTTTTCACGCCGACTTTGTCAAAGTCTACCGTCACTTCGTAGTCTCTGCCGCCGTCTGCGATATTTTTTACGATACCGACTCCGAATTTCACATGACGGACCGTGTCTCCCTCACCATAGTCCAGGCTGTCCGCCTTCTTCACTGTGAAATCTTTTTTCTGCAGGGTGCTCTTTGCCTGGAAATTCATTTTCATCTGGGCATAGGCGCTTTTCGGAGATACGATATCATCTACCTTGGGCTTTTTTTCCTGAATGGTATGTCCAAGATCTACCAGCTCCCGTGGAACCTCCCTTACAAAACGTGACACACGGTTATACTGAGTCTCCCCACGGATCATCCGCTGTTTTGCACAGGTTAAGGTCAGCTCTTTCATGGCACGGGTGATTCCCACATAACAGAGCCTTCGCTCCTCCTCTATATCCGACGGATCACCGGACCAGATGGAAGCATATCCCGGAAAAACACCGTCCTCCATTCCTACGATAAATACATTGGGGAACTCCAGTCCCTTGGCACTGTGAAGGGTCATCAGCAGCACATAATCCTGATCCGGATCAACAGAATCGATATCTGCCACCAGTGCAATCTCCTCCAGAAATGCAGAAAGTGTTGCCGGCTGTCCGGCCTCCTCCATGGCTTCCTGGAAGGATTCTGTCTTGGAGATCAGCTCATCGATATTTTCGATCCTCGCCTGGGCCTCCTCCGTTTTCTCTGCCTCCAGCTCCTTCACATAACCGGTAAGCTCAATAACCTCTTCCAGGGTTTCACGGACTGTATAGGCCTCTGCCTTACTTTTCAGTCCCTGGATAAAGGATACAAAATCATTGATCTTTCCTGCTGCCCTGCCAATGGACGGTACTTCCTCCACCACGCGGAGAGCATCGTAAAAGCTCAGGTTCATCATATCCGCATAGTCCTGGACCCGGCCGATGCTGGTGAGTCCGATTCCTCTTTTTGGCACATTTAAGATCCTGCGCACGGCCAGATCATCACTGGCATTGTCAATGGTCTTCAGATAGCTTAACAGATCCTTGATCTCTTTGCGGGCATAAAAGTTCACGCCGCCGACAATCTTATAAGGAACATTTGCCAGAAGGAATTTCTCCTCAAAGAGACGGGACTGGGCATTGGTCCGATAAAGTACTGCACAATCCTTGTACTGGAATTTCCCGTTGCGGCGCCCCTGGATGATTTCTCCTGCAACATACTCCGCTTCCTCAAATCCGTTGTTGAACTGACGGAAATGTACTTTATCTCCCTCTTCGTTCTCTGTCCAGAGGCGTTTTTCCTTACGCTCTGTGTTGTTGACGATCACCTCATTGGCTGCATTGAGGATATTCTGGGTAGAACGGTAATTCTGTTCCAGGCGCACCACCTTAGCCTCAGGAAAAACCTTCTCAAATCCTAAGATATTCCCGATATTTGCTCCACGAAAACGATAGATGGACTGGTCATCATCACCAACCACACAGAGATTCTTGTATTTCTCAGCAAGAAGACTTACAAATTTAAACTGGGCAGTATTGGTATCCTGATACTCATCCACCATAATATATTTGAAACGTTCCTGATAATAGTCCAGGATATCCGGATTATGCTGAAAAAGCTCCACAGTCTTCACGATCAGGTCATCAAAATCCAGCGCATTGTTTCCCCGGAGGATAGACTGATATTCCTTATACATACCGGCAATCTTCCGTGCATCCGGATCGCCGCCCGCATTCAGCTCCATCTCTTCCGGTGTGATCAGTTCATCCTTGGCATGGGAAATATCAGCAAGAACAGCGCGTTCCTTGTAAATCTTGGTATTGATATCAAACTTCCGGAAGATTTCCTTCATGACTGTTTTCTGGTCGTCGGCATCATAAATGGTAAAATTACTGTTGAAACCCAGCACCTCAATATGTCTGCGCAGGATCCTCACGCAGGCGGAATGGAAGGTGGAGACCCATACGCTCTCCGCACCCATTCCCGCAATTTTATTCACACGTTCCCGCATCTCACTGGCAGCCTTGTTGGTAAAGGTGATCGCCAGGATATTCCATGGGTTTACACCCTTTTCTTCCATTAAATAGGCAATCCTGTGGGTCAGCACTCTTGTTTTTCCGGAACCGGCTCCTGCAAGGATCAGAAGCGGTCCCTCTGTATGTACGGCAGCTTCCCGCTGCATAGGATTCAATGTGTCCAAAGCATCATGTATACTCATTTTGATCTCCATTTCTTTTTCCATATGAACAGTATCTTTATATACTATCATGACTTTACTTTCCGGTAAACCCACCTCTCTGAAAAAAGTTTCTTTACAAGTAGTATTTAAAACTATATAATAAGGAGCAGAGGTGATAATGCGATGACAGAAAACGAAAAAGAAATGATGAACAGCATTTTTGCAAAAATTGCTGAGCTTGATTATATAAAACCCGATGAAATTCCCAATATCGATCTTTACATGGATCAGGTCACGACCTTTATGGAAGATAATCTCGCTTCCACCAAGCGTCATGATGATGACAAGATCCTGACCAAGACCATGATCAACAATTACGCAAAGAACAAGCTCCTTCCCCCGCCGGAAAAAAAGCGGTATTCCCGGGAGCATCTGCTGATGCTGATCTTTATCTACTATTTTAAAAATATCCTCTCCATCAGTGATATCCAGACCCTTCTGGGACCGATCACCGAGAAATACTTCAAGTCCGTTACAGAAAAGGACATGACTTACATCTACCGGGAGGTTTTCAGTATGGAGCAGTCACAGATCCGTTACCTGGAAAAGGATCTTATGCGCCGTTTCAAAAGTGCCGGAGAGATCTTTGAGGACGCCGACCCGGAGGATAAGGAATTCCTTCACCAGTTTTCCTTCATCTGTCTTCTTAGCTTCGACGTATATATGAAAAAAATGATCATCGAAAACATGATCGACCACATGAATTCCTCAAAAGATACTGATTCCTCAAAAAAAGACAAATAATATCCGGAGCTTACATCCGGTCATAAACGTGCGTCGCCGGACGCACCGAAAAAAAGAGACAGACGTGTGATCGCCTGTCTCTTTTTCGTTACAGCATTATCCGTTATCACCACGGTATGGACGTAAGCCTTATTCTGCTTCGCCGCCCTGCTCCCCGTTATCCTTCTTCATACGTGCAAATACCATCTCATAACCATCATTTCCATAGTTCAGGGAACGGTTCACACGGCTGATCGTAGCTGTGGAAGCTCCTGTTTTCTCGGAAATATCAAGGTATGTACGCTTATCGGTAAGCATCTTGGCTACCTCGAAGCGCTGAGATAAAGAAAGCAGCTCATTGATGGTGCACACATCCTCAAAAAATGTATAACACTCTTCCTTGTCCTTCAGGCACAGGATCGCTTCAAAAAGATGATCCACAGCCTCCGTCCTGATTTTTTTGCTCATTGTTACGCTCCTTTAAAATACATAAATTTCGTCTAATACAATACTGATATTTTAACACTCTAATTCGTGATAAGCAAGTCTTTTAGGGAAATTTAATAAACTATTTCACTATTTTGTCTTTCTATGGCGGACACATGATTTTCCTGTTTCCACAGTCTCGGAAAACATTTGGGATTTGCTTTTTCTGCTGTGATTGGGTATACTTAAAATAATATCCCAAAGAAAAGGAGACTTATCAAATGAATCGTTTTTTCAACATGGACAACAAATTCTTCGTGTTCATGGGACGCGTAGCAGATCTGCTTCTTCTGAATTTTCTGTGCATCCTCTGCTGTATTCCGGTTGTCACCGCAGGCGCCTCCATAACAGCTCTCTACTATGTCACACTGAAGATGGCAAGAGACGAAGAATCTTATATTGCCCGCAGCTTTTTCCGCTCATTCAAACAGAATTTCAAACAGGCGACCATCATCAATATCATCATGCTCCTCACCGCTGCTGTTCTGTTTATCGATCTTCGGATCGCCAGAGCCGGAAGCGGAGCTATGTACAAAGGACTTTTCAGTCTGTTCATTGCATTTGCACTGATCTATGCGATGATCCTTCTGTACATTTATCCGATCCTTTCCAAATTTTTTAATTCCATCAAGAATACCTTTGTAAATGCATTCCTGATGTCCGTCCGCCATCTTCCGCTGACACTTTTGATGCTTGTGATCTCTGCGTCTCCGCTCCTGCTGATGTGGCTTTTTGCTTATGTGAGCTACGCACAGTTTACATCCATCCTGATCATGCTTTTTATTCTGATGGGATTTTCCACGCTGGCCTACTGGAAATCAAAGATTTTTGTAAAGATCTTCGATAACTATATACCTAAAGATGAAGACGAAGAAAATGACGAAGAGAAAAACGAACTGAAAGAGGCATAATGAAACGCTGGAACGACAAGCCTTATCACTCTCTGGACTATATGCTCCGGGAGCGATACGGCGAAAAGGTCTACCGGGTTGCATTAAACGGCGGCATGTCCTGTCCCAACCGTGACGGCACCCTGGGCAAAAAAGGCTGCATCTTCTGCAGCCAGGGCGGGAGCGGAGATTTTGCAGCAAACGCCGCTCTTTCCATTACAGAGCAGATCAACACACAGATCAAAAGTCTCTCTTCCAAACGCCCGATTCATAAATATATCGCCTATTTTCAGGCATATACAAACACATACGCTCCTGTGGAACACCTGCATAAGATCTTCACAGAAGCCATCTCTCATCCGGATATCGTGGCACTGTCCATTGGTACCAGACCGGACTGTCTGGGAGATGATGTACTGGAGCTTCTTTATTCCCTGAACCAGATCAAACCGGTGTGGGTGGAGCTGGGACTCCAGACTATCCATGAAGATACCGCCAGATATATACGGCGCGGCTATCCACTGTCCTGTTTTGATACCGCATTGAAAAATCTCCGTACAGGCGACATCGAAGTAATCGTCCACACCATCCTGGGGCTTCCCGGCGAAAGCCGGAAGGATATCCTGGAAACAATGGCTTATCTGAACGCCATGGATATCCAGGGAATCAAGCTGCAGCTTCTTCATGTACTGCGTGGTACAGATCTTGCCGCTGATCATGAAGCTGGTCTTTTCCGTACTTATGAACGGGACGAGTATCTGGACCTTGTCATTGACTGCCTGGAACATCTCAGACCGGATATCGTGATCCACCGGGTCACCGGCGACGGACCGAAGGATCTGCTGATCGCACCTTTATGGGCCAGCCGCAAACGTGAAGTTTTAAATCTTCTTCATCACCGGATGAAAGAAAGAGCAAGTTTTCAGGGAAAAGCTCTCGAAGCCCTTTCCCGCAGCCAGTAAAAAGGAGGATTCTTATGGCATCACCTTTTACAACCTATAAGCTTATTATTTTATATATGCTGCAGAATTCCGATGGGGATCTCACAAATTCCCAGATCACCGATTTTATCCTGGACCGGAAATACACCAATTATTTTCAGCTCCAGCAGGCAGTTTCCGAACTTGTGGAGGCAGATCTGGTGGAAATGTCTTCACAGTCCAACCGCAGTTACTATCGACTGACCTCGGAGGGAAAAAACACTCTGAAATATTTTTCCAAAGAACTTTCTTCTGACATCAAGAAAGAAGTGGAAGAATATCTCAATTCCCTCCACTGCAAGATCGAAGAACATCTCCTGACTCCTGCTGATTACTATCCCACCAAAGAGGGCAGCTACTCGGTACGTCTGCGTATCATTGAAAGCGGTGTCAGCATCGTTGATCTCAGCATCAATGTTCCAAATCTTGCTGCTGCACAGTCTGTATGCGAAAGCTGGCCTTATAAATACCAGAATGTTTATGACAAAATAATGGAGGAGCTTCTCTGAGAGGCTCCTCCGTTTTACTTATATTCATTTATTTCGCTTCTTCGTGGATCTTCTTCATGTGCTCTTTCAGTTTCTTTTCATATCCCATATCACTGAGCTCGTAAAAATGTTCTCCTTCGATTTCTGATGGCAGATACTGCTGATTTACATAATGGTTCGGATAATCATGGGCATATTTATATCCGATACCATGACCCAGACTTTCGTGGCCACCATAATGGGCATCCTGCAGATGCACCGGAACGGTTGTCTTCTTCGCCTTCACGCAGCGCATGGCTTCCTGTATGGCATTTACTGCTGAATTGCTCTTGGGTGCACAGGCCATGTATGTAACTGCCTGGGAAAGAATGATCTGGGACTCCGGCATTCCCACACGTTCCACTGCCTGTGCTGCTGCCGTCGCCACGCAGAGGGCCTGGGGATCTGCATTTCCGATATCTTCAGAGGCAAGGATCATGATTCTTCTTGCGATAAATTTCACATCTTCTCCTGCATAGAGCATTTTTGCCAGATAATAGACTGCCGCATCTGGGTCGGAGCCTCGCATGCTCTTGATAAAGGCGGAAATGATATCATAATGATTGTCCCCGTTCTTATCGTAGCGCACCACACGCTTCTGGATACACTCAGAAGCCACCTCAAGGGTCAGATGGATCTTACCGTCTGTATCCCGGGGCGTGGTGAGGATTCCCAGCTCTACGGCATTTAAAGCGCTTCTGGCGTCTCCTCCTGCCATATCTGCCAGAAATTCCAGAGCATCCTCCTCGATCACCGCCCCATAGCTTCCCATTCCACGTTCCGGATCGTTAACCGCACGCAGGATCAGTTCCTTTATTTCCGGTATCTCCAGGGACTTCAGTTCAAAGATGATCGATCTTGAAAGAAGCGCTCCGTTTACCTCAAAATATGGATTCTCTGTTGTGGCCCCGATAAGAATGATGGTTCCGTCTTCAACAAAAGGAAGAAGATAATCCTGCTGTCCCTTGTTGAAACGGTGGATCTCATCAATGAACAGAATGGTCTTTTTCCCATACATGCCGAGATCGTCCTGTGCCTGTTTTACAACTGCTTCCATATCTTTCTTCCCTGCTACGGTTGCATTGATCTGCGTAAAGCTGGCGCTTGTAGTATTGGCGATGACTTTTGCCAGGGTGGTCTTTCCGGTTCCCGGAGGGCCGTAAAAGATAACTGATGTCAGCTTATCCGCCTTTATAGCACGATACAGCAATTTATCTTTTCCTACAATGTGCTGCTGCCCCACCACCTCATCCAGCGTTCGCGGACGCAGCCTGGATGCAAGGGGCGATTCCTGATCCAGCGTTTTTGACTTTGCGTATTCAAATAAATCCATGGTTTTCACTCCTGTATTTTCTGTAAAAAGCGGATATTCACGATCCGTATTCTTTTCATAGATCTGTATCCGGCAACGATCGTTTCATTTGTTTCCGGCATACGGACAGATTCCTTATTTTTATAATTTTACCTGTTTGCACATAAAAAAGCAATCGTTTCTGCCTTTTCGGCAGATCACAGTTACATTACAAGCAGTTGATCTGCAGTTACCAGGTCATAGCCTTCTTCCGTAAGCATATCCGCGATCTCCAGGGCTGCTTCCACAGAGGTAGAAAAGCTGTCATGCATCAGGATAATGGAGCCATCCTTCACTTGTCTTTTTACGATATTTTCCACAGAACGGACATTTTTTGATTTCCAGTCCAGGGTATCCACATCCCAGAATACCGGCAGCATGGTCACGCAGAGCTCCAGATCCTTCGGCCAGGCACCGTAGGGCGGGCGAAGATACATGGGATACTCTCCGGTGATCTCGTAGATCTCATTATTCGTCTTTATGATCTGCTGACAGGCCTGATCACCTGGAAGCTTATCAAGCTGCACGTGATCATACGTGTGATTACCGATGAGATGGCCGTCTCTCTGCATCTGCGTTACGATCTCCTCATTTCCCCGGATATTTTTTCCCATAAGAAAAAATGTGGCATGGATTCCACGCTTCCGCAGGCCATCCAGAAGCAGAGGTGTATATGTTGCATTCGGTCCGTCATCAAAGGTAAGAGCCACACGTGGTCGATCCTCTTTTTCGCTTCTGTCAGAGGCTGTCTCAGCCACCGGTTCTGCTGCTTTGTGTCCGTACTGTGCCGCCACCAGCCGGAGCATCCCCTCACCGGCGATCATTCTGGTCACCTGCATTTGAAATGCACTGTCTGACATTTTTCCATATCCGCTGAGCAGGATCAATACCACTGCCACTACACAGAAATATTTTTTTCGCTTATCCATATTTCCCGCCGGATCAAATATACTTTTCCACAATATATGAAAAAATCCCCGAGAAAAGACTTTTTGCTCTTCTTTCCCGGGGAGTATTCTCTGATATATGTCTTATTTCTTCAGGATCTCAAGTGCACTCTCGATCTCTTCCACGCATTTTTTATAGCCAAGGGTACCGTTATCCAGGCACAGATTGTATTTCGTCATGTCTGTCCAGTCAACACCCATGAATCGTTTGCAGAAATCTTCTTTGCGTTTGTCATCTTTATGCATGAATTTCTCAATGTCCTTTGTGGTTCCGCTGAGCTTCTTGCTTGCCTCGCGGATACGGAAATCCCAGTCTCCGTAAACAAACACACGAAGAACATTGGAATAATCCTTCAGGATCATATTTGCACAACGTCCGATGATCACACAGGACTCTGTTTCTGCCAGCTGCCGGATCACCTTTGCCTGATAATTAAACAGGTTCTCATCTGATGTGAAATCCTTGCTCTGAGGCGGGATCAGCTCACCCTTGTAGATTCCGGACTTTGCAAAAAATCTCTGCTTTGTGCTGACATTTTCATCTGCCCTTCCAAAAAGCTGCTCATGAATGCCGCTCTCCTCAGATGCCATGCGGATGATATCCTTGTCATAGTAAGAAATCCCTAATTTCTTTGCAAGCTCCTCTCCGATGGTACGTCCGCCGCTTCCATACTGTCTTGCAATGGTAATTACGAAATTATCCATGTCTTTCCCCCTACTCTCCAAGGTATGCCTTCTGAACAGCCTCATCGTTCAGAAGATCCTCAGCCTTTCCATCCATAGTGATGCTTCCTGTTTCCAGAACATAGGCACGGTCTGCAATGGAAAGTGCCTTCTTTGCATTCTGCTCAACAAGAAGTACCGTAGTTCCGCTCTCGCTCACCTCACGGATAATGTCAAAAATCTCATTTACAAAGATCGGTGACAGACCCATGGACGGCTCATCCATCAAAATGATCCTTGGTCTGCTCATCAGTGCACGTCCCATGGCAAGCATCTGCTGCTCACCACCGGAAAGTGTTCCGGCACGCTGTCCTTTACGTTCTTCCAGACGCGGAAATCTCTTGTATACACTTGCAAGACTCTCTGCGATCTCTGCCTTGTCCTTTCTTGTATAGGCTCCAAGGAGCAGATTCTCATAAACGGACATATCCGCAAATACACGTCTTCCCTCCGGAACATGCGCCATCCCCATCTCTACGATCTTATGAGCCGGTGTTCTTGTGAGGTCTTTTCCCTCAAACACAATGCTTCCGGACTTCGGAGAAAGAATTCCGGTAAGTGTCTGAAGTGTGGTTGTCTTTCCGGCGCCATTGGCACCGATCAGCGCAATAACCTCTCCCTGATTTACATGAAAAGAAATTCCCTTCAGAGCCTGGATCACACCATAATAGACCTGGAGGTCCTTTACTTCCAACATTGCCATTGTCTCGTTCCTCCTTATTCTCCCAGATATGCAGTGATAACCGTCGGGTCTTTCAGCACTGCAGATGTTTCACCCTGGATCAGTACCTGACCGAAGTTCAGAACTGTAAGTTCCTCACAGATACCGCCCACCAGTTTCATGTCGTGCTCGATCAGAAGAACAGTCATATCAAAATGCTCCCGCACAAAACGGATAGTATCCATCAGCTCCTGTGTCTCATTCGGGTTCATACCAGCCGCCGGCTCATCCAGGAGAAGAAGCTTCGGCTCTGTGGCAAGAGCTCTGGCAATCTCCAGCTTACGCTGTTTACCATAAGGCAGGTTTCCTGCCAGAGTATCCGCTTCCTTATCCAGATCAAAAACCCTCAGTATCTCCATTGCACGTTCATTCATCTCTTTTTCTACCTTGTAATATTTCGGCAGTCTTAAGATCCCGGTCAGTGTGGAATATGGATGATGATTGTGAAGTCCTACTTTTACATTGTCAAGAACCGGCATATCCTTGAAAAGACGGATATTCTGGAAAGTTCTTGCGATTCCGGCCTTGTTGATCTCAATGGTGCTTTTTCCTGTGATGTCCTGGCCGTCAAGTTTAATGATTCCCTCTGTAGGCTTATACACTCCTGTGAGAAGATTGAATACTGTTGTCTTACCGGCACCATTAGGTCCGATCAGTCCATAGAGCTGTCCCTTCTCAATGGTCATATTAAAGCCGTCAACAGCACGAAGACCGCCGAACTGGATAGACAGATTATTT
Organism: Ruminococcus sp. AF20-12LB; assembly: GCF_003478985.1. Classification (NCBI taxonomy): domain Bacteria; kingdom Bacillati; phylum Bacillota; class Clostridia; order Eubacteriales; family Oscillospiraceae; genus Ruminococcus; species Ruminococcus sp. AF20-12LB. Next base: position 350,979 of record NZ_QUGH01000001.1, on the reverse strand, counting down.
ACTTCCAGCATTGCCATGATCAGGCCACCTCCTTTTTCTCTTTTTTGCCTTTGAATTTCTCTACCATACGTGCTCTCCAGTCTCTTGCTGCCGGTGCCCAGTTAAAGAGCATCATGATGATCAGCACGATGGCATAGATCAGCATACGGTAGTTTGCAAATCCGCGGAGAAGCTCAGGCAGCGCATAAAGGATAATGGTTGCGATGATCGATCCTCTGATATTTCCGATCCCGCCAAGTACCACATATACCAGTACCAGGATGGACATGTTGTAATCAAATACAGATACCTTCAGAAGAGAAAGATTATGTGCATACAGCACGCCTGCCACTCCTGCAAGGGCTGCGGAAATTGTAAATGCAAGCAGTTTATATCTGGTGATATTGATTCCTACGGATTCTGCTGCGATACGATTATCTCTGGTTGACATAATTGCGCGACCACTTCTGGAATTTACCAGGTTCTGTACAATAAACAGAGTCAGAAGGAGCAGGAGCACACCGATCAGGAAAAAGTAACTCTTGATATCTTTATAAAGGGTTGCTGTTCCGGAAATACCAAGGGCACCCTTGAGGATCTGCTTTCCGCCGGCTTCCAGATGAAGACCTGCCGCACTGGTTGCAACATGAATACCCTTGTCATCCACACCAATATAAAGCACGTTGATCAGGTTCTTGATGATCTCACCGAATGCCAGTGTAACGATGGCAAGATAATCCCCGCGGAGACGAAGTACAGGGATACCGATGATCACACCGAACAGGGCTGCAACTGCCGCACCTACAAGGATCGCAAGGATAAAGCGCGGAACCTGCGGGATAGAATCTGCAGCCACCTGAGAAAACAGGGCGCTGGAAAAGGCTCCCACGCACATAAAGCCTGCATGTCCAAGACTCAGCTCACCGGAAAAACCAACTACCAGATTCAACGAAACGGATGCGATGGTATAAACACAAAGAGGAACCAGAAGTCCCATAAGCAGTCTGGAAAGATTTCCCGTCGAGGAAAGCGCCTGCACAATGATAAAAAGTACAATGACGATTCCATAATTGATCATATTGTTTCTTGTTGTTTTGTTCTTCATATTCTTCATATCGGCCACCTTACACTTTCTCCTGGATGTTCTTGCCGAACAGTCCGGTAGGTTTTACAAGAAGCACGACGATCAGAACAGCAAATACGATCGCATCTGCAACCTGGGAAGAAATATAAGCCTTTCCGAAGATCTCGATGATTCCCAGAAGGATACCGCCTACCATAGCTCCCGGAATAGAACCGATTCCACCGAATACAGCAGCTACGAAAGCCTTGATACCAGGCATGGCTCCTGTGTATGGAGTCAGTGTCGGATATGTCTGGCAGAGCAGAAGTCCTGCAATGGCCGCAAGTCCGGAACCGATGGCAAATGTGAGGGAGATCGTTGCATTAACGTTAACTCCCATCAGCTGTGCTGCATCCCTGTCCTCGGAAACAGCCTGCATGGCGCGTCCAGGTTTGGTCTTTTTTACAAAGAAAGAAAGTCCCACCATGATGATGATACATGCAAGAATGGTCACGATAGTGATTCCCTTAATGGTAAGTTCTCCGTCAAACAGTGTGATGGACGGAACCTTGATAACTGACACGAAGCTCTTGGCGTCTGCGCCAAAGATCAGGAGTGCCAGGTTCTGAAGCAGATAACTGACACCGATAGCCGTGATCAGAACGGCCAGGTTTGAGGAAGCTTTTCTAAGCGGACTGTAAGCTACCTTCTCAATGACAACACCAAGCAGTGTACAGATCACCACGGAAAGGATCACTGCAAGGATCGGTGACATACCGCCTCTTGTGATACAGGTAAGGATGATATAAGCTCCTACCATGATAACATCTCCGTGTGCGAAGTTCAGCATCTTGGCAATACCGTAAACCATAGTATATCCAAGTGCAATGATCGCATAGATACTGCCAAGACTGATGCCGTCTTTCAAATAAGATATAAAACTCATAACGCACCTCTTTTAATTGTTTATTGATAAGGGAAAAAGGGGACGGTTCCCACTAAAGGTGACCGTCCCCTGACCCCTAACGTTAACAGAAATTACTTATTTCATCTCTACATAAGCACCGTCTTTGATCTCGAATGCTTTCGGCTCTTTATCACACTCACCATCCTCGGTCCATTTTGCTTTTCCGGTAAGTCCGTCAAGCTCGATGTTTGCCATGGATGCGCTCATTGCTGCACTGATGTCTGCATTTTCCATATCTGGTGTGATCTTTGCATCGTCAGCTGCAAGCTGCATTGCGTAAAGTACATCATATGTATCTGCCGCAAACTGGTTCGGGATCTCACCGTTGTGAGCATCGCCGTATGCTTTTACGAAGTTCTGGCTCTTCTCATCTGTGGATGTTGCTGAGAATGGTGTCAGGAGCATAACGCCCTCTGCAAGAGATTTATCAAAGTTCTCTACGTTAAGGATACCATCCATACCGTCTACACCGAAGAATTTAATATCCATTCCTGCCTCAGATGCCTGCTGAAGGATCAGCGCATTGTCGGAATAGTAGTTCGGAAGGAAAAGAAGCTCAGCGCCGCTCTTCTTGATCTTTGCAAGCTGTACAGAATAGTCTGTGTTGCTGTCTGTTGTGTAAGCCTCATCTGCAACTACTTCAAGTCCGTCATCAGCAGCTGCTGCAACGAATGCGTCATGTACACCGGAGTTGTAGTCAGCAGCAGAATCATAAAGTACTGCTACTTTCGTTGCAAGTTTGTGCTCGGAAATGTACTGAGCAGATTTTGTTCCCTGTGCCGGGTCTGTGAAGCACATACGGAACTCGTTTGTTCCTGCTGTGATACAGTCAAGTGCTGTTGCGGATGGTGTGAAGAGGAATGTATCCTCAGCTGCCTCAGCTCCTACTGCGATACAGGAACCGGATGTTACAGTTCCACAGAGCATCTGCATTCCTTTATCGATCAGGTCATTGTATGCGTTAACAGCCTTCTCCGGATCTCCCTGGTCATCACCTGCATCAAGGATCTCAACCTTATATCCGTTGAAACCTCCGTTCTCGTTGATCTCATCTGCAGCGATCTTTGCTGCGTTGTATACGTTAGTACCGTACTGTGCGTAATCACCTGTCATCGGTCCGATCACACCGATCTTAAATGTCTCATCTGCTGCAAAAACTGATGCAGGCATCATCATAGCTGCTGTCATCGCTGCTGCTGATGCAACGCCGATTACTTTCTTCCAATTCTTCATAATAATCTCTCCTCCTGCGCTTTGTCGCGTTACTAATGTTTAATGGTAAAATTATAGCATCGCATATTTTTTATTTCAAGGACAAATTTTGTTATCTGCTGTTTTTCGTCTGATTGCACAACACGGACACTTGTCCGCTGTACAGCTTGTGTTGTTTTTCGGCAAATTGTCTGAATTTTTTCACGCAAAAAAATCCAGGGAAAACTCCCTGGACTTCTTCGTCTCTTAATACTTTACTTATGCGATTGCTTTCTTAGCGATCTCAGCAAGTGCTGTGAAGCCTGCTGCATCGTTAACTGCCATCTCTGCAAGCATCTTTCTGTTGATGTCGATGTTTGCAACCTTAAGGCCGTGCATCATTTTGCTGTAGGAAAGTCCGTTCATTCTTGCTGCTGCGTTGATACGAGCGATCCAGAGCTGTCTGAACTGACGTTTCTTCTGCTTTCTTCCTGCGTAGGAACTTGTAAGAGCTCTCATTACAGACTGTTTTGCTACTCTATACTGTTTAGAACGGGCTCCTCTGTAGCCTTTCGCCAGTTTTAATGTACGGTTATGTCTTTTCTTTGCGTTTAATCCGCCTTTAATTCTTGCCATTTCTTAATTCTCCTCCTGTTCGTCTTCTCTATCTTATAAATATGGTAATACTTTCTTCATGCTCTTTACGTTAGTAGAATCAACAACAGTAGATTTTCTCAGATTTCTCTTTCTCTTCTGAGATTTCTTTGTAAGGATATGGCTCTTGTAGGCTTTATTTCTTACTAATTTTCCTGTACCTGTTTTTTTAAAGCGCTTTGCTGCTGCTCTGCAAGTTTTAATTTTTGGCATTATGAATTCCTCCTTGATTTGGTACTTCTAAATTTTATATAGCATCCCGTTCTGCCCGGCTGTTGCCGTGAAGACTGAGATATCTACCGTTTCTCAGTCAGAAACATAGTCATGCTTCTGCCTTCTATCTTCGGAGCCTTCTCTACAGTCGCTATATCGGACAGAAGATCTGCGAAGTCGTCAAGCACATGCTTACTGCTGGCCATGTGTGCCATCTCTCTTCCGCGGAAACGAAGTGTAACCTTAACTCTGTCACCCTTGCTAAGGAACTTTCTTGCTGCATTTACCTTCGTCTTCAAATCATTCGTATCAATGTTCGGGGAAAGACGCACTTCTTTGACATCGATGGTTTTCTGCTTTTTTCTGGCCTCTTTTTCTTTTCTTGCAAGCTCGTAACGGTATTTACCGTAATCAATGATCTTGCATACCGGCGGTTTCGCCTGTGGGGCAATCTTTACAAGGTCAAGTCCTGCCTCCTGCGCTTTCGCCATCGCTTCTCTGGCGGACACGATTCCAAGCTGAGCTCCGTCCGGACCAATCAAGCGTACCTCTCTGTCTCTGATCTGTTCGTTAATCATTAAACCGCTAATTGTTGTACACCTCCATGAACATGATAGAATTATTTTTTTCTCATTAATGTAGCTAAAGCCGCACAAAAAAAGCGCAGACAGATGTCCACACTTCAAACAATTACACCTGCGCACCGATGGTTGATCCGTTCGCAGTACTGTGCAATATTGACCTGAGTCGCTTATCTTCAGCGCTGAGGTGAGAGTGAACTCTGCTTTCTTTTCGCTACGTACTTTAAGAGGATACCATGGTGTCTGCTATTTGTCAACTGTTTTTTTATATTATTATGTATTTTTTTGAGTATGATTTTTTCTTCTTTCGGACATACTATGCAACATCGGAATCTGTCAGGCTTTATCGCAGTGCTGACGATCAGACAGGGTGCGCATTCCGGCAGGCTGACGGTTTCCGGTAAAATCATAATTATCAGGAGGACACTTTTATGACAAATCTTAAATGTTCCGCACACAACTGCTACTATAACAAAAATTCTCTCTGTTCCCGGGGAGCCATCAATGTTGAAGGAGCAGATGCACGTTATGCAGATGATACCGCCTGTGAAAGCTTCCGTGCTCAGGAAGAAGGTTCTGTAAAAAATGCCGCAGATCCCTGCTATGGGTGTGAGACCGTTAACATCGACTGCAAAGCACACAACTGTACCTACAATGAGCACTGCAAATGCACCGCAGCTTCCATCAATGTATCCGGTGCCAATGCTCATCGCTGCTGTGATACAAAATGTGATACTTTTCACTGCGAATGCTGATATCCTGAACGGAACTCCTGTTTCCATACAGAGCAGTCATTCCTGTTTCTTTTGATCGAAGAGTCAAAAAGATCCGGCAACGTTCCAGATGGAACCTCTGCCGGATCTTATCATGTTCATTTATTATCTGTTCTTAAGAAAATCCGGGATCTGGATATCCTTTTTCTGAACAGTGCTTGTAGGAGCCTTTGTTCCAAACTGTGTGGAATTCATAGTCGGCAGGCTGAAGCTTGGCATGTTAAGGTTCATACCACCTGGCTGTGACTGGCTTGTTTTTTTGGTGTTTCCAAATACAGAATTGGAAGCTCTGTTTCCAAATGGTGTGTTCTGAAGGTTATTGTCTGTAAGACCTGTAGCAATAACTGTAATTCTTGCATAATCTGCAACAGAATCATCATACATAGCACCAAAGATGATGTTTGCCTCCTCACCTGTAAGCTCCTGTACATAGCTTGCAGCATCGTTGGCATCCATAAGAGAAATATCTCCGGAAATGTTGATGATCACATGAGTAGCGCCCTTGATGGTTGTCTCAAGAAGCGGAGAAGATACCGCCTGCTGTACAGCCTCCATAGCCTTGTCATCGCCTCTTGCCTCACCGATACCGATGTGAGCGATTCCCTTGTCCGTCATGACTGTCTGCACATCTGCAAAGTCAAGGTTGATCAGAGCCGGCAGATTGATCAGGTCTGTGATACCCTGTACTGCCTGCTGAAGAACTTCATCAGCCTTACGCAGTGCTTCCGGCATGGTTGTTCTTCTGTCAACGATCTCAAGTAACTTGTCATTGGGGATGACAATCAAAGTGTCAACTGCTTTCTTCAGATTCTCGATTCCCGCAAGTGCATTGTTCATACGGGTCTTTGCTTCAAAACGGAAAGGCTTGGTAACAACACCGACAGTCAGGATACCCATCTCTTTTGCCGCACCGGCAATCACAGGAGCAGCTCCGGTTCCGGTTCCGCCTCCCATACCACAGGTAACGAAAACCATGTCCGCTCCCTCGATGATCTTCTTAACTTCCTCAATGCTCTCCTCAGCTGCCTTCTGTCCAACCTCCGGCTGTGCGCCGGCGCCGAGACCTTTCGTAATTTTCTCACCAATCTGAAGTACAGTCGGAGCTTTACACAGTGTCAGAGCCTGTTTATCGGTATTAACACCTACAAACTCAACTCCGCCAATGGCCTCTTCCACCATTCTGTTTACCGCATTATTACCTGCGCCACCTACTCCAATTACAATAATTTTCGCAGAAGACTCAGCCTCATTCGTCATTATCTCTAACAATGTACTTCCTCCTTTATTTCTACCTGATATCCGATTCAGTGTAATAATCTATTCCAAGCTACATATACACATAGTTATATCATATATTTTTTTCGGTAATTAATCAACCATTAATTTTGTTTTTTTATACTTTTTTCACTAAATTTCGGCACTGTTTCTATTAACCGAAACATTTACAAAACAATCTCTGGCAAAATGCCCAAATACCGGTACTATACATTAAGAAAGCTTTTTTTATCTTTACTCATAATCGTACTCATCACTGTAATCGCTGTACGTATTTTCATCATAATCCTCAGACCCGTCTCCCAGATCACTGCTGTGATCAGCCTCTTTCCCGATGCTGTCCAGGCTGCTGTCTGAAGAATCTTCTTCATTTTCCGGATCTTTGGTATCCGTACTCTGAGCATCTGGATCTTCGGAGTCTGTTCTGTCTCCAGAGCTTTCTGCCGAGGCCTGATAATCCTCCAGAGTACCTACGTAATTGCCATCACGGTCATATTCACTGACTCCGTCATAGCCGCCGTCTTCCCGGTAACCGCCCTTCCAGTTTCCTTTTTCTGCCATGGTTTCTTCTGTGGGGGCTTCGCCTACATAGGTCATGTTGGCATCGTACTCACCACTGCCTGTGTAATCTCCCTCTTCATCATAACCACCCACCCAGTTTTCCTGCGCATACTCCAGATCCGTCTGCGGTTTCGGTCCTACATAGTTACCATTTTCGTCATATTCGCCTTCTCCGGTATAATTTCCCTCCTCATCATAGCCACCGGTCCAGTTTTCTGCGGAAGTCTGGCTCTCATCCTGTTCCTGCTCCAGGGTAATGTTCTTTGAATTATCATTTACATTTTCTGCATGGAGAATTCCTTTTTTTCCGGAAATCATCGGAAGGATAGCCAGAACTCTGGTCATTTTGTCTTCCAGATATTCATCCTTTCCAAGTTTAACTGTGATATCCCCGTAAACAAGACTGATCTGTCCGTCATCTTCAAATTCAATGTGATCCGGAACCTTATCATTTTTTGCAAAAATAGTAGAAAGAGCAACTGCCGTGTTCATCACCGTTTCATCCTTGATGGGGAGTTTCTCGTTCTGGATCACTTTTTTGACTTTGATCCCGTCAAAAAACGGGATTTTTTCGTCACGTTCCGTGGACCCTTCCACAAAAATACCGTTTCTGTCAAAATAAATATAACTGTCCAGATAAGGGATACAACCAACGATATCCTTCTCCTTCACACTGACACAGATGGTGTGCCGGTTCAGCCTTGTTACGGTATAGCCTTCTACAAAAGGAACATCTTTTGTGTTCTGCTTAGTATAAAGAAGCGGTGCAAAAACAGAATTGGATGCCAGCGGTCCCCTGAGTACCATCTTCCTGATCTGTTTTTCAGAATAATGGCTACTGCCCATCACCTGCACTTCATCTACCTGATAATACGTAAAAAAGAAAATAATTCCTGCCAGCAGCAGGACAAGAAGTACGCCAACTGCTTTCAGTGACTTTTTTTTTGATGTTTTCATAAAGTTCCTCTGTCCTTTATCAGCAGACCGCCCAGTGCGGTCAGATCCTCACAGATATGTTCATAGCCTCTTTCTATGAAACAACAGCCCCGGATCCTGGTAATCCCCTGCGCGGCAAGTGCTGCGATCACAAGTGCCGCACCACCGCGAAGCTCCTCTGCTTCCACAGTACAACCGGTCAGGGGCTGCCCTCCGTATATCACAGCAACTCCATCCCGGATCTGGATCTGTGCTCCCATTTTACAGAGCCATGAAGCTGTTTTATATCTGTCTTCAAAAATCTTCTCGCGGATCCTGCTCACTCCCGGGATCGTGGCCAGTACCGCCATCGCAGGAGACTGCAGGTCTGTAGGAAATCCCGGATAAACTTCTGTTTCCAGAAGCTCCAGGGGAAAACCTGTATTTTTTCCGTTGACTATTAGTTTACCACCTACCCTGCGGCATTGTCCACCCATTTTCCGATATACATCCAGGATTCCACCCATTTCCTCCAGAGGCGGATTTTCCAGGATGATCTCTCCTCTGGTTGCCGCCGCTGCCATTAGATAGGTTCCGGCGACAATACGGTCTGGTGGAATGCAGTCATCGCCAGCTTCAAGCTTCTCCACTCCTTCAATACAGATACAGCCTTTTTCATGAATCCGGATCTTTGCCCCCATTCCGGTAAGATAATGGCAAAGCCAATAAATTTCCGGTTCACAGGCACAGCCGTTAAGAACTGTTTTCCCCTCTGCAAGGACCGCTGCCAGAATGCCCTGTTCTGTAGCGCCTACACTTCTTTTTTGAAAAAACATCTCTGCACCTCGGAGTTTTCCACAGGATGCCCGGATCATCCCGCCGTTTTCCACCACAGCTGCCCCAAGGCGGCGCAAAACCTGGATATGAAGATCCACCGGCCGCTTTCCGATCACACAGCCTCCGGGATATCCTGTCTGTGCCTTTTTGCTCCGCCCCAGCATTGCTCCCATTAAGATCACGGAAGAACGCATTTTTCCGGAATAACACTCCGGTATCATGGTGCCGTCCGCATGGCTGCAGTCCAGATAAAGATCTTGACCTTCCCACCAGGTTTCTGCCCCCAGATATTTCAGGATCTTTTCCATCAAATATACATCACTGATTCTCGGGCATCCCCGCAGTACACTGGTCCCGGTGCTTAAGAGTGCTGCTGCCATAACCGGAAGTGCCGCATTTTTTGACCCCTGGATCCGGACGCTTCCATGCAGCGGCCTGCCTCCGGTCACGATGATCTCATCGATCTCATTCAAGTATTCCACTCCTAAAAGGGCCTCTTACTTGTTATTCTATGTGATCCTTCCATGTCTGTGACTGCTGACACTTAAGGCCAGCCCCATTTCCCCCAGAAGAAAAACAACAGAAGTTCCGCCATAGCTTACAAAGGGCAGAGTGATCCCGGTGTTGGGAATCGTATTCGTTACTACTGCAACATTCAGGACTACCTGGATCGCCATATGCGCCATGATCCCGGCACACAGCAGCGTTCCCTGCAGATCCCGGCAGTTTAATGCCAGAATACAAAGCCTCCAGATCAGAATGCCAAACAGAAAAAGTGTCAGAAAGGCTCCCAGTATCCCCGTTTCCTCACACACAATAGAAAATATCATATCATTCTGGGCTTCTGGGACAAATCCCAGCTTCTGCAGACTGTTCCCGAACCCCTTGCCAAAGATCCCTCCGCTTCCGATTGCATACAGGCCCTGTATGGTCTGAAATCCTTTTTCATATTTTTCCGGATCCCGCCAGATTGCCAGGCGTTCCAGACGATAACTCTCCGCGGCAAGAAAAACCGCAATAAATCCTGTCCCCGCACCTCCAAGCGCGAGAAACTGCAGATATCTGGGATTGGCCACAAAGATCAGCAGCACACCGATTCCTAGAATGATCACCGCTGTGCTTAAGTTATTGGAGCCCACCAGACCTGCTACCGGAAGCAAAGTCATCATAGTCCTGCAGATAAACCAGAATCCGGTTGTTTTGCTTTTTGTATTGCTGATCTGCCACACCAGGAACAATATCACTGCCACCTTGGAAAACTCCGACGGCTGAAAGGAAAGCGGCCCCAGGTTCAGCCACCTCTTCGACCCATTGATCTCCTGTCCGAAAAGCAGGACTGCAGCAGACAGAAAAAGTGAAAAAATATAGGCAGCCGGCGCCAGCTTTACAGCCAGCCGGTAATCTACCCGTGATGCCAGATACATAACAAGCAGCCCCAGTGCCGTGGCAAAGAGCTGCTTTTTAAAATAATAGGCAGAGTCGTGGAAACGTACTCTGCCATTATATTCACTTGCCGAAAAAAGCGCCCCGAGTCCCAATACCACCAGAATCAGAACCAGTACCCAGAGAACGGTATCTGTCTTTCCGGTCTGTTTCTGTCCTGCCTTCATGCATGGCCTCCACAGTGGTCTTTATTTCAGCTTATGTATGTATTTTTCGGATTATTACAGTGCTTTCACATATTCCTTGAACATGTCACCGCGCTGCTCATAATTATCAAACTGTCCCCAGCTCGCACATGCCGGTGAAAGCAGAACTGCATCTCCGGGATTAGCTTTTTCCGCACAGACCCGGACAGCTTCCTTCAGATCCTCGCAGAGGATGATATCTGTAAATCCAAGACGTTCTGCTGCTGCTTTGATCTTCTCTTTCGTCTGACCGATGAGAACAAGATAACAGACTTTTCCGTCGAAGGATTCTATCCACTCATCATAGCTGGATTCCTTGTCATAGCCGCCGCCGATCAGAAGAGTCGGACGGTTCATTGCCTGAATCCCCTTGATGGCCGCATCCGGGTTGGTTCCCTTGGAATCGTTGTAATATGCAACACCGTTTTTCTCCGTCACATACTCGATCCTGTGTGGAACTGCCACAAACTCACAGACACTCCTGCGGATACTCTCCACAGAAACTCCCGCATAATATGCCATGGCTGCTGCTGCCATTACATTCTCGTGATTATGACGTCCCAGGATCTTAAGCTCTCCGGTTTTTACGATCGGGATCTCTTCTTTTTCTGTTTTGAGAATGATCTGGTCTCCGTCCAGATAGATTCCCCTATCCAGTTTGCGAAGACTTGAGAAATATACCACCTTCGGAACGATATTTTCACCGAATTTACGAAGGACTTCATCCTCGTAATTCAGAACACATACATCTTCCGGTCCCTGATTTTTGGTGATCAGTTCTTTTACACGGATGTATTCCTCCATGGTATGATGGCGGTTCAGATGGTCCTCTGTGATGTTGAGGATCGCACTTACCTTCGGGCGGAACTGGTCAATGGTCTCCAGCTGGAAGCTGCTGATCTCCGCAACAGTTACGGAATCCTCCCTCATCTCCAATGATTTGGATGTATATGCAGTTCCGATATTTCCTACAACAAATACAGATTCACGGGCATCTCCCATGATCTTTCCGAGGAGTGCTGTAGTTGTTGTCTTACCGTTGGTTCCTGTGATCGCAAGAACCTCTCCCTTGCCTGTACGGTAGGCAAGCTCCACCTCGCTCCATACCGGAAGGCCCTTTTCATAGAAGCTCTTTACCAGCGGAAGGTCTGTGGGAACTCCCGGGCTTAGCACTACGAGATCAAGACTGTCCAGCGCTCTCTCCGGAAAATCTCCGGCCCAGATCTCCGGGGTGTATTTTCCGTTTGTTTTATGTAAAACTACCTCTTTATCAAGATCTGCGTTTCCGTCATAGATCACCGGCTGTGCTCCTGCACTTCCAAGCAGATCAGCTGCTCCGATGCCGCTTTTTCCGGCTCCGAAAACGAGAACCTTTTTTCCTTTTAAATCCATTTTTCTGTTCCTCCTTATAATGCCAGGAGAGCGATCAGGCACATAATAGCAGTTACAACAGAGAACACTGCAACAACCCGTGTCTCGGACCACCCACAAAGCTCAAAATGATGGTGGATAGGCGCCATCTTGAAAATTCTTTTTCCGTGTGTTGCCTTGAAATAGGATACCTGGAGCATAACAGACAATACCTCCACAAGGTAGATCAGTCCGACCAGGATGATAAACAGCGGCATCTGCATGGCATAAGCCACACCAGCCACAAATCCCCCCAATGCCAGAGAACCGGTGTCTCCCATAAATACCTTGGCAGGATATACATTAAACAGAAGGAATCCCATAAGACTGCCCACAACTGCACAGGTGATAGGTTCCACACCACTTTTCATTCCAAGGGAAACCACCGTAAAGAATACTGCCACGATCAGGGTAACACTGGAAGCCAGTCCGTCAAGTCCATCCGTAAAATTGACTCCGTTTACTGTACCGATCACCGCAAAGAACAGTACCGGAACCGCAAACCATCCCAGGTTCAGATAATGTCCGCTCCAGAACGGGATCTTCATAGTCAGGGATACGTTGGAATAATTTACAAGATAAAAAGCAAATACAGCTGTCACAACGATCTGCAGTGCCATTTTCTGCCATGGCAGAAGTCCGTCAGAACGCTTCAGGACTACCTTCAGATAATCATCCAGAAATCCGATCAGTCCAAATCCCAGTGTCAGGAAAAGTACCGGGATGATCATCGGATAATCTCTGATATAAAACAGTGATGTTACAGTTGTTGCAATGAGAAAGATCACTCCACCCATAGTAGGGGTACCATTCTTTTTCAGGTGAGACTGCACACCCAGCTCTCTCTCTGTCTGTCCCATTTTAAGTCTTCTTAAAAAAGGGATAACAATCGGTCCTAATACAAGGCTGATCGCAAATGAGATCAGCACAGGGATCACAACATGAAACTCCATCCTCACACCTCTAATTCTTTCGTTTTTTTATACTTCTTCAACAGTATAAGGCTTTTATCCTCATTAATCAACCCCATCTGCCCGGTTTTCCCCGGATGGAGTTTCCGTAACTGTCCTCTCGATCCCAAGATAGGGAAGTACATTTTCAAAAATACTGCGTACCACCGGTGCGGCAATGATCCCGCCATAATACATACCCTGAGGTGCATAGATGATACAAAGAGCCAGGACCTTCGGATCCTCTGCCGGGGCAAACCCCAGGAATGAAGAAATATATCTGCCGGAGCCTCTGGGCAGTGTCTGAGAGGTAGCTGTTTTTCCCCCAATGGAAAACCCCTTGATCCCGGCATTTTTTCCGGAGCCTTCTGAAACTACAGTTTCCAGGATCGTACGTACTGTCCGGGAAGTCTCACCGGACACGATCCCGCTTTCCACCGGATATTCCAGTGTCCGCACCTTTGTTCCGTCCGCACTTTCCACGCTGATCCCAAAATGAGGTGTGATCCGGTTTCCGCCATTGATGATCCCACTGACGGTTGTTGCAAGCTGGATCGGTGTGATCTGAAACGACTGGCCAAAGGATACCGTGGCAAGCTCCACCTCCCCCATATTTTTGGGGTTATGCATGATCGTTCCTGCCTCTCCCGGAAGATCTATTCCTGTTTTTTTTATAAGTCCGAACTGTTTAAAATATTTGTAATAACGGTCTGCTCCAAGCCGCAGACCCACCTCAATAAATACCGGGTTGCAGGAGTTCTGGGCGCCTTCTACAAAACTCTGCGCACCATGTCCGGTTCTCTTTGCACAGTGGATCCGCCGGTCCTCCACCACCTTATAGCCCGGACAGAAAAAACGATCCTCTGTTGACACAACACCTTCTTCCAGTCCCGCTGCCATAGTGATGATCTTAAAAGTCGAACCAGGTTCATAGGTATCATTCAGGCAGGGATTTCTCCACATCCGGTTCAGAAGATCCTGCTTTTTTTCTCCCTCTGCTGCTGTTTCTTCTGTATTCAGAGTAAACGGATCGTTCAGATCAAATTCGGGCACATTGACACAGGCATAGATTTCTCCGTTCTGAGGGTTCATAAGTAGTATGGATACTCTCTCCGCCTGTTTTTCTTCCATGACTTTACCGGCTGCCTGCTGCACATATTCCTGGATATTAACATCCAGACTGGTACGCAGAGTATTTCCTGACACCGGTTCCTTCCTCCGTTCTCCGGTTCCGTCGATCTCCACACCACGTGCATCCGTGACTGTGAGGATCTTCCCGGGCTCTCCTTTCAGGATCTCATCGTATTTCACTTCAAGACCAATGATCCCCTGATTATCGCCTCCGGTAAATCCCAGTACTTTTGAAGCGAGAGATCCATAAGGATAATATCTCCGATAATCCTCATCTACCTTCACTCCCTCAAGGTCATATTCTCGGATCCTGTCTCCAATGCTTTTTTCCACGTTTGTCTGTATTCTTTCAATAGAAGAAATTTTTTCAACTTTTTTTCGGATTTCCTCTTCTTTTACAGACAATGCTCCGGACAGTACACGGATCACTTTTTCAGGATCTTTGATCTGGCTGTGTATCACCGATACTGTGCAGACTGTCCGGTTATCTGCCAGAATATTTCCCCTGATGTCCAGGATCTTTCCCCTGGCTGCTTTTATGTCACGTTCCCTCTCATGAAGATCCTCCGCCTTTTTTGAATAATATTCTGCCCGGACGTTCATAAGATACCAGAGTCTTCCCACAAGTCCCAGAAGAAGCATTATGCAGATCAGAAAAACCATCCATATTTTTTTCCTGTGATAAACCATGGTCCGGATCATAAAAAAATCCCTCTCAGAGGTCGTCACTGTAATATATGACGTTCCCCTGAGAGGGTATTCTTTTTATCTATTCCAGGCCGGCCTCCTCGTTGGTAAGACCTTCGCTCTGCATATCGTTATTATCTTCGGTATCACTGTCCTCCGACTCATCTTCCGGCGGACTTGGTACATTCTCATCGGAAATGGCCTCCTTCTGCCCGTCTGCGCCGGTTCCTGTTGCAGAATCGCTGATTCCCTTAAAAAGTTCCCACAGCTCTGTAGTCGGAACTTCTCCATCCTCTGCCTCATCCGGCTGTACATTCAGATACGGAAGTGCTTCGGAAAGGATTCCCTGTGCAATGTACTGTGCGTACGTACTGCTTGCCTGATCATCTACCTTCGGCTCATCCACAACTACATAGATCACAAGTGCCGGATCATCTACCGGTGCAAATCCGATAAAAGATACCAGATACTTGCCATTGCCTCGCGGAAGCTTCTCGGCAGTACCGGTTTTACCACCGGAGCTGTAGCCCTGCACCTTGGAGGTACGGCTGGTACCATGGTCTACGCTGGCTGCCATGTAGGAACGGATGTCTGCAGATATCTTCTCGGAAATCGTCTGCTTCATCAGTGTCGGAGAGATCGTTTTTACGATTCCGCCGCTGCTGTCCTTGATCTTCGTCACCAGATGAGGCTGATAGTAGTATCCTCCATTGATAACAGAACACATTGCATTGATCTCCTGGATCATGGTCAGTGTATATCCCTGTCCGAAAGCAGAACATGCAAGCTCCGTTTCTCCCATGGTATCGCTGGTATGGATCACACCGCTTCCCTCATTGGGAAGATCGATACCGGTTCTTGTTCCGAAATTGAAAACGCTTTGTGTCTTAAGGAAATTATCTTTTCCCATCTTTGCTGCGATCTGCATCATACCATCGTTGCAGGAATTGGCAATGACATCGGAAAGAGCTTCTGTCCCGTGAGCATCCGGCCATACCGCACATTTGATGAAAGTAGTCGCACCTTCCGCTCCAAAAGACTGTCCGCCGTCACAGACAAAATTATCGCTCTCGGAAATCGCTCCCATTTCAAGTGCGGAGCCCATAACGATAGGCTTTACAACCGATCCCGGCTCGTAGGCATCTGTCACGCAGAAATTACTCCACATTCCGTTCAGCGCATCTACGGTCTCCTCATCGTTCATGGCATCGATCTCACTCTGGGAATACACGTTTGAAAGATCTCTCGGGTTATTCAGATCATAACGGTCACCGCCATCCATTGCCAGGATCTCTCCTGTTTTCGGATCCTCGATGATCACGCCTACATTTTTGGCTCCCATCTTTTCTTCAAAGGTATTTACGTATTTTTCCACGATCTGCTGAAGTCCCAGATCCAGCGAAGTCTCAATGCTTTTGCCATCCGTCGGTTCGATAATCGTCTGTTCTACGTCGGAATTGTTGTTGATGTATCCGTATTGTCTTCCATCCACGCCGGTAAGTGTCGCATTGTAATATCCTTCCAGTCCGGCATCCGCCACATCTCTGGAAAGTGTAAATCCAATGGTATCACAGGCAGTCTCATTAAACGGATAAGATCTGAGATAATCTTCTTCAAACCATACACCTGTGATCCTGGAACGTTCTTTCAGCTGCGTGGCAGTCAGTTCACTGTCGTCTCCCGGATCTTCGTATTTTTCGAAGGCTTTTTTGTCGTCCATGGAGATCTGTTTCTTTACGATCTGATACTGACTTTCCTTTGTACCGCTGTCGGTGAGAAGCTTCCGCATCTCATCTTCATCAAGTCCCAGAACTTCTACAAGCGCCTTGATGGTAGGCTCCACGGAATCCTGATCCTTATTGACCTCCAGACAGTCAAGGATCACATTATAGACCTTGTTGCTGGTTGCCAGGATATTCCCGTTTCGGTCATAGATATCTCCTCTTTTTGCCGGGAGTGTCTGATTTTCATATTTCTGCTGAGCCTGACTCAGCACCTGCTTTCGATATTTGCTTCCGCTGGTGGCATTGATATAGGTAATTCTTGCCACCAAACCGACTAAAGCCAGCAACACTAAGGAAAATAGTACTGCCAGCTTTTTCTTCATACTGTAATTTATTTTTTTTACCGGCCTGCGCCTTCTTGTACTCAATCGATCACCTGCTTAAAAACTGTACTTCTGCTACTTGTGTGTGTCCACATCCTGATACTGTCTCACATAACTGTTTCCTTCAGTGGTATAGGTCTGTATCTGATCCTCCGAAGGATATTTCATTCCAAGCTCGCCGATAGCTTTTTTCTTGATCTCGCTGATATCCACTGTAGAAGTGACCTGACTGTAATATGCATCGTTATCTTCTTTCAGCTGTGCAAGCTCAGATTCCAGATTTGCAACATTTTTCATACTCGCCGTGATTTCGGATTTTACCTGAAGATAATTGATACAGGTAAAAAGTACTGCGATGGAAACTGCCGTAAGAAACAGAACGAACCCCTTGTTCATGGCCATTGCCTTTTCCCGGTTCCGCTGTGCCTGTCTGCTCACCACCTGTTTTGCCGGTGTCACAGGTACTGCGGATTTCTGTTTTCTTTTCTGAGCCAGCCGTCGCCTTTCCTGTATCTCGGGCAGATCAGTCCTCTGAGGAACTTCCTGCAACCGTTTTACCGCATTTCCCTGAACATACATTTCTCTGCTGTTCCTGACGGTATTTCGATTTCTTCTGGCTGTAGTCCCTCTTCCTGTCTTCGCCATTTGCCTACCTTCCATCTCTCAACTACATTTTCCGTTCAAAAATACGAAGCTTCGCACTTTTGGATCT
Source organism: Ruminococcus sp. AF20-12LB (assembly GCF_003478985.1). Lineage (NCBI taxonomy): Bacteria > Bacillati > Bacillota > Clostridia > Eubacteriales > Oscillospiraceae > Ruminococcus > Ruminococcus sp. AF20-12LB. Next base: position 333,345 of record NZ_QUGH01000001.1, on the reverse strand, counting down.
CGGATTCTCTTCCATTTCCTCTTTTCCCGGTAAGATCGGTTTCCTTGTGATCACCTTCCCCTTGGATTTCTTTCCGCATACACAGACCGGAAAATCCGGCGGGCAGGTACAGGGATTTTCATTTTTTCGGAAAATGGTCTTGACAATCCTGTCTTCCAGAGAATGGAATGTAATGATACAGATCCTTCCTCCGTCATCCAGGAGATCGATCATGCCGTCCAGGGAATCCCTGAGCACGTCAAGCTCCCGGTTGAGCTCAATACGTATTGCCTGAAAAGTCCTCTTGGCCGGATGTCCTCCTGTAGCCTGTATTTTCATGGGGATCGCACCCCGTATGATCTCTGTCAGTTCTCCGGTTGTCCGGATCGGTGCCTGCTCTCTGGCAGCCACAATGTGTTTCGCTATATTTTTGGCAAATTTGTCTTCGCCGTAATCACGGATAATACGATACAGTTCACGTTCCTCATAGCCGTTGACAATATCACCGGCTGTACGGCTCTGTCTTCTGTCCATTCGCATGTCCAGAGGAGAATCGTACCGATAAGAAAAACCTCTCTCTTCATTATCCAGCTGATAAGATGACACTCCTAAATCCAGCAGGATCCCGTCCACCTTCTCAATGCCACGGGATCTCAGCTCATCTGCCATGTAACAATAATTGCTGCGAATGATTGTCACCTGATTAAAGGCTGACAGCCGTTCACTCGCAGCAATTATCGCATCCTGGTCTTGATCTATGCCAATAAATCTCCCCTTGGCAGAAAGTTTCTTACACACCTCTGTGGCGTGTCCCGCTCCTCCTAAAGTGCCATCCACATAGATTCCATCCGGCTTTACCCTTAAGCCGTTAATGGTCTCATCGAGTAATACAGATTTATGCTTAAATTCCATATCCGTCTCCTGTGGGATTTCTACCTGCGTTATGCTCAAATGACGATTCCTATGTTCTGCATGCTTTCCGCAATGCTGTCCATATCATCATAATTGCAGTTCTCGCTCCACTTCTCTTTGCTCCAAACCTCGATCCGGTTCAGATTACCCGTAAGCACCACATCCTTATCCAGACCAGCGAACTGGCGCAGCGTCTGCGGCACCAGGATTCTTCCCTGCTTATCCAGCTGACATGCTGTAGCTCCGGCTACAAAGAAACGTGAAAAGGTTCTTGCGTCTTTATTTGTAAGTGGTAATGCTCGGAGTTTCTCTTCAAAGGCAACCCATTCATCCATCGGATAAATAGAAAGGCAACCATCCAACCCTCTTGTCAGTACGAACTCTTCCCCTAAGAGTTCCCTGAACCTGGAAGGGATGATCAGACGCCCCTTCGCGTCGATCGTATGATTATACTCGCCCATGAACATGAAACCCACCTACTCTCGTGAAACACGATTCTCCCCTTCGTGTTTCCAGGGCGCAAATGGTGTGTTCTGCCACTCATCCCCATTCGCTACCACTATTCCCCACTTTCTACCACTTATGTAATCATTTTAAACTATTTACCATGAAAAAACAAGTGCATATCCAAGTTTTTTTTCATTTCATGAAATATCCACAGGTTTTTTTTCAACCTGTTTATTTTCTGTGCATTATTATGAAACGAAAAAGCTTCCGGACAGTCGCCGGAAGCTTTTTTCTGACTTTATGTTCTGTTATTTTATGACATTTTAAAGACCTTTGAACGCAAAGGAAAATTTCATCTTTCCATTGGTATCCAGGAGGTATTCCGGATGCGTGCGGGCACCCCAGCTGTCATCTCCTCCAACACCCATCTGCGCCTTTGCAGCACGGACAACGGTATAATGGACTGCCGGAAGCTCATAGGGATGCATGGCATTTTCCATTTCATGAGGAGTATATGGAAGTGCTGAGAACATCATCGGGCCGTTTTCTTTATCCATCTCAAAGAGCATTCCTCTACCCTTTCTGTCTGTGATCTTTGCCCAGCGTACTTCCTCTTTGTTTCCGCATTCCTGCGGCACAAGATAGCGTGCCATATTGTCTGTCACGAGATTCTCATAAATGCCGAGTTTTGCGCCATGCTTCCGGTCTGCATAAGTCTCTGCCGGTCCCAGGCCGTACCACTGAACATGATCATAATCCGCATTGAATTTAAAGAGTACTCCGAACTCCGGCATATCGCCCAGCTCTTTTACAGGATCATAGGTCAGCGTTGTCTTTACTCTTCCATCTCCGGTTACCTCATAGGCAAGGCGGCATTCACTGGCAGGCGTAGTTGGCAGGATGTAGGTAAAAGCAACCTCCACGCTGTTTTCGTGAACCGTTGTCTCCGGAGCATTGGCCGGACCATACATGCCTTTTCGGTAATCCTTATGACTTGCGTACATGCTGGCGATCTTCCACTGTGCATAACGCATCTGCATCAGACTTCCGCAATCATTATCTGTAGGTGCTCTCCAGAAGTTGGGCTTCGGGATCGCTTCGATCATTTCTCTTCCTGCATATTTATACGAAACCAGGCCACCATTGAGAACGGAGAACAGCACTTCGAAATTTTCCCCGCGGACACCGATGTTATGAAGGCTTCTCACAAGCTCCACGCCACACGCAGGAGCTTCCGGTATTCCTTCCACCTGATAAACATGCTGGCCGAAAGCAACCTCATGTCCTGCCTCTGCCCAGAGTGTTTTTTCTCTGAGAAGGAAGGCTACGGTTACCGTATATTCGCCCGGGCGCTGCTGTTTTCCAAATGGAAGTCTGTAGGTCTGTTGGCTTAAAGGCTCCACCGCTGTATCCAGTGTCTCTGTGCGGAGAACATGACCGTTCTTTGCAAGAGTCACTTCACATCGGAATGTGTCCGTATTTACAAAAAGATTTTTGTTGATGATCTTAACCGAATCCTCACTTACCTGCGCAGTGATATTCTGGTAGTTGAATTTTACTTCCTGCATCTTTGGAGAAGCATCTCTGTCACCGCCGTATGCGATACCGTTTCCACTGAAATTATAATCCGTAGGACGTTCACCGAAATCTCCGCCGTATGCCTGGAATTCTTTTCCGTAACGGTCTTTTTTGTAAATAGACTGATCAATGTAATCCCAGATAAAGCCACCCTGATATTTCGGTTCTGTATCTGTAAGATCTGTATATTTATGCATTGCGCCGCAGGAATTTCCCATTGCATGGGTATACTCACAACAGATAAACGGCTTGCTGTCATCCTTTGCAAGGAACTCCCGGATCGCTTCTACGGAAGGATACATCTGGCTTTCCATGTCACTGGTGGCATTGTAGCTGCGGTCATGGATAACCCCCTCATAATGTACCAGTCTTGTAGGATCATTCTTGCGGTAAAACTCAGACATCTCAAAGATATCTTTTCCGCCAAAGGATTCATTTCCACAGGACCAGATCAGGATCGCCGGGTGGTTCTTGTCACGCTGATACATGGAATTTACACGGTCCAGCATCATGCCCAGCCATTCCGGTTTGTTGTGCGGAACGATATCCGTGTAATCTCCGGTAAATTCTGCTATATCCCAGGTTCCGTGAGACTCCAGATTGTTTTCTGCGATCATGTAAATACCATATTCATCGCAGAGACGGTAGATCGGAGATGCATCCGGATAATGACAGGTACGGATTGCATTGATGTTGTTCTGTTTCATGATCACGATGTCTTTGAGCAGTTCCTCACGGGACACATGTCTTCCTGTGACGGAGCTGAACTCATGGCGGTTCACACCCTTGAATACGATACGTTTTCCGTTAAGGGTCATGATACCATCCTTCATTTCAAAACGGCGGAAACCAACTTTCTCCGGGATGATCTCCTGGAGCTTTCCGCTTTCATCACTGATCTCCAGCTCCAGATCATAGAGATTCGGCTCTTCTGCACTCCAGAGAAGGGGATCCTGAATCTCCCAGGTACAGGTATCCTCTCCGTTCAGAGATCTTTCCTCCTGCAAAAGAACCTCTCCCTTTCCGGAAAGTGTAAGCTTCATTTTTCCTTTTCCCCAGGTACTGGTCACGATCTCAAGCTCGGCTTTTCTGAGAGTTTCATCCGGAATGGCACGGATCCTGAGATCATATACATGGACATCCGGTACCGTAAACAGATAAACATCTCTGTAAATTCCGGAAAAACGGTAAAAATCCTGATCCTCGCACCAGCTGCTGGCTGTCCATTTGAACACCTGTGCCGCCAGCTTGTTCTCGCCGTCCTTCAGATATTCCGTAAGCTCAAATTCTGACGGAGTAAAGGAATCTTCACTGTATCCCACAAATTTTCCATTGAGCCACAGAGCCAGTCCGCTCTCTGCTCCCTGGAATGAAACAAATACTCTTTTTCCTTTCATGCTCTCCGGCACATGGAAATATTTCACATAGCTTGCCACCGGGTTAAAACGTTCCGGAATCTGTCCCGGATGAAGTTCTTCATGGCCTTCCCACGGATACTGGACATTGGCATACTGCGGTGCATCATATCCTTCCATCTGGATATGTGCCGGCACATAAATATCCTCCCAGTCCTTGCAGGAATATGCTTCTTCCTCAAAACCTGGGATGGCAGATGCATAATTCCGTGCATAATGGAACTTCCAGAGACCATTCAGGCTGTGACGGAAAGAAGTTTTTCCATCTTCTCTCTCTTCCTCACAGCGATAATACGTATGATCTGAATGAGCATCCATTCTTCCATCGCTGAAATACCGGGGATCTTTTAACAGAGAATGATCAAATCTTTTCATTTTTTCCTCCTGTCCGGCGGCTTCTGTTTTTCTGCCGGATCCTTCGTTTTTTTATGCTATGATCATTATAGTATAATCCACCGGATTATGGTATAATATGTTTCGCCAAAATATATAACATTTAGAAACAGGTGAATATCATGTCGATCTATTTCAGAAATACTCCGGTCAGTGCTCCCTTCATGTTTGAATCTCTTGGGAACCACTGGAATCAGGTTAATATCTTCCGTCCGGACGGATATCCGTATTATCATTACCTCCAGACTGAAAAGGGTACCGGACGCATTGAAGTCCGTGGAAAATTTTACACTCTCGGAGCCAACGAGGGCATCCTCATCGCTCCTGGTGTCCCTCATTCCTATCACAGAGAGTCTACTTCCTGGACCACAATGTTTGCCACCTTCACAGGAACACTGGCAGGCAGCATCCCTTACATGACAGACAACCAGGAAGTGATCCTTGTCGAAAAGGAACAGGGGGCCAGTATCCGGAAAATGATTTCTTCTACCTTGCGTAAATATCATCAGCCCACACCGGATATGAAATCTCTTTCTTCCGACTGCTACAACTTTCTTATGAATTTTACAGACTGTGCAGCTTCTCCGAAGATACAGGATAATCCTCTCTACCAGAGATATGTGATCCCGGTAATAAAAGAAATCGAAACCGGTTATCAGCAGGATATCACTGCAGCGCAGCTGAGCCGGAGCGTTTTTGTCTCTCCGCAGTATCTTTCCCGTCTGTTCCGCCGTTTTATGGGCTGCTCGGTTTACGAATACGTTACCATGTACCGCATCAGCCGCGCCCGTGAGCTTCTGCTTTCCAGACCGGATATGAAGATCCAGGATGTTGCCGGCGCTTCCGGATTTTCCGACGCCAGCCACTTTATCGCCATGTTCCGTAAAGTCACAGGCACAACTCCTCTGGATTTCCGAAAGATGTACTGATATATTCCTGCTGCACAGCACAAAAACTGCCCTGCCGGAAACGTCGCAGAAGACGTTTTCCTGCAGGGCAGTGTTCTGCTGCTCTTATCATTCAAATGCCGGTATCTTATCCTATACTCTGATCCATCAGACAAAAGCATCTGTATCTGTTTGATCTCAGTTTCCGTAATATAATTCCAGAATACGGTCAACTTTTTGGCTGGCTTCCAGATTCTTCAGAAGATCGCTCCTGCTCCTGATCTGGCTGTCCAGCTTCTTCCGTTCCTCCTGCAGCTGCTGCAAAAGTGACGCTTTCCGAAGAGCTTCCTCTTTCTGCTGTATCTCGTTCTGGTCCATTTTTTTCTCCCTGTACAGTCTCTGTTTCCAGATTCTCTGCTGCATTTTCCCGTTGCTGTTCAGCTTCTTTCTCTGCCTGCTGATCTTTCTCGATCCTTCTCATCCGTACTTTTGCCCGCTTTCTGGACATCACGCGTTTTACTGCAACTACCACGGTGCAAAAAACAAAAAGTATTACCGAGATCACCAGCGAAACATCCACGCCGGTTCCCGGAAACAGTACTTTATCTGTGCGGAACCACTGGATCACTGCTCTTCCCAGACCATAGCTCGCCAGATATCTCAGAAATATCTCTCCCTGGAATACTTTTTTGCGAAGCAGCATCATAAGCACCAAAAGCACAAGCAGACACCAGAGACTTTCATAGAAAAACAGGGGCTGTACCAAAATCCAGGTACCACCGTCCACGGTTTGAAGCTTTTCACGCATAGCCGTGGTGACCTCTCCTGCCCGTACCGCAGTCAGCGGCAGCTGCATGGAAAAAATGTTGTCTGCATATTCCCCGAAAGATTCTCTGTTAAAAAAGCTTCCCCACTTTCCTATTATCTGCCCGATCAGAAGTCCCATGCATGCAAGATCTGCCATCTGACAGAAGGATTTCTTTCGGATCCTGCAGTAGATCGCACCACCTAGCACACCGCCCAGAAGTCCTCCATAAAACATAAGTCCTCCGGACCGTATATTCAGAAGCTGTCCCGGATCATTTTTATAAAGGCTCCAGGAAAAAGCTGCATAAAGCAGCCTCGCCCCTGCCACACCGGAAAGCAGCGTTATGATGGCCAGATCCAGATATGCATCCGGATCTTCATGATTTCTTCTGGCTTCCAGTACCACAAAAAAGATTCCCAGAAGCATTCCTATCGCGATCAGGACGCCATAGATTGTGATCTCAAAGCCAAAAATCTCAAAGGATCTCGGCACATAATCCAAAACCAGATTTAATCCGGGAAACCGAATTGACATATCCATAAAATCACCTGTTATAATTTTTCAGCTTACAGCCGGTATTTCACGACGTTGGTGATCACACGTTAAATCTGAATAAGATCACATCTCCGTCCTGTACAACGTACTCTTTTCCTTCCATACGTACAAGGCCCTTCTCTCTGGCACCTGCATAGGAACCGCAATCCAGAAGATCCTGATAATTCACAACCTCTGCTTTGATAAATCCACGTTCAAAGTCTGTGTGGATCTTACCTGCTGCCTGCGGTGCCTTGGTTCCGATCTTGATGGTCCATGCTCTTGTCTCATCTTCTCCTGCTGTCAGGAAGCTCATAAGACCAAGAAGGTGATAGCTTGCGCGCACCAGCTTCTCAAGGCCGGATTCTGTCAGTCCCAGATCCTCAAGGAACATCTTTCTCTCATCCTCATCCAGCTCGGAGATTTCTTCCTCGATCTGTGCACAGATCACAAATACCTCGCTGTTCTGTTTGGCAGCGTATTCCCGTACTGCCTGTACATACTGATTGTTCGCCCCATCATCTGCAATATCATCCTCTGCAACATTAGCCGCATAGATCACCGGTTTTGCAGTAAGAAGATTATAAGTTGCAAGCCATGCATCCTCGTCTTCGTTCTCTGTTTCAAGAGTAATGGCAAGCTGTCCCTCTTCCAGATGCGCCTTTACTTTTTCAAGGAATGTAAGCTCTTTGGCAGCTTCCTTATCCATACGTGCAGTCTTGGTAACCTTGGCAATTCTTCTCTCGAGGATCTCAAGATCAGAGAAAACAAGCTCCAGATTAATGGTCTCTATATCGCGGAGCGGATCAATGCTTCCATCTACATGAACAACATTGGAATCCTCAAAGCAGCGTACCACGTGAACGATAGCATCTACCTCACGGATATTTGCAAGGAACTGGTTTCCAAGTCCCTCTCCTTTAGATGCGCCTTTTACAAGACCTGCAATATCGACGAATTCGATCACCGCCGGTGTTACTTTTTTTGATTTATAAAAATCTCCGAGAAGATTCAGTCTCTCATCCGGAACGGTTACAACACCCACATTGGGGTCAATAGTACAGAACGGATAGTTTGCGGATTCTGCTCCGGCTTTTGTCAGTGAATTGAATAATGTACTTTTTCCTACGTTAGGAAGACCTACGATTCCTAATTTCATCTCTCTATATACGTCCTTTCGATATATTTATTTACAGTATTTTTCAGATACTCTTTAAACAGGCCTTTCCGTTTTTCAGGCCATTCCTGTCCCATATTACCATACACAGCCTGAAATCGCAACTGTGAGGCATTTATTGTTACTGTCAGTCCCTGGACATGATCATCAGAAGCTGCCCGCTTTCATACAGAATCTCTGCGGTTTCTTCCGAAATCTCATTACTGACGGTCAGGCCACTGTCTTCTACTGTCAGATGATATCCGTTCAGAGGATACTTAAATCCCCTCAGAGTGAGGCCTGTCACATCACCTCCCACAGTAAAGAATGAAACATATTTTCCAAACTGCTCCTCTCTGTGCAGTATGGTTCCGCTTTCTGCAAGTGTAATATAATTCCACTGATCTGCGATCGCAATGTGGACACCCTTTTCTTTCCCCATGGAAAGCAGTCCCAGATTCGCCAGCACATGATCCAGCCTTGTGCCGGTAGCTCCCAGGATCAGGATATCCTTTGCACCCCTGCGGATCATCTGATTTACCGCAGACTGTGTATCCGAATCATCCTTCTCAGGCTTCAGCCTGATGATCTCCGGTCCCTTCAGGCTTTCCATGTATTTTTTGCCTTCTTCGGAAAGACTGTCAAAATCCCCTACTGCAAGATCCGGAATAAATTCCCGGTTTTTCATAAACCATTCCATCCCTTTATCTGCAGCAACAAGAGCAATTTTCTTTCCTCGGCTCTCTTCTATTCTTTTTTTTAAAAAATCGAGGGCAAAACCATTCTGGATATTGCCCCCGCTGATTATTATTGTATCGATCATTTTCAGTCCAGCTCTTTTTTGATATTGTGGATTTTTTCTGTAATGTGTCTTACATTGGCTGCCACATCACCCTTAAATACCCAGGAACCTGCAACCATGAGGTTTGCACCTGCTCGCATAACAGTCTCCAGTGTATCATCATTGATACCGCCATCTACCTGGATATCAACATCCAGCTCTTCCTCATCAATAAGCTCACGAAGCTCCTGGATCTTCTCCGTGCATTCGTCCATGTATTTCTGTCCGCCAAATCCTGGCTGAACAGTCATTATCAGCACCATGTCCACATCTTCAAGAAGATGGCTGATGTCATTTACCGGTGTGGATGGCTTGATTGAAACTGCCGCCTTTACGCCTGCTGCCCTGATCTGCTCCAGTGTACGTTCCAGATCCTCACATGCCTCCGCATGTACAGTAATGGAATCTGCTCCGCATTCTACAAAATCGCGGATATATCTTTCCGGTTCTGTTACCATCAAATGTACGTCGAAAAACATGTTGGATTCTTTCCGGATTGATTTGATCACTGGCATTCCAAAAGAAATGCTGGGAACAAAATCTCCATCCATAACATCAATATGCAGATATTCAACGCCTTCCTTTTCCAGAATTTTAATCTGTTCTCCCAGTCTGTTAAAATCTGCTGATAAGATCGACGGGCACAATCGGTATTCCATGACTCAGTATCTCCTTTTCTCTTTTAATTCCTGGTGCAGCTCCAGATAATCTTCATATCGGAGTCTGCTGATCTCATTGTTCTCAAGGGCTTCCTTAACGGCGCAGCCCGGTTCATGTATGTGACGGCACCCCTGAAAGCGGCACTGTCCTTCATATCTTCGGAACTCCGGAAAGTAATCCTTCAGTTCCTGCTCCTCCATATTTTCAATATATAAGGAGGAAAATCCCGGCGTATCCACAAGAAATGTATCCTGCGCCACCGGTATGATCTGTGCATGGCGGGTAGTATGTTTCCCACGCTTCAGCTTTCGGCTGATCTCGCCTGTTTCCATCTCAACCTCTTCCTGAAGAGAATTGGTAAGAGAGGATTTCCCCACGCCGGAAGGGCCGGCCACAACGGTGGTCTTTCCCTGCAGGACCTCTTCAATCTCTGCAAGACCTTCCCCCTTCAGGGCACTTGACAGGATTACCTGATAGCCGCAGCTCTGGTATGTTTCATAGAGAAATTCCAGCTCTTCCATTGTTGCCAGATCTTTTTTGTTAAAACAGATGACTGCCGGAACACCTTCCCTCTCCATCATAATGAGGAAACGATCCAGAAGCATGAAGTTCGGCTTCGGATTATCCATGGCAAAGATCACCAGTGCCTGATCGACATTGGCCACAGCCGGACGGATCAGAGAATTCTTCCGCTTGTGGATCTCCGTCACACTTCCCTCCAGTTCCTTTTCATCCAGAACTGTAATGTCCACATTGTCACCTACCAGAGGCTTGAATTTATCCTTACGGAAAATTCCCTTGGCTCTGCATTCATATGTATTGCCGTCTTCTGCATATACGTAGTAGAATCCGGCAATACCTTTGATTATCTTTCCCTGCATGATCACTCAGCTTTCTTGAATGTAACCGTGTAGGTTCCAAGCTGCTGATAATCCCCGTCTACCTCCTCATAGAGATAGATGGTTCCTGAGGTAATGCCCTCAGCACCTGAGATATTAAGCTGATACGGGAAGCTGATATTCTGTCCGTCAATGATAGTGGATGCCTTAGGCTCACCGTTTACGTCCTGGATCAGTTCCAGACGAATTGCTCCTCCATTGTAACCAGACGGTGTATCCAGTGTCTGTGTACATTTCCAGCCTGTGTTTGCATTGACATCTGCTGTAGATGTAGTTGTGGATGCTGTGCTATCTGTAGATGCTGTGCTGTCCGCAGATGCTGTACTGTCTGTAGATGCTGTGCTGTCTGTGGATGGAGCCTTGTCACCGGAGCTGAGGGTAATGCTGATCGGCTGATCCGGGTCTGCTGCCGCATAGGCTTCCGGATCCTGTGCGATAACTGTACCTGCAGCTTCTGTACTCTGCTGTTCTGTTATCTGAATATCAATAAATTTACCTAAAGTAGTAAGCGCAGCATCCTTGGTCATTCCTACAACACTCGGAACCTCAGCATTATCGCCATAATCAACCCCTCGACTGACTGTCAGTGTTACAGAAGAGCCTGCCTGCACAGAAGTACCTGCTGCCGGCTCGACATTGTAAACATATCCCGGATCTACCAGTGCATATCCGTTGTCATCTGTGTCGCTGTATTCTTTCTGGACATTTACCTGAAGTCCAAGATCTTCCAGAGTCTGCTGTGCATCAATTCCTGTACGTCCATCCAGATCCGGGATCGTAACCTGTGCTGTTCCGGTGCTCACCCAGTATTTCACAGTTGTATTGGCTTCAACCTGTGTTCCCGCTGCTGTCTTCTGACGGGAGATCCTGCCTTTTTCCTGATCAGATGCCTCCTCACCGGCCATCTGGACACCCAGATGTGCATCGTTTGCAAGTGTTTTGGCCTCTTCTTCTGTTTTGCCTACAAGATCAGGAACGGTTGCCAGCCCGTCAGCTGCTGATTCCTGCTTCGCCTCTGCCTTGCTGCTGTCTGCAGTTCCGCTGCTGCCTGTTCCAAACAGTCCTGCGGCACGTCCAAGCACTACCACAAGAACGATCAGAAGGACTGCCCCGCCGATCAGTGCCGCAATAGTCAGGCCTCTTCCGGAACCATGATGCTTCTTTTTCTTTCCGGATCTATGCTCGGATCTCGGTCTGTATTCTTCCTCTGCATCATCGTAATCGTTATCGTCGTATTTTTCTTCCTCAAGTGTAGTGATCTCCGGTTTTGTGATCTGCTTCGGTGTATGTTTGATCTCACCAAGCTCTTCTTCTGAGATCACAACCGTCTTGGCATCGTTGTCAACTGTAGTAAGCTTTACAAAATCGCCCTGGGGATCGATCAGGGAATGTTTCAGGTCCGCGATCACATCCTCCATACGGCTGTAACGACGATCTACACTTTTCTGTGTACATTTCAGAATGATCTGCTCCAAACTGTACGGAAGATCCGGTGTATACACACTTGGCGGGACCATCTCTTCCTGCAGATGCTTGATAGCGATCGCCACAGTGGTATCTCCGTCAAAAGGAACTCTTCCTGTAACCATCTCATACAATGTGATTCCGAGAGAATAAATATCACTCTTCTCATCACTATATCCGCCTCTCACCTGCTCAGGTGAGCTGTAATGTACAGATCCCATTACATTGGAGCTGATCGTATTCGAAGATGCAGCTCTGGCAATTCCAAAGTCTGTCACCTTTACTTTACCATCTGTGGAGATAATGATATTCTGGGGTTTCACATCTCTGTGAACGATACCATGGCTGTGTGCCGCCTCCAGCCCCATAGAAACCTGGATTGCGATACTTGTGGCCTCTTTAATGGAAAGCTTCCCCTTCTTGGAGATGTATTCCTTCAGAGTAATACCCTCGATCAGTTCCATAACAATGTAATAAACACCGCCGTCATCTCCTACGTCAAATACATTGACGATATTCGGATGTGTAAGACCAGCTGCCGCCTGGGCCTCACTTATGAATTTCTTTATAAACGTGGTGTCTTCCCGAAACTCCGGTTTCAGGACCTTCACTGCAACAAAACGGTTCAGCTTATGGTCCATAGCCTTATAGACATCTGCCATTCCGCCAGTTCCGATTTTTCCTACGATCTCATAACGCTCGGCTATGATCATTCCCGTCTTCAACATGCTTCCACCTCATTCGTGAATGGCTCTACCAGTACGACTGCAATATTATCCTTACCACCATTCTGATTTGCTTCCCGAAGGAGCGCACTGCCCTTCTGATCAATATCTGCTTCCGGATCGGATATGATTTCCTGGATCTTCTCATCTTCAACCATATTGCTGAGACCGTCTGAACACATCAGGATCGTACATCCTTTTTCAAGTTTCAGATCAAAGAAATCCACATCCACCGTTTTCTCTGCACCAAGTGCCCTTGTAATGATGTTCTTATCCGGATGATTCCGTGCTTCCGCTTCGCTGATCTCGCCCATTCTCACCATTTCCTGTACCAGAGAATGATCTCTGGTAACCTGGCGGATCCCGTCCTGGATCACATATAAACGGCTGTCACCCACATTGGCTACATAGGCATACTGATCTACAATAGTCGCCACCACCATAGTGGTTCCCATGCCCCGGAGGTTTTCGTCTTCCTGCGCACGGTTTCTGATCTCCGTATTCGCAGCTTCGATCGCATGACGAATAACCTTCACAGGATTGTAATCCGCATCTTCACGGATTTCATCCACAAGGATCCGTACTGCATGTGAGGATGCATAGTCACCGGCGTTATGGCCGCCCATTCCGTCCGCGACTGTGAAAAGATTAGGCAGATTCCCAACCGGACCTTCAGATACAAACACGTAATCCTGATTCATCTTACGCTTCTGCCCTACATCAGTAGCTGAGTATATCCTCATGTCACTTCTCGCTTTCTGTTTTTTCCATGTAACTTTTTCTTAGCTGTCCACAGGCACCGTCGATATCGCTGCCCATTTCCCTTCTAATAGTAACATTAATTCCGTATTTTTCAAGTTTTATTTTGAAATTCTCCACAGCCTGTCGAGTAGACCTCACATAGGAGCGTTCCTTGATGGGGTTGACCGGAATCAGATTTACATGGCAATTGATGCCTTTTATACGGCCGGCCAGCTGTCTCGCATCTTCTTCACTGTCGTTGACACCGGCTACAAGACTGTACTCAAAGGTGATCCTTCGGCCTGTTTTATCAAAATAATTTCTGCAGGCATCCAGAACCTCATCCATGGAATACTTATTCGCGATCGGCATCAGTTCCTGCCGTTTTTCATCATTTGGAGCATGAAGGGAAAGTGCCAGAGTGATCTGAAGCTTTTCTTCAGCCAGATCATACATCTTCGGCACGATCCCGCAGGTAGAAACCGTCACATTTCTCTGACTGATCCCAAGACCGTTTTCGTCGGTAAGGATCCGGACAAAACGGACAAGATTGTCATAATTATCCATCGGCTCACCGGTTCCCATCACAACTACATTGGCCACACGTTCACCGGTATCTGCCTGGATACGGTAGATCTGATCCAGCATCTCGGACGGCTTCAGGCATCTGGTCAGTCCTCCGATGGTAGATGCACAGAATCTGCATCCCATACGGCAGCCCACCTGAGAAGAAATGCACACAGAATTTCCGTGGTGATACCGCATGAGAACACTCTCGATCACATTTCCATCTTCCAGCCGGAACAGATATTTTCTGGTTCCGTCAATTTTTGAGATCCTTACATCTGCCTGGGTCAGCGCTGTGATCGGATAAGCCGAAAGCTTTTCCCTGAGGCTTTTGGAAAGATTTGTCATTTCATCCCAGGAGGTAACCAGCCGCTGGTGAAGCCATGCATAGATCTGTTTCGCCCGGAAAGGCTTTTCACCGATCTTTGTCATGAATTCCTTCAATTCCTCCATGGTCATGGATTTTACATCTGTCATTTTCTGTTATTTCCTTCTGAATCTGGCAATAAAGAATCCATCTGTCTTATGTATTCCCGGCAGAAGCTGCAGATAGCCAAGCTTCGTGGATTTACAGTGCAGTTCCTCCGGAATATACGGATCCAGGCTTTCCAGCCGGTACGGATAGTTCTTTAAAAACCATAATACATTTTCTTCGTTTTCTTCCCGGGCAATGGTACACGTGCTGAAGATCAGCGTTCCATCCGGTTTCACATACTTTGCAGCCTTATCCAGGATCATTCTCTGGAGCATTACGATCTCTTCCTGTTTCTGCGGAGTTGCCCGGTATTTGATTTCCGGTTTCTTGCCGATAACACCATAACCGGAGCACGGTACATCCGCGATCACAATATCCGCAGCCTGTTCGGAATCCGGATCATATACCGTTGCATCTTGAACTCTGGCTTCCACGTTGATCACTCCGGTCCTGTGGATGTTTTCTTCGATAAGATCTGCCTTATACTGACTTACATCTCTGGCATCCACATTTCCGTAATCCCCCATTTTGTCTGCCGCATGGATGCTTTTTCCACCTGGTGCAGCGCACATGTCGATGATATGGTCTCCTTTTTTCGGACTTGCAGCTTCCGCTACGAGCATAGAGCTTACATCCTGCACCAGGATCTTTCCCTGAAGGAAGGTTTCAAGTGTCAGAATATGATTGTAATCGGAAATCTTCAGTGCATAGGGAAGATAAGGAGCCTGTTCTACTGTCACTCCCTGAGACTTCAGACTGGTGACGATTTCTCTCAGAGACGCCTTATGAGTACGGCACCGTACTGTGATCGGTCTTTCTGTCAGAAAATCCTCCAGGATCTTCTCCGTAGTCTTCACTCCGTAGGCTGCTTTCCATTTTTCTACCAGATATTCCGGCATGGAATATTTCACGGAAAGATAACGGACTTCGTTTTCTTCCCTGGAAGGAAGCTCCAGATCACTGATCTCTCTTGCAATCGTACGGAGCACCCCGTTGACAAAGGGCTTTAGATTATAAAAGCCTTTTCGCTGTGCCAGCTTTACCGCTTCATTGCATACTGCACTGTCCGGAACACTGTCCATAAATTTCAGCTGATATACCGCACTTCTCAGGATCTCGCGGATCTGCGGTTTCATCTTGTTTACAGAAACCTTGGAAAAAGAATCGATGACATAATCAATATAAATCCTGTATTCCAGAGTTCCCTCACATACTCTTGTAATAAAGCTACGTTCCTGTTTCGGAAGAAACTGATATTTGGAAAGCGCATTCCGGATCGCAATATGGCTGTGCTCCCCCTCCTCCTCGATCTGTAACAGGATCTCAAGAATCAGTTCTCTGGTATTTACTCCGCTGCTAATCACGATCTCTACCTCCTGCAAGGATAATCAGTCTCAGAAGCTGCAGAATGGATGCCGCCAGAGCTGCCACATAGGTAAGCGCTGCCGCTGTAAGTACTTTTCTTGCACCCTTTTTTTCATCTGCACCTAAGATACCTGTACTTTCCAGCATTTTAAGCGCTCTGGAAGACGCATTGATCTCAACCGGAAGTGTCACCAGCTGAAACAGTACTGCCAGTGAAAACAAAACAATTCCCAGAGTTACCAGCGGATCAATGGAAAAGATCAGCCCTGCGATAAACAGCGGCCACGAAAGCTGGGAACCAATATTTGCGGCAGGTACAATGGCTGAACGGATATTCAGTGGTGCATAATTGATTGCATCCTGGATCGCATGGCCACATTCATGTGCTGCCACCCCCACAGCCGCCAGAGAATTTCTTCCATAAATATCTTCTGAAAGGGAAACCGTTTTCGTTCTCGGATCATAGTGATCCGTAAGACTTCCGCGGATCGGAACCACCTGTACGTCTGTGATCCCTGCTGCTCTCAGGATTCTCTGTGCAGCTTCCGCACCGGTGATGCCAGAATGACTCCGTACCTTTTTATAGACTGCAAAGGTACTGCGCAGCTTTGCGGATGCCGCAAGAGAAAGAAGCATTCCGATCACAAGTAAAAGAATCGTGGGGTCCATTCCCCATCCGTAATAACCATATCCGTACATAACTCATCACTCCCTGGAATCTCTGAACATGTCTCCTGGTTTCAACTGATATCCCCGGAGGAACGCATCCGCTTCCATGCGTTTTTTGCCTTCCAGCTGCACTTCATGGAGCACGAGTACCTTCTGGCCGCATGCCACCTGGATTCCTCCTTTGTCAGCGGCTATCACAGTTCCAGGTGCTTCCTGTGCCTGTTTTTCCAGAACAGAGCTCTTCCAGACCTTCAATGTTTTTCCATTGATAAAGGTAAAAGCGCTTGGCCATGGATCAAGGCCTCTTACCAGACGCTCCAGTTCTTCCGCATTTTTGCTGAAGTCCAGAAGTCCCATTTTTTTGGAGATCATGGCAGCATATGGTGTCGGACTCTCCTCCGGCTGTTTCTCGCGGGTTGCAGTTCCGTCAAAAATGGACGGTAAAGTCTGTACCAGAAGCTCTGCACCTGCCTGTGCGAGCTTATCAAACAGGCTTCCACCTGTCTCATCTTTGGCAAGCGGAACCACGATCCTGGAAATCATATCACCGGTATCCAGACCGGTTCCCATCTGCATAATGGTAACACCGGATTCTTTTTCACCATCGATCACCGCCTGCTGGATCGGTGCAGCTCCACGATATTTAGGAAGCAGAGACGCATGGATATTGATGCATCCGAATCTCGGCATATCCAGGATGCTCTTTGGAATGATCTGTCCGAATGCCGCAACAATGATGATGTCCGGTGCAAGATTTTTCAGTTCTTCCACAAATTCAGGATCTCTTACCTTCACCGGCTGCAGTACCGGGATCCCATGTTTCAGTGCTTCTTCTTTTACAGGAGTAGGCATCATAGTTTTGCCTCTGCCCTTCGGTTTGTCCGGCTGTGTGATCACAGCCTCCACTTCATATCCGTTCTCTGCCAGTGCTGCAAGAGGCGCCACCGCAAAGTCAGGAGTTCCCATATAAATAATCTTCATAGTATCCCGCCTTTAGTCTTCTTCATCATAAGTTACCTTGTGAAGTTCTCCCTCCACAAGTTCTGTATACATTTTTCCATCCAGATGATCGATCTCATGACAGAACGCTCTTGCCAGAAGGCCCTCTCCCTCGTAGATCTGTTCGTTCATATTTACATCAAGTGCTTTTACCTTCACATAGTTCGGACGTGTTACCTGTCCTGCCATTCCAGGAACGCTCAGGCATCCCTCGTCACCGGTCTGCTCGCCGCTTGTCTCAAGGATCTCCGGATTGATCAGCACGATCGGGCCCTCGCCTACATCAATGACAACGATACGTTTCAGGATTCCTACCTGTGGTGCGGCGAGGCCAACACCCATTGCATCATACATGGTATCCAGCATATCTGTGATCAGTTCCCCGATCCTCGGTGTCATTTTGTCTACTGTCCGGGATTTTTTTGTCAGTACAGAATCCCCCTGTACACGGATTGTTCTAAGTGCCATTTTTCTTCTCCTTTAATTCATATCAAATTGAATGTATATTTTCCGGAATCCGGAATTTATCTCTATATATTTCTCCAGCTTCTCTCTGACTGCTGTGAGAAAACAGATATCCCTGTGCTTCAGATGGATCACCTGACGATAAACATCCTTTACCTTACCTACCGATGCAGCTGCAGGTCCGATCATGTGAAGCTCTTCCTTCGGACTTACCCTGCGGATAAAAACTTCTATATAATACATGGCATTTTTCAGAAGTTCTTCATCCTGGCAGGCGCCAAAAACAGTCATCATATGGGCTGCCGGCGGATAGTCCAGAAGCATCCGATACCCCATTTCTTCTTTATAAAATTTCTCATAATCCTGAATAGCCGCAGCCTGGATACTGTAATGCTCCGGCTGATATGTCTGGATCACCGCCTGCCCCGGGCGGTTCCCTCTGCCGGAACGTCCAACTGCCTGAGTCAGAAGCTGGAATGTACGCTCCCCGCAGTGATAGTCATCCATATTCAGCGAAAGATCTGCTGCGATCACTCCTACCAGGGTCACATTTGGAAAATCATGTCCCTTGACGATCATCTGGGTCCCCACCAGAATATCTGCCTCATGCTTTGCAAAAGAAGCCAGGATCTTCTCATAGCTGTCCTTGGTCCTTGTGGTATCAAAATCCATTCGAAGTACCCTGGCTTTCGGGAATTCTTTTTCAATGACCTTCTCGATCTGCTGGGTTCCTGCCTTAAATCCACCAATGTGCGGTGAACCACAGGACGGACAGATTTCCGGTTTCACAGTCTCATAGCCGCAGTAATGACAGATCAGACGATTGCCATTGTGTTCACTTAGAGATACATCACAGTGGGGACATTTCATAACGTGACCGCAGGCTCTGCAGGAAACAAAGCCCGCATATCCTCTCCGGTTCAGAAACAGCATGGCCTGTTCTCTTCTTTCAAGGACCTGCTCCAGATCCCTCTTCAGCTCCAGACTCAGCACCGAGCGGTTCCCTTTCTTTAATTCTTCCCGAAGATCCACGATCGATACCTGTGGAAGCGGTCTTTCCTCATAACGTGCATTTAACTTTACCAGAAGATATTCTCCGTCACAGGCATGACTGTAGGCTTCCAATGACGGAGTGGCTGATCCCATGACCACACGGGCATGTTCCATCCGCGCCCTCTCAATGGCAGTCTCACGTGCATGGTACCTTGGCGTATTCTCACTTTTGTAGGTGGGTTCATGCTCTTCGTCGATAACGATCAGTCCCAGATCTGAAAACGGTGTGAACAATGCGGATCTGGGTCCTACCATCACCTGGATCTCACCACGTTTTGCTCTTTTGAACTGATCATAACGTTCTCCCTGGGAAAGTCTGGAGTTCAGAACCGAAACCTTATCTCCGAACATGGCATAAAAGCGCCTGACTGTCTGATAAGTAAGCGCGATCTCAGGGATCAGCACGATTGCCTGTTTTCCCTCCTCCAGTACCTTCTGGATCAGGCGCATATAAACCTGGGTCTTTCCGCTTCCGGTCACTCCGAAAAGAAGTGCAGGCCTTGGGTCCGGCTCCTGCCATTCCCGAAAAATCTGCTCTGCCGCCAAGAGCTGTTCCTGGTTCAGACTCAGTTCCATGTTCTCCTTCACCAGGCCGAGCCCCTCGGGAATGCGATACATTTCCTGACTTTCAATAGTTATCAGACCTTTTTTTTCAAAAAAATCAAGAACGGAAATGCCTGCCCCAAGCTCTTTGGAGGCATAGGTATAATCCAGGCTCCCGGCCTCCAGGATTGCCCGAAGGAACCGCTCACGTGCTTTAAAGCGGCTGCCTTCCAGCTTGCCAAGAAGTGCCTGCCCCTCTTCCTTTTTCCCTGTAAAAAGGATCAGTCTTTTCTCTTTTGCACGGACCTTGTCTTTTACAGGCAGAACTGTTTTCAGTGCCTGGATCATGGTGGAGCCATAGGTCTCCTTCATCCAGGCCGCAAGTGCGATCAGCCGGGATTCTGTTGTCTCACTGTCTGTGGACACTCCCCGGATCTCCTTGAGCTTTGACGCATCATATTTTGCCGTTCCGGAGATCCCGGTCACATAGCCTTTCCGAAGGGTATTTCCCTTTCCGAAGGGCACTGTGACCACAACTCCGGGTTTTATTGCCTGCACCAGCTCCTCAGGTACACGATACTGAAAATCCCGGTCCAGCTTTTCATGAGAAATATCAATGATCACATCTGCATAGATCATCCATTTACGCTTTCTGATCTTCTTCCAGGATCTCCCGGATCAGCACGCGCTCATCCATGGGATATTTCTTTCCCTTGATCTCCTGGTAATCCTCATGGCCCTTTCCGGCAAGGACGATGATATCTCCCGGCTCACCATGATGGATCGCATAGGCGATCGCCTCTTTACGATCCGGGATCTCTACATATTTTCCGTCTGTTTTTGCCATTCCGATCTTGATATCATCGATGATGGCCTGTGGATCCTCATCTCGCGGATTATCCGAAGTGATGATTGTCAGATCTGCCATCTTTCCTGAAACCTCACCCATCTCATAACGACGCAGCTTGGAACGGTTTCCGCCACAGCCAAACAGGCATACCAGTCTGTGCGGATCATATTCCTTCAGTGTTCCGAGAAGGCTCTCCAGCGCCATGGCATTATGTGCGTAATCGATCATCAATGTGAATTCGTCAGATACCTTGATCATCTCAATACGGCCTTTGACCCTGGCCACCTTCAGAGCTTTGATGATATTCTCCTCGGATACCTTAAAATGACGGCAGATGGCAATGGCAGTCAGAGAATTGTAAATGCTGAACTTACCTGGAATATCGATCTCCACAGGAAAATCCATAAGTCCCTTAACATGATAGGAAATTCCCAAATAGCCCTTTCTTCCAACGAGTCTGGCGTCCTCTGCACGGAGATCTGCTTTTTCGGAAAATCCATAGGTTTCAAGTTTACAGGTGTGGCCTTCGATAATGCGGTCAAAGTGTTCATCGTCACGATTTACGATACCAACCTTACACTGTCTGAGAAGCATGGATTTGCAGTGCAGATAATCATCAAAGTCCTTGTGCTCATTCGGTCCGATATGATCTGGTTCAATATTTGTGAAAATTCCAAAATCAAACACAAATCCCTGGGTTCTGTGAAGCATCAGTCCCTGTGAGGAAACCTCCATAACGACCGCATCGCAGCCTGCTTCTACCATATCATGAAAATATTTCTGTACCATATAGGATTCCGGTGTCGTGTTGGCTGCCGGGATATGCTTCTCCCCGATAACAGCCTCGATGGTTCCGATCAGACCAACCTTATATCCGGCATTCTCAAGGATCGATTTCACCATATAGGTTGTAGTTGTTTTTCCTTTGGTTCCGGTGATACCGATGGTTTTGAGCTTTTCTGCCGGATGTCCGAACCATGCTGCTGAAATAAAGGCCATGGCGTAACGGGTATCCTCTACCTGGATCACTGTCACATCCTCCGGTGCCTCCACCGCTTCTTCCACGATTAGTGTCTTCGCACCCTTTGCCACAACATCAGGTATAAATTTATGTCCATCCACGACCGCACCTCTGATGCAGATAAAAAGGCTCCCTTCCTCTACTTTGCGGGAATCATATACAACAGAAGAAACCTCCTGCTCTGTATTTCCCTGAAGGCATTTGTATTCAAGATGTTCCAATAAGGATAAAAGATTCATTTTTCTCCTCCATTTTCCCTTTTTCCGTTCTGACGGGCAGCACACCGGAGGCGGGAAATATACTATTTTTGTTTTCTGTACATATCATATAGAATAGCACACCTCCCCCCTGTTTTCAACGTTTCTTTGAGGCACGGCCGCCTTGTAAAATGTCAGCTTGTTACCGTTCACTCCGTTCTCAGTAACATCAGCTTTTCTCATAAATATCCGCATATTTTTTCCGGAGCCAGATACCGCCCATCACAGTCACCAAAGCTGTCACTGCCAGAAGAGTCCACAGATCCGTCCTTGTATCATCTTCTGTCTTCGGATGTGTAGACGCTGCTCTTGCCATCTGTGTCTGACCGGAAGCCGGATCCTGATCATCACTTTGCAGAAAAAGCCTTTCTTCCGGCGTAACGGTTACCTTTCCTTTTACTATGACAGAAGCGGAGGCCTCCATCGATCGCTCTCCAGTTTCCTGGCTTGTGACCGTCACCTGGTTAAAAAGCTTCTGATCCGCTGTTCTTTCCGGGATCTTCACCACGGCCTGAAGAGAAACTGCCTCTCCCGGCGGGATCTGTTGGATCATTGCCTTTGTACGGCTGCTGTTGAGCGTTACACCTTCCTGCTCCAGAAACTGTGCATGGATCCCAGCCGCCTGAAAGCGCTCCGTTCCCACAACCGAATGAAGCGTTTTTTCACCAGTATTCACGATACAGATCTGATAGGTCACAGTCTCACCCGGTGCAGCGGTTTCTTTGTCTGCAGTTTTCTTTACAGAAAGATCCGCCTTCAGTGCCTCCAGACTATTTATAGTGGTGGCGTTCTTCCGGATCACCTCCGCTGCTCTGCCCTTTACCCTGGCCTCTGCTTCCACCTGGTGCTCCAGATCTTTTTCCTGTTCATCCAGAAGCGGCGCCTGTACATAAAAGCTCCTGCTCTCTCCGGCTTTTAATTCCGCAAATTCCGCCACTGCCCCTTCTGTCAGAAGTCCTTCTGCATCTTCCCACATCTGCCGGATCTTAGGACAGGAAAGGCTGCTGGTCAGACGGATATCTGCAAGATCCAGTTTTCCGGTATTAGCGATCTCCACCTGATAACGGATGGTCTGCCCTGCTTTCATTTTTTCATTCTGTGCAGTTACCGACAATTCCATATCAGCCTCTGCAGCCTCCACGTCCAGCATAGGCGAGATCCCCTCTGCGATCACCAGCTCTTCCCCGTTTTCTTCTGTCAGGAGAAAGGTTCCCGCACTGGTACAGTCCTTCTGAAGCGGTTCCTCCTGAGTCACAGGATAACTGCTTTTCTCTGCCGGAAAACGGTATTCCTGACGCAGGATCAGCGGGATCCGGAAAAAGATCTCATCCTGCCCGTCCTGTTCCACGTTCAGCATGATTTTCAGCTTTGTGATCTCTGTAGCTTCACCACTCTGGCTTCTTACAGAAATCTGCTGTGCAGCCATATTTTTCGGGACAGAATCCGTTTCCGGAACAAAATACTCCGAAATATACGTGACCAGCGTCAGTTTTTGAATCTCCTCAGACTCATATTCCTCTTCGTCACCTACATTTTCTTCTCCGGACGCCGTTCCTTTCGGTGTGAGCGGACCCGTTTTCTCCTGCTCTTCATCCTCCGGCTGTACTGTTTCCCCGGATGCCAGCTGCTCCACGTGCTCATATCCTTCCTCCATTTCTATTCCGATTCCTTCCACAACCTTATTCACCGGCAGCTCCTGTTCTGTCTCTTCTTTCTGCCAGCCATCCTCCGTCAGCTCCTGTTCTGTTTCTTCTTCCTTCTGCCAGTCATCCTCTGGCAGCTCCTGTTCTGTTTCTTCCTTCTGCCAGTCATCCTCCGGCAGCTCCTGTTCTGTTTCTTCTTTCTGCCAGTCATCCTCCGGCAGCTCCTGTTCTGTTTCTTCTTCCTGCTCCACCGATGGATCTTCAGTCTCCTGAAGTTCATCGTCCCACTTCTCATTTTTCTCCTTATCCTCCGAAAACCTTCTCCCGGACAGCCATTCATTCAAGCCGCGGATTCGGATTCCAAGCTCCGCCTGTCCGGATTCTCTATCTTTCCAGAACACACTCTGATCGATAAACGGTACCTGTCCCGACAAAAAATCTGCTCCCAGGATCAGCTTCGGTTCTATTGTTCCTCCCAACATGACTCCTGTCAGCACTGTCACAATTCCGACTTTCTTCATCTGTTTCCATATTCTGTTTTTCATGGCTCTTCCTCATTTCTGCCTGATCTGGCATTTCTTATACACATGTTTTTTTTACAGAAACTTACTTTTCCACAGACAAAGGCATCCCTCCCCGGCAAATGGTGCATGATCAGTGTTTTTTCGATAAAATAAAATGGATTTCTGCATCGAAACGATGCGTGAACAGATCCCGCAGAATGCAGGATCAAGACTTTTTCAATGTATCACATTCCCAGACCATGTGCAACCGGATATAAAAATTATAAAGTTTGTTTAAACTTTCTTTATAAATTTTCCATTTCTTTTAGATTAACGACATATTTTAAACATATTTTCTCTATATAATAGGTGTTGGATAGATGAAAAACCACTCTCTATCTCCCCCCTCAAAAAATAGTAAGAAGCAAACCGTCTGACCGAATCAGGCGGTTTGTTGCTGTTCACACTGTTCTCAGTAACACACTTCGAGATGCACAGAATTTATGCTGATCGCGTAAATTCATGCGGTATGCCTCGGGTTTTCTGTGACCTTCGCTCACAAAAAACACCTCGCGGAATATTACCAGTGAACAACAATGACAGTTTTTCCGGTCTTGGAAAACACTCGATTTTCTATTGCATTTCCCACATAGGTCTTTTATAATAAAATATAATACTCGTTACTGGATACAGTAACTGATTTCATTCCAATTTTAAAGAGAAACGAGGTATTTCCTATGAGCGAAAAAACCGTAGTAGTTGCATTAGGCCACCGGGCACTTGGCACCACACTTCCAGAGCAAAAAACAGCTACAAAACTCGCAGCGAAGGTAATCGCAGATCTGGTAGAGGAGGGAACCCGCGTGGTGATCTCCCACAGCAACGGTCCGCAGGTAGGGATGATCCACACCGCAATGAATGAATTCGGTAAGGCACATCCTGATTATACATTTGCACCAATGTCCGTATGTTCCGCCATGAGTCAGGGTTATATCGGCTATGACCTTCAGAACGCCATTCGTGCCGAGCTTATCTCCAGAGGAATCTACAAACCGGTCAGCACAGTTCTGACACAGGTTGTCATCGATCCATACGATGAAGCATTCGCAGAGCCGGAGAAGATCATTGGACGTGTTCTCAACGCAGAAGAGGCCGAGGCTGAAGAAGAAAAAGGAAACTTTGTTACAAAGGTGGGCGAGGGCCAGTACCGACGTATCCTTGCAGCACCGAAGCCACAGAAGATTGTAGAGATCGAAACCGTGAAGGTCCTCTCTGCTGCAGAGCAGATCGTCATTGCTGCAGGCGGCGGCGGAATCCCGGTTCTTGAGCAGGGAACTCAGCTGAATGGTGCCAGTGCCATCATCGAGAAAGACCTGGCAGCAGGACTTCTTGCAGAAGAACTGAACGCTGACACTCTGATGATCCTTACAAGCGTCGAGAAAGTAAGCCTTGACCATAATACGGATCATGAATCTTATCTGGATACTATTTCCACAGAAGATGCCAAGAAATATATTGCCGGCAAACAGTTTGCGGCAGGCTCCATGCTTCCTAAAATCGAAGCAGGTGTTTCCTTTGTGGAGAAGGGAACCGGACGCCGTACCATCATCACAGACATGGCCCATGCAAAAGACGGCTACCGTGAGAAGACCGGAACTATCATTAAATAATCATTTTACGGACTCAGAATACAAAGTGAAATGTGAACCTTCACTTTACATGAAAATATCCCGCAGACGGCTGCTGGTCTTACCGGCAGCTCTGCGGGATATTTTTTATACCGTCTGGCTGTCCGATCACTGTTCCACAGTTGATCGGACAGTCAGCATTTACATAGATTTTCGCTCAGCGATCTCAGCCATCTTCGCCTCATTCAGGCGGGTATCTCCATGGACACGGCTGTAGGAAAGATATCCGTTCATACGGTCGATCTTGGTCAGGTTTCTGGAACCGCAGACAGGGCATATATCCATCTCCAGCTCCTCATGTCCACAATCGTCACAGTATGCAAGAGAAAGGTTCACTCCCTCATAATATCCCAAATCCATGGCTCTGCGGATCAGCGTACGGATAGCTTCTTTGTTGTATCCGATCGGATAACGTACATACTGTATCTTACCGCCATTGCAGAGCTCCCAGAAACGTCCCTCCAGATCCTGTTTCTCGATTGGAGTCACATCCTCTGTTACATGGCAATGAAAGCTGTTGCTCACATACGGTCTGTCAGAAACGCCCTCGATGATTCCATACATCTTACGGAACTGCTCTACCTGAAGGCCACAGAGACTCTCTGCCGGTGTTCCGTAGATCGCATAAAGATAACCGTCTTCCTTCTTGTACTGATTTACCTTGTCATTGATATATTTCAGGACTTCCAGAGCAAACGCCCCATCCTCGGCAATAGATTTGCCATTATAAAGCTCCTGAAGCTCATTTAATGCTGTGATACCGAAGGAAGCTGTCATAGGCTTCAGAATCTTACCGATCTTTTCATTCGGTTTCAGATGTCCGCCGTAGAAACCGCCTTCACAGTATGCAAGCGGGTTGGTGGATGCACGCATCTGTCCCAGATATTCGTAAGTGCGGATATGCAGGTTACGGATCATTTCCAGATAGAAATCCAGAACCTCATAGAAATCTCTGCTCTCTGCTCTGGCCTTGGCAAGGATCATCGGAAGATGAAGACTTACCGCACCAATGTTAAAACGTCCCACAAAAACAGGCGTATCATTCTCATCCGCCGGCTCCATACCGCCACGCTCATACCACGGACTTAAGAAAGCACGGCATCCCATCGGGCTGATGACCTTCTTGTATTTCCTGTACATACTGGAAATGTATCCCGCACCGGACATAGACAGCCAGTCCGGATACATAGTCTTGGAGGAACACTCCACACCAGCCTCAAAAATATCCTCACAACACTTTCCGGGACCATGGATCTCCTTGTCATAAAGGAATACGATTTTCGGGAAAAGTACCGGTTTCTTATGTCCGGCCTTCCCCTGTCCTCCCTGATGGACCTCAAGAAGGGAAATCGTGCACATCTTCTCAAACTGCTCGGTTCCGAGACCAAGTGTCACCGTAACAAACGGATAATCCCCTCTGGAAGAACCGACGGTATTCAGCTTGTACTCAATTCCCTGCCATCCCTGATCATAATCCCTGCGGACCTTATCAAGAGCATATTCAATAGCTCGCTCCTCGCGGCCACTCCAGCTCTCATCCGAGTATTTCATAAATTCGGAAATATATTTATCATAGCTTTTCTTTGCATACGGTGCCAGGATCTTATCAACCTCCGGCACTGTAAAGCCACCATACTGCTGTGCTGCTGTACTGAGAATGATATCCCCCATAACATCAAAGGCTGTATCCAGAGTCTTCGGCTCGTTATACCAGACATTGCCCATCTCAAAACCGCCACTTAAAACAGCTGCCACATCGAACAGACAGCAATTCATGGTATCCAGACGTGCAGACTGGTCATGAATATAAATGTAGCCGTCCTTACATGCCTGAAGCTCATTACGGTTCATAAAAAACTTCCGATAGAGTTCCTTGTTCAGCTCATTAAAGATCAGGCTTCGTTTCGTGGCAACAAGGGCACTGTCTGTATTGGCATTACTTTTATCACCTATATAACGGATTGCCTGACTCTTGGTATATACATCATCCATCATATGGATAAAATCCAGCTTGTAATTCCGATAATCACGGTAGCTCTTGGCAACTGCCGGATTCACACGCTCCAGAGCCCCCTCCACGATGTTGTGCATCTCCTGGATCTCGATCTCATTCTTTCCAAGGGAATCCGCATGCTCCTGGGCAAAACGGCAGATAAAATCCTTCTCCTCGTCTGAAAAAGTATAAAGAATACGCTCTGCGGATTTGTTCACGGCAGCCACGATCTTCTGCGGATTAAACTCCTCTCTTGTCCCATCTTTTTTGATCACATATAACATTGCTCATCCCTCCCTGTGCTATATATAAGCCGCTATGCTAAAATACTATATATAGTACCTATATTCTCTATATATTGTTTTTCATCTATATGTTGTGCTAGGCATGAGTATAACACAGCTGAGAAGAAAAGAAAAGGGATATTTCTGTATACACAAAAATACAGACACTTAGCACTGCCTGATCTCACTGCTGAAATATTCTCACAAATTCGTTCCGATCCAGTCTGCAAGGAAATCCCATAATTTAGGAAACAGCATGGCCAGTGTCACTATGATCCATATGATCCATCCTGCCCCGCTGTTTTTCTGATCTTTTTTCTGCTGTTTTTTCCCCTGATCTAAAACTCCCGTATGATTCCTGCCCACCATTGTTTTGTTCCTGGTATTATCTGCAGCAGCAGTCTTACGTCCGGCTGCTGCACCTGTATTCCGGCTTCCGGCTGAATTCCGATTCAAATCTGTATTGCGGCTTGCATTCGTATTCCGGTTCGCGTTCGTATTCCGGTTCACATTTGTATTCCGGTTTACGTTTGTATTCCGGTTTACGTTTCCGTTATGTTGTGTTGTTTGATCAGCATCCTGTCCATACCGCCGCATCATATCCCTCACTTTGGCGGAAGCATGTTTATAATGTACCTCCCGGGGCTCATTCAGATGATATAACGCCTCATCATTTCTGTAAGGCATCCCACATAATGAACACCTGCCATTTACAACCTTACCCCCACAAACCTGACACCTTTCACCTGCCATAAACTCCCTCCATTCTATCCGTTAAAACGGATATTTATATTTCCATCGTAAACATAAGCATTCTTTTTTCAGTATATCACACCAGGCATTTAATACCCAGTATTTTTCTACGATACCCCAAAAGACTTCCCCTCTCATTATATTGCCACTCCACCCATTTTCTGCTATAATACCCCACAGAGCAATAAGCATAAAAATCATCAGGAGGAGCCGATAATGAATACAATCACGATTCCCGCAACCTATCATGCAGACCTGAACCTCCATGACACACAGATTGCGATCAAAACAGTAAAAGATTTCTTCCAGCAGACACTCTCACAGAAGCTGAACCTTCTCCGAGTATCCGCCCCGACATTTGTAGCCCCGGAATCCGGCCTTAATGACAACCTTAATGGTGTAGAACGCCCGGTAAGTTTTGATATCAAATCTATCGAAGGAAGCAACGCCGAGATCGTACACTCCCTTGCCAAATGGAAACGCTACGCACTGAAAAAATACGGATTTTCTCACGGAGAGGGTCTTTACACAGATATGATAGCAATCCGCCGGGATGAAGATCTGGACAATATCCACTCCGTTTACGTAGACCAGTGGGACTGGGAAAAGATCATCTCCAAAGAAGAGCGTTCCATTGAAATTCTCAAGGAAACCGTACGCACCATTTACAGTGTCCTTCGTAAAACCGAGAAATACATGGCTGTACAATATGACTACATCGAGGAGATCCTTCCAAAGGATATCTTCTTTATCACAACTCAGGAGCTTCTTGACATGTATCCGGACTGCACACCGAAGGAACGTGAATATCGGATCACCCGTGAAAAAGGCGCTGTCTTCCTTATGAAGGTCGGCAAAACCCTCAACAACGGCGAACGCCACGACGGACGTGCCCCGGACTATGATGACTGGGAACTGAACGGTGATATCCTCGTGTACTATCCGGTACTTGACATTGCCCTTGAGCTTTCATCAATGGGAATCCGTGTTGACGAGGACGCACTTGACCGCCAGCTCACCGAAGCAGGCTGTGATGACCGAAGAGAACTTCCATTCCAGAAAGCTATCCTGAACAAAGAGCTTCCGTACACCATCGGCGGTGGTATCGGACAGTCCAGGATCTGTATGTTCTTCCTTCGTAAAGCACACATAGGAGAAGTACATGTCTCTCTCTGGCCGAAGGAGATCACAGATGTTGCAGAGACACACGGACTTCAGCTTCTCTAAAAACAGCTTACAGATTTATTTATAATTTTTGCGGAAATGAGGTAATAACGTGAACATTCTGTTTTTTCTGATTCCCAAAAGCGAAGTAGCCTACATCTTTGAGGATGAAACTCTTCGCCAGACCCTCGAAAAAATGGAGCACCGCAAGTACTCCTGCATTCCTATCCTCACCATGGACGGCAAATATCTCGGCACTATCTCAGAGGGAGATCTCCTCTGGGGCATGCGCCGTGCAGATATTCACGACATCAAGGAAACAGAGGGAATCCCGATCATGGCGATCCCACGCCGTGCCACCTATAAACCAGTCCATGCTAATTCTAATATGGAAGACCTCCTGGATCGCGCCATTAATCAGAACTTCGTGCCGGTGGTAGATGACCAGGGCTCCTTCATCGGGATCATAACCAGAAAATCTATCATCAAATACTGTTACAACGAAATAAAAACCGCACAGAAAACTGCCGGTGAAGAAATCCACTGAGCAGCAAAAAAAGGATGGCCCTCCGTTCCTGCACAGGCAGGAATCGGAAGCCATCCTTTTTTGATCCGGCAGTTGTATTCCGGATTTTTATTTAATTTTTTCGCGAATCATACTCAGTGCATCTTCATCTGCCACAACCGTAAGATCCGGGTGAAGCTGCAGGATAGATGCCGGAACCTTCGGTGTGATCGGTCCGTACAGGGAATTATACAGAGCTTCTGCCTTGGATGTTCCCGTTGCCACAAGAAGGATCTTTTTTGCAGCCATGATATTCCTGATTCCCATAGTGTAGGCCTGTTTCGGGACCTCAGCCATGCTTTCAAAAAACCTTGAATTGGCTCTAATGGTACTTTCTGTCAGATCCACACAATGCGTTTCTTTTTCAAAGGCATCTCCCGGCTCATTGAAGCCGATGTGTCCGTTCCCGCCGATACCGAGCAGTTGCATGTCCACGCCTCCGGTTTGCCGGATGATTTCGTTATACTGTGCACATGCCTTATCGCTGTCCTCTTCCAGTCCGTCAGGCACAAAGGTCCGTGCTTTGTCAATATTTACATGGTCAAAGAGATTATGATCCATAAAATAGCGATAGCTCTGGTCATTATCGCCGGAAAGCCCCTTGTACTCATCCAAATTCACACTTGTCACCCTGGAAAAATCCAGATCACCTTTTTTGTACCATTCTACCAGCTGTGTATACATGCCCACCGGTGTGGAGCCCGTGGCAAGCCCGAGAACCGCATCCGGTTTCATGATAATTTGTGCAGACATGATATTAGCTGCTTTTCTGCTTACATCCTGATAATCTTTCCCTGTATAAATAATCATAGTTTTTTCCTCAGCTCTTATTCTGCGATTAATTTATCCAGAAGATCTTTGGCCATACGGATATCTTTTTTCTGTTCCTCACCGGAAATCTCACGTTCAATGGTAATATCTCCCTGATAACCAATCTCTTTCAACTTCGCAATAAATGCGGGATAATTTACTTTTCCCTGACCAAGAGGAACTTCGTCACCCAGATGATGTCCGTCCGTGGGATATTTTCCGTCTTTTCCGTGAATTCCCATAACATACTCACCAAAAACCTCCAGAGCATCTACCGGATTTGCCTTTCCGTACATGATCAGGTTTGCAGGATCAAGGTTAATTCCCACATTTCCTTTTCCGACCGCTTTCTCAATATCCTGGATCGCACGCTTTAATGTTACCGGAGTTTCCTGTCCTGTTTCGAACAGGAAGTTCTGACCGTTTTCCTTGCATTTTTCCACAATAGCCTTACATGCAACCAATACTTCCTCGTATTTCGGATCGTATGGATTTTCCGGCATATAGCCAACGTGTGTTGCTAGGTCTGTCACATGGATCTTTTTCGCAAAGTCAGAACCTTCCATAAGCATCTTCAGTCTCTCAACTCTGTAATCAGACGGAATCAGGCCAAGCGTCAGCTGTCCTTCATAAAAATCCCAGACTCTGCGACCTTCCCATCCGCACCAGAATGCGGTTACATGGATTCCGTATTTCTCCAGTCCTTTATTGATAGCCTCTGCCATGGCATCATCGTGAAGTGTTGGACGATCCCAGCATACCAGCTGGCAGCTGTCCACACCCATTTCCTTCAACTCAGCAAATTTTGCATCAATATCTGTATTGCTTGTAAATTCGATCAAAACTCCAACTTTCATAGGTTCTGTTCTCCTTCCAGTATTATCTCATATTATACTACTTATACCACCAAGATCAGCCTTTTACTGCGCCGGCAGTAATACCACCTACAATATGCTTCTGCATCACAACAAAGAAGATAAGACTCGGTATCATAGACATTACGATTCCAGGAAGCGCATGCTCCCAGTCTGCTGTCTGTGCTGAAAACTGCATGTACAGTGCATTCTGGATATTCATTGCCACTGTGTTTCCGCCAACAATCAGCTGGTTGGTGATGATATCATTCCAGGTTGCCAGTGCATCCAAAACAACGACCGTAGTAAGGATCGGTTTCAGAAGCGGAAGTACAATGCTGAAATAGGTACGGATCTTACCTGCACCGTCAATACATGCACACTCTTCCAGATCGATAGGCACATTTTTTACAAATCCATGGATCATGTATACAGCCAACGGCATACACAATCCTACACTTACCAGAATATATCCGGTTCTTGTCCCTGTCAGCTTCACATTCGAAACCAGTCTTGTCAAAGTGATCATATAAGACTGGAACGGAACCATCATTGGCATGATGATCAGAACAAAGCATACTTTGCTAAGTCTGTTTTTTGTTCTTGCAAGCTTATAGGCTGCCATCGGCGCAATGAGCACCACCAGGATGACCGTACAGAATGTATAAAGCAATGTGTTAAAGATCAGAGACGGGAACCCGAATTTTGTCCAGGTCTCAATGTACATCTTCAGGCTCCAGGATTTGGGCAGAGCCAGGAAATCCTGCAGCATATCATTGTAGGGTTTAAACGAGTTTATAAAGATCAATACCAGCGGCATCAGCCAGAATATCGCACATACAAAAATAATAATCGTCAGTGCA
This sequence comes from Ruminococcus sp. AF20-12LB, assembly GCF_003478985.1. Taxonomy (NCBI): domain Bacteria; kingdom Bacillati; phylum Bacillota; class Clostridia; order Eubacteriales; family Oscillospiraceae; genus Ruminococcus; species Ruminococcus sp. AF20-12LB. Next base: position 300,522 of record NZ_QUGH01000001.1, on the reverse strand, counting down.
TTCACCTGCCGCAGGTTCTTTGGTTTCTTCTTCATTATGCCTCAACCTCCTTACTCTTGGTAATCTTCATCTGAATTGCTGTAATGATCAGAACAAACACTACAAATACAAGAGATTTGGCAGTAGCAAGACCATATTTGCTGTTAACAAAAGCTTCCTTATAAATGTTATATGCAACGGAAACAGTTGAATTCGCAGGTCCGCCCTTTGTAAATACCATGATAATATCGAATAATTTAAACGCAAATGTCATTGATGTCAGCATACAGATCGAGATTGCAGGCATGATCATCGGAATTGTGATCTTGCGGAATACCTGAAAAGATGTTGCTCCGTCGATTCTTGCCGCTTCCAGAAGTTCCCCCGGAACTGCAATGATTCCTGCGATATAATTGACCATGTAAAAACCAAGATTCTGCCATACTGCCATGACAACAACTACATAAAAAGCAAGCTTCGGTGTTCCAAGCCAGCTCCAGTTAAAGAATTCCCATCCTGTAACACTGTAAAGAGCCTCAAAGCCAGGTCCCAGGATAAATTTCCAGATCAGACTGATCGCTGTCAGACTGATAATGTAAGGAATATAATAAAAAGCACGTCCAAGACTGTTCACTTTGTTCTCACGTGCCATTACGATAGCAACTGTGAGAGAAACGATATTTACGATAACAACATAAAATACTGCAAATTTAAGAGTAAATCTGACACCTTTCCAAAAAAGCGGGTCAGCAGTAAAAATTTTCACATAGTTGGCAAGTCCTACAAATTCCATGTTCTTGCCGATTCCATTCCAATTAAATACCGAATAGTACAGATTCATTACAAATGGAATATCTGTGGCAAACAGTACAAAAGCAACTGCCGGAAAGACAAACAATGCAAAAATTGCCAGATCCTTTGTTTTTTTGTTTTTCAATCCTATCCCCTCCAGAAATTCAATTTTTCTTTGGTTTATATTGGGGAAACAGGCAAACCTGCTGCCTGTCTCCCTCTTTTGTCAGTTACATTCCGTCAGCCCAAAATCAACAAATCTGTTTCTCTTCGGCTCCTGGAGTTCCTTGTTATTCTGCAGATGTCCAGAAATCCTGGAAAAGCTGTGTTACTTCATCTGCGCTCATATCTCCAAGCATGTAGGACTGGAGATACGGACCACACTCATCTGCGTAGCTGCCAGGAGCAATTGTGTGGATCCAGCCGTTTGTCTTTCCAGCATCGATATAGGTCTTAGCATCATTTGCAAGAGCGCCGGTTACTTTCATATCAGACTTTGCACCAGGAACAGCGCCTACACCTTCTGCCATCCATTTCTGGCCTTCTTCGGAGGTAAGGATAAACTCACAATACTCTTTTGCAAGATCCAGATTCTTGGAATCTTTGTTTACAATATAAGTCCAGTTACAGGAGGATAATACAGTTGCATCATCTTCACCGGAGCCTACCGGGAATGGAAGGAATGCAAGATTTGCATCCGGATTAAAGGAATCCAGTGTAGACTGGCACCAGTCACCCATATGGATCATAGCTGCTTCGCCGTTTGCAAGCATATTCTCTGATGTCTCCCAGTCAACCTCAAGCGGCTTATCCGGACCATACTCTACAGCAAGATCAAGAAACTTGTAAAGGTTCTCCCAGTTAGGCATATCTGCAAATGATGTCTCTCCGGATTTGATCGCATCTACTGTCTCAGCAGCTGTTTTGTCTTTGTCGATCATGAAATGTGTTGCAACCTGTCCTAATACCCATGTTTCCTTTGAAGCAAGCGCAAACGGAGTGATGCCTGCATCCTTCAGCTTCTTGCATGCCTCTTCCAGCTCATCCATGTTTGTCGGAAGCTTGTCGATACCAGCTTTCTCAAAGCAGTCTTTGTTGTAGATCAGACCCATGTTCTCATAGGTCCATGGAAGAGATTTTACATTTCCCTCATCATCTTTTCCAAGGTTTACAGCGTCCTCATTGAATTTGTCCAGAACCTCTGTATCATTGCTCCAGTCATAAGCGTAATCATAGTACATTTTCGCTTTTGTTCCGGCCTCAGCATCAAATACATCCGGTGTATCTCCGGAGTTTACTCTGGACTGAAGCAGTGTGTCATAATCGTTAGCTGCATGCTGTACGTCAACAGTCACACCCGGATGTGATTCCTCGAAGGCTTTTACCATCTCGTCATACTCATCCAGACCATAAGCATGTGCATCAAATACATTCAGTGTTACATTTTCCTCAGCATGTGCAGTTACCCCTCCTGCGACTACCATTGATGAGATCATTGCTGCTGATAACAGAATAGAAATCACTCTTTTTTTCATTTGCATATCCTCCTTTTGAATAGCTTTTTTATTTTTCTCACTGCCTTCAGTGAAAATTTCATTATTTGCTCTCGTGTGCGTCTACGTACTCTTTTGCCGCATTCCACTCTTTAATTCCAAGCTGTACGGATCTTACTCCTTCGATCAGAGGAGCAACCTCTACAGGTTTATCTTCTCTGACGCATTCCTGGAAATATTTGATTTCTGTATAATATGGTCCCAGATTGGAAACATTGATCCCCGCCACATCACTTTCGCCTTCATATTCAGCTTTAAGTTCCGGCGTCTCCACAGTTCCGTCTTTCTTATATACTGTCAGGCTCGGTGACTGGGCACCGTTAAATTCTATCGTAGCATCCTCAAAATGTGCACGGAACGCTGCATGGAACTTCATTGCCGGTGACTCATCCCAGATACCTTCTGCTACAGCAAAAACATCTCCGAATTCATACTCCGTGATGATATGATTGATCATACCACTTTCAAATCTGCTGGCATTTACCTGGAAGCTGTCCGGCTCCCCCAACATATAACGCAGGAAATCAAGATCATGCACGTGAAGATCCAGCACAACAGAACCACTCTTTTCTTCTTTATGGAACCAGTCCTCAAATCCCCATTTCACATCTCCGCTGATGCGTTCCATAGTAATAGATTTCAGCTTTCCGAATTTTTCTGTGTCGTAAGCTTCCTTCAGATATTTATATTCCTCAAAGGAACGTACTACCTGGCCTACCATAACCTTCTTCCCGGATCTTTTTTCTGCTTCAAGAAGCATCTGGCAATCCTCTTCAGTCAGACATACCGGTTTTTCAACCAGTACATTCATTCCCTTTTCCAGCGCCTTCACTGCATGTTCTGCATGCAGATAGCTTGGAAGACAGATATGTACAATATCCAGCTGTTCCTTTTCAAGCAGTTCCATTCCGTATTCATACGTGGCAGCTTCCGGAAAGTATGATGCCGCCTTGTCCAGAAATTCTTTTCTGCAGTCAGACAGGGCAACTACCTCAACATCATCCTCTTTTTCTGATAAGACTTTCAGGGATAAGTAATGAGTCGTTCCCATTCCGCCGCATCCAATCACGCCTATTCTCATCTCTCTACCTCTCTTTATTTGTCCAGTGACCTAACTAATATTCCAAAAAATAAAAGCTTTCTGCAGAAACATCTGTGTTTTTTGCTGTAAGCTCTCTTTTTTGCCGTTCTTAGCTTGGATTTAGGATAGCACCCTTTGCCGTATCTGTCAACATTCTTTCCTGCTTTTTCGCCATTTAATGTGCATTTCTTGTATAATTAACAATATTTCTTGGTTTATTTGTGCATTTTTTACATATAAAGTCAATTAATCCTTTCGCCGTACTATTTATTCCAGTTCTTCTGCAAATCCTCGATGAAAATATCTGTGTTATATTGTATTTTCTTTGTAATTGTCAGTTTCCTTTATCTTTCCTTTCATGATAATCACTATTTTCTTTGTACAGCCACATGTTGATTATTTTCTGCATCTATGATAGGATATATTTAGTACGGAGACTTTACCATTTTTTCGGTACCGTTTATTTTTAAAGGATTGGAGATGAAAAGAAACTATGAAACTTGTCAATCAGCAGGTTATTAAGAACACGAATATGAAACGGCTCTATACTTCCATCTATTCCAGTCCCGGAATATCCAGAGCACACCTTGCCAAACAGACGAAGCTCAGCAAGACAACCGTATCTACTCTTGTAGACGAACTGATCGAAAGGGAATTCATCGTGGACAGCGGTATCGGAGAATCCGACAGCATCGGACGTAAGCCGAACTGTCTTCAGGTACGGATGAACAGCTACTACATCGTTGTCATGAACTGGCATGAGAATACTGTAGAGGCTTATCTGGTAGACATTGCCGGCACTTCCGTCTTTCACGAAGCACGAAAGCTTTCCGAAGATGAAAATCACGTTGCATGCTCCTGCTCCTGTTTCCGGGAATCCATTCTGGAACACTGTGCTCCTGATCGTATCCTTGGCATCTGTGTAGTAATGTCTGCCATGATCGATGCCTCCAGCAATGAAGTATATTCCACGACCCTGAATCTGCCTTCCATGGAAAGCACTCAGATCATTAAATCTCTGAAGACTGCATTCCCGGGATACCCGGTAGATCTTCTCAATGATACTGCCTGCTATTCCTATGCAGAAAAGGTCTATGGAAATATAAAAGAGAAAAATTTTGCCTTTCTCAATTTCGGTCGCGGCATCGGTGCCACCCTTTTCACAGAAGGGAGTATGCTCGGAACTGCCAGCGGATCTTTTACCCAATTCGGCCATTATTCCATTGATCCTCACGGTCCGGAATGTATCTGCGGAAATCATGGATGTCTGGAGGTTATGATCTCGGAACAGGCTCTGAAAAACAGGATCCCGGAATTCGGACAGATTCCATCCTTAAGCGCACTTTCAGAAATCACCTTCTCAGATCTGGGAAAGGCTGCCACTTTCCGCGATCCAACCGCTCTTGCCATGGTAAAGGAGATGGCATGGGAGCTGTCCATCGCCCTGAGTAATCTGATCAGTACCGTAAATCCATCTCTGATCGTTCTCGGCGGAAAAATCCCTGCTCTTGGCGAATATTTTCTCAACGAAGTGCGGGAAGACCTGAAAAAAACAGGTTTTCGCAGGATGGTAGATAATGTGACCGTCCGTTACTCTCAGCTCCAGAGCGATTCGTTCCTGAACGGAGCCATGAAATACTTTTTTGATATCCACTATTCTTTTACAAATCAGGATCTGACGAATTTTTTTATCGGATGATATAAGGAGGAAGCCATGAAAAAACTGAAAGCTGCTATTGTAGGCTGCGGCCGTATTTCTGTTTCTTATGCGGATGCATTCCATCGTCTCAGTGACGAAGTAGAATTAATATATGCTGTCGATAAGGACCCCGCTCTTGCCCGTTCCTTTGCAGAGGATTTTAACTGTTCCTGGACTACGGACTTTGATGAGATCCTGGATAAAGATATTGATGTGGTACATCTCTGTCTGCCGCATTTCCTGCATCCGGTCATGGCCATCAAAGCCATGAAAGCCGGCATTAATGTCCTTACCGAAAAACCCATCGCCACCTGTCTTCAGGATGCAGACAAAATGATCCGTACCGCCGAAGAAACTCATGTAAAGCTGGGCGTTATCTTCCAGACCCGTTACACAAAAAGTGTGGAAAAGCTCCGTGAAATGATCCAGCGGGGTGATTTCGGAAAGATCCTTACCGCCCGTTCCTATCTGACCTGGAACCGTCCGCTCGACTATTACAGCGGAAGTGACTGGAAGGGAACATGGGACAAAGAGGGTGGCGGTGTTCTCATAGACCAGGCGATCCACAGCATTGACCGTGTTCGATATATGCTGGATTCCGATGTGGAATGGATCGACGGAAGTGTTCATAATTATGTTCATCATTTTGTAAAGGTGGAGGATGCCGCAGACGCTGCTATCATGTTCAAAAACGGCTGTCTTTATAATCTCTATGCATGCAACATTTACGGAGCCGATTCCCCGATCAATATTGAGCTGATCGGTGAAAAAGGCCGCCTGGGTCTGAAGCAGGACATGGGCTATTACGAGCTGGACGGCACCTATGCCGAGATCCGAAACACTTATGAAACCACAAATGTGGGTCCTGATTACTGGGGAAGCAGCCATCACCTGCAGATCCGTGATTTCTACCGTTCCGTCCGTGAGGATCTCCCCGTTGTCATCGACGGGCTGGAAGGCCGAAAAACCCTTGAAATGGTAAAAGGCATCTACCTTTCCTCGGCCAGGAGAGAACGGATCGTCCTCCCCTTTGAGGATGTGACCTACAGTAATCTGAACCAGCCATCGAAATAACGGCATCGCTGCTCTGTGAATATAAAAAAACGGATGCTTTATCTCCTGCAGCATTTCCACAGGAGGATAAAGCATCCGTTTTTAATATTCTTATATTTATAATGTCATTATAACGTCTTTGAAAGAAACTCACGAAGTCTTTTATTCTTTGGATTTGCAAAGAATTCCTCAGGAGAATTTTCCTCCTGGATCGTTCCTTCATCAATGAAAAGAACTCTGGTTGCCACCTCGCGGGCAAAGCCCATCTCATGAGTTACCACAACCATGGTCATGCCGGATTTTGCAAGCTCCTGCATCAGCTCCAGAACCTCTCCGACCATCTCCGGATCAAGAGCAGATGTCGGCTCGTCAAACAGCATCACGTCTGGATTCATGGCAAGCGATCTTGCAATGGCAATACGTTGCTTCTGACCGCCGGAAAGCATATCCGGATAGGAATCTGCCTTATCAGGAAGACCTACTCGCTTCAGCAGCTCCAGTGCCGTTTTTTCAGCCTCTTCCTTACTCATAAGATTCAGTGTTACCGGTGCGAGCATGATGTTCTCTTTTACCGTCTTATGAGGAAACAGATTGAACTGCTGGAATACCATTCCAATTTTCTGACGATGACGGTTGATATCCACCTTTGGATCTGTAATGTCGGTTCCCTCAAAGAGGATTTTTCCCCCGGTCGGCTCCTCAAGGAGATTCAGGGAACGGAGAAATGTGGATTTACCACAGCCGGATGGTCCGATGATGGCTACTACTTCACCTCTGCGGATCTGTGTGGTGATCCCGTTGAGAACCTGATTGCCGCCATAGGCCTTTTCAAGTCCCTGCACATCCAGAAGTACTTCATTACTTACGCTCATTGGTTCTCAGCCTCCTTTCAAGTCTTCCTACCAGATAGGTAAGGAAACAAACGATCACAAGATAGATTGCAGCTACTACCAGCAGCGGGAACAGTGCACTGTAGGTCTGGCTTCGGATAATGTCTCCGCCACGGGTCAGATCCATAAGTCCGATATAACCACTGATGGATGTCTCCTTCAAAAGTACGATCAGCTCATTTCCCAGAGCCGGCAGGATGTTCTTGACCGCCTGCGGAAGAATGATCTTGATCATAGTCTGTGTATAGTTAAGACCCAGGCTCCGTCCTGCTTCAAACTGTCCCTGATCAATAGACATGATACCAGAACGGACGATCTCAGCCACGTATGCAGCAGAGTTCATACCAAAGGCGATAATGGCAACGACTATCTTACCCGGATCTATGGTTGCAAAAATAACATAAAATACGATCAGCAGCTGTACCATCGTTGGTGTGCCACGGATCACCGTCAGATAAACACGACAGATCACATTAAGGATCTTAAGCTTACCTGTCTTATCATGTGTGGAACGGACAATAGCAATGACAAATCCCAGAAAAATACCAAGAAGTACAGCAAAAAAAGTAATAATGATGGTATTTTTCAGACCGGACAAAATGAACTGCCAACGATTGTCGTCCAGAAAGTTAAACTGAAACTGTTCAATAAGACTCAAAATTTCCACCCTTTCCAAAACTACAGGTTCCGAAATCCGGAAAACATACCCGGATATCCGGAACCTGATCATTCGCTACTGAACTCTGCAACGAATATCTGTTTCTCAGCTTATCCGTTCAGAATCCTCTGATTTCTCTGTACAAAATTATTTCTTTACGATAACAACCTGCTCTGCAGTTGTGTACGGATCAGTGAAATCAACGCTCTTTTTACGATCCTCTGTTACTGTCATTCCTGCAACACCAAAATCAGCTTTTCCGGATTTAACAGAATTTACGATCGCATCAAACTCCATATCCTCGATCTTCAGCTCATATCCAAGCTTGTCGCAGACAGCCTGAGCGATATCAACATCAATACCTACGATCTTATCTCCGTCGTAGTATTCGTATGGCTGGAAGGTTGCGTTTGTTGCCATGGTAAGAGTTCCCTTGGAGTGATCTGCATCCTTAGGAGTCTCATATGGTGTCTTACCTGCATCATCACCGATATAGTTATCTCTAATGGAATCCAGAGTTCCGTCATCCTTCAGCTCCTTCAGAGCCTCGTTAAACTCTTTTGTAAGGTCTGCATTATCTTTGGAAAGACAGATTGCATACTCCTCTTTGTCAAAAATGTCCTCAACGATCTCAAGATCATCGTTTTTCTCAACAAATTTCTTAGCAGGCTCGCTGTCGATCACTACGCAGTCAATCTTACCCTGTTTCAGAGCCATAACAGCGTCATTACCTTTGTTGTATCTCTCCACTGTTGCGTCTTTAACCTCTGTAGCGTCTGCGTCACCGGTTGTTCCAAGCTGAACACCGATCTTCTTACCCTCCAGATCATCTGCGCTCTTGATCTCATCTGCTGCAAAAACAGCGGATGTCATAGAAACTGTCATAGCTGCTGCAAGTGCAAGTGCCATAAATTTTCTCTTCATTTTTCTTCCTCCTGAATTCTATGTACTTTACGTTAACTGCCTCTCCTGTTTCTGTCAGCCCAATTCGTAATGTACAGCATAATTATACATCTCCATGCATATTACTTTGTTTTATGATACCATGTTTCTGACAAAATGCAAGCACATAAAATCCATAAATGCGAAAATTCACTCCTAATTTACCGGAATTCCACAGGGAAAATTCACTTTTCGATAACAATTATCCCGTATACTATACTATTAAAGGCAACAAATGGAAAAAACCTGCGTATTTTTTCCATGGGAGTCTTGTGCTCCAACAGAAAAAACAAGTATAATATTCAGGAACAAGAGGAGGTTACTATTATGAAATTCACGAAAATGCAAGGCATCGGAAACGATTATGTATATGTAAACTGTTTTGAAGAGACTGTTAAGGATCCGGCCGCAGTGGCAAAATTTGTCAGCGACCGTCATTTTGGCATTGGTTCCGATGGTCTGATCCTGATCCGCCCGTCTGAGATCGCAGACTGCGAGATGGATATGTACAATCTGGACGGCTCTCAGGGTGCCATGTGCGGAAACGGTATCCGCTGCGTTGCCAAATATGTCTACGACCACGGCATCGTGGACAAAACTTCTTTAAGCATTGCCACAAGAAGTGGTATCAAATATGTGGATCTTACTATCCGTGACGGCAAAGCCTCCATGGTAAAAGTCAACATGGGCTCCCCGATCCTCACCGCAAAAGAGATTCCGGTGGTTGCCGAAACCGAGCAGGTTATCGACGCTCCCATCACTGTCGAGGGAAAAGAATATCACATAACCGCAGTTTCCATGGGCAATCCTCATGCCATCATCTACGTAGACGATGTGGACAGCCTTGACCTGGAAAAGATAGGCCCGTCCTTTGAAAATCACGTGTGCTTCCCTGACAGAGTCAACACCGAGTTTGTTCAGGTGATCGACCATCACACCGTAAAGATGCGCGTATGGGAGCGTGGCTCCGGAGAAACCCTTGCCTGCGGCACAGGTGCCTGCGCAGTTACAGTAGCTTCCATCCTCAATGACAAGGTTGATGGCAGCAAGCCGGTTACTGTACAGCTTCTTGGCGGAGACTTAGACATCTACTGGGAAAGAGATGAAAACCTTGTATATATGACAGGACCTGCAACTACGGTGTTTGACGGAGAGATTGATCTTGGATTTTTAGGTGAATAAATGAAAATGGAGGGAGCTTTTCGAGGCTCCCTCCTGCGTATTATATTTCCGCATATCCCCTGCTCAAATAAATACCAGAACCCTCTCCACGATAAACACCGCCACACATGCCAGCAGGGCTACTGTGAGCAGGCTTTTTTCCTTATATGCAGCAATAAGCGCTACCAGGAAACCTGCTGCACCGGAGATGATGCTGTCTGTGGCTTTCAGGATGGCCGGGAAAGTCATGGCTGCCAGACAGGCGTATGGCACATAATACAGAAAAGACTTGATAAACGGGCTTCTGATCTCATTTTTTGCAAGAGCAAGGGGCAGCATACGGATGAGATAGGTGACAGCTGCCATCACCAGGATATAGATATATATATTATGACTCATGAACGGCTTCCCCTTTCTCTTCCAGCGGGCAGAAATAAGCTGCCAAGCCTGCTACCAGAAGTGTTGTGATAATGATCATAAATCCGGATGATACCTGTTTTAACACCGGTGTCACCGCAAAAACAGTGCTGACTGCCATGGATGCCGCAACCACCCCAAGAACCGGTCTGCTCTTTTTGGACGGCGGGATGATGATGGCCAGGAACATTCCGTAAATGGCAACGCTCAACGCGCTGAGCATAAAATCTGGCAAAAGGCTTCCGGAGATTCCTCCTGCCAGAGTTCCAAGAGTCCATCCGGGGATTGCCACGCACATGGCTCCGTAATTATAAAATACGCTGACCTTTCCCTCCTGGGCCGCACTGATCCCGAAAATTTCATCGGTGACACCAAAAGCAGCGATATATTTCAGGATTCCGGACTCCTCACGCCGGAATTTCTGGGACAGGGAAAATGACATCAGACAATATCTCAGGTTGATGATCAGCTGGGTCATTGCCATCTCCCACATGGAGCCTCCTGCAAAAATAATGTCCAATCCCGCAAACTGACCGGCCGATGTCAGGTTGGTCAGGGAGATCAGGACTGCCTGCCAGATACTCAAGCCGCCGGCAACAGCCATCATGCCAAAGGTAAAGGATACCGCAAAATATCCAAGAGCGATGGGAACTCCATCCTTCATACCTTTTCTGAAATTTTCTCTTTTCATCGATTTCCTCCATTATATGTACATTCTGTTATAAAACGCAGGCCTGCTTCTCCGATCTGTACAGCACTCATCAGAATCTCGCCACAGCTCGTTGTACATGTAAATAAGAGCGTGCCCGAAAACATTTTTCCTGTTTCCTGACACGCCCTTTTATTGTAGCATTACCCTGTCAAAACTTCAATACGTGAATACGTCATTCCTGTTTGTCATTTTCCAGAATATATCCTTACGCTTCTTCAACTCCATCCGGATTTACCAGACGATTCAGAACCTTGAAGCCATTGTTACGAAGAACGCTCTCTGCAACAAGGAGATCCTCACAGTGCATGATCGCTACCGGGACTTTCAAACCTCTGTGGAAAAAGGTATAGATGTAATGAAGGTTTACGTTGCTGTCGCCCATGACGCTGAGAAGCTTGTCAAGGCCGCCGATCTCATCCTGAAGATCTACCAGAATGGCCTGAGTAATACGGGTCATATATCCGTTTTCTGCCATGATCTGATCTGCTTTTTCCGGATCATCACATACCATACGGAAGTTTGCGAACTCCGGTGCATCGAAACAGCCGAAGCCGTAGATGTCGATCTGATTCTCAGCAAGGATCTTTGTGACTTTCTGAAGACTTCCCGGAGTGTTTTCTACGAAGACGATGTTCTGTTTTACCATGATGTGTTTTCCTCTTTTCTTGTTATTGTTTTTCTTATTATTCTTTTTCTTATTATTCTTTTTTTATTCTAGCATGAAATTATTTGGAAGTGAATCCCTTTCCGGGAGGGAGCATTTCGCATGCGGCTGTGGATTCCCTTTCCTGGGGGAGCATTTCGCATGCGGCAGGTGCGAGGAGGGGAGGCATTCATAGTTGCGAAGGCCATAGTCCCCTCCTCGCGCTCCTCCCCTCCCGGCCACGCCGCTGTTCTGCGTTATGGAATGTGTTACTTTTCTGATGGGGCGATGGATTCTACGGTGTTGGATATTGCAGGTTGTGCCGATATAAGTAACTGATATGCTTTCTTGCTTCAGCTCAAGCGGATATTCGCAATCCGCTTCGCTACTTGCTCATAACTGAATAACTGCTCCGGAGTTTATCAGAAAGAGCCTGCACTTCTCCTGATACAAGCAAGTCCTCACCCACTGCTTATTGCTTTTCGCAACTCTGCAGGGAACTTACTTAATTCAGTTAAATATCACAGAACATAAATCTCATATCAGGGAACAGGCCCGCTATGCGGGCCGCCTTTCCCGTCCGCCCTCATCCATCGGCTCAGCCTTGAATTCCCGATACAGTCGAATCCATCGCCCCATCAATAACGTATCACACACCACAACGTACGCTCCAAAAAGCGTGCCCGGAAAGGGGGAGCGCGAGGAGGAAAAACGGGCTTCGCAACTTTGAGTGCTTTCCCCCTCGCAAATTTCCGCCGGGAAACAATTCCCGGATTCCCCACGCGGTATCACAGCGGTATATATTCATACATTAAAGTGTAACACTTTCAATCATTAAACCCATGTATAAGTATACCATCCCGCCATGAAATGTCAACCACCTTTCCCCAAAAACAAAAATCTCCCCAAAAAACCTAAGAACAAAAAGACAAAAATAAAAAGAATATATAAAAAAGACCAGACGCACATCCAAACAGACATACGTCCAGCCATTTTAATTACAATTTACAATTGCCCCGAAGAGCTCAATCCAGCTCTTCATCTACATACTTCTGAATGTTAGAAGCATTCACATACTTCTTAACCTGTGCCCCGTCAGTGATCACAAGTGTAGGCGCCTGACGGATCCCATACTGCTTGACAAGCTCGGGATTCTGCTCAGCATCGATGATCTCCAGTTCTTCTCCTTCAAGCATTTTCTTTGCCATACGGCAGTTCGGACAGGTGCTGGTCGTAAAAAGATATTTATGAGATTCCACAGGCTGGATCTCCACCTCGTCACCCTTCATGGTCATCACACTGGTGTGGACCTTTTTCAGCTGGGAATGGGTAATATCATAGAGGGTACGATTCTTGTACTCCTGGGTCTTACCATCATTCCAGTTCTGTACAGGACGGTAATATCCTGTGATACGGCTGTAAACCTCAGCCTTCTTTCCACATTTCGGACAGGTGAAATGCTCGCCGCTGATGTAGCCGTGCTCCTGACATACGGAATAGGTCGGTGAGATAGTGTAATAGGGCAGGCGATAATTCTCTGCAATCTTACGTACCAGAGCTGCCGCTGCCTTCCAGTCTGGAAGCTTCTCCCCAAGGAATGCATGGAATACGGTTCCTGAAGTATACAGAGTCTGCAGATCGTCCTGAATATCCAGTGCGTCAAAAATATCCGCAGTGTAATCAACCGGCAGATGAGAACTATTTGTGTAATACGGGGTGTCGCCCTCTTTTCCTGCTGTTTTGATATCCGGATAACGACTTCTGTCGTGTTTGGCAAGACGGTATGCAGTGGACTCTGCCGGTGTTGCCTCCAGGTTGAAAAGCTCTCCCGGATACTGCTCCTGATAGTCTGAAAGACGGTTTCTCATATGCTCCAGAACCTCTTTTGTAAACTTCTGGGTTTCCGGATCTGTCATGTCTTTTTTCAGCCAGCAGGCATTTAAGCCCGCTTCGTTCATTCCCACAAGACCGATGGTGGAAAAATGGTTGTTAAAGCTTCCAAGATATCTCTTCGTGTACGGATACAGTCCCTCATCCAGAAGCCTGCTGATCACATCTCTCTTGATATGAAGAGATCTTGCGGAGATATCCATCATGTGGTCCAGGCGCTGATAAAATTCCTTCGGCGTTCTGGAAAGATATGCGATACGCGGCATATTGATGGTAACAACGCCTACAGAGCCTGTGCTCTCACCGGAGCCAAAGAATCCACCGCTCTTTTTACGGAGCTCACGAAGATCCAGACGGAGGCGGCAGCACATGCTGCGGATGTCGCTTGGCTTCATATCACTGTTGATATAATTGGAAAAATACGGAGTACCGTACTTGGAAGTCATCTCAAAAAGAAGACGGTTGTTCTCGGTATCAGACCAGTCAAATTCCTTTGTGATGGAATAGGTCGGGATCGGATACTGGAATCCACGTCCGTTGGCATCTCCCTCGATCATGGTCTCGATAAATGCCTTGTTGACCATATCCATTTCTTTCTTACAGTCCTTATATTTGAAATCCATGTCCTTGCCGCCTACGATAGCCGGAAGCTCTGCAAGGTCGTCCGGAACGGTCCAGTCCAGTGTAATGTTGGAAAACGGTGCCTGAGTACCCCAGCGGCTTGGAGTATTTACGCCATATACAAAGGACTCAATACATTTTTTAACCTCCGGATAGGAAAGGTTGTCTGACTTTACAAAAGGTGCCAGATAAGTATCAAAGGATGAAAATGCCTGTGCGCCTGCCCACTCGTTCTGCATGATACCCAGGAAATTCACCATCTGGTTACAGAGTACACTTAAATGCTTTGCAGGTGCAGAAGTGATCTTACCCTCAATACCGCCAAGTCCCTCTCGGATCAGCTGCTTCAGGGACCAGCCTGCACAGTAACCGGTCAGCATGGACAGATCATGGATATGGATATCTGCATTTCTGTGTGCATCTGCGATCTCGTTGTCATAGATCTCAGACAGCCAGTAGTTTGCGGTAACTGCTCCGGAGTTGCTTAAGATCAGACCTCCTACAGAATAAGTAACCGTTGAGTTCTCCTTTACACGCCAGTCCTCAACCTTTACATAGCTGTTTACGATCTCTTTATAGTCAAGGATGGTAGATTTCATATTGCGGATCTTCTCACGCTGCTTCCGATAAAGGATATACGCCTTGGCAACATCAGAATATCCGGCCTGGATCAGTACGTTCTCCACACTGTCCTGGATATCCTCAACAGAAATCCGGTTGTTCTCGATCTTATTCTGAAAATCCGCTGTAACACGAAGTCCCAGAAGATCGATCATATCCGAACTGTAATTCTTGCCTTTGGCATCAAATGCCTTGTCAATTGCCGCGGTGATCTTCCCCATTTTGAATTCGTCTAATTCACCGTCTCTTTTTACTACCTGAAACATAAGAAAATGCCTCCCTCATGCATTTATTTATAAGCGGATATTCCATTCCGCCTCACTTGCCTGCTTACGAACACACTCCGTTTCACGATCTGTGTTCAAAGCGCTGTAGGCTTATTGTATCAGACACGCCTCTTTGCGTCAACATAAAAAGCACCATATATAGTGCCCGTTTTGTTCACGGTACTATATATGGTACTGAGTAGATATTTTAACATTATGTGACTTTCGGATAGATTTCCCGCGGAACTCTTGCTTTTACAGCAATCCCGCCTTCGGTATACTCTTCCGAAAGAAGCTGTCCATACTCACGGATCAGCTGTATCTGACCGGCCTCCGAATAAGGAAAAAGCCGTTCCATATAAATCTGTCCTTCTGCTAGGATCTCTGAAAGAAGCTGCTTAAATTCCTCAAGCCCTTCTCCTGTCTGTGCGGAAATCTTCAGCGTATGGTCTGCCCGGAGATCCCGGAAGCTCTCCCCGGAAACACGGTCCTGCTTGTTAAAAAGTGTGATCGTCTTTTTTCCCAGGGCACCAAGCTCTTTCAGGGTTTCATATACGATATGCATCTGCATCTCCGCCTGAGGATTGGATGCATCTACCACATGAATGATATAATCCGCATATTTGGCTTCCTCCAGAGTACTCTTGAAGGCTTCCACCAGATTGTGCGGAAGCTTGCGAATAAAGCCTACGGTATCCGTAAGAAGAAGCTGCTGTCCGTCATCCAGCGTCAGAATACGGGTAGTCGGATCCAGTGTGGCAAACAGCTTATCCTCCGAAAGCACCGAGGCGCCTGTCAGTGTATTCAGAAGCGTTGACTTTCCTGCATTGGTATAACCGACAATGGCTGCTGTCTTCAGATTTCCCACAGCTCTTCTGGAACGGATCAGCTCTCTGTGCTTTTCCACCTGGGAAAGCTCCTGCTTCAGTGCGGAAATCCTGTTCCGGATCAGACGACGGTCTGTCTCCAGCTTTTTCTCACCGGGGCCTCTGGTTCCGATTCCTCCTCCAAGTCGCGAAAGAGAAGAACGAAGTCCCACAAGACGTGCAGACCGATAACGAAGCTGTGCAAGCTCTACCTGGATCTTGCCTTCACTTGTGACAGCACGCTTCGCAAAAATGTCAAGGATCAGCAGGGTACGATCCATAACCTTGCACTCCAGCTCCCGTTCCAGATTATTCATCTGGGCAGGAGAAAGCTCATCGTCACAGATCACACCATTGGCATCCAGGGCATAGAGAAGACCTTTTACCTCTTCGATCTTGCCTTTTCCGATATAGGTTCCCGGATGTACGGCCTCACGATTCTGAATGATCCTGCCTGCAACCGCCGCACCTGCCGTAGCCGCAAGTTCTCCAAGCTCATCCAGGGATTCCTCCATGTCATCCCCCCGATCTGCCTGAACACCGATCAGGATAACCCTGTCCTGTATTTCCTCAAAATATTCCATATCAGCCCTCCGAAGACGTTCTGGTTTTCAGGAAAGCCCGCTCTTTTTTTGCAGCGGAATCTTCAGGGAACATCTCAATATATTCCTGGACCTTGGTCAGTGCAGTAGCAAAATCCAGCTTTTTCTCATAGGCTACGATCTCATTGAACAGGAGGCTCTGCATCTCGTCTGTGGCAGCTGTCGGAAGGCCTTTTGTGATGTTATCAAGAGCGGAATCATAATCTCCGCTTCGGATATCGCACAGTGCCAGGCCATTATAGCCCTTGGCGGAATCACCCACTGCGGAAATATACTGCTTGTACATTGCCTTGGCATTTTCCACATCATCCTGGGCAAGATATACCATTCCCAGAAGAAGCAATGCTTCCGTATTATCCTTCTTGGTTGCTTCCAGAAGCTCTTTTTTTGCGTTGCTGTAGTCTTCCATATAATAGTAGACACGGCCTCTGTCACAGTGGTCCTGGGCATCCTTGGCCTCAGAAGAAAGAGCAGCTTCCAGATATCTGGTCCCGTCCGCTTCCATATCCTTGTCCAGATATGCCTCATAGATCTCGATCGCCATATCATAGGTGGAATCTTCTCCATAAGCCTGTTTGAAGTTAGATGCAGCTTCTTCGTAGGAATCCATGGCAAGGGCAACCTTTCCGGTGAGGAAATAACTACCTGCATCCATGGAAAAATCTTCTCCAAGTGTCTGACAGTCTGCCATGGCATCCTCGTATTTTCCAGACTTCAGCTCTGCAGTAGCCCGATAGGACAGGATATCCTTACGAAGGCTTTTGCTTACTTTATCGCAGTTCAGAGCTTCCGTGAAGCTATTCACCGCATCCTCATATTTGCCAAGACGCAGGCTTGCGATACCTGCCCCACGATAGGACTGTGCCAGCTTCACTCCGTTCTGGATAGAGCTCTGGTACTCCTCCAGGGCATACTTGTAGCTTCCCTGGGAAAGATCCTTTCCGGCCTGTTCATATATTTTTGTTTTTTCACTGCCGCAGCCGCCCAGAAGCAAAACTCCTGTAACGGCTGCAAGAATCAATACGGTCTTTGTTTTTTTCATGGAATTCCTTATTCTACAACAAGCCCTTCGGCTTCCATCACATCAACAACGCTGTCCACATATTTATGGCAAAGATCATCCGTTCCCGCTTCTACCATAACACGGATCAGCGGCTCTGTACCGCTCTCACGTACCAGGATACGTCCGTCATCGCCAAGTGCCTCCGCAGCTGCCTCAATGGCTGCTTTTACCTTTTCGTTCTCCAGTGCTGTTTTCTTGTCGGAAACACGCACATTCCTGAGAAGCTGCGGATAAACCTTCATCTCCTTTGCAAGGTCACAGAGTGTGGCCTTCTGATCCACACATGCCTCCATGATCATAAGAGAAGTCAGGATCCCGTCACCGGTAGCGGAATAGCGGCTGAAGATGATATGTCCGGACTGTTCACCACCGATACTGTAATTGTTTTCCATCATGTTCTCGGCAACGTATTTGTCACCAACTGCTGTCTGCTCATAGTCGATGCCTTCACGCTCCAGAGACTTGTAAAGACCAAGATTGGACATAACGGTTGTTACAACTGTATTTCCGTTGAGCTGGCCTTTCTCTCTTAAATATTTGCCGCACACATACATGATCTTGTCACCGTCAATGATGTTTCCGCGATGGTCTACGGCGATACAGCGGTCTGCGTCACCATCATATGCAAAACCGATATCCAGACCTTTATCTACCACGAACTGTCTCAGAACTTCAATGTGTGTGGAACCGCAGCCACGGTTGATGTTGGTTCCGTTTGGCTCATTGTTGATCACATAGGTTTTTGCACGAAGTGCGTCAAAAACACTCTTGGCAATGGCGGATGAGCTTCCGTTGGAGCAATCCAGTCCAACCTTGATATTTTTGAAATCATGGCATGGGATAGAGATCAGATGTCCGATATAACGATTTCTTCCGGATGCAAAATCCACAGTACAGCCGATATCTTCTCCGGTTGCCAGCGGAAGTTCCTCGATCTCGCCGTCCAGATATGCCTCAATACGTGCTTCAATATCTGCGGAAATCTTCTGTCCGTTCTCATTAAGGACCTTGATCCCATTATCATTAAACGGATTATGGCTTGCGGAAATCATGATACCGCAGTCAAAATCTTCTGTACGTACCACATAGGATACACTTGGAGTTGTGGTTACATGAAGCAGATATGCATCTGCGCCGGATGCGGTAAGTCCTGCCGCAAGGGCATACTCAAACATGTAGCTGCTTCTTCTTGTATCCTTGCCGATCACGATCTTCGCCTTGTGATCTCTGCCGTAATACCAGCCGAGATAACGTCCCACGCGAAATGCATGATCTGCCGTAAGTTTTACATTTGCTTCACCACGAAAACCATCTGTTCCGAAATATTTACCCATAATGTTCTCCTTTATTACTGATACAGTCCTTCCGGATAAACGCCGTCATCTGTAAGCTTTTTGAATGCAGCCTGTACAGATGCCTTATCCTCCTGATAAGTAACACCGAACCACTCGTCCTTTGTCTCAAGAACATCTACCGCTGCTTTTCCGGAATGGATCAGCTGGTCGATAAGCTCAGGAAGAAGATACTCTTTTTTGATGTCTCCCTCTTTGATCCCACCAAGGAACTCAACGAAGCCTTTCTCAAGGATCTCCATAAATTCCGGTGTCAGTCCCCACATATTCATGGAAACAAGGCTCTTTGTATCCAGCGTTTCTGCTGTACCATCGTCATTTCTTGTCTCTGCGCCGTCTGCTGTCTTGAAGATGTTATGTGTCTCTGTAACGCCCACAAGCTTGCCGCCCTCAATATGGCACACTCCTCTTGTGACGCTTCCGTTATCACTTAATGTATTTCCAAGGCGGAAACCTGCCATGCAGATGTGCATCGGGCCATCCTGCGGATGATCCTGTACCAGGTAGTCATGCACCTTTACGTAGGCTTCTTTTCCATAGTAGTCATCTGCATTGATAACAGCGAATGGCTCGGAAAGGACTTTCTTTGCTGCCAGCACAGCGTGTCCGGTTCCCCATGGTTTGGTACGGTCTGCCGGTTTTGTAAAATCGCCCGGAAGATCATCGATCTCCTGGAATGCATAAGCAACTTCTGTAATTTTGGAGATACGATCTCCAATTACCTTTTTGAATTCATCTTCAAGGTCTTTGCGGATGATAAATACGACCTTGTTGAATCCTGCCTCCAGTGCATCATGGATGGAATAGTCCATAATGATCTCGCCTTTCGGGCCTACCGGTGCAAGCTGCTTGATTCCTTTTCCAAAACGACTGCCGATACCGGCTGCCATGATCACCAATGCTGTCTTTTTCATTTTCGTTTCCTCCTGATTTATTATAATTTTTTGAACTCTGTAGCTGTAATCAGCGCTTACTCCTGTTCATTCAGCTTTGTCAGCTTCACTGCCTGGTCTGCTGCGATCAGACTGTCAATGATCTCATCCAGATCTCCGTTAAGGATATTCTCAAGACGATGAAGGGTAAGCTTGATCCTGTGGTCTGTTACACGTCCCTGAGGGAAGTTATAGGTACGGATCTTCTCGGAGCGGTCGCCTGTACCGATCTGACTTCTCCTTGCCTCTGCCTCAGCGTCATGCTGTTTTGCAAGCTCCATCTCATACAGACGGGAACGGAGCACACGAAGTGCTTTATCCTTGTTCTTAAGCTGAGACTTCTCATCCTGGCAGGAAATCACGATTCCTGTAGGGATATGAGTAAGACGTACTGCGGAGTCTGTGGTGTTGACACACTGACCACCGTTTCCGGATGCACGGAACACATCGAATTTACACTCATTGAGATCCAGATGGAAATCAATTTCTTCCGCCTCCGGCATGATCGCTACCGTACAGGTAGAGGTATGGATCCTTCCGCCGGACTCTGTCTCCGGTACTCGCTGTACACGGTGAACACCGCTTTCGTATTTCAGTCTGGAATATGCACCCTCACCTTTGATCATGAAGGTAACCTCCTTGAAGCCGCCGATGCCGTTCTCATTGAGGCTGAGCATCTCGGTTTTCCAGCGGCGGGACTCCGCGTATTTCACATACATACGATAAATCTCTGCTGCAAAAAGTGCTGCCTCATCACCGCCTGCACCTCCACGGATCTCAACGATAACGTTCTTGCTGTCGTTAGGGTCCTTCGGAAGAAGAAGGATCTTCAGCTCATGCTCCAGCTCCTCCACTCTCTTTTTTGCATCGGAAAGCTCTTCCTTCAACATCTCACGCATCTCTTCGTCCTTCTCGCTCTCCAGCATGGAAAGACTGTCCTCGATGGTTTCTTTGTTTTTCTTATATTCTTTATATGCTTCAACGATTGGCTGCAGGTCGCTCTGTTCCTTCATCAACTTCTGAAAATGTGCCGGATCGTCGGTTACTCCCGGTTCTCCCAGCTCATTGAGAAGCTCTTCAAAACGTACCAGCAGATCATCCAGTTTATCAAACATGTATTTCCTCCTGTTTCTGTCCAAGCACCACACGGTCAAGGCCCGGCAGATCCTTTACGATCTGAACCCCGGTAAAACCGGCTGCTTTCATCATTGTACTGACCGCCTCCCCCTGGGTGCAGCCGATCTCATATAGAAGCCATCCGCCCGGTTTCAGGTACCTTCCGGCTTCTGCGGTAATCTTTCTGTAAAAATAAAGCCCGTCTTCCATTCCGTCAAGTGCCTTCCTCGGATCATGAAGGCGAACTTCTTCCATCAGTGTTTCAATTTCTCCTGTTGCGATATAAGGCGGGTTTGAAATAAGGATATCATATTTCCCACTATCTTTTCCACCTTTTTCACAAAAATACGGTGCCGAGAACAGATCGCTTTCCACAAAGTCCGCCCGGTTCTCCACCTTTAGAATACCGGCATTCTTTTTTGCCACTTCCAGTGCTTCCGGCGAAACATCCACACCGGTCCCACAGGCATCCTGCCGTTCCAGAAGAAGACTGAGCAGGATGCAGCCGGAGCCGGTACACATATCCAAGATCTCCGGTTTTTCCACATTTCCAAGGTGTTTCAAAGCCTCTTCCACCAGAGTCTCCGTATCCTGTCTCGGGATCAGCACATTTTCGTTTACATAAAACTCATATCCCATAAAAAAAGCCTGATGAGTCAGCTGCTGTACAGGAATATGTCCTGCCCTCCTGCCGATCAGCGTAAGATACTCTGCTGCGGTCTCATCAGACACCGATTCGTCTCCATGCGCAAAATAGTATGCCCGATTCTTTCCGGTCTTAAATTCCAGAAGGAGCCAGGCATCCAGCCCGGCTTCTTCCAATCCATTATCTTTCAGTATTGTTGTACCTTTTTTCAGAAGGGACTCAAGAGTCTGCATTTTCTGTCTCCTCTGTCTCATATGGGATGTCCAGGTCAAATTCCTCTTTCAGATAGGCTCTCCAATCAAAAACAGCCTCAACTGCTTTGATGGCTACCTCTGCCATATCTGCAGTAGGCTCCTTTGTGGTGAATTTCTGCATGGCAAGACCTGGTTTACTCATAATGTCCGCAAATTTACTGTCTGTTCTTCCTGCCCACTGGATGATCTCAAAGGAAATCCCCGCAACTACCGGTACCATGAGAAGTCTTCCCAGCAGTCTCACCCAGTAAAACGGCACCGCCACAAACACAAAATGCAGCACAATACTTACCAGCATGACCAGAAACAAAAAGCTTGTTCCACAACGCTTATGAAGCCTGGAGCTCTTTAACACATTCTCTACCGTCAGAGGCAGACCGTGCTCCACACAGTTGATACATTTGTGTTCCGCACCGTGATACATAAATGTCCTCTGGATATCCTTCATTCTGGAGATCAGGAACATATATCCCATAAACAGTGCCAGTTTCACAAAAGCTTCCACTACGGTGACCAGAAATTCCGAAGCACCTGCCCCTCGGATCAGACTGGCCAGTACATACGGAAGGAACATAAAAGCAGCTACAGAAACCACCATGGAGACAGCTACCGTAATGTAAAGAAGCCACTTGAACTGCTTATCCTCTTTGGCTTTCTTTGCAGAACGCTCTGCTTCTGTAAGCTGCTCGTTCTTCCTGGCTGTTTCTTCATCTTCCTCGTCTCCTGCGATCTCCGCAGAATACATCAGGCATTTCGTACCTACCACAAGAGAATCCACAAAGCTTACCACACCGCGGATGATCGGTTTCTTCAGAAATGCATGATTTCCAAAGATACATTTATAATCCTCTACCTTCAGCTCGATCTCCTGATCCGGGCGGCGCACTGCAATAGAATATTTGTCCTTGTGACGCATCATGATGCCTTCCATGACCGCCTGTCCGCCAATATTCGATGATCTCATTCATTCTCTCCTGTGCAAATCAAAAATTTTTCAGTTAAAGAAAGGTTGAGATTTCCCAACCTCAACCTTCTCATTTCCTGTATTCGCAATAATTACTTACTCAGGCCGTATTTCTTGTTGAACTTATCGATACGTCCACGAGCCTGTGAAGCCTTCTGCTGTCCTGTGTAGAACGGATGGCATTTGGAACAGATCTCAACATGGATGTCCTCTTTAGTAGAACCTGTTACGAAAGTATTTCCGCAGTTGCAGGTTACAGTTGCCTGATAGTAGTTCGGATGGATTCCTTCTCTCATGATTTTCACCTCTCTATATATTTTAATATTATTCGTATTCAATTGACGAATTCCATTTTAAACAGCTTGCTAAGTATAACATAGCTTTCCCTAAAATGCAAGGACTTTATAAAAATTTCTGTTTCTTTACAGTCTGTACCAGTTCTGCATTGTTCCTGGTTCTGGCAAAGGTATTCAGGATCTGTTCTACTGCCTCATCCGCTTTCATTCCGTTGAGAGCTTTCCGCATAATATAAACCGCTTCCTGTTCATCCTTGCTGAGAAGCAGATCCTCTCTTCTGGTTCCGGATTTCTGGATGTCAATGGCCGGGAATACCCGTTTCTCCTGTAATTTACGATCCAGGACAAGCTCCATATTACCGGTTCCCTTGAACTCTTCATAAATAACATCATCCATCTTGCTTCCGGTATCCACAAGTGCGGTTGCCAGAATCGTCAGGCTTCCGCCCTCGCGCATATTACGAGCTGCGCCAAAAAATCTCTTGGGCATATGGAGAGCCGCCGGGTCAAGACCACCGGATAAGGTTCTTCCGCTTGGCGGGATGATCAGATTATAGGCTCTGGCAAGTCGTGTGATCGAATCCAGAAGAATGATCACATCCTGTTTATGCTCTACAAGACGGCGCGCACGCTCCACAACCATCTCGGAAACTCTCTTATGATGTTCCGGAAGCTCATCAAAGGTAGAATAGATCACTTCCACATTCGGTCCCTGAATCGCCTCTCTGATATCGGTAACCTCCTCAGGGCGCTCATCGATCAGAAGAATGATCAGATGCATATCTCTGTTATTCCTGAGGATAGATTTGGCAACATCTTTCAGAAGGGTTGTCTTACCTGCCTTTGGCGGAGATACGATCATTCCTCGCTGGCCCTTTCCGATAGGACTGATCAGATCCACGATACGCATGGCCGTTGTGCCGCCTGCACGTTCCATGACAAGTCTCTCATTCGGAAAGATTGGTGTCATATCTTCAAAATTATATCGTCTCTGTCCCTCACTCGGATGGAAACCGTTAATGGAAGATACGTAAAGAAGGGCGCTGAACTTCTCTCCCTGAGTCTTAATGCGGATATTTCCCTGGATGATATCACCGGTCTTTAAATTAAAACGTCGGATCTGGGAAGGAGACACATAAATGTCATTCTCACCCGGCATATAATTCTCGCATCGGATAAAGCCATATCCATCCGGAAGAACCTCAAGGATCCCGTTAGCCTTTTCACCACTGTCCAGCTGGGTAGATTCTGACGGGACATTCCCGTTCTCCCTTACAGATTCCCGGTTATATTCACGATTGTACTCTCTGCGGATATTTGTGTTTCTGTGTTCCTGCTCATTCTTATCACTACGATATTCCTTCCGCTGCTCCTGAAGACCTTCCCCTGCCGGACGGGTACGATATTCTGTTTTTTCCGAATCATAGCTTTTTTCTTTTGCAGTATTTTCTGCCGGTGTACTTTTGTGTACTTCTTCAGAATTTCCTCTGTCGGACTCTTTGGCGTCCTCCTCCAGCATCCGCTCGATCAGTGCCGGTTTTCTCAGAGTAGAAATCCCCTTCATCCCTCTCGCCTTTGCCAGATCCTTCAGCACCGCCAGAGACAATGATTCATACTTTTCTCTCATATTAAATCCTCTATTCTTAAATCTGATAAATTATATATTTGTTGTTTATGGAATCAGATACAACCTGACATGGCTGCACTTTTTTTGAATGAAAGCGTGTTTTCAGCTTATGTTTCATTATACACACCTTATAGAGTCTATTGCAAGAAATATTTATCGACATTTTTTTTATAATTTTCTCACAAAAAAGAAAAAAATCTGCCCGGGAGATATCTCCCGGACAGATCCAACGTTTCTGTATGCTTCTTCTTTAGCTCCAGAACGGTCCGTATATATCCATGACTCTCTGGACACGTTCATCGGTAATTTTATTCAGAGCCTCCACGATCGCTGCATACGTCTTTGGTCTCTGTCTCTTAAGTGTTGACGGGCTTGTTACATACTCAAGCACTGATTCTGCAAAATATTCTGAACTGTTCTGCGTTGCATAGCTTCTGTTGATACCTGTAAATTTGGATTTTTCGCTGTTATAAACTGCAGCAAAAGCACTTGTTCTGTCTACGTTTCCCGCAACAAAAGCAAGGAAATGTCCCAGTTCATGGTAGACTGTCTCATTCTCAAAACGAAGGATGATGCTTCTTGAATGTGCGTTAAAGCAGCCTCCGTAGTTAACAGACGGATCAACCGTTACAGTAAATCCAAGCTTCTTGTAGGCATTGAGCACCCTGCTGTCCATCTTCGGTGCAATGGAAGCAATATTGCTTACTGAATATTTGCTGTCCATGCTGATGTTTTCTACTTCTTTTGTGGAAGCTGCATTCACTTTGCCGGCAGTACCTGCAGCTGCCCTGACTGTTGTGGTCGTCTGAATGGTTGTAGTCACTTTCCGTGTCTGAACGGCTGTTTTTGATTTCTTTGTGTATTTCTGTGTTGTTGCAGTCTTAACTGTCTTTAATGTTTTTACGGTTGTATTTCTGTTTGTTTTCTTTGTGGTCGTACTCTTCTTATTGGTAGTCGGAAGCTTCTTGGTATAAGTCTTGGTCGCCGCTTTTTTCAGCTTAACTTTTTTTCTGGTTGTCTTGGTATTTGAAGTCGTTTTGGTAGTCACCTTCGGTTTTGAAGCAAGTGGAGTGTCATCCTCTGTGATGGTAGTTTCCATTACCGGATCTGTAAAATCCGGAAACTCCGGAACCTGTGACGACTGCCAGACATTAAAGCCACCTGCCAGTACAATAACAGCTGCGAGACATCCTGCCAAAGCTTTTTTCCTGCCTGTAAAAATTTTACGAATATCTGTTCTTTTCATATCATTCACACCTTTCTGAAAGCCGACGTTTCAGTTTCCACCTTAAACCGGATTTTAGGCATCAAAAAAGCCGCTTATTCTAACAAAATAAACGGCCGCATTAAAACACATATCCTTGTTCATAGATGTTATCTGAATACGTCATTAAATCGGAATTTAATGCGGCAACCGGCTGTCATAGTCATCCTTCGGACCTTAGACCCATGGCTTTGCGTCCCTGTCTTTCAACAGGTTTGCCCTTATATGTATAGTATATGTTTTTTTCCCTGAAATGTCAACATTTTCCCCTGCATTTTGAGCTCTGCTCCTGTCTTTTTTTCACGGAATCTGCTATACTGTTCAAAAAGAAAGCATGATATAACAGGAGAACGGAAACTATGTCAAAATTTTTACCAGTCCGTCTCTTTTTTGTATGGCTGCTTTTCGGAATCCTGCTGGCAGGCTGTGGAAATTCTCCTTCCTCCGATGAAGAACCTCCGGTATATTCTCCGGCCAGAGTCCTCACCCCGGAGGCCCCCGGCAAAAAAACACTGGGCAGCTCCCCTCTGATCCTGGATATTTCCAATCAGGATCAGGGATATCTGACTGCAGAATCCGATTCCGATGATTCCCGCATGAACATTCAGCTTACCGCTCCCTCCGGTGTGGTCTATTCCTATTTTCTGGAACCAGATGAACAGGCGGTACTTCCTTTTTCCGAAGGCTCCGGTGAGTATCTCATCACCTGCTATCAGCAGGTAGATGGAAACCAGTACGCCGCCCTTTACACGGAAACGCTCACAGTAAAGCTTCAGAATGAATTTCTTCCGTTTCTGTATCCAAACCAGTACGTGGACTTTTCTTCCAAAAATGAAGCCTGCAAACTGGCAGCCTCTCTTGTCAAAGAGGACATGACCGACATCGACATCCTGAAAACCTTCTATACATATGTTACCAGTCATATTTCCTACGATTATGACAAAGCCGATTCTGTCGAAGCCGGTTATCTTCCTGATGTAGATGATACTTTAAACACTGGCACAGGGATCTGTTTCGATTACGCCGCACTGACTACTGCAATGCTCCGCAGCCAGGACATTCCCTGCAAGCTTCAGATCGGCTATTCCGGTGATGTGAAGCATGCATGGATCGATGTTTATATCCGTGGCAGAGGCTGGGTGACAAAGGCAGTATCTTTTGACGGAGACACCTGGAAGCTGATGGATCCCACCTTTGACGCCAACAGTGATGGTGATGAAGCGATCCAGGAATATATCGGTGATGAAAGCAATTATACGGTACAGTTCACGCGCTGACCCACTAAAGGAGACATTATTATGAAAAACAAACTGACAGCCCGGGAATTATCCAGTTTCTGCGGGCAGATGGGAATGCTTCTGCATTCCGGCATATCCACAGCTGAAGGACTTCACATCCTCTGTGACGAGAGCAAGACCGATGCAGACCGGCAGATCCTCACACCCCTGATCCGTTCCGTGGAAGAAAACGGTTCTCTTTCCCGGGCTCTTGACGAATCCGGGGTCTTTCCCTCATCCATGACCGCCTATGTCCGGACCGGCGAGGAAACCGGCTGCCTGGATGAGATCATGGAAAGTCTCAGTTCCCACTATGAACAGGAGGAAGAAATCTCCGGACAGATACGGTCTGCCGTCACTTATCCGCTGCTCATGCTTGGCATGATGGCTGTTGTGATCCTGGTCCTTCTGATAAAAGTCCTGCCGGTATTTCAACAGGTATTTAACCAGATGGGAATGGAAATGAACGGGATTTCCCGGGGACTTCTGAATGCAGGCAACGTGATCAGCCGGTATTCTTCTGTTTTTCTGATCCTCGCCGCAGTCCTCATTGGCTGCATCCTGTTTTTCAGTCTTACGGAAAAAGGCCACAGCCAGCTGCGAAAAATGGCCATCCATCTCCCGTTTTTCCGTGAGATCCCGGTTGCCATGGATTACAGTCGTCTGACCCAGGGCCTTTCCCTGGGACTTCGGAGCGGACTTTCCCCGGAAACCAGCCTGGAGCTTACAAAGGATCTGATCTCACAGCCGGTGATACTCGAAAGACTCCGGAAGGCTTCCTCTATCCTGGATAGCGGAGAAACCTTTTCCAGGGCTCTTACAGAATCCGGTCTGTTCGGCGGCATGGAAGGCCGTCTCATCACGATATCCTTCTATTCCGGTTCCAGTGACGAAACCTTCCGCAGGCTTTCCCGGCAGTACACCGAAAGATCCATAGATCTGATTTCTCAGGCAGTCTCTATTGTGGAGCCTACCATCGTGATCCTGCTGTCTCTTCTTGTGGGGCTGGTCCTTTTATCCGTCATGATGCCGCTTCTGGGGATCCTCTCAGATTTTGCAATGTAAGGTGGTGACCGTATGAAACTTTTTGAAAGCCGCAGAACAAAATTTCTCAGAACATTTTTTCTTCTCTTTCCGGCGCTGCTTCTGGTTTTATCCTGCACCTTGTTTGTGGCAGGTGTCAGCAGCACCTCCGACCAGGCTGTGCAAAAAGAACAGAACGCTCTGGAGCAGGCGCTAAAAAACGGCGCTATCCGCACCTATGCCCTCACAGGTACATACCCAGAAAGCCTGTCCCAGCTTCTCTCGGATTATCATATCACTTATGACAAAACCAAATTCGTAGTAGAATATGTTCCTAACGGTTCCAATCTCCTGCCGTCTATCAGTGTAATTGCTCTGTCCGGCAGTGCGAAAGGAGGGAATGCCTCATGAATCACCGGAAGAACACCGGACATTCCGTTTCTTCTCTTTTTTCGCTTCTTCTTTTCGGTGTTTTTGTTCTGTTCCTTATACTGATGCTGCTATTTTCCGCCCGGATTTACCAGCAGACTGTGAAACAGACTGACTCCGATTCCGAGCTTGGGACTGCAGCAACTTATCTGACTACCAAATTCCGGCAGCACGACCGCGGCGATGAGATTTTTTCCGGTTCCCTGGATGATATTCCGGCTCTTTGTTTCCGGGACGATATCAAAGGAAAAGAATATATCACGTATATTTACCTGAAAAATGACAGTCTGATGGAGCTTTTCACTGCAAAAGGCTCTCAGGCCAGCTCTGATGCAGGGACCGTCATCTCACAGCTTTCCGATTTCCGGTTTTCGGAAATGGAAAATGGTTTTTACCACTTTTCCCTGGAAAGTACCACAGGGATCCGCTCGGAATTCCTGCTTCATCGCACTGCCCAAAAGGAGGCATCATGAAAAAATCAAGACATAATTCCGGTACCAGCCTTTTTCTGATGGAAATGATCCTTGCCCTTTTGTTTCTGTCACTTTCCTCAGCTGCCTGCATCCAGATCTTCGCGGCAGCACGGAAAAGCCGGCTCCAGGCAGAACAGTGGAACCAGATCCAGGCTCTCACAACCTCCGTGGGCGAGGTACTGGAAGGCACTGACGGAACCGATGAACAAATCCTCTCTCTGCTTCCGGGGGGCATCAAAAAGGACACCAGCCTGATCTGGTATTATAACCGTAACTGGCAGAGCTGCTCTTCCGGAGAAGCCGCCTGTGAAATGATCCTGGAAACAGATATTTCTTCTTCAGAAAAATCCGGCGAGCTTTCTTTCCGGCAGCTTTCCAACGGCAGTGAGCTTTACCGGATCACCCTGCGTTTTCCTGTTGATGATTACAGAAGGGAGGCTGTACATTGAAACAGAAGCATACGTTTTTTGTAACTGTCGGCATTCCTTCCCTGTTTCTTATCTTCTCTGTACTGTGTCTCTGTGTACTTGCTCTGCTTACTCTTGGAAGCTCCAGATCCAGTCTTAACACAGCCAGACATTCTATGGAACAGACCGAAAATTATTACACCGGCTGCGCAGATGCCACGGAAACCGTTTCAGAAATCCGTGATGATCTGGAGCAATACAGGGAAAAAGCTTCCGATGAGACCGGATATTTTTCCATGGTACAAAAGCTTGCGGACACAAGGGACGATCTCAGCTGGGATCCCCACAGCCACACCCTTTCCCTCTCCGTTGGAATTTCCGAGACACAACAGCTTTCTGTAGTGCTTGAGATTTTTTACCCGCATAAAAAAAGCTCTTCTGCTTATCAGATCCTGCAATGGAACACAGAGCTTACCGGATCCTGGCAACCTGACAACCACCAGAATGTATTTAAAGGAGAATAAACCTATGGATACCTCTATTCCTGAATTTTTGACAGAAGCTGCCAACCGGCGTGTCTCTGATATCTTTATCATCGCCGGCCGCCCCCTGGCAGAAAAAATCGACGGTCATCTTTTGGACCGTGGTGACAGGCTGATGCCTGATCAGACAGAAAATTTACTCCGCACCATTTACGGACTTGCGGAAAACCGCGATATATCCCGTCTTATGGAAACCGGTGATGATGACTTTTCTTTTTCTATTCCCGGTGTTTCCAGATTTCGTGTCAATGCCTACAAGCAGCGTGGTTCCCTGGCTGCCGTGATCCGCGTGATCGCCTTCCGGCTGCCGGATCCTGCAGAACTTTCCATTCCCGATGATGTGATGAACATCTCCGAATATACCCGTGGCATGGTCCTTGTTACCGGTTCTGCCGGAAGCGGCAAATCCACCACCATGGCCTGTCTGATCGACCGGATCAACCATACCCGGGAAGGCCACATCATCACTCTGGAGGATCCTCTGGAATATCTCCACCGCCATGATCGCTGTATCGTCAGCCAGCGCGAGATCTGTACCGACACCGAAAGCTATCTGACTTCTCTTCGTGCCACACTACGCCAGAGCCCGGATGTGATCCTTCTTGGAGAGATGCGTGATCATGAAACCATCCAGACTGCCATGACCGCTGCGGAAACCGGTCATCTTGTCCTTTCCAGCCTGCATACTCTGGGAGCAGCCAACACCATTGAACGCATCATGGACGTGTTTGAGCCATCCCAGCAGCATCAGATCGCCCTCCAGCTTTCCATGGTCCTTCAGGCTGTGATCTCCCAGCAGCTGATCCCGGATGTGGACGGACGCAACATTCCTGTTTTCGAGATCATGCGCCTGACTCCTGCCATCCGCAATATGATCCGCGACAATAAAGTACACCAGATCGAAGGCGTGATCTCCACATCCGGTCAGGAGCAGATGCGTTCTATGGACCAGAGCCTTCTGGAATTATATAAAAAAGGCCGTATCACCAGGGATACAGCTCTGAAATACGCTTTAAACGCTGACATGCTGAAGCGCAGACTTATGTAAGGATCTTCTTTGTATACATCTGCCTGATATGTAAAAGCACATAAAAAAATCCCTTACCAATATCTGATATGTTTCCAGAATACAGAACACATATCATTTTACAGATCCGGTAAGGGATTTCTTTATTTTCAATCCGATTTCGATCAGAAAGACATTCCTTCTCTGCGGTCGGTCAATGCACTACATTTCCTACAATTCCATAAGAAACAATATACATAATGGCACTTGCCATAAAAAGTCCGCACAGGATCGCAATGGAGGATTTTTTGATATCCACCTCAAGAAGAGAGGCGATCAGTGCACCTGTCCAGGCTCCTGTGCCCGGAAGAGGGATTCCCACAAACAGCAAAAGTCCAAGAAATTCATACCTCTTGATCTGGTCACTCTTTCCCATAGCTCTATTTTCCAGCTTTGTGATCAGACCTCTGAACGTCTTTGTTTTTTTCATCCATTTAAAAATCTGCCGGATAAAAAGCAGGATAAACGGAATCGGAACAATATTTCCCACGATACAGATCGGCAGTGCCTTCGCAGCCGATATCTTCAGCAGAGAGGCTGCCAGAAGACCGCCTCGAAGCTCCAGTATCGGGATCATAGAAATGATGAACACAGCGCCCTCGGGAGAGATAAACTGTGCAAGGTGGTGTGAAAACCATTGTACCAGTACTTCCATAATACCTCCTTAACTGTTATTTCTGCAGATATTCCGTCAGGAATTCCACCAGTTTTTTCATCTCCTCATCGGTACCGATGGTGATACGGAGATGATTGTCGATCCTGTCCTTCGGGAAATATCTTACATAGATATGTTTCTCCCGCAGTGCTATGAAAAGCTCTTTGGCCGGACAGCTCTCATGTGTGGCAAAGATAAAGTTGGATCTGGAATCCTGGAAGGAAAATCCAAGCTTCCTGAGCTCTGCCTTTGTCCACTCTCTTGTTGTAATGATCTTATGGCAGCATTCCTCAAAATATGCCTTATCCTCCATAGATGCCACACCAGCTGCGATAGTAGCACGATCCATGGTATAGGAATTAAAGGAATATTTCACATCATTGAGATATTTGATCAGCTCCGGATTTCCGAAGGCATATCCAATACGCATTCCTGCCAGGGATCTGGACTTGGAGAAGGTCTGCACAACAAGCAGATTATCATATTTTTCGATCAACGGCAGTGCGGATGCTGCTCCGAAATCCACGTACGCCTCATCTACGATCACGATACTCTCCGGATTCTTTGCTACGATCTCCTCGATCTCGGAAAGAGGCATTTCCACGCCGGTCGGTGCATTGGGGTTAGGGAATACGATTCCGCCGTTTTCACGGAAATAATCTTCTTTACGGATATGGAACTCCTCATCTAATACCGGGCGCTCATATGGGATCCTTAAAAGATCTGCCCATACATCATAGAAGGAATAGGTGATATCCGGGAACAGAATCGGCTTCTCTGAATTAAAAAATGTGAGAAAACACATAGCCAGTACGTCATCGGAACCAACGCCTGTAAATACCTGATCATCCTTCAGTCCGTAGAACGCGGCAATACTGTGTACCAGGTCTCCTGCTGTCGGATCCGGATAAAGTCTCAGGGTATCGGCATCAAGGGCCTTCAGCGCCTTCTCAACACCCGGAGCCGGTGAATATGGATTCTCGTTTGTATTCAGTTTGATCATGTCGCTCTCATTTGGCTGCTCGCCAGGAGTATACGGCACTACTTTTCGTATATTAGCTTCCCATGGTTTCATGCTGTGCTTAACCTCCTATCATATTCTTTTGCTATTGTACTCACTGAGAGGACATTTGTCAAAGGGTAATACCACCTGCCGGGAAACAAAAAGACACCCGTACCGGGTTACAGAGTACGGGTGTCTGATATATTCTTCTTAATGAAGGGCTGTTTTGGTTCGTGTCAGGCGCTTAAGATCAGATACGTGCTACGCCTGTTGCTTTTGCTGCCTCTGCTACTGCTTTTGCGACAGCCGGTCCGACTCTCTTGTCGAATGCCTTCGGAATGATATACTCCGGAGAAAGCTCCTCATCTGTGATCAGATCTGCAAGAGCCTTGGAAGCTGCGATCTTCATCTCATCGTTGATATCACTTGCTCTTACATCAAATGCACCACGGAAGATTCCAGGGAATGCAAGAACGTTGTTGATCTGGTTCGGGAAATCACTTCTTCCTGTGGAGATAACCTTTGCTCCGCCTGCTTTTGCGTCATCCGGGAAGATCTCCGGTATCGGGTTTGCGCATGCGAAGATGATGGCATCTTTGTTCATGGTCTTAACCATCTCTGTTGTAACTGCTCCAGGAGCGGAAACACCGATAAATACATCCGCGCCAACCAGCATCTCTGCAAGAGATCCCTGTTTCTTCTGAAGGTTTGTGAGCTTGCTCATCTCTTCCTTAACCGGGTTCATTCCTTCTGTACGTCCCTCATAGATGGCACCCTTTCTATCGCAGAGTGTAACATCCTTGAAGCCTGCTTTCAGAAGAAGTCTGCAGATAGAGATAGCAGCTGCACCTGCACCGTTCATAACGATACGAACATCCTCTTTCTTCTTTCCGACAACCTTCAGAGCGTTTGTCAGGCCTGCAAGTGTGATAACTGCAGTTCCGTGCTGATCATCGTGGAAGATCGGAATATCACATTTCTCTTTCAGTTTTTTCTCGATCTCAAAGCATCTCGGAGCGGAGATATCCTCAAGGTTAACACCACCGAAGGATCCGGAGATCATGTAAATAGTATTTACGATCTCGTCTACATCATGGCTCTTAATGCAAAGCGGGAATGCGTCTACATCGCCGAATGCCTTGAACAGTACACATTTACCTTCCATTACAGGCATACCTGCTTCCGGTCCGATGTCACCAAGACCAAGAACTGCGGAACCATCTGTTACAACAAGACACATATTCCATCTTCTTGTAAGCTCGTAGGATTTATTGATATCTTTCTGGATCTCAAGGCAAGGCTGAGCTACACCTGGTGTATATGCAAGAGAAAGGTCGTCTTTATTCTCAACCGGCACTCTTGTAACAACCTCGATCTTACCTTTCCAATCTCCGTGCAGTCTTAATGACTCTTTTGCATAATCCATTTTCTTTTCCTCCTTGGATAATTATGATATATTTCATTTCAAAAGGATTACCTGAATTAATAATTACCATCGAAGAATTTACTGTCCTTCGGAAGCTCATAGCCTTCAAAATAAGAACCAAAATCAAGCTTCAGATAACTGCAGAGATCAGCAAGCTCTACCATGGTATTGTCGTTGACCGGAATGCCATTCTCTTTTCTGTCTTTTTCAGCAGCTACCTCTTTCTCGCCGTGTGTATAGATCCTGTCCTGACCGTCTGCCTTCGGACTCTCCCGAAGTGCCTCAAGGTATTCTGAAAAATGCTTGCGGATCGCATCCGGATCTCCGAATGCCGCCGGGTTGATCGCCATAAATCCATGGCAGATACCGGTCTTATCCGGGAACGTACAGCACTTGTCGGAGGTAACGCCCATGGAAAGAATAGAGCTGAACAGCTCACAGAGCATTCCATAGCCATATCCCTTATGGCTTCCGCTGACTTCCTCGTTTCCGCCGAGAGGCATGATTCCGCCGCCTTTCTTGGCTACGATGTTTGCAAGTACATCCGGTGCATTATTGCTGGCATGACCGTTTTTGTCAAGTGCCCAGCCATCCGGAAGAGGCTTGCCCATCTTATTATACATTTCCAGTTTACCTCTGGTTACAACTGTTGTCGAACAGTCAAAGAAAAACGGGTACGGGTCTGCAGGCATAGCAACTGCGATCGGGTTGGAACCCAGCATAGCCTTTCTTCCGAAGGTCGGTACCATGATCGCCTCGGAGTTGGTACATGCCATTCCAAGAAGTCCTTCATGGCAGGCCATGTTCGCATAATATCCTGCAATACCGAAATGGTTGGAATTTCGTACACTTACGATTCCCACACCAGTTGTCTTCGCCTTCTCAATTGCCTTTTCCATGGCAAAATGACTGATCAGCTGGCCCATTCCATTATGTCCGTCTATCACAGCAGAAATCGGTGTCTCAAAAACAACTTCCGGTTTCGCCTGGGGATGAATAGTCCCCTTCTCAATTCCTTTATGGTAACGAACCATTCTCTGCATTCCGTGACTCTCGATTCCATACAGATCAGCAGTCAGAAGAACATCTTTAATGATACTTCCTTCTTCCTCAGAAAAGCCAAATGCTTTAAAAACATCTCCGCAGAAATGGTTCAGTGTGTCATAACTCCATTTTACATATCCCATAATCGCAAGTCCTTTCTCCTGATATGTCCGGCAGGTTACTGCCCACGCTGTGACCCGCAGCATACTTTATATAATACTGCAGGGGTACAGTAACCTTCATCCTGTGCTGTCTCGTCTTACGCTGTCCTGCCTCATGCTGCCTCAACTTGTGCTGTCTCATCCTACGTTGTCTTGTCTCATGTTGTCTCGTCTCAAGCTGTCTCGTCTTATGTTGTCTCGTCTCATGAAGCCTTCGGGATGCTGCCATAATATCAAACTTTTTGGTATTACCAATACATTCCCTATTATAGCACGCGGTCTTACCAAAATCAATAGTGGTCTTACCAGATTAACGGGATTTTTACTGAAATTTTATTTATTTTTTTCAAGTGGATCAGCGATGAAATACAAGGCTGTTCTCACCCTGCTGCTGTGCGATCTCCATTATATATTTCTCAATGGTTTCCATATGTTCGCGCATCAGCCTCTCCGCCTGGTTCCGGTCTCCGGAAATAATGGCTTCCACCAGTCTTCTGTGCTGGTCATCCACCTCAAGAGCGGAATTATGTTTCTGCATAATATAAGCTCGGGTACCGGAAATGATCTCCTCTGTCAGCTGCGCTGCCGCATCCAGAACATTATAGATCATAGGATTCCCTGCGATCCTGCCGATCTTCGTATGAAGCTTCTTATCAAGACCTGCACGAGCTTTCTCGTCCTCTGAGCTCTCCAGCTGTGCCAGGATGGAACGCAGATCTAATGCATCCTTCTCTGTACACTTCCCGGCTGCAAGAAGCGCAGCCTCCTGCTCCAGCGCAGAACGAAGTTCCTGCACCTGCTGTACATGGCTGTTATTCAGCTGAAAAAGAAGGGCCAGTGGTGCAGAAAGCCACTGATCCATATTCTCGGTAATATAGTTGGCTCCGCCGCGGACCGTTGTGACAATTCCCATCAGCTCCAGTGCCCGCAGGACTTCACGGACAGCAGGTCTGGAAACTCCCAGTGATTCTGCCATAACACGTTCCGCAGGTAAAGTGTCCCCCGGCTTCAGTTCTCCCCGCCGGATATTTTCTATGATCTGCACTAATATTCCGTCAAATGCTCGTTCTTCTGTAATCTTTGTAAACATGTCGTCCGTTTCGGCCGCCTTCCTTTATTATTGTGTTGCCTTCCTTTACATAAAAATCCCGGAATATAGACAAGTGGATATTCACCATTCTCAGTCATCATGCAGTTCTGCACCATATAATCGCTCTGCAGCTATTCAGCCAGTCTGTGCATTTTGACTATTTGCCCTCTCTATTTTCCGGACTTTTATAGTAAATATTATACGATAATTCCCCAATTTAATCAATAGTAAATAATAAATTGGTAAGACATATTACATTATTCCATTATTGAGAATGTTTTCCACTTCCTCCATCTGACCCAGAATCATTTTCTGGCGGTCGTCAAAAAGAAGACCTTTATTATGCCTGTAATACTGGTCGGAACCGTTCTCCCGAATGAACCAAAGACTATAGTAGTTGGCATTCAGTTCCGTGATAAATGCCACCATTTCCTGACTGTCCCCAAAGGCAGCTTCCATAAAGTCGAAAACGTTCTGAAGAGTAAAGGATATTTCGTCGGTTCGGTTTTCGTAGGCTTCGGTTTCGGATTCAAAGAGGGCTTTCACAAACTCATAGTTCCTGTTTGACGATAAAACTTCCGATTCTGCTGCAGCACTTCTGCCTCCTGCCGACTCTGAACCTGATCCGGTTTTATCTGATCCGGTTGATTCCGAAGCTGATTCCAATCCGGACGCATCTTCAAAGAATGACACAACACGTTTCTGTATACGCTCCTGCTGTTTTGTAAGAAGCTCACTCTTTTTGTCCTTTTCAAGATCCGCCTCTGCTTTTTCCATGAGATTTTTTGCTGTGAGTCTGTCCTGAGCTTCTCTGAAGTACACCATATAATCATACAGTTTCGTGAGATAGGCATCGGTAAGATAGCATTCTGTAAAAAGCTCGCTGAGCTTTCCATTGAGAAGGCTTACAATGCTCAGATGCTCATCCAGAGAGGCCGTGCGGATCTTACCCAGGGTAATGGAATCCCACTTTCCTTTCAGGATGTCCTCCACTTTATAATCCGTTCTGTACTTATAATAAAGAGCCAGATAGCTGGCGAAATCCTTCGCGATCATCCTGTGCTGGATGTACTGGCTGACCACCTCACGGTCTACGGTTTTTCCAAGGATCTCATAAACCTGGATCAGACGTGAAAGGTCCTCCCAGCCTCTGGCTGTGGCAAAGATCTTTCCGTCTACGGTATTCTCCACCCTGTAGAAATTTTTTCTGCGAAGCTCCAGATAGGAGATCACCGCCGGATGAATTCCCTGCTGGTAGGCGTATTCCTTCCATACATCAAAGTCTGCCTCCACATCAATCTTCTTGATACGGTCCAGAGTGACCACATCGAATTCCCGGACGGATTTGTTATATTCCGGCGGGTTGCCTGCTGTGACGATTACCCAGCCTTCCGGCACCTTCTGGTTTCCGAAGGTTTTTCCCTGAAGGAACTGCAGCATCATCGGTGCCAGTGTTTCAGATACGCAGTTGATCTCATCAATGAACAGGATGCCTTCTTTCAGACCTGTTTTTTCCATTTTGTCGTAAACGGATGAAATGATCTCACTCATGGTATATTCCGTGACAGAAAATTCTTCCTCACCGTAATTCTTTTTTACAATGAAAGGAAGTCCCACGGCACTCTGTCTGGTGTGGTGGGTAATAGTATAAGAAACAAGGGCAATCCCGCATTCCCTTGCGATCTGCTCCATAACCTGTGTCTTTCCGATTCCCGGAGGGCCCATAAGAAGGATCGGTCTCTGACGGATTGCCGGGATCCGGTACTCACCGAATTCGTCTTTTGCAAGATATGCTTCTATGGAATCTCTGATCTCCTGTTTTGCTCGTTTTATGTTCATGGTCTTTCTTCTCCTTGTAATTCATCCTCCGTGATCACCAGCTTCATGGCCCAGGCCGGGATATCCACATCCTCCGGCTCCTGCCCCATAAATGCAAATGCAGTCCGGTATGGCGGCATCTTTGCCGGAAAAATGCCGTAACCGTCTGTAAAATACACCAGGCCTTTCAGATTTTCAAACTCTCGTTTCTCCATCAGCTCTTCCACATAAGCAAAAGCCGGGCGAAAATCTGTGCCCCCATCGCCGTAAAGCTCCAGACTATCCATGTAATCCTGCAGTTCTTCTCTGCCGGTGATCTTCACATCTGAATGCACCTTCTCGTCACACTGGATAATGTGTATATTTACCTTTCGGAAAAAATTTCCGCTGTCACTTAAGATTCCGTAAGTTTCCTCCAGAAATCTCCGCACCAGTTCCCCAGAACAGGACATGGAGGTATCGATCACGATGACAAATTCCGAAACTTTTTTCACTTCTCTGGTTTCCAGGGGTTCAATCAGCGGCATATTCCCATAAAGAGAAAGCCCATAGGTGTAAAAATTATGATCAAAGCTATCCGGATCTACCGTCAGCTCTTCCCGGAATACCGCAAACTTCCGCAGAAAATCCCGGTAATCATACCGTTCTCTGTTCTCTATTTTCAGCTGATCCAGAAAATCTCCGTCCTGTTCTCCTGCCTCCCTGGAAAAAGTCTCCAGGTCTGTCTCGATCCCTTCGCTGATATCTTCCCATTTTTTGCTCATCAGGGGATTGGGTTTCTGATTCGGCTGCTGGTTGACCCAGTATTTGTGATCATCCACATAGAACTCTTTTTCCAGCTGCAGCAGTTCTTTTTCCTTCAGGAACTGTTCTTTCAAAATCTTGTAGATCCGCTCCGCATTCAACGTCTTCTTTTCCTTTTCCAGAAGACGGTAGGTTTCCCTCCGGAGAAGACTTCTGGAATATCGGACTGAGCGGTGGTAGATCCCGTCGATCATATGCTCCACTGCAATATCGCAGCTTAAATTCCACAAACGCTTCTCTATTCCCGGCTTCCCAAAGTGCCGGAAAATGCAGTGAAATACCATATGGAGATATCCTCGATTCACAAGAATCCTGTTTTCTTTATAGAGCCCGCCAAGCTGTGCCGGATGGAAGTATATCACAGCCCCGTCTGTTCCAAATGGACTGACCGAACCATCCATCCGATAAACAAAGCTGCTCAGCGCCACGTCCAGAAAGCGCATGCCCAGATACAGCTCGTCTCTTGCCGCCCGCAGGATGCTGCTGCCGATGTCCTGGAGACGCTGGGCTGCTTCCTGGGAATTGGATCCCTGACCGGATAGATAGTTATTTTTGTTATTTTTGTTATTTTCGGTTATTTCTATTTCACTCAGAATTCTCACCCCCTCTGATCTGCTGTCACAATTCTGTCTTCATTATAGTTCTCTCAGAAACTACTATAATTGCCATTACTACTTCATAATATCGTAATCTATCTACATGCAACTTATTTTTCACATACTCACATATGTTATAAAGTTAGTGCAGTCACTCCGCAGTTATCAGTGGGCACTTCCAACTTACAACTGAAATTTTTGTTTCCTTCTCACCGGTCGAACTGAATCTTCTGTCTCCCCGGCCACCTTCCGCTCTTCCTCCAGCATCCGGCTGCGCTCATTCATCAGAAACGCGGAAATCTCCATATCCTTCTTTCCGGAAGCCACATCAATACTGTGTTCCAGGCCCTCTCTGTTCCAGAGTTTTTCCTGGGAAAGCAGTTCCAGACCATTTAAGTTTCCGCTCTCCACCAGATATTCCCCAATATCCTTAAGATTTCCCCGGATATAATCCTCATACTGCTTCTTCGCTTTTTTACTCAGCAGCCACGGATAACAAAGTCGTCCGAAGCTCATATCCACCAGGACCTCCAGCTTATCCATCACCACTGCCATATCAAACAAGCTGTCATACTCCGCGAAATCCAGTTCTTTATTATAGAAACATTGCCGATAATTGGTCCCGGATCCATGATACTCCGTAAACAAAATTCTCGCAGGCGTATTCTCCACCGCCTCATCATAATGCTCCGGAAAAACCATATGCGCACGTTTTCCACTTGCCTCGCCATTTTCGTACAGAAAATCCACATCGATTTTCTGCCATAACTCCCCAAGAATCTCCTTCGCACAGGATTTGATTCCCTTTTTCTGATGGATCACAAGCTCCTTCAGCCCGCTGCATCCCGTAAATGCCCCGGTTCCCACCTGCATCAGCGTATCCGAAAACTCCAGCCGCTCCAGTTTTTTGCATCCATAAAAAATATATCTTCCGATTTCCTTCAGCGTATCCGGGAAAACGATCTCCTGCACTTCTTCGCCGGCAAGAAGCCTCTCTTCTCCAAACGAAAATGTATCTTCATTTTCCCAGACTTCCGCCTCTTCCTCACCATCCTTGTGTGCCGAAAACGCATACGGCGCCGCACTGACTACCGGAAGACCATTGATCTCTTCCGGAAGCACGATCCGGTCATCGGTACCGTAACAACGGATGATTTCTATTGTATTATTTTTGATTCTGTAATGTATTTTCATAATTCTCCATTATACGTGAACGGATATCCGAAATCCATTTCCCGTTTTCATTCTTCAGGAATCATCTCATCTACTGCTGATCCTGATCTTCTATAGCACGTCTGCATTTCATTGTAGTCTCATTATCCATTTCATGCAAGAAATTTTCCCATGTCCCTATAGCACTCCTCTAAAATAATGCATCTTAATCCAGCCCATCAGAATGTGAAATCCTGCGTCAGATATCTTTGCCGTGCGTAAATTCTTTCTGATACATAAAACAGCCCGTCAGACATACGATGATCTTTAATTCATCTGATATCTGACAGGCTGTATGCAACACAAAATAAACATCTGCATTATACTCTGTTTCACACCCATGAGCACAACTTTATTTACTTCTTATAAGTACTGGCTGAACTCCACTTTCTCCTTATTCGGTCCTTCGATAGTAAAGAACTTCACACCATTCTCCCAGAACGGCAGGAAATGGACTTCATCATTGGTAGTATTCAGTCCGGCTGCTGTTACCAGCTCGTGGACTTTCTCCACATCCTTCACATCAATGGCAACATGGTCGATGGCACCGGATTCCATTTTTGCAGCTTTGTTCTCGTACGTCTCGATCACAAGATTTCCAAGCTTCAGGAAAGCAACCTTCTCATTGGCAGCCTCGTTCACTGTCTGAAAAGCGATCTCAAATCCCAGTGCTTCATAAAATTTAATGGTTGTCTCAATGTCATTGGTCGGCACACCTACGTGCTGAATTCCGTTCATCTGATCTTTTAAATTCATTTCAAAACCCCATCCTTTCATAAATCTGACATGCTCATAAACACAATCGCTTCGCAATTTAGATATAACTCTGCTACAGGTTTATGAATACGATTCCTCTGCAATTCTGCGTTCCACCTGTGCAAGCTCCGGCATTGCCGGGATCGCACCTTTTTTCTCCACGCATAGACTGGCCACCGCATTACCGAAACGTGCAAATTCCTTCAGTTCCTCCTGTGTCAGCTCGTCCGGCTGTTTCTCCGATGTGCTGACCTTATACAGGAATCCTCCCCAGAAGGAATCACCGGCTCCGTTCGTATCTGCAATCTGTTTCACTGAAAAGCCCGGCACCATACAGCCTCCATCTTTGCTGTAAATATAAGCTCCTTCACCGCCAAGAGTAACTACCACGACTTTCACGCCCTGCTCATACAGTGTCTTCGCTGCTTCCCGGACATCCTTATGATCTGTCAGAAGCTCGGTTTCCTCATCTGAAATCTTCATGAGATCCACATAGGGTACCAGACTTCTCATATGTTTTTTGGCAGTTTTTTCATCCGGCCACAGAGATGCACGGTAATTGGGATCGTAAGAAATCACGCTGCCCTTGTTTTTCGCTCTTTTTACCGCATAAAACGTGGTATCTCTTGCAGGCTGATCCGTCAGGGACAATGATCCAACATGAAAAATATGGGTATGATCCAGCACATCCACGTCCACTTCTTCCTTCTGGATCTTCGTATCCGCTCCCGGTTTTCTTGCAAAAGAGAAAGTCCTCTCTCCGGTCTCCCTGACTTCCACAAAAGCCAGGGTAGTAAAATAATTTTCGTCCAGAAGCATACCCTTGGTATCCACGCTTTCTTTCTCAAGAACAGATTTCAGGAACTTTCCGTGCATGTCTTTTCCTGCTTTACCG
The DNA here is from genome assembly GCF_003478985.1 of Ruminococcus sp. AF20-12LB. NCBI lineage: Bacteria > Bacillati > Bacillota > Clostridia > Eubacteriales > Oscillospiraceae > Ruminococcus > Ruminococcus sp. AF20-12LB. The sequence goes on along the minus strand of NZ_QUGH01000001.1, from coordinate 257,885 downwards.
ATAAATGCCGTATGAGCTCCCAGTCTGCTGGCTGCAACTGCAACATTGGCTGGTGCACCGCCCGGATTTCTGGCATACAGCATCTGTCCGTCCTCATTAATATCCCGAGAAGTAAAATCGATCAGGATCTCACCAAAGGTTGTGATATCATAGATGGATCTTTTCACAGCATCTCCTGTGTCCACAAGAAGGTTCTGATCAAGCAGCTGAAAAAGGATCTTCTCACATTCTTTCTCATTATCTGTATGTACATGAAGCTCTCCCCCGTCAAACTCAGGCATACTTAAGACCCCAAGCATAGACTTTGCATTTACAACATAACGGCCATAACATAATTCTACATCACATGGGATGGATTCTGCAATACTTACCAACTTTCTTGCATTCTGCATTGTGCCTAAAATTACTTTTACTATCATTTTTGTCCACTCTCCTATGCAAACAGGCTGATCACAACAGCACAAACCAGGCCTGTTACTCCTACGATAGTTTCCATCATTGTCCAGGATTTTAAGGTTGTTTTTTCATCAATCTCCAGAAGAGAGCTTACCAGCCAGAATCCGGAATCATTTACATGGCTGAATGCCGTTGCACCGCCGTTGATGGCACAGACCATTGCTGCCAGATAAACCGGTGACAGGTCTGCAACTCCGGGCATAGCAGCCATAATTCCTGCTGCCATTGTCATAGCCACAACTGCCGCACCAACAGATGCGCGGATCAGAGCTGCAATAAGAAATGCGACCAGTACAAGCGGAAGTCCGCTTTTTTCCAGGGCAGGTCCTATAATGTTTCCCATACCGCAGTCCTGAAGAACCCAGCGGATGATACCTCCACCAGTGATGACCAGAAGGATCTGTCCGGTAGGCTTCAGAGAACGATCCAGGATTTTCTTAAGCTGCTCTCCATTATAGCCCTGCTTCTTTCCGAGAAAATACATGGCAAGCAATACTGCTATGATCAGTGCCACAAAAGGTGTTCCCAGAAATTCCAGAACAGGACGTGCCGCGTCGATTCCCGGAATGTATTCAGAAACTGTATTGCACAGGATCAATACCAGCGGAACAAGAATGATACATAATACTGTAGAAAACTTCGGCAGATTGGCTTCTTCCTCCTCACGTACCTCCTGGATATTGGAGGGAAGCCCTGTGTTGATCTTTTTGCCGATAAATTTGGACCATAAGATTCCTGCAAAAATCAATGATAAAATACCCACAGGCACACCTACCGCGATCATCACTCCGAGATCCACATTCAGCATATTTGCCACCAGAACAGATCCTGCTGATGGCGGTATAAATGCAAATCCGGTGGCAAGTCCGGCGAGAAGAGGTATCACATAATATAAAGTAGATTTCTTTGTTTTCTTCGCAAGTCCGAATGCCAGAGGGATCAGGATCACAACGCCTGCCTCAAAGAATACCGTAGTTCCTACCACAAGTCCTGTGATTCCAAGAGCGATCCCCGCTTTTTTCTCACCAAATTTGTTTATCAGTGTCTGGGCAACGCACTGTGCGCCGCCGGACACTTCCAATATCCCACCGAACAGAGAGCCCAGTCCGATCAGGAGTATGATTCCCTGTAAGGTTTCTCCTGCGCCGTTTTCCACAGTGCTTACCAGCGTTGGAACCGGCATTCCGGCACCAAGCCCGATAACCAGTGCAGCGATCAACAGGGATAAAACCGGGTGAATCTTAAATTTTATGATAAGTAACAATAATAATAAAATCCCTGCTGCTGCCGCGATCAACAGTCTTAACGAATCTGCCGCAAATACCGGTTCTGTCATCTTTCCATTTACCTCATTTCTCTTTATTCACTACTTACGGATTGCTGTCTGACTTTTGAACTCTGATGTTTCATTTTACATATTTATGAATAGTTGCCTTTACAGCTCCCGGTCCTGCGATCATCTCGCGGAACATGTCCTCGATCTTTTCACCCACACCATCTTTGTAAAGATCTGTAAAGAACAGTCTTTCGTTGGAGAGGATCGGTTTCAGCTGATCTTTGAATGTCTCCGGTTTACCGATCACGATGTCTCCAAGCTGATCTGTGATTTCCTCATTCATCGGGTCCGGGGCAAGCTCAAATTTGTTTCCTTCGTCATCTACAGCCAGCATATATCTCAGCCATCCGGCGATTCCAAGGGGAATTGCTGTCAGTCTGGAAGCATCTCCGAATTTTTTCACATATGCTTTTACAGTCTCACCGAAACGGATTCCAACCATCTGGGATACATCTACAGCCAGACGGAGGTTGGTGTCTCCAAGATACTCATTCGGGAAACGGTCATTAAAGAGCTCGTCCACAAATGCCTGTGGGGAAAGGATTCCAGGATCTGCAACTACCGGAAGTCCCTCGTCATAAGCAACCATACGGGCCATTTTCATCATATCTTCGTTGGTGTTCAGCATATGTGCAAAGAGATCATATCCAAGTACCACACCAAGAGGGCCGGTTGCGGAATGTACCGGATTCAGGCAGACGGTTACTTTCATTCTCTCGGAGAGATTGACGGTATCTCTGTCTGCCATGTATACGCCGAAGCCTTTTTCCAAAGCAGGGCGTCCGTTGGGGAAGCTGTCCTCGATAACAAGATACTGTGGCTTCTCAGCATTAACAAATGGTGCAATGTATGTTTTCTTTCCTGTGATCACCGGTTGCATATCTTCAACGCCCAGGTTCTCAAGGTCTGCTGCGATCTGCTCGCTTGGACGAGGTGTGATCTTGTCGATCATGGTCCACGGGAATGCAACCACCTTCTCATCCGTTACATAATCTACGAAGCCATCATCTACGAAGCCCGCTTTATGCCATTCCTCTGTCATAGTCAGCACGGACTCACGAAGCTTGGCGCCGTTCTGTGAGCAGTTGTCCATGGATACCAGGGCGATCGGATATTTCCCTGCTTTATATCTTTCATTCAGCATAGCCACAAGAACTGCCATTGCTCCCGTCGCCTTATCCGGTCCGTTTTTAATATCTGCTTCCACAAACGGGAACCATGTTCCGTCTGCTTTCCGGAGTGCATAACCCTTCTCTGTGATAGTGAAGGAAACCAACTGCAAGGATTTAGCCGCAAAAATTTCTTTCAGGCGGTTCCATTGTCCAACATCAGAAGACTGTGCTTTCACTGCTTCTGCAAGTGCCCCAAGAACTTTGTACTCACGGGTTCCGTCACCGTGAAGGATAACATTTAAACCAAGGTTGTCGTATGGATCGTAAATCTTGTCTACTACATCATAATCAAAGGTCTCTACACATGTGATCCCTCTGTCAAGAACTCCCTCTTCCAGAAGACCATCTGCGATGCCGCCGATAAATACACGGAAAATATTTCCGATTCCGAAATGTACCCAGCCAGGCTCCTTCTTCGCTTTCTCAGTCACAGCCTCTACATCGTATCCCGGAAGATCGATGCCTGCTTTCTTCCATGCTTCACGTTCCTTGATTCCATTTCTTGTTAATTTCATAATCTTGAACCTCCCTGTTTTCTTCTATTTCGTCATTGTTTAAGTTTTTACTTATGCTTATCTCTTAACTGTAAGTAGAGTATAAAACTATTTTTTTTAAAAATCCATTGACAAAACACCTAATTTTGCTCTTATATTTTTGTTTACTTTTACTTATGCACAAGACATATATTCTTTGCCAATCCATATACTGTTACTTATTATTCCTCGAAAAAACTTTTGTTCTGCTCTGCTTCATGCGCTGACATTGCATTTCCTGCAAATTTATACTAAAATACATTTAAAACTTAAACATATCTATAATTACTTTTATCAGGAGAATCTCATGAGTGAAAAAGGATTAACCACCATCAATTTAAAGAAAATAAACCGTTCCAAGGTTTACCAATATATATACAAAACACGCCAGACTTCCAAAATGCAGATCGTCCAGGACCTTCAGATGGGGCTTTCCACAGTAAGTCAGAACCTGAACCTGCTGGAAAAAGAAGGGCTTATTGACAGAAACGGATATTTTGATTCCACAGGAGGCAGGAAAGCTCAGGCCATCCAGATCGTCTCGGATTTCCGGATTTCCATTGGAATCGGGATCCTGAAAAACATGTTCCATATCACAGCAATCGACTTATATGGAAATGCCTTTTATACAGAAACCATTGCTCTTCCCTATTCCAACACAGAAGAATATTACAGCCAGCTGACCGATAAAGTACGGAAATTCATCGCAGAAAATCACTATCCGAAAGAAAAGATCCTGGGTATTTCCATTGCCACACAGGGGATCACTTCTCCGGATAATTCCACTGTGATCTACGGAAACATCATGAACAATACCGGAATGAAGCTGGAGGATTTTTCCCGGCATCTTCCTTACCCCTGCCATCTGGAACATGATTCCAAATCCGCCGCTTTTCTGGAGCTGTGGAATCACCCGGAGCTTGACAGTGCTGTCGTGTTCCTTCTGAACCGAAACCTGGGCGGTGCCATTATAACCAATCATCAGATTCATCAGGGAAGTTCCATGCACAGCGGAACCCTTGAGCATATGTGCGTCAATCCTGACGGCCCTTTATGTTACTGCGGAAACCACGGCTGTCTGGAAACCTACTGCTCTGCCAACGCTCTGGAACAGTCTGCCAGGATGCCTGTGAAGGAATTTTTCCCTCTGCTCCGCGAAAAAAAATCCCCCCGGCTTGCTAAGCACTGGGAAGATTATCTGAACCATCTGGCCTTTGCCATGAAAAATCTGAACCTGATCATCGATGCACCGATCATCATCAGCGGATATCTGGCACCTTATTTTACAGAAGAAGATATTAATTATCTGTTAGAACACATCAACACAGACGCACCATTCACCCTGGACAGAAGCCAGATTCTGGTCGGCACCCACGGGCAGTATACACCTGCCATTGGTGCAGCTTTATATTATGTGGAGAAATTTACACAGAGCGTGTGAATACAGACATATTCACCTGAACCGGTCAAAAAAGCATGTCATACACAGCCAGACGGATATAACCTGATCCGCTCTGTCCTAGAGTATGACATGCTTTTTATTTTACTTATTATTTTTTCAGTTCTTTCAACAGCTGCCCGATCTTTGATACAAACAGATCAAAGGCCACATTATTCTTACCGCTGTTGATCACAATATCTGCTTTCGCCCGTGTGGGCTCCACGTACAGATAATGCATCGGTTTTACTGTGGTAAGATACTGATCGATGATTCCGTTTAAATCCCGTCCACGTTCCTCCACATCTCTGGAGATCCGTCTTAAGATCCTCTCATCTGCATCTGCTTCCACATAAACCTTGATATCCAGAAGATCTCGGATACGCGGATCTGCAAGAAGCAGGATTCCCTCTACCAGAATGACCGGTCTTGGTTCGATCTTCAGCACTTTGTCGGAGCGGTTGTGCTGACTGTAATCGTATACCGGACATTGGATGGTTTTGCCCTCCTTGAGTTCTTTGAGATGCTCTACCAGAAGATCTGTTTCCAGTGAATCCGGGTGATCGTAATTCACCTTCACACGTTCTTCAAAAGGAATTCCGTCCTGTCTGCGGTAGTAATTATCATGATAGATCACCACCACATCGTCTCCGAAATGCTTCTTCAGTCTGTTTGTAAATGTAGATTTGCCGGAGCCTGATCCTCCGGCGATCCCGATAATAATACTTTCCATCGTCTCTTTACCTCTTAAGCTAGAATTCTTCCGCTGTGGATCACGCAGGCTTCCCGAAGAGTTTTTCCGTATAGAGAAGCTTTTTCTTACACAAAAGCTGCCCGGTCGGTGTGCATCTCCTGCATCCGGTTCCGGACAGCTTTTCTGATTATTTTTTATAAAGCAATCGTTCTGATCAGATCTCAGCCTGCTCCAGAAGTGCCGGGATCTTGGATTCCCATCCAAGTGCCATGATATGTACACCCTGGCAGTATGGCTTGCACTCTTTGATGATACGTGCAGCGATCTCAACACCTGTGATACCGGCTTTTGTTTTCTCTTTGTCTGCTTTCAGCTCCTCGATCATCTCATCCGGAACATGGATGCCGGCTACGTTATTGTTCATGAACTTAGCCATTCCGGCGGATTTCGGAATGATGATACCAACCTGTACAGGTTTTCCGAACTGTTTTGCTTTTTCCATAAATTTGATGAATTTCTCCGGCTCAAATACAGCCTGTGTCTGGAAGTAGTCTGCACCTGCAGCAACCTTTCTTTCCATCTTTGCAAGCTGAGCGTCAACGGAATCGCTGCATGGAGATACAACGGCACCCTTGGAGAATTTCGGAGGCTCACCAACCAACGGGTTTCCTCCAAGATCTACACCGGACTCAAGAAGCTGTACTGTATGAAGAAGAGATACAGAATCAAGATCGAATACCGGTTTTGCCTGCGGATGATCGCCCATCTTCGTATGGTCACCTGTCAGACAGAGGATGTTCTCAATACCAAGCATAGCAGCACTTAAAAGATCAGACTCCAGTGCGATACGGTTTCTGTCACGGCATGCAAGCTGGAAGATCGGATCCATTCCGGCGTCCTTGAGAACTTTACACATTGCAAGAGATCCAAGACGCATAACAGAAGACTGGTTATCTGTTACATTGACTGCATGAACGCCTTTGAGATAAGTTTTGGCTTCTTCTACCAGTTCATCTACATGGATCCCTTTTGGCGGTCCTACTTCTGCAGAAACTACAAATTCACCACGGTCGAATAATTCTTTCATTTTCATATTATATTTGCTCCAATCATTTAAAATTTGGGGTACGGTCCACCTGCTCTGCAACATACCTTGCGGAATACTTCCGGTGAACCGTATCATAATTTAATTTGGCTTCTTAATAAATCTTTGCTTATTATTTCACTTCATCATCTGTAGCGAAATTATGGATCTGTGTCGGGCATTTCAGTGCGTCAAGGCGTCCGATCTCTTTCAGACGTCTGTAGATGCGCTCCCATCCACACTCCATGTCACTGTCCACTTCGCATTTACCATTCTTGGAACCGCCGCACTGGCCGTTGACAAGACTCTTGGAGCATGCTGTGATCGGGCAGATCCCGCCGGTAAGGTTCAGATAACACTCACCACACTGGTCACATTTATATTCTAACGGTGTTACACCCTGGAAACCAGGTACCGGGTATGTATCGCAGGCTGCGCATACCATCTTGTCTTCCAGATATTCTGCGATGGTCTGTACACCAACACCACAGGAGAATACCAGAATCAGATCCGCTTCCTTGATCTTATCCATGTGTTTCTGAAGACGTAACTGCATATTTTCCGGATTACAGATATAATCCGTTGTCATGATCCCTGTCACATTTCCTTCAGCGGAAAGCTCCTTCTGAAGTTCAACAGCTTCTTTTTCCGGAAAACGAACTTCCTTGCATCCATGGCAGTTGATGATAAAAACTTTCTTTCCGGCTGCCAGTGATACGATAGTTTCTTTTGCTTTTAACTGGGTAATCAACATATCACTTCATCCCCCTTACTGCATTTTTTCCGGCTTTGATACTGTTAATGATCGGAATCTTGGAAGAACAGATATACTGACAGCATCTGCACTCAACACAGTCCATGACATTCATGTCCTTCATACCCTGCCAGTTCTCTTCTTTCGCATATTTTACGAAATACAGAGGAGAAAGTTCCATCGGACATACGTCCACACAGCGTCCGCACTTGATACATGGCTGCTCTTTGGTCTCATCTGTATCAATAGCGATGATACCATTGGAGCCCTTCATCATAGGTACCTCCAGAGTGTTCAGAGGGAATCCCATCATAGGTCCGCCCATCTTGACCAGAACATCGTCATCTGTAAATCCACCGCAGTAATCGATCAGCTCTTTTACGCTGGTACCGATCTTGATGATAAAGTTGCCAGGATTCTTGATCTTCTCGCCTGTTACGGTTGCAACACGCTCGATCAGCGGCATACCCTTCTGAATCGCATCGGAGATCGCTTTTACAGTACTGATATTATCTACGATAACGCCAACGTCTGCCGGAAGACCGCCGCTTGGAACCTTTCTGTCCATGACGCGCTTGATGAGAGTTTTCTCAGCGCCCTGCGGGTATTTGGTTCTTGCAACAAAAACTTCCATATTTTCGATATCGGCAACTTTTTTCTGCATCAATTCGATCGCATCCTGCTTGTTATCCTCGATGACAATGATGCCCTTCTCAGCACCTGTTGTCTTAAGGATCGCTTTCAGACCGAAAATAATATCATCAGCAAACTCAAGGAGAACCTTATGGTCTGCTGTTAAATATGGCTCACACTCACATCCGTTGAGAAGGATGGTATCAACCGGCTTCGCAGGTTTCAGTTTGACACAGGTCGGGAAACCTGCACCACCCATACCAACGATTCCGGCATCTTTTACGATCTCAATGATCTCATCCGGTGTAAGTTCGTCCAGGGCTTTATGTGGCTGTACGGATTCGTGCAGAGTATTTTTTCCGTCGGATTCGATGACAACTGCCATCACCTCACTGCCTCTTGTACCATGCATACGTGGCTCAACCGCAACTACGGTTCCGCTTACACTGGAATGTACCGGTGCGCTGATAAATCCGGCAGCTTCTCCGATCTTCTGTCCAACCTTTACCGTGTCGCCTACTTCCACGATCGGGTTGGCAGGTGCACCAAGATGCTGGGACATGGAGATCACAACAGTCTTCGGATCCGGGAATTTCTTCAGATCGATATGCTCACTGAATTCCTTGTGCTCTGACGGATGAACGCCACCATAGTATCCGTTCAGTCTGTCCTCTCTGATAGACTTCACGTAATCATTGATCACCTTAAAGTTAACCTTGGAATAATCACGTACCTGTACCGGCTGGTTCAGGAACTCTTCGAGACGCCCCTGTTTTGCCAGTCTCTGGTAGATCTTCTCCCATGCGCAGTCCTTGTTAGGATCCACTTCACATTTTCCGTTCTTTGCTCCGCCGCACTGTCCGTTCACAAGACTCTTGGAACAGTCGACGATAGGACAGACGCCTCCGGTAATGTTCAGATAGCACTGTGCACATGCATCACAGCTCTTTTTGGTAAGTGCCATGCCGTGATGACCTCTGTAGTTAAGGGTATTACTTGCTGCGATCACCGGCTTACCGGCCAGATCTGCAACAGTCTGGATACCAAGACCGCAGGAGATCACAACTACATTCTCTGTACCTTCCGGCAGCAGATCCTGTAATTTTCTTTCTGTGTGCATCTTGTTGCACAGAAAATCGAATTTCGCACTGCCTGTGACGGTTTTTCCCTGCTCCGCAGCAAATTTCAGGAATTCCTCGCAATCCGGTTCGTCAACGGTCTCAAATTCCTTGAAACACTTGTTACAGGCGATTACAAACAGATTGTCCCTGCCGTTTAGCACTGATGCAAGCTCATCACTGCTTTTCAGCTTGTACTTAGTATAGTTTTCCAATTGCTCACCTTCCTTATAAAGATTATATCCTTATGATTATCTGCTCTTATCCGTTCCCTCCTTCTCTGCACTCCCAGGAAAGAAACAATAAAACCAAATAAATAAGTTCTTTGTTATTTGTTCAGCCCTTCAAAAATCCCGGTCCAAAAAAAGGCCGCAGTATTTCCTCTGACTGCTACAATAAATGTACCATAATTTGAACATATTATCCAGTTTTATTAGCTATTTTTATAAATTTATTCTATGATTTCATCCCAATCGTCTATGGGTGTACGGATATTTGTACAACTTCTGTTATGCTGCATGCGTTAGTTGTGTGCAACTTATATAATTTTGTTTATAAAATATCCTTTTTATGCATTGAGCATATTGCACAAAGATTTTACTTTTAACAGGGCAGATCCGAAAGGTGTCTTTTGTCATGGGGTAAGACGCTGTCCGGTGCAGTGATCATAATATATTTTCCTTCTCTGTCTGAATATATTTCTGCATTCTGTGGATCTTCTATTTCAGTGTGGTTACGATCAGTTTACTTTCCGGTGCAGCTGCTATCAGATCCTCTTTGCAGCTGTATCCCGCCTTGGCGATCATTTCCTGAAAATTCCATCTCACCCCGGAAGCAGAACAGTCCATTTTCCTTGCAATCTCGGAATATGACATCCCATGAATATACAGACGCAGCATCTCCAGCTGTCTGGGACTGATATCACCGCTTGTGATCCAGTTAAGTTCCACCTCCGGTGCCACATCCGGAAATACATGCTCCCCATTTAACGTTCTGCAGATCACACTCCGTATTTCCTCTTCACCGTGATCCTTATACCATAGACTGTCTGCACATCCGCTCTTTGCTCTTTCCAGCACCTTGGGATCGATCAGCGAAGTAACAACCAATACCTTTGTATATGGATATTTTTCCTTGATGATCTTTCCGGCACTCAGCCCATCATGAATATCCTCTACCGTACTGTGCCGCCGGTCTTCAAACCATGGTGACAATTTTTTTGCACAATCCTTACACAGATTCCCGTCATCCAGTTTTCTGTTGCCCAATAAACCTATTTTCTCTCCACAGATATCACAGATCTTCTTATCAAATAATCCCATACCCTATCCTCCTTCTTTTTATATTTGTGTTTTTGTTTATCTACATTATGCGTGAATGCTTCAATATTTGCACTAGCACCTCTGACAGTAACTGAATTCATCTCCGCATCAATGGAAGGATCTCAGGATTGTAACAATGCCACTAAGTACAATATTTTAATCTGGCAGGCTCCTTTCCAGACAAAGTCTCCCCGAGGATGTCAAGTCATTGCTACAAACTTTTTGACCTTTTTTCCTTCGATTTTTCCCATAAAATCGTTGTTTTAGAACGGAGGACGTTATATTGTTGTCACAAAATCAGTGGGTAGGATGTAACGTCATTGCTACATTTATACAGCAACAATGTCGCATTATTACCACTATAGCCAACCTATCAAATCAAGCTTAGCGAAACTTAAATCATACCCAATACGGAATATATTTTTTATACCTTGGTGCTGTATCCACACCATTTCTTCTCCAGAACATAAAAACCCCCTTCTCTATTGGATTTTCCAATATCCTTTTCTGTCAGATCCTATTCTGACGATTTTTTTACTTTCTTTTAACACTTTTATAAGACGACTAACCTTTCTCGTACTTATACCCATCTGTTCTGCCATTTGCTTTGCTGTGATAGAAGCATTTTCCTCTAATATTTTCAGAATCTTCATTAGTTCCAAATTATCATCGCCAATTTCATTGCCATTGGCAATGATTGCATTGTCTTTTGGCAGTGAAAATGGAAATTCAACTTTTATAAAATGTTCTGATATATGAAAAATATTTTTAGAGTACGTTACATTATTGCTACAAATTTAGGTAAGTGCTTTTCCACTCCACCTCCACCCGTCCGTCGTCATACACATATATCCCATCCACATACTTTTCAAGCATCTCTTCTATCAGTTTCTCATACCCCAGAAACTCCATCATCTGTTCCACCGGAATATTCTTCTTCAGCAGGATTTCTTTCTCGCCGCTGATCAGTTCTTCCAGTTCTTTCTTTCGTCTTTGCAGACGTTCCCTTTCTTCCTCTAGCTGCTTCTTTTCACTCAAGAACTCATCCCGGCTCATCTGCCCTTCATGGTACTTCTCATAGTTCTGTTGGTTCTGAGCCTTGATCTGCTCCTGTCGTCTTCCGCAGTCAGCACATTCTGCCTTATATGCTGTAATGTTATCTTCATGCTGTTTTCTCATGGATTGCTGCATCTGTTCCTGGCTGATATTCTGGCGTAAGTATGCCTTTATTTCTTCCAGAACCATATGCTCCAGTATTTTGTCATCCGCTTTTCCGGCAAAGCACCCAGTATCTTCTTTTCCCTGGCTATATGCACAACTATACAGGATATGCCCATGTACTCGGTTGCTTCCGGTCAGATTTCTTCTGCAATTTCCGCATTTCAAATATCCACTTAACAAAGTGGTGTCCTTATTGAATTTACTCTTTTTGTTATACCTGATCTGCAGGGACTGTGCTTTCTCAAAGATTTCTTTTGATACGATTGGTTCATGGTGATTTTCCAATATCTTCCATTCACTTCGTGGCACAGAAACTTCTTTTCCTGTGCCGGGATCTGGGATTTTGGTTTTTCCATAGACCATACAGCCGATATAGTTCTTATCATTCAGAATCTTTCGCACCATATCACTTGTCCATTGCAAGCCTCTCGAAGATGCTTTCTTACTGTCTGATTTCTGTCTCCTGCTCATAGACTGCAATGGTGTAAGAACGCCTTCTTCGTTAAATAGCCTGCAAATATCCAGCTTTGAATACCGCTGATTCGTCAATTCAAATACTCTGCGGATAATCTCCGCTTCTCCTTCCACAATCAACAGTTTTTTTTTGTTCTCTGGATTTATCCGGTAGCCATAAGGTGCAGAGCCACAGCAATACTCCCCATTACTTCTTTTTGTGCTGACTGCCGATTTCACCTTAACGGACTGATCTTTCACATAAAAATCTGCTATCAGACCTTTAAACTGTACTTCAATGTCCGAACATTTTCCTTTATAATCCTTAGAATCATAATGATCGGAAACAGAGATAAACCTTATTCCCAAAAATGGGAAAATCTGCTCCAGATACGTTCCCATTTCAATATAGTCTCTGGAAAAACGTGAAAAATCTTTTACAACAATACACTGTACCTGCTCATTTCTTGCCAATTCCAAGACCTGTTGTATTCCCGGCCGTTCCATACTGGAACCAGAATAGCCATCATCATAAAACTCCTGAAAAGGCAGTTCAGCCAGCTCCGGAATATGAGAAATATAATCTTTCACCAATTTTCTCTGGTTGATGATACTGTTACTTTCCCCAGCAGAGCCATCCTCCAACGAAAGACGATAATATCCGATCAGCATTTTCTGATCATTCATGTTCTATCGCCCCCTTAAATCGAAAATTGATTTCCAGTCTGCCATCACCATACAGGTACATACTTTCAATCAGTGCTTTCGCAAGCTCCGCATTGATTTTTGTTGTCCCTTCCAGATCCAGAAGATTTCGTAAAAATCTGGTTTCTTCCTTTTGCTGTTTCTGCAATCTTCGGATCATTTGTTCCAGTGTCTCTTTTCTTTCTTCACAGAATATTTTCCAGTTGTTACGCTCCTCACGCATTTCCATATAAGTTTCTCTGGAAAGTTTTTCATCCTTATATTGCATAAATGTCTGAGCAAGTTTTTCGGAGCGTTGTTCCACCTCTGCATCCAGCTTTTTGATTTCATTCTGAATTTCCAGAATCTTAGCCGAAAATATATCATTACTCATTGCCGACATATCTTTTTTCTTAAATCCTGCTAATTGCATTTGTCTGGTCAGTTCTGAGCAAACGATTTTCTGTACCGTATTTTCTGAAATAGATTTATGACTGCATTTTCTTTCATCACGGTACTGAGCCGCATTGCAAAAGTAAAACACACTGCCTCTTGATCTCCTTGTACACATTTTCCGCTTACAGTCACCGCAATAAAACACATTGTAAAAAGCTCTTTCATCATCTTCCCATCCTACTACTGTGCTTCTGGCTTCTTGTGCCACTTTTAACCGGATCTGTACTTTTTCAAACAGTTCTCTGCTGATAATCGGTTCATGAGCATTGGGAGTAACAATCCACTGACTTTCATCCAGCACATCACACCCTTTTTCACCTTTTACAAACCTGGATTCGTATTTTCGCTGTACCAGATCTCCATAATAGTTATGCCTGTTCAGTACTGCACGAACAGAGGAATTTCCCCACTGGTGCAGAGTTTCACCTTCCTGCCAGTACACATGATGATAATGATTATAATCAGAAATCCGGTGTACACTATCCTCAAACAATCCGTCTATAATCTGCTGAATCTCCTTACCGGAAGCATATTCCGCAAATATCCGCTGCACAATCTTTGCAGATTCCGGCTCTTTGACCAGTTTATAGATTCCATTTATCTTCTCACAGCAATATCCATACGGAGCTGTTGCTCCAACATACTCCCCATTTTTCTGTGCTGTTCGCTTTGCTGCCCGTTCCTTTGCGGAAATGTCCTTTGCATAGGCATCATTTACCAGATTCTTGATATTCATGGATAATTCCTGATTTTTCGCATTCGGTGCAAATGAATCATAGTGGTCACATACAGAAATAAAACGCACTTTCATAAAAGGCAATATCTTTTCCAGATAATTTCCTGTTTCTATATAATTCCTGCCAAATCTGGAAAAATCTTTTACAAGAATACAGTTTACTTTTCCTGCTCTGACATCATCCATCATTCGTTCAAATCCGGCTCTCTCAAAATTAGTTCCGGTTTTTCCCAGATCAGAATAAATATCATACACAACCAGTTCATACTCTTTATTTGCTTCCGCATTGTGCCTGTCAACAAACTCTTTGATCAGCGTCACCTGCGTTTCGATAGATTCTGACTTTCTTTCGTCTGTATCTACGGATAATCTGGCATAAATCGCAGCCATACACACTGGAATCTGATAACTTTTCTTTTCTGTCCTTTTCTCATATCTTCTTGCTGTCCTTGCCACTTATCCCACCTCTTTTCTGTACTCATCCTGATGTTCTGTATAAAATCTTTTTATGACTTTCATTTTTTCAATCACATCCTGATAACGAATCCGGATTTTAATCTGCTTGTTCTCATAAATGTAGATTTTATCTACTGTCAGTGCCAGTAAGGTACGATCCAGCTCTTTGATCTCCAGAGATTTCTTCCAGTCTTCTAACTGAACTTTTGCAGAAACACCACCTTCAAACATCTGCTTTACCAGTTTTTTCTGATGTTCTATCATCTGATCCAGTTCTTCACACTTTTTACCGTAACTTTCACGAAACTCATCAAACTCCTCTTTGGTAATCATCCCAGATTTCAAATCATCCGCTAGAGATACTTTTATGCTGTAACATTTGTTGTATTCTTCCTGCAATTTTGCGATCTGTGTATCATAACTGATTACCTGGTCGTAGCTGACTTCCATTTGCTGAAGTTCTTCCATGATCATCTCATAATCTACAAAAAGTGCTGTATACATCTGGATTTCTTTCAAGACAATTTTTTTCAGCACTTCCTCCGGTATGCTGTGTCTGGTGCAGTCTCCGCCTTTGTTCTTCGTCTGACAGATATAAAAAGCCTTTTCTTTTCCTTTATATCGGTTCACTCTGCGTATCATCGGTACTCCACAATCTCCGCAGAAGATAAAGCCTGCAAAAAAACTGGCACTGTCTAATGTCTTTGATGCTCTGCCATCATATTGGAGCAGTTTCTGTACTACATCAAAATCACTCTGCTTGATGATTGCCGGATGTGTATTTTTTACTTTCACCCATTCTGACTCTGGTTTATCCAGACGTTTCTTCACCTTATAGCTGATTCGTTCCTGCTTTCCCTGAACCATATTGCCGATATACACTTCATTGGTCAGAATCCTTTTAATCTGTACTGCTGACCACTTTGGTGTATCTGTCCCCTGAAATCCGGCATTATAATTTTCGCCGTTTGCAATCTTGTATTCTTTTGGAGATTGTACATGACGCATATTCAATTTTTCAGCAATCGCACCGAAACTGAATCCTTCAATCTTCCAGACAAATATTTTTCTTACAATATCTGCGGCATAATCATCAATCACAAGGCAGTTCTTATTTTCCGGATCTTTGCAATAACCATATGGTGCAAATGCCCCGATAAACTCTCCTTTTTCCCGTTTGATTTTCTGGTGGCTGCGTACTTTACCGGAGATGTCCCGGCAATAACTTTCATTTACAAAATTTTTAATCGGAACCACAAATGACTTCTCTGAAAAATCTGCTATTTTACTGTCAAACTGATCCGTCACAGAAATAAAACGCACATTTAAAGCCGGGTAGGTCTTTTCGATCCATCGCCCGGCTTCTATATATTCTCTTCCGAATCTAGACAAGTCTTTTACAATTACACAATTTACTCGTCCAGCTTCTATATCAGTTGTCATTCGCTTGAACTCAGGTCTGTCAAAATTTCCACCTGAATATCCATCATCCACATATATATCAAAGATCTGAATGTCCGGCTGGCTTTTTACAAAGCTCCGAAGCAGCTCTCTCTGATTTGCAATACTGTTGCTCTCTGTCTTCTCACTGCCATCATCCATATCGTCTCTGGACAGTCGAAGATACAATGCAGCATCGTATATATCTGGTGTGTTCTTTTGCATTTGTTCCATTTTACATCGCTCCTAACTTGCTTAATTCCATCGAGTAGAAGTCAGAAACCATGTATCACTTTCATTTTCCCTGACTTCACATTAACATAACATCTGTGTCTTCGCAAAATTTTTTTCATCTTTCATCTACTATATCAACTCCGTTGTTACAGTTCACAGAAAACTGCGAACTGTAACATTCGCAGCTCTCATTTAAAGTTTTGCTACGCAAAAGGAGCGCTGCTCACACCTGAATCATGTTCTTGCGCACCTGAACAGCAAGTGTTCAGTTACTGAGCGATCAATAGCACTCTATCCGCTTTTTGAGATAATCACTGAGTGCATCCGTTGCCTCCAGCTCCCTGGTCATTTGCACAACCACCACATAGCCTTCATTCATATGAGCATATGGCTGATCACCGGATTTATCCAGAAATGTTTCCACCTTTTCAGAAATCGTTCTGTCCATATCCGGAGTTAATTCTTCAATATCTTTTAACTGTTCCAGATCAACACTGGAATCTAACACTGACTGATTCACCATAATACTCACCTCTTTTCCAACATATTCCTGATAGAAGTCGTCCTATCACTTCAATTTTCTCAAACTCATCACCTTGCCTTTCTTACCTGTTTTCCTAATGTTTCTTTTGGTATGTGGTTTAATTACGGGATTCTCAATAATTTTCTGAAAGAATGGACTCTTAGAAAAGAAGAACTGAAATCTGGTAAAATTACCAGAGATGAGTATTTTGAATGGAAAATCAACTGGCCGCAGACTTGTGATGATTGTGGAAAACGTGAACCGTCAAAGCAATGGCGATGCTCAAACGAATAGAATTTAGCGAAACTTAGCAAAACTTAAATTTATTATATTTTTTCTCTTTAACTAATGGAAAAGGCACTGAAAAACCAATATTTCTACGGTTTTCAGTGCCTTTTTTGCATTGTCCATTCAGAAAAATTAATTGCCCAAATAGAAATATATAAACACCCCTATAGGTTCTCTCTTGCCAGACATATTTCTTTCAGCGCCTCCCCAATATCTCCATCTACCCCGATCGACTTTCCGGCAATTTCTGACGGAATATAGACTTCTCCTTTATTGAAGGTGATATAAACTGCTTCAGGTTCAGAAGCAGCAAGGCTCATGAAAGGCTCTTTGATCATACGGTTTCGCCATCCCACGCCCAATTCCAGGATCGCTAATCTTTTACCATGATATTTCTTAATAAAGTTCTGATAGTCTTGCATTTTCTTTTGGAACTGTTCGGTCTGAAAGAATGCATTGCTGTTTGCCATATTGACCGTAACTGGCCCTCCACAGCAGGAACAGCAGGGAACCAGTTCTGAGGGGATCTGTCCGTTTTTTTCAGCTTCCGCCATTTTGAGAATTTCATTCTGGTTTTCGTAAGGATCTGTTCCGCATCCATTCTGGCACCGGGACTGGGTGAGACGGCCTTCCATCTCAAAGACTTTATCCCTGTCAAATCCTGCAGGCACAAAATGGTCCTCGCCATTGGAGGTCACAATAAAATAATCTTTGGAACTAACCAGACGATACAGATCCTCCATTACAGGACCGGGCTGTTCCAGATAACATTTCCGGCTGATCAGTCTGCTGAAAAATGCCCATTTAGATTCTTCTGTAGGATACTGAAAGAATAATCCCTGCAGTATGTTTCTGATCCCGTATCTGCTGCGGAAATCTCCGAAATCTTTCTGAAACCAGTGATCATCTGCAAAAATATTATATCCTTCTGAAATAGATAATCCGTTACTGGCGCCGATGAGAAGAGCATCTGCTTCCTGGATAGCTTTATAAATATTTCTGAAGTTTTCTTCCATAATGTTATTTCTCCTTTTCCAACTGTATCCGAAGTTCCTTTAATATATCTGCCAGATTGCCTTGCAGGTAAAGACTTCTCCCTTTTTAATGTTCCGGAGCAGAAGAGGCTTCCCGGTTCAGACAGACGTAAAACACCTGGCTGTTACGGGCCGTCATCTCCCAGAAAGGCAGTCTGATCACCCCCGGTGTCATCTCTCTAATCTTTTCCGGCAAGTACAGCCTTAAGAGCCAGATATAGCTGACCTGCAGGCAGATGCCACATACTGTAAATATATTTTGTATAGTAGGCCCATTGCTGTTCCAGGGATGTCCTTGTGACTATGCTTCTCCATGCTCCTTGTTTTCCTCTTTCTTTACTCTCACTGCCTCCTGCAGCACCAGGGCAATGTCTTCTTTGATGGCCAGCCCTTTTTGTTCTATTTCTATGGGAAGAAGGGCGTCCTTTGGATTAATGGTAATGTAAAACGCCTTAGGCAGGGAGTATGTGAGATTCCAGAAAGGTTCCTGGATAAACATAGGGGTCATTCGTCCTACGCCCAACTCCAGAAAAAGGATCTTCTTCTCTTTATTCTTTTCCAGAAATTCGTTGATCTTCCGGTATTCGTCTCTATACTTGGCACCTTCCAGGAATGTATATCCCCGTACCCAGGGCTCCATCTGGGCTCCGCATTTTGGACAGCGGGGGATCATTTTGGCGGGGATACACAGATTCTCGTCAATAGCTGCATTCATGGCATAGACCATATCCTTGTTGTAATAAATCTGGTCATGACATCGGCGGCTGCACTGATAATAGCGGAAATCACCCTGGATGGCGCTTAATTTTTCTTCGGACACCACACGGGTAAACTGGAAGTCCTGATTGGTGGTCATAATATGATAGTTTTTACCCTCAAGGAGTTCCATGAGATCGTAGTAAGGCTGTCCTGTAGGACACTCATATTCCATATAGCCCATACGTACAAGAAATGCCCAGTGAGCTTCCGGGGAAGGATAATGATAGTAAAATCCGTTAAAGGCTCCGGTAAATCCATATTTTTTATGGAAATCCCCCAGATATTTCTGAAATATCGCATCATTCTGATAGAAAAAATTATAGCCACAGGAAGCGGACATGCCGGCTGCTGCTCCTACCAGAATGGCTTCAGCAGAATTAAGTTTATCTAATAAGGTCCGGGCATTTTTTTGATATGCATTTTCAAAAACAATATTTTTCATTGGCTGCATGGTTGACTTTCCTTTCTTTTATTGTTATTATTAAAATTACATCAAAATTGTACCATGTTAAAATATAAATTACAAGAAGAAAAAGAGCATCTGACCAGTGCCCAGATTGCAAAAAGTGTAAAAACAAATCCTACCTATATCCGGCAGCTGATGTCCGCGCTGAAAAATGCAAGCCTTATCTCCAATACCCAAAGCCAGGCAAACGCCTGTCTTACCAAACCTGCGGATGAAATTACTATGCTGGATATATACCGGGCAGTGGAGGGAGAAAAGCCTTTGCTTCATCTTGATATTGATACCAACCCAGAGTGTGGAGTATACTGATAATAATAAAGAGACTGTAACATTCATGGAAAACTATGAGTTGTTTCAGTCTCTTGAGGCACCTCTTTTACATCTCAACTTATTCAATCATTTTTTGCGCCGCCCTGTATTTTCCGATCCCCGTACTTCTTCATGATAGAAATAGTCCACGATTACAGGATGGCCTGGCTCTGCGCGGTCATAAGGCAGTTCGTTGTCTACAAAAGGACAGTCGTATTTTTGGGACATCTGTGCTGCCTGGTTTTCCAATGCCCGAAAATAACTTCGATCTCCCTTGCGATAGATTTCATCATACAGGGTAACAAGGTGAGGATAATATTTCTGAATATAATCCAGGATCTCCTGTTTGAAACCACCGCGGAGATTTAGATTTTCTAACCATACCAGGTCACACTGATCTTTCACACGTTCAAAAATCTTTTCAAAATCTGTGATGCCCGGAAATACTGGGGAAATGAAACAAACCGTGCGTATTCCGGCTTCGTATACCTGCTTCATTGCCTCAAGTCTGCGGCTGATGCTGACAGCTTGATCCATGTCTGCCTGAAATTTTTCATCTAATGTGTTGATCGACCATGAGACAGTGACTTTTCCCATTTCTTTTAGCAAGTCAATATCCCGGAGTACAAGATCCGATTTCGTACAGATAAGGATTTCTGCACCGCTATTTTTTAACTGTTCTAAAATCCTGCGGGTATTTCTTATCTCCTTTTCCTGGGGCAGATACCCATCTGTCACGGAACCAATCACTACCCGTTGGCCTTTATATTTTCTCGGGTTTTTAATTGCCGGCCAGTGTTTTATATCCAAAAATGTCCCCCACGATTCGGTATGCCCGGTGAACCGTTTCATAAAAGAGGCATAGCAGTATTTGCAGCCGTGGGTACATCCTACATAAGGATTGACAGAATATCCCCCTACCGGAAGACTGGATTTAGTCATGATATTTTTTGTTTCTACATCCCGGATCAGAAGATCCTTTTCCATTATTTTTTCCATGCGTTCTGTTACTCCAAAACCCGGATAAATGCAGAGGGCAGATCCTGGATCATTTGATTATCTCCCATAACGGGAAGTAGATCCTCTTTCATAAACACCGGTTTTGAATCATCTACAATCAGAATTTTTTGTCTTTTATTCATATTTTTTTACCTTTATCCTTGTTGATTTTATGATGTTCCAAATCATATCAGATTGCATCATTTTAACCAAATCAAGTAAGTCCCCTGCTTCAATTGCGAAGAGCAATAAGCAGTGGGTGGGGACTTGCTTGTATCAGAAGGGGTACAAGCCCCTTCTGATATACTGCGAAGCAGTTATTTGGTTATGATTTTCTTCTATTCAGCCTTCCCCTCTGGGAAAATAATTTTAAACACAAAGAAAAAAATCACCATGGAAACTCCACCTGTAATAATTGTCACAAGCATGTTATAGACTGCCGGTGCCACATATGCAGATGCAACTGGCATCCACAGATTATTAAATCCATTACAAATCAGTGAAATTACCACCCATGCAACAAAATACCAGATTGCCTGATATACAGGATTTCCATGGCTTTTAAAGGTAATATTTCTCTGAAGTGGAAAATTGATACACTGTGCAAGAAATGACCCCAATTCATAACTGATAAAATAGCCAAGTCCACCACCGATCAATACATTCCCTGTTGCATCACGCAATACATTATACCCCAGCAAACTCCATGTAAATTTTACTCCAAACAGATTCATAGAAACCTTTGGCCACATAAATTCTATACCAGCCAGACCAATTCCCAAAATCCCTGGTAAAAATGTAAATACCAGATACTGGAATACTGTCACGCCCATACTGAATATAACAAAATAGAATATCTGATAAAGCCATTTTGCAAAAACAGAATGTTTCTCTTCAAAACATTTCCATATATTTTTTATATGATTCATCTGCGCTTCCCTCCGGCTCCTTTTAATAATTTTTCATATTTCTTATTATTTCTTCTGTTTCTGAAATATCCGCCAACTACTTTTTTTACTCCAAGCATAAAGTGGCCATTCACAGCATCGACAATTCCATATACCATTTCCATACTGACTGCCCCGCCGGTCATCTTGGCAATCCCCCGAAACGGCATATTGTAAATAAAAAGAATATTCAGATCCGGCTTTCCCTGTGCCTCACTCTTCTTTTTCATTTTTGTGAGACATCTATATATCAGTCTTGCAAGTCGGCTTTTTGCATAATACATCTGACAAATTGCATCATTGATTTCCAGATTTCCACTCCATCTCCCGTTCGGTATCTCATGGCCAAGAAGTTCACGAAATTCCTCATCTGATATTTTCTGCACGATTCCTGTATAATAGTAAGGCATTTTTGCCGGATTATACGGATACCCTTTACTATTTCCAGTTCTCTCAGTCATACCTGTTAAACGAATATCTGCAACACTGGCTCCTACCATAATCTGATAAGTTCCTGTTTCTATTTCCCACTGTCCCGTTTTTATATTCCAATAACGGAATGTCTTATCATCAAAGGGAATCCTGAGCTGTCTGCTTTCTCCTGCCTTCAGATAAACTTTTGCAAAACCTTTCAGTTCTTTTTCCGGTCGGAACACGATTGCATTAGGAAGTCCTACATACATCTGAACAACCTCAGCTCCATCTCTGTCACCTGTATTGGTAACCGAAACTTTGATTCCATCCTCTTCTATGATAAGATCAGAATATGTAAATTCCGTATAGGAAAGTCCAAAACCAAATGGAAACTGCACCCGTACTTTTGAAGTATCATAATAGCGATATCCTACATAAACACTCTCGCGGTATTCCGATGTTTTCTCATTACTTGGATAATATCGAAATGCCGGTGTCTGTTCATAAGATATGGGATATGTTTCTGCCAGTCTTCCTGATGGGTTCACCTTTCCGGTCAGAATATCCAATGTTGCAGAAGCGCCTGCCTGTCCATTCAGATAGCCATGCAAAATCGCTTTGCAGCAGGTGTGCCATGGCATTTCTATCGCTGATCCAGCACTCAGTATTCCAATAACATTTTCATTCACCTTACTGATATCCTGCAGAAGATCGATCTGATCCTGCGGAATACGCATATGGGTTCTGTCCAGTCCTTCTGATTCACTGATCTCATCAAGACCAAAGCAGAAAATTACAATATCCGCATTCATAGACAAATTTAATGCAAACTTTCTATCATTCTCATCTACATCTCCATTTCTATGATAGCCTCTTGTCATTCCCAGAATATTCAGATCATATTGTTGCAAAATCGATGACATATCTTCTACTTTTGTTGGATTGACCATAGAAGATCCTGCCCCCTGATATCTGGGTGAAAAAGCAAAATCTCCAATAACAGCGATGGATTTTTTGGTATCCAGCGGAAGAATCTGTTTTTCATTTTTTAGAAGAATCATGCTTTCTGCTGCTGCTTTCCTTGCCAGTTGATGATGTGCGTTTCTGTCAAAGTTTTTATCTGATAGCTTCTTCCCTGATGTCAATTCCATCACTGCATCTACCAGTTCTCCAACTCTTTCATCCAAATCCACTTCCTTCAGCTTTCCTTTTTGGACAGCAGCAATCACTTCTCTTGCAGAATCATACCCACAGGACGGCATCTCCAGATTTGAGCCGGCAGCAACACCTTTCACATGGTCATTGCTTCCGCCCCAGTCTGTTATTACAATTCCATCAAATCCCCAATCTTTGCGCAAGATGTCTGTCAAAAGATGTTTGTCCTCATTAGCATAAATCCCATTAATCTGGTTGTAACTGCTCATGATTGCTTTTGCGTGTCCTTCTTTAACAGCTATCTCAAAACCGGTCAGATATATTTCTCTTAATGTCCGTTCGTCAACAACTGCATCCATTGCCATTCTCCGAAGTTCCTGACTGTTAACTGCCAGATGCTTCGGGCAGGCATAAACGCCTTTACTCTGTATTCCCCGAATATATGACGCTGCCATCTTCCCGGAAAGATATGGATCTTCTGAAAAATATTCAAAATTTCTTCCACATAATGGGCTTCTTTTAATATTCAATCCCGGACCAAGCAGTATACTTACATCCATACTTGCTGCTTCCTCTCCAAGAGCCTGTCCAATCTCTTCCCCCAGATCCTGATTCCAGCTGTTTGCAATCATCGCTGCTGTGGGAAAACATGTCGCATTTAAGGATGCATTCAGTCCCAGATGATCTCCTGCTCCTGCCTGTTTTCTGATTCCATGTGGTCCATCTGAAAGAAAGATGGACGGGATGGAAAGCCTGTCAATTTCTCTGGTCTGCCAGACAGTTTTTCCACTGAGGATTGCTGCCTTTTCTTCTATTGTCATCTTTTCAACCAATTTTTGCTGTTTCATAACTATTTTCCATCCCACTTTCATCCTTATTCAGCATTCTTTCTTTTCTTATATCCTCTGATTACCAGTACTTCCATTCCTGCCATGAAAAGTGCTATTACAATGTCGATACCAATTCCTGCTTTTTTCCAATTTTCCATACCTGTTTCTTCGTGTTCTCCATCATAAGCCCAGCTGCTTACAACTGTATACATGACATTTTTGCAGGCATTCCTCATCTGAAGTACAGATGTTGGATGCTTCTGATTGGCTACATTGTTCTCTTCTCCGTTGAATGTGGACAACATTGCATCTACTCCATTCGCCAAAGCTGCATCTGCATTCATAAATCCATGACCATTGTTTCGGAAGAAGTCTGTAAGCGCCATTCCCCTGAATCCCCATTCATCTCTGAGAACTGTATTCATAAGGTTGCTGCTTTCTCCAGTCCATTTATCTCCAAGAAAACTCCAGGAAACCATAACCGCATTTGCACCACCCTGTTTTACAGAAATTTCAAATGGTTTCAGATAGATTTCTCGGATTGCCTGCTCATTTGACCAGACACTTACCATCTTTGCATTTCCCTCATACAGAGCAAAATGTTTGATGTAAGAATAAACTCCATATTTTCTTGCTCCTTCTACTGCTTTTGCTCCCATATTTCCTGCAAGAACTCCATCTTCTGAAAAGTATTCATAGTTTCTTGCTCCAAATGCGGTTCTATGAGTATTCATACCTGGTGCATACCAGCCCTCTGCACCCATTTCCTGACTCATCTTGCCCATGCATTCACCCCAGGCCTGTGCAAGTTCTTTATTCCATGTGGAAGCAACCACAACTTCAATTGGAAATCCAATAGAACCAACTCCTGTAAAGTTGTTATTAATTGCTGCTGGTCCATCGAAATCAAGTGTAGCCACTTTTCCCACAGAATCCATGGCTGCTGTCTGATAACCTGCCATTGCAATCATATTTGCCATTTCATCAACAGTAAGCTGATCCAGAAGTTTTTCCCAACGAGGATCGTCATAATCAGCATCTCGCATATCAGCTAATGTAAGTCCATTATCTACTCCCGTTGTCGGCATTACATCCTCATCATTGAGGTATGTAGTCTTATCAAAGTTGCTGTTCAGATGATATTCAGAAACATATGGCTCACCCAGCTCTGCAGATGCCGGTGCTGCTGTAGCCTCTTCATAATTTGCAAAATGATCTGCTCGTGATAAATATGTCACATCGCCTTTTGCATCTTCAAATACATTTGTTGCTGCAGTATCATCTGATGCTCTTTTATTTTCTCCCTTATATACTACATCTTTATCTGCAGTATAAGTTTTCTGATCCAGCACAGTATGTGAATCGCTGTTGATAGAAATCACATAATCGCCTTTTTCAAGAACATATGCTTTTGCATTATTCTCATCATAAGAGGCCATATCTTCTATACTGAATGTAACTGTAACAGTCTGAGATTCTCCTGGCTGAAGCAGATCTGTTTTTGCAAACTCGATCAGATTTGCAGAAGATTTCTCAATTCCGCCATTTGTATATGGCGGTTTATAATACACTTCTACTACATCTTTTCCGGCAGCATCTCCGGTATTGGTTACTTCTACATCTACAGAAATCTGTCCGTCTTTTTCTTTCAGTTCACCCATTTTCTGTTTAAATTCCGTGTAACTCAGACCATATCCAAATGGATACTGTACAGTCTTATCGTAATCAATCGCACCTTCCTGTGCAGCTGTTTCATAGTACTTGTATCCTACATAAATGCCTTCCACATAATTGGTAAATGCCGGAGCATACACCTGCGCAGTTCCTGCGTTCATTCCTTCAACGGCCATATCTGCCAGATTTGTATACTCCGTTTTTTCTGCATTATTCCACCACGGAGCAGTCGTCATATCATAAATAAATGTATCCGGTGTTTTTCCGGAAGGATTGACTTCACCTGAAAATACTTTACCAAGTGCATTAAATCCCACATTTCCCGTTCCGGGGCACCATACAACAGATTTAATCTGAGGATATTCATCTGCGAAACCAAGTTCAAACTGATTTGCTCCATTATAAATCACAATCACATTATCAAAGTTTGAGCAAACCATATCCACCATATCTCTCTCAGTTTGTGAAAGCTGTAAATAATGCTCTCCCTCAGGAAAATCATCATATTCATCTGAATTATTATCATATGCTGCTTTTTTTACATCCATAGGAATATCATTATGACCTTCACCTGCTTTTCTGGAAAGAACCACAACTGCCACATCAGAATACTCTTTCGCACTTTCAATAAGCTCATCATCGTAAGTATCTACAGGTGGCTCCGGTAATGTCCAGCTCTGTTTCTGGATAGACATTTCCGGATTATCTGCACCATAATTGTTATAAAAATCAACCAGTTCCTGGTTAATAGAAAATCCGGCATTTTCAAGTCCCTGATTCAGACTGACAATATCATACAGATCATTAATTCCACCGGAACCAGCTCCTCCGTAAGCCGGATTAATAGATTCCCAGCCAAAAATATTCAGTTTTTTTGTTTCATTTAAAGGAAGCAGGCTTTCATTCTTCAGAAGAACAATTCCGTCTTCCATAATTTCTTCTGCTGCTTCCGCAGCTTCTTCATTTGTTTCATCACTTAAAGTTCCATTTCCCGTTGCCAGTCCAATCAACGTAGCCATTGGTCCAAAACAGATCATATTCACGCAGACAACAACTGCAAGAACCATTGCGATCGCAGCTTCCCCTCTTATCAGAAATCTTTTGTCCCTGGACATCCTGCGGCATGCTATCATAATTACGATTCCAATTACAAGTGCAGCAATAATACCGATAATATACGGTTTGCATAATTGTAATACCGCCAGAACATCTTCCATTTCAACACTGATCATTCTCTTTTTCCTCCTTTGACTCTCTTGTCTTTTTCAGGTATCATTTCCTGTTGGCATTACTATAACATGATTATTATTTCGCGCTGTTTTTGGCACAAGATGCAGCAAATATGGCACAAAATACTAAAAAAGGTCCGGTGGACCTTTTTGTCGTATGCTTGGCAACAAAAATACCCAGAGCATTACAATACTCTGGGTAAAAGAATCTTTAATTCAAACCAGTTCTGCTGTACTCCAAATACTACAGAACCATCATATTTTTCTACAGCTGTACGAATACTTTTCAATCCAAAACCATGGTTTTTACTATCCTTTTTTGTTGTTGTAATCAGATCTTCTTCATTTTTGGAAATTTCTGCTTCACAATAATTCTCTATCTTGATAAACACAAATCCTTTTTGAGCGGATACTGTCAGATGGATCAGTCTTTTTTCCTGATCTGGAATCAAAATTACATGTTCAATCGCATTATCCAAAGCATTTCCAAATATAGAACATATATCTGTTACATGCATATGATCCAATAATTTTCCATCTGCCACACAGGTAATCTGTATATGATTTTTTCGACAATGGAAAATCTTAGCTGCCAAAATCGTATCAAGTACCTGATTCCCCGTTCTGCTTATATTTTCAAAGGCAGCGATTTCCTTTTCCATGGAATCAATCCATTTTTTTCGTTTCTCTTCATCTGATTCCGCACGAAGTCCCGTTATCTGGTGTTTCAGATCATGGTATTTCATTTGTATAAGATCCAGGCTGTCCTGATAATTTCGGTATTGATCATACTGGCTTTTCAGCATCACGTTCATTACTGAAAGTTCTTTCTCGGCAACATACTCACTGATCCTGCTCTGATAAGCATGCAGGATTGCAATTCCTCCAAAATCGATCAGTGTTCTGATAGAAAAAATATCTGCACGTTCTCTGCTCGCAAATGGTACATTTTCATTTAAAAATCTCAGATTACTAAAAGCAAAGATTGCAACAGCCATGATTGCCGCCGCTGCTACTTCCTTTACTGTCATCTGTTCAAGATAATTCTGCTTCAGGAGATCTTTTTCTAAATAAATATTAATAGTAAAGCAGCCTCCAAAAATAACCATCGTGATCAGAATTTCAACCCAGATGCTCTGATTCCCCCATGCCTGTACAATAGATACAATCTGCCACTGCAGCGAAGCTACAAACTCAGCAAGAACAAATGCACGGGCACAGCAATAAGCCGCTCCCAGAGGCTTCATATTTCCTCCGACCATAAGAAATCCATACATCATACCTGCAGCGATCATCATACAGGGAACCCACAAAATTTCAGTTACGCTGCCTGTCAAAGTCAGAAAGATACTCTGCATTGCCAACATGAAAAGACTGCCTGTAAGAAAATGTACAGATTTCATGTTTTCTTTTTTTAGGATATAAAGATAAACCAAACATGATCCCCACTCTGCTATTGCCGTATAAATTCTTGGAATATCCTGATATAACATAGTATCCTCCATTTCGCATGAAATCATTCCATATTGAGGTTTTGCAGAAGCAGATTCATGAATTCTTTTTTTCTGGTTCTGCTGACAGGTATATGTACATTATGAATCACACAATCAGAACCAACAAATCCCTCTACATGATTCATATTTACCAGATATCCCTTTGCACATCGAAAAAAATTATGTACCGCAAGTTTTTCTTCGAGTTCTTTCATCGTAATTCTTGAACAGTAATCTCCTCTCGAAGTATAATAAATTACATTATGTCTCTGCCCCTCAATATAATAGATATCTGCTATATCTATCTTTACAACTCCTTCCCCAATCGGAATCGTAAGAAATTCTTTAACCTCAGAGCGCATACGTCCAACTGCTTTATCCAGTTTCTGCGAAAAAGAAAAGTACTCAACCGGTTTTACTACATAATCCATTGCATCAACTTCATATCCACGTACTGCATATTGAATCATATTTGTAATAAACATAATAATTACTTTCTGATCCATCTGACGGATTTTTTCTGCTGCTGTCATACCGTCCATGAACCGCATCTGAATATCCATCAGAATAATGTCAAAACCGCCACTGTAATTCTCAGTGATATCTTCTCCATCACCAAATACCGTAACCTTTATTGATCTTCCCCTTTCCGTTTGATATTTCCGGATATACTCTGTTAATTGTTTTACGTAAATTTCTTCATCTTCCACAATTGCAATCTGTATCATCCTATTCCCTCCACAAGAATTGCATTTTTTGTAACTGTTCAATCACACAATATAGTTCCAGGGTTTTAATGTTATTTTATAAATAACTTTTGTTTCAATATATCACTGCTTCTCTCTTGCGTCAAGTGGATGTAATATTACAAATCACATCTGTATAATCTGGTTTTCTTTTATCATATATCCACAGTAAATCTCCTCATTCTTTAAATAGAAAGTAGAAATTCTGTTAAGTTTTCAATAGCATCTGGTTTTTCTGATAGTTCTTTCCCAATCAGTCCCTCTCCCATAATACCAGGATCCGCACTAAGAGATACAGCGACTCGACTTGAATTCCATACAGCTTCATACATCATTTCCTGATTCTCTTTTGTTACTTTATTGAGAACGTAATAAAATGGTTTTCGAATACTTTCCGATAATTCCCCGATTTTTTTGGAAAGCTGCAGGGATTCATAGGATGGATCTATGATTATCAATATCAGATCTACACCATTATCAATTCCACGTCCAAAGTGTTCAATACCAGCCTCCATATCCATTAGCGCAAATTGGTTTTCTGTAAGCCTGAGATTTTGGATGAATTGAGTCATAACAGTTCCCATAGCGCAAGAACACCCTTCATTTGCCTGATGAATTTTTCCACTGGTCATCAGTTTTACACCGTCCTTCAGGCTATAATAATCTTCCGGTATATCATCTATAGTCCAGGTTTCCTCAAAAAACTGATGAGTAAATTTTGATAACATCATATCATTTAAAACATTTTGCTTACCACCGAAATAGTCTGTAAAATCTCTGGGAAGCTTCATACCTAGCTGTCGGTGTAGACCATAATTAGATTCATCGGAATCAATTACCAAAATTTCTTTTTCTCGTCTGGCTAAAGCCTTAGCCAAAAGACTGGTTACTGTACTTTTTCCACATCCACCTTTTCCACAAACTGCTATTTTCATCTCTATATTTACTCCTTTTTTTAATAATAAACATTACATATGGCCATGCTTCAAACTGTTTTCGAAAAATAATTAAATTAATATAATGTCTATTTTGCCATTACATCAAATATCTCCTTAATTTTTCGAATTTCATCCGTAGCTGTCTTGCTGCATCCATAAGGGGATCTTCCTTCTCTGTCTGCTTCTATAACTTCTGCATTATAATGAACACATCCCAAAAAATCCTGCTTCGGGATTCTAGACCTTACAAACTTTTCATCTTCATCATTTCTGATTTTATTTGCTATGACCTTTACTTCCTTTACACCCAATTCTTCTGCCAAACGTTTTACATTTTTATAAGTCTGAACACTTCTGGCCCCCGGCTCTATCACGACGATAAATTGATCCATTCCTTCCGTTGTTCCCCGTCCTAAATGCTCAAGTCCTGCTTCCATATCCAAGATTACTATATCATCTCTATGTAAAACCAAATTATTAATAATTCGTTTCAACATTACATTTTCAGGGCATACACATCCGCCTCCCGCAGTTTCCACAGTTCCCAAAACCAGAAGTCGAACACCATTATTTTCTTTTCCGTAAATTTCAGGAATATCATCCACTTTTGGATTGACTTTATAAAAAGTATTACTTTTATCTGCACCTGTTCTCTCCTCAATCAACCTTCTCATTTTACTGATAGGCGTAATACTCTCCAGTTCTTCCTCTGAAAAACCCAGTGCAAGTCCAAGATTTGCATCTGGATCCACATCTACAGCAAATACTTTTTTCCCTTCTTCTGCATACAGCCGTGCTAATACTGCAGATATCGTAGTTTTCCCTACTCCGCCTTTTCCAGTTACAGCAATTTTCATCTGTTATCTCCTTAAATGCTTCTTATTCCACTTCCTCCAGTTCTGTTCCTTCCGGAAGAATATATCCACAGTTATCACATACTCCGTCCTCTGCAAGTATCCCGTCTTTCACAAAGGCTTCAATGCCTCCCGGTTCATGACAGCGTGGACAGTCTAATTCCTGTATCTTTTTCTGATTTCTTACATCCTGGCAATTGGAAAATTCAATTTTACCCATAGTGATTCCTCCATTTTCATTCCATATCAATTTGTCTTCGCAAAAAAGTTCCTACTATACGGGAAAAATTGCTGATATTACGAATATAGGCAAAATCTTTTCCATAGATTCTCTTTTCCACGGAGAGTTCTTCTTCATTCCCTACAAAAATACCAATTACGAAAATTCCCTGATTTCTGGCTCGACGCACCTCATATGCAGTATCTTTCACAGCTCCTTCTCCGTCATAGATCTTGGGCTGGCGGGTTCCTGGTCGTTGTATGCTCATATCACAGGGTTTTCCATCACTTAATACGATTAAAATCTTATTTTTTTCCGGTCGCTCCATGAGAGAGGAACAGACTGTTTTCAGTGCAAGCCCATCTCTGTTATTGGCATACGCCCGAAATTGAAAGATTCTTTCATTTGTTTCCCTTGGATCTTCATAATCCCGAAATCTCTGAATTACTGTATATCCCCAGAAAGCACAGTATCCTGTCACCCGATGAGGAATTCCTGCCTGGCTTAATGCTTCACTGATAATATATCCCTGAGCCGCTACCTGAGCCTGTCTGTCAGCCTGGGAACCACTGGAATCAATCAGGACGTCTATTACAAACTCAGAATCATCAGATCTTTTTTTTCTATTAAATAACTTGTCATCGTCTGTTCTTCCAATTTTCCATAACCTCTCAGGAACAAGCTGCCCTGCATCAGATCTGCTGACAAAATCATCCTTTCGGATTATAAATGCCCGTTTCAGTGACTCTGCCAACACAGAAATATTTCTTTTGATGATCCAGTGATTATTTCCATAATAGGCTTTATTTTTTTCAAACTGCAGCTGAGAAAAACGGTATTGATTATTTTTTATCACAGGGTTTTGTAAAATTCCATCTGTAAGATACAGAATACAGTTTTTGTGGATTCCTGTACAAAATTTCCGGTTGACTCTGGCCTGCTCCGCTTCACTTAGATACGATTTTCCGTAATTCAGTTCCACATATTCCCGTATCCGTCGCACTGCCTGTGGATTTATATTCTCCGAGCTTTCCGGAACTTCTTCATTTTCCGGAGAGAAATAAAATCTTTTTTTCTTTTTGTTTCTGATATCCAGACTCATCATCTTTTTTTTGAGATTAGAAAGATATTTTTGAATGATGTCTTCCATCTGTTCATCCGTCATGCATTCCTGCCACGCGTCATTGGCCAATGCCATATCCGGTAAATTCAGAATCTTCTCCAGATTTCCATTCTTTTTTTCAAAAGAGGGATCCAGAACATGATTATAAATCTCATCTATCACGTTTATGACATCTTCCGTATTTTCTGCATCCTTCAGAGAAAGAATCTTGTACAATGCAATCTCTGCCTGTGGATCCATTCCCTCATCGTCTGTGTTCTCCAGAACATGCCTTATATACAGAAGCCTAATCCTGTGAATCAGGTCTGTTCCAGCTTTGTCTGATACCTGCTCTTTCTCGTCCTTTTCCAATTCTCTGAACGCCTGTTCTCTGATTTCCTTTGTTCCCAAACGTTCTCGAATGATAAAACGATTCACTGCAGCATCCATGCATAATCCAGCAAGAGGCAAAAGCATATCTTCTCCAGCAGAAAAATATAATTTTTTCATCAAATACATGCCAAGTTTCTTCTGATCAAAATATCGTGCAAAGGCACCCTGCTTCACTGCCTCATATAGAACCGTTTGTTTTGAATAAACATATTTTTCTGTGTCCGGTTCAAATTCTATATCATAATCACCACTGACTGTCCAAAAAAGATTTCTGATACGATTACTGATCTCCAGATGATGTTCTTCCAGTTGTTCCGCCGGCCATCTGACATCCTCCATACAAGTTTACCCCCATATGTCTTTTCCGGTCCAGGAAGATGGGATTCTGGTAGAAACCACATCTTCTACGATCTCTTTTTCAAATACATCAAAACTTTTATTTATGATCCCCATCTGGATTGCATCAATTGGAGAAAGTCCGCTTTTTGTTGCTTTTACAGCAGAAACCAGTCCTCTCAGGTCAAGAGATTTTGTTGAGATTTCTCCATGATAAGCTTTGATCTGCAAATCCAGAAACAGTCCTGCAAAAACTTTCAGTGCACTTTTTTCCCCATCTGGAAAATGTTGTCTTAATACAAAAAGGACACTATCCTCATCCATTTCAGGCATATCAATTACCATAAACCTTGAAACCAATGCTTCATTTAGTTCTCTGGTACCTGCGTAACCATAATTCATCGTACCGATAAATCGTGTTGCCGGATGAAGTAAAATCCTGTTATATCCTGGAATATCGATTCTGCGCCGATGATCCAGTGTGGCATGCAGTACAGAAACCGCATCATTTTTTGCCATATTGATTTCGTCCAGGATTCCAAATCCTCCAAATTCCGCGCATTGGTAGATAGGGCCTTTCCGAAGGCGAACCTCATTATTTATAAAGGTATCCGTTCCAATCAGATCGGCACTGTCTGTATTTACATGAAAAGAAATGTCGTATTCCGGTCTTCCGAATATCCATGCCAGTGTCTCACATAGTACATTTTTTCCTGTAGCTTTCGCACCGGAAAGTAACAGGTTATCTCCCTGAAGAAGCGCTGCTATTGACATTTCCAGAATCTTTTTCCCATAAAATAGGATATCCGGTTTTTCTACCCGTTCCTTTACTTGATTTTCTACCTCATAACGCATGTGAAAATCTCTCAGTTCTCCAATCAGTTCCTGCGCTATCTTCTGGTCTTCTAAATATTTTTCTATTTCTGTCCAATGATTTCTCATGAAGATTTTCCTTTCTTTGCAATTGGTTATACCAAATCAGATAATATTTCTGTTTGCTCAATCTTCAAACTTTCAATCCTCCAACTCACAATCCCAACTTCTTTACAATTTCTCCCAGTGCACTTCTTACAGGAGAATCTTTCGGAAGCTGTATGATCGGCTTTCCATCACAGTCATACTGATATACCTGGTCATCATGTGGCACAACCCCTAACAATTCCAGTCCCTGATTTCGGATTTCTTCCAGAGTTCCGGCATCCAGTTTTCCATCTGGAACACGATTCACGATCAATCCGGTTTTCTGTGGTTTAAAGTTTAACTCCTTCATCAGCTTTGCAATACGTCCGGCCGCCTGAACACCTCTTCTGGAACAGTCACTTACAAGAATCGCAACTTCCATCATTGGCAGGATTCCTCTGCTGATATGTTCCATACCTGCTTCGTTATCAACCACAATATATGGATAATGGCTTTGCAGTTTCTGAACCTGGGTCTGCACAAGACCATTTACAAAACAATAGCAGCCCTGTCCCTGGGTTCGCCCCATTACCATCAAATCATAATCATCTTCTTCTGCAATTGCATCGGAGAGACGCATTTCCAGATAAGCCTGTTTTGTTATTCCTGTCGGAATCTGATACCGTGGATCAACTCCTGCCCGCTCAATTTCTTCTCTCAGCTCCCCAAGTGTAATCTCCGGCTCAACACCGAGCACTTCGTTCAAATTTGCATTTGCATCTGCATCCACCGCCAGGACCGGACGTTTTCCGCTTTCACATAAATACTGGATCAACAATCCACAAAGAGTTGTTTTTCCTACGCCACCTTTTCCTGATACTGCAATTACATGTCCCATGTTTTTCCTCCTAAAATTCTGAACAATCTGTTGACTTTTTCTTTAAACCTCATTATAGTTGTTACTATATAAATTACAATAATCAATCTGTGAGATTTGTATGGTTACTCAACACATCAGGAAAATTGTTGAGAAATTATATGATACTAACTAATACAGGAGTATATAATGTCAGAAAAAACGAGAAAACAAGATCGCCGTACCCGCTATACCAGGCAAACCATAAAAGATACGTTCTTAGAGTTGTTAAATCAGAAAAGTTTTACGAAAATTACAGTTACAGAGATCTGCAAAAATGCTGAAATCAACCGTGGCACTTTTTATCTTCATTACTACGATATCCATGATGTATTATCAGATATTTTTAATGATATGACTCAGGATATGTTAACAACTGTAGATCATTTATTCTGTCTAAATCAAAAAAGCTGTTCCTATCCGTTCTGTCAGAAAATACAGATGGAATCACAATACAGGGCACTGTTTCTGGATGATGCAATTGCCCCTATTCTTCTGGAAAAAATAGCAGAAAATACAAAAGAAGGCTATGTGACCTGGCTTATGTCACACAGCCTCCTGACCTTTGAACAGGCAGAATCGGTTTTTTATTTTCAAATGAATGGCTGCCTTTCCATCAACAGACTGATGCTCCGCAATCACTGTAATGACTGGAAACAGATTCAGACAGTAATCGACAAATTTATCAAAGCCGGACTGGAAAGTTTTCTGATTCATGATCAGAGGGAAGAAAATGCTTCCGATAATTTTTGCAGCAAAATTTCTCCAACTGTTACCGCATCTTCTACACTTAGATAATGATCAGCATGATCCTGAAGAAATATTTTGCCGGATACAGGAAATTCTTCATCTGCAAACCATATCTTTAAAGTTACCGGATATCTTGGCAGAACTGGAAAAGCAGCACACAGATCCGCCGTTGTCTCTGTGAATTCTGCACCCAGACTTGTACATGCTTTCTGAATTTTCTCAGGATCTTTGTCCTGCAAAAGCTTTTCCAGTTTCTGCTCTGCAGTCCGGTCAAACTTGGTCCCCCGAATCAATCCATCTTTCAGGTTGCCAAAAGTAATGAGCTTCTGTGAGCCTTCCGTTCCATCTGCCATATCCAGATAATGCAGCAATGTCAGATAATGCCATTCATCTATATCTGAACTAATATAAAACTCAGGAAGTTGAATTTCAAACACTTCATGAAAACTCGGTACCTCAAGCACATTTCGGCTGCTATGAAAAACAGCCCCACTTTTTGCAGCAATATCCTCTCCGGAACGATTTTGCAGCCGTTTTACTGCTGCCTGCAGCATTTCCTGAAATGCACGATTTTCTGTTTGATTTCTGTATTCCATAAGTTCTCCTTTGTAAATATTTTATCGCATCATGTAATAATCAATGTTTATGCAAGGATTTTGGTGGTTTCATTAATCTGGCTTTATCCGGATTCTCTTTTATCCATTCCCGGACAAAATCCATTACCTCAGTCATAGTTTCATAATCTTTTCCACAAAAACAGCAACTTGGGCATGTTGGACATGGCCATCCCTTATTTTTGAATCTGCATGCGTCTAAATGTCGGTATGCTCTTAATAAATTTGCTTCATATTCTTCTTTAGACTGTGAAGCTTCCCTGTTTTCACGATAATAAAGGTGATACATTTTTTTAGTCATATGTTTTTTGATTCTGGTATATAAATTTCCTTTTAATTTGTCCACAATCAGCATATTATACAATCCTCCGTAAGTTTTATTACTATGTTGACTTTTCCTTTAAATTTCATTATAGTTGTAATTATATTATTTACAATCATCAAAATAAAAAATATGTACAATTTCTCAACACATTAAAAAGAGCTGTTGAGAACTTGGGATGTTTTTGACAAACCAGAAATATTTTCGCCTCAAAAACGTGAAACCAAAATCATTATATCATACTACAAGGAGTTTCTTATCATGAAATACTCAACGAAATTAAGCGATACTGTTCATGTGATGGTTCTGATTGCTATCAACCAGGAAAAATCTCTCTCCAGCGCCTCAATTGCAGAAAGTGTCCATACAAATCCCGGCTTTGTACGCCAGCTTATGTTAAAACTAAAAAAAGCGGAACTTATGACCAGTGTAGCCGGACATGCCCGTCCTTCTCTTTCAAAACCAGCAGATCAGATTACATTGCTGGATATTTATAAAGCAGTTGAAGGTGATAAACCATTGCTTCATTTAGATACTCATACCAATCCAGAATGTGGCGTTGGCATTAACATTCAGTTATCTTTGCAGGGATTTTATAATGAAATTCAAAAGACTGCCGAAGAAAAAATGAATACGATTACTTTACAGGATATCATAGATATCTACTATCAGCGGATATCTATAGAAAACAACTTATAAAATATCATTTAACAGGAGAACATTTTCATGTACCTTCAGCAAATACGAAATGCCACCATTTTTTTTATTATGGTGGAAAAACATTTTTAATTGATCCTATATAAGTCAGTTTCATATTATCATGACCTCGCTTTCGTTTGATTCTTATTTCATTAACTGTCCATAACAGAACTGCTGGTTCATGTTATGTCATTGCTACAAAAGGTGCTTTCCATATCATTTTGCGTCTAACCCGGGCAGATTTTCTTCAAATTTATGGAAAAAGTGCTTCATTTCTGTGTTGAGAAAATGAACGGAAACACTTGATTTTACTGACTTTCTTCAATGTGACCTTATTATAACGTTCTCCCCCCATCCCACCTCCACATTCGGATACTCTTCATACCCGCCCACACTCTGTGCGCCTTTCCTCAAATACGCCTTCACCTTTTCCCCATAAAGAAACGGATCATTTCCTTTCACGATCCCCCACTCCATAAGCAGAGCTGCGCTTCCGCTGACAAAGGGTGCCGCAAAAGAAGTTCCGGTAACAGTGGCGTAGCTTCCACCGGGAAACGGGGCGGAGATGGATACGCCGGGAGCTGCGAGGTCAGGCTTCCGGATCGGCAGGAACTGACTTCCCCTTCCGGAAAAATCTGCGTAGGCATTCTGTCTGGAATCATAAGCTCCAACAGAAATAACTTTTCCGGCAGTGGAAGGAATCGTCAAAGTTCCCACAGCCCGAGGAGAATAAAACCCGGTTCCGCGATTCAGTACATTTCCACCCGGCAGCCAGAGGAAATACTGTCCGGAGCGCACACGTTTTCCACTCAAAAGAACTTTCCAGACACCACTGTCCACATAATTACCCTCAGGAATGAAATCTATGTAGA
This sequence comes from Ruminococcus sp. AF20-12LB, assembly GCF_003478985.1. Classification (NCBI taxonomy): domain Bacteria; kingdom Bacillati; phylum Bacillota; class Clostridia; order Eubacteriales; family Oscillospiraceae; genus Ruminococcus; species Ruminococcus sp. AF20-12LB. The sequence goes on along the minus strand of NZ_QUGH01000001.1, from coordinate 219,883 downwards.
TTTCCTGTGACAGCTGATAGGGACCGGGTTTTCCATAATAGATCAGAAGCTCTGTATTTTCCAGCAGATGCCGCTGTGGGCCCAGCCTTTCATATAATGGACCGATCCGTTCTCCGGACGGACTTTCCAGATAAATTTCCATCTCATCTTCATAATCCTTCCATAACTGTACATTTAATGTGGTTTCAAAAACTCCCACCGCCAACTGGATTTCTTCTGTTTTCCCCTGCTGCAGAATTCCTCCCGCATGCCAGGGCTGGCTGCCGTTATTTCCGGTTCCTGTAACGATCACAGTCCGCCCCATGGCCGCAACTGTATCAATATAGTTTTCCAGGAGGGAGTCTCCTCTGTGTGTTCATTATAACTAGGGGAAAATTACTGTAAAAAAATTTGCAGTCTTTACACTGCCTGTTTTTCTACCGGATAAGGCGACTGATACTTAAATACAATATCAATGCTCTTATCTCCATTCACAACAATTTTTTCAATCAATTCTGTCACAATTTCTCTTGTCACTTCGGATAATGTTCCATACTTGATAAATTTCTCTATCCAGTTTTCATAAGATTCTTCTGCCTCTCCAAAGCTGTCTTTCTCTTGTTCTGCCAACTGAATCTTCGCCCTGATATCTTTATCCTGCTTTTCATATTCTGCCTTATAGGAGAGATATTCTTCTTTATCCAGAACACCATCTACATAATTTTCGTAAGTTTTCTTTTTATACTTTTGGACAGCCGCAAGTTCTTTTTGTAACCGTTCAATCTGCTGGTCTGCTTCTGCACATCGTCTCTGCACCTCCTTCTTCCTATCTGCTACTTTTAATATTTCATCCTTATCACTTTCTTTCAGTGCCAGTTCCGCTTGTCTTTGGATTTCATTTTTTACAATAGAATCCAATACTTCTTTTTTAATGAAATGAGAATAACAAACTGTGTTTCCTTTTTTGTGATAGGTACCGCACTCATAACCGTCCCGACAAGTAACCCTCTGGAAATTATATCCGCAATCTCCACAAACAATAATTCCTGCGTATGGATTTACCTTTCTCACTTCGCTATTAAATCCCGGTGTCCGTGTTCTTTTCTTCATAAGTTCCTGTACCTGCTCAAAAGTATCTTTGCTAATAATTGCTTCGTGCATTCCTTCCACAATATACTGCTGTTCCTCTGGAATATATTGATACTTTTCCACTTTATAGGATATCTTTTCTGATTTATGCTGTACCATAGCCCCTGTATAAACTCTGTTTCGCAAAATTACATTGATCGTAGGATATGCCCAGCCCTTTGCACCCGCTTTTTCTAATGCATTGGCATATTTCAATCCCTGCACCTTTCTCTTATACTCTGACGGTGTCAGAATTCCTTCCTGATTCAGTTTCTTTGCAATACCATCCCTGGAATATCCTTCCAAACTCATATAAAAGATTCTCCGTACCACTTTAGCTGCTTCTTCATCTACAAGAAAATGATGCTTATCTGCCGGATCTTTTACATATCCATATGGGGCAAACCCAGACATAAACTGTCCCCGTTTCTTCTGGGCGGTCAATGCACCTCTGATTTTCTTAGATATATCACGACTATACATATCATTAAACAACGTCTTAAACTGTGCCAATTCTTCATTACTGTGATGAACAGAATCCACGCCATCCAAAATTGCAATATAACGCACACCCAAAGATGGAAAAACACGCTCAATATAGTTACTGGTTTCAATATGTTCACGCCCAAGCCGGGAAATATCTTTCGTAATAACGCCTTGAATTTTCCCTTTGTAGATATCCTCCATCATCCGCTGAAATTCCGGTCTATTCGCAAAATAAAGCCCCGAATAACCGTCATCAATATAAATATCTGCGATTTCCAGATCCTCTGATTTAGTCACATACTCACGAATCAGTTTCATCTGATTTTCAATACTCTCACTAACTTTATTCTCTCCATCATCCTTCGACAGACGACAATATACACCCATCTGATACATCATATCACCCCATCTTTCTCAAGTATTCTATCTGGTGAACTCTCTACTGAAGCAAACTTAAAATATATATCTATTTTCTGCTCTGGATATACATAAATTTTATCAACTAACTCCACAAGCGCTTCTCTGGTAAGCTGCTTTACCGTTATTCTTCTGCGATTAAAGTGCTCCAACCATATCTTTGTTTCATTGACCGCCGCCCGCTGCCTTTGCTCTTCATGGTTCAGTTCTGATAATTCTTTTTGATATTTCTGATTCTCTGTTTCATACATCTGTTTTAATTCCAGATATTCCTCTTTGGAAAGTACTTCATCCATAAACTGTTCATATGCTCGTTTCCGGTATTCCAGATTTCTTTCTATTTTTGCCTGCAATTTTGCAATTTTACCATCCAGTTCCGGCTGTTTCTGTCTGATCTGAGTTTCCAGATTCTTCATATCCATCTTCATCTGTTTCAATTGCTGGTTGATTGCAAATACAACCAGTTCATCCAGCTTTTCAAATGTAATATGATTCAGCTCACAGTAATTCTGCCCCTGCTTCTGATGAAAACCACACATATATCCGTCATAGTCTTTATGAGATGCCAGATAACGTTTTCGCATGGCTGTTTTACATTTCCCACAAAAGAGCAGTCCCACATATTTATGTGGTTCATTGTTTTTATCAAAATAGGAAACTCTGCGCCCCTTTCTTATTTGCTGAACCCTATCAAACTCTTCTTTAGAAATGATTGCCTCATGTGCATCCGGCACCAGCTCCATTTCTTCCAGGGGAATTGCCTTTTTGTATTTCAGCTTATAAGACGGTCTTTCATGTTTCCGAATCACAACCGCCCCAGTATAGACCGGATTCTTTAAAATTCCACTTACAGTAGACGATGTCCACAGACCTTTTCCCGAATCCCATACATAATTGGTTTTTAAAACTTCCTTTTTATATTTTGCGGGACAAGGGATTTCATCTTCATTCAAAGTCCTGCAAATAACCGTACAGCCAAATCCATTTTGATACATTCTGTAAATTCTTCGAACAACCTCGGCTGCATAAGGATCAATTTCCAGATGATTATGAATTGTTTTACTTTTCACATATCCAAAGGGGGGCTGTTTCGGAGTATATTCGCCCATACTTCTTTTGGTCTGAATCGTTGTCTTAATCTTTCTGGATGTATCTCTCAAATACATATCATTCAGCAAAGTTTTTATTTCTAACATTTCATCATAAGTTCCAACGGCTGAATCATAATTATCCAGAATCGAAACAATCCGAATCTGTTTCTCCGGGAAATATTTGCCTAGATAATAGTTGGTATCAATATGTTCTCTTCCAAGTCGAGATACGTCCTTAAAAATCACCATATTGATAACACCAAGCTCAATATCTGCCAGCATCCTCCGAAATTCAGTTCTTTCAAAATTACTTCCAGAAGCCCCATCGTCTACATAAACTTTTTTCTCTGCAATATCTTTATTCTCTGCAATATAATCTCTTGCCATCTGAATCTGAGAGTGAATACTATTGCTGTATTCACCCTCTTTATTTTGCTCTTCAATGGAAATTCGGCAATAAATTCCTGCCTGATACATTCTATCCCTCTTTTCATCGGTCTTGCGTAGTCATTGTCTTTAATTGTCTTTATTTTACAACAAGAACTTAAGAAAATCAACCTGCAATTTTTCGTTCAGTAAGATTCTGAATGCACTGGATCAATGTCTTTTCCCCATTAAAATGCACTCGAATCTGATATCCTGCATGTTCATAGCTTACATTCTCTTTTTGGATTTCTTTTTTTGTATCCAGAACTTCTACAGAATCAAATAACGTATTCATGCTATATGCCTCCTTCAGCATACAGTTCTCTCTACATCCTATGCCGGCAGGATTGTACAAAAGTTCTGTATGAATTGAATTCGGCTTTCGAAAGCCTGATTACATTCTAAAATTATTCTGCACCAATCACATTGAATTGAAATTGACCGCAGATTGAGTTTTTAAGATTCATTTTCTTCCTATACAGTATCAATTCCTATTGTCCGGAACATTTGTTCGTGTTATAATAAAAAGACTTTAAGAATATAAAACACGAAAACCAAAGGAGGGATTTCTGTTGGAACGATGTGATTTTTCTTCTATTAGCACATGCCTAAAAAATCAAATCAGTGAAAGCAATCAGATGAACCAACCTGATTTTTTATACGAATTATTTGAAGATTTTATGAATGATCCGATAAATGAAGATTTTTCTATGGATAATGGTCTAATTTGCCGCTGGATAACCGGACAAGCAAAAATCAGTCCCAAAATAACCTCATATTATGCAAAACCCAGCAATCAGAAAAAACTGGCAACAACCATTCAGCGGAACTTACTTCCCTTAATGGCAGACTGCAACATGGTTATACAGGACATTTACACGTTATTCATACAGGACGATACGATTTCGGATACAAAAAAGCAGGAACTTGTATCTCTATATAAACCTTCTGATTCAAGGCTGTTGTTTTTAGCAAAAGTACTTTCTTTTGGTATGGAACGGCAATTTATTAAACGTGATACAAGAAATCAAAAACTGATTGCAGGAGGTGTTCTATCTCCGATTGTTCTGGATTACATTATGGACAGCGAAGTCCCAAAACCATGCCGTCATTTTCTAGGAAGAGAAGAAGAACTGGATGAACTCCATACTTTGTTTGAAGAGAACCGACATATATTTCTTTATGGAATTGCCGGAATTGGAAAAAGCGAGCTTGCTAAAGCCTATGCAAAGCAATACAGAAAACAGTACACCAATATTCTCTATATGGAATACACCGGTAATCTATATCAAGATATTGTAGACATGGATTTTATTGATGATCCACCAGAAATCAGTGAGCAGGAACGTTTTCAAAGACATAACCGTTTCTTACGCTCTTTGAAATCTGATACACTGCTGATCATAGACAATTTTAATGTCACATCCACACAGGACAGTTGCCTGTCAGTCGTATTAAAATACCGTTGCCGGGTTTTATTTACAACCAGAAGCCAACTGTCTGAATACTGTAGTTTTCAATTAAAAGAACTGAAAGATATACCCACTCTTTTTCAACTGACATCTGTATTTTATTCAGAAGCAGAGGAAAACCGGGCAATCGTAGAAAAAATCATAGAAACTGTACACTACCATACTTTTGCTGTCGAACTGGCAGCCAAACTTCTGGAAAATGGAATTTTAACTCCAGAGCAATTATTGATAAAACTTCAAGAGGAAAAGGCTTCTCTTCATAATGAAGATAAGATTAAAGTAATGAAAGATGGTCAGAGCAAAAAAGCCACCTATTACAACCATATCCATACCCTGTTTTCGTTATACTCCTTATCACGGAAACAGCAGGATATTATGTGCAATATGTGTTTTATGCCTTCATCTGGTATTTCTGCCCGTATATTTTCCAAATGGCTGGAGCTGCCTACTTTAAATGACGTGAATGATCTGATCGAGACAGGTTTTGTACAGTCAAGTCTCCGGCATACTATTTCTCTGCATCCAATGATTCAGGAAATTGCAGTTTCCGAGACCGCACCTTCTGTTACAAGCTGCCACACGTTATTGGATTCTCTGCAAAAAATATGTTTGATGCATGGCATTGAAGTTAGCTATTATAAAAAATTATTTCAAACAGTAGAAAACATCATGCTTTTCATTGAAAAGGACGATATTCCCCAATACCTGTTATTTTTAGAAGATGTTTTTCCATATATGGAGAAGTACCACTATCAAAAGGGTATGAAAAAAATCATCCAGGAACTACAGCATTTTATAAAAGCAAATACTTACGGGACTGCATCTGACCGTGCCTTACTATTGGATTATCAGGCAACTCTGGAACTCAAAACAGAAAAAGCGATAAAATTAGAAAAAGAAGCACTTGCTCAAATAAAAGAAACCACAAAAGAAAATGCCCACCTGGTTTCCAACCTCCATTCCAATCTTGGAGGGCTTTACCGAATCAACGGACAACTTGATCTCGCTAAAAGGCACATGAAAATGGGTATCTCTCTTTTACAACAATACCAGCTTCTTTATACTAATGACAGTATTCCTCAGATTAATAATTATGCTGTCCTCTTAATTGAAATACAAGAACCTGACCTTGCCCTGTCTGCTCTTCAGAAATTAGCACAGATTATCAAAGAATATAATTCAAACCACTGTTTGGATTATGCCCAGGTACAGGAATCCCTTGGAAGTATCTGCCTGATCACTGCAAATATTTCGCAAGCGAAAACCCATTTTAAAAAAGCCTTGAAAATTTATGAGGATATATGGGCAGACGAACCCGAATTGATTGAAGAAAAATATCAAGCAATTCAAGAATTGTATCCACAAGCTGGAATTGCTCTGGCAAAAAGTATTCTTCTCACCAAGCACTAACGGTTCCTACAAACACTTGTAAAATATATTGCCTCAATAATGTAAACGCCTAGTTTTGAGATACACTCCAAGACTAGGCGCTTGTCCATTTCCATTTTTTCTTAGACATGGAGCGTTTACATAAGGATCACTTTTCTTTTTTTGACACTTTTCGCTCCTCCTATCTCAAATTTTTTATAGTCTAGGTATATTGCCTTCATCAATGCCTGAGAACTTGTAAATATGCTCCTCTGCTTGTTCAATATGTAATAAAAGCAAATGCTCCGCCTATAGTGAATTCTCCTTTTATTATAAAAAGCCCACTTAATATATATAATAACGCATTTACAACCGTGTCTATTACTACAACACTGACAGTACTATATTCATCTAGCATTGCGTTCTTTTTATATGAATCCATCAAATCTTTTTGCAGACCTTCAAATTGAGATTTTTTTACCTGAAACAGATTCCAGAGCTTCATTTCATGAATTCCATTTATACACTCGGCAAACCAACTCATAAACTTTCGTTTATCCTCAATCCACTGTTCAAACACTTCCCGTTTCTTGTTTGCACAATAGGACACTATTATAAATTTCAGTGGAATAATTGCTTCTATCAATATTGCTAATTTCCAGTCTAATAAGGACAGCCCAACTACTCCTCCTATTATTTGGAGAATTGATGATATAGAAAACTGAGTAATCTGATCCACAACAGATGACACATTATCAATATCCATACCAATTGTATTTATAATCTCTGCACTTCCTCTTTCAGCAAAATACTGTATTTTCATCCTATTGATTTTCCAGTAAGTCTTTTTATAGAGAGAATGTGTAAACTGATTATGTACATTTGAAAATAATTTTGTTTGGATTATATTTAACTCTTGCTGGGTTAAAGAAATTATTATTAATATAACAGAAAATAAAAGAATGTATTTCATGTTTTTCTGCAATATACCACAATCTGTTATTTGTCTTATAAGCAGTGGGTGTATAAACGTTATGAATGATGAACCCAAAAGGCAACAGATAATCCCTGGAAAATACTTTTTATATTCACACAACATTTTACAAATTCGATACCATGTTTTCCCATTTTCTCTCATATCCAATTGCCATCCTCACTATTCGTTAAGCAAAATATTGACAAACAAGCTCATATATATCCTCTATATTGTAAGTTATTCCTATTCGATCTTCTGCATACAATTCATACATATTATTTTTACGCACAATATACATATCTATATCTGATGCCTTACTACTTTCAAATATTTCTTCCTCTTGATTCAAAAGAATAATATCAGGTTCATAAGCTATATATACTGTATAAAGGATATCGTTCAATGACTCATTGGAATCGTCATAATATTCTAAAGGAATTACATTTTCATCTAAAGGATTTTTCTGCAGATTTATTGCGTAATAACCGTTCTGACTAAACATCACTTTTAGCTGTATCATTTCCTCGTAATCTAAATCAATACCGGCAATTACCGGTATCTCTATATTGGTTTTATCCCTTATTACATTTTCTAGTATATCCGGATAATCAGATTTATGCGTTGCTATAGTCATCAAAAAGTCCATAACATCATCAAATCCTGCTGTGGGCTTTCTGTTTAAATATGTAGCAATATGTCCAGTGACAACAGGAGCCGCATAACTATTGGCTTGATTTACGATCCCATTCCACGAAAAATTTGCTATAATAGAATTCTCAATATTATAACCTTTTTGTTCTTGAAACAGAATTTGACCATTTCCCAAAAGACCATAACGATCCTGCCTGACACCAAAAACACCTGGATATGCAGCTGGATAAGTCTTTATATTTCTGTTATGATATGCTGCTACTATAATCGCATCAGCATCAAGTAATCTTTTTATTTGAATCCATAAGGGTTTAATATCAAAATAATTGATTGTTCCAAGACTCATGTGAATTAACTTTATTTTATTTTGAATACACCATTCCAAAGCTTCCAGCAAAACTGTGATCTGTGTTGTTCCTGCAGAGTCAGTCACATTCAAGTCCCATAATTCTATATCACTACATATGCTTGTGATAATTCCGACGCATACAGCGCCATGGAATGATTTATCGTCTTTATACTCACTTGGATCGCATTTAGAAGCCAAAAAAGATTTATGAACAATCCTTTGATTCCTGTTATTTCTCATATGATAAGGTATACCGTTATCAATCAATGCGAGCTTAATCATTTGCACTATTCCTATTCTTACCTGTTATATATCCAAGCCAAATATCGCATATTTATTATTCTCATGATAAACCTTGTAATTCTATGGTCAATAAAAATTCAAGTGTCGCTGAACCCTAATATGCTTCTCCAATCACACTGCCATCATAAGCATTGATCACATAAGAAAGCTCCTGTAGAGAATTTCCACCAATACTTTCCCTGACAGTAAAAATCCATGCTGGAACCAACCATGCGTGTTTCGGCTCCTGATAGGCTGTGGTATAAGTATACTGCAATTTTGCGTTTACCACATCATACTCCAGTGCGGTAGTGTCGTTGGCAGACTGGCCTTTTCCGGAATACCAATAAAAAATCTGATCTGTCAGCTTTGCCTGTATTTTTTCAAAAGGCAGAAGCTTTGTATTTTCCGTCACCGTACAGACTTCTTCCGATATCCCATCCCATTTAAAATATTTAATTCCTTCCTCTGTTATCAGAATAGAGATTGTTTCTACCTGGAACGGAGGCACATAACTATCCACTGTTTCTTCCGCAACCACGCCATCAGGAACTGAAGTAATACCCTCTACACTTTTCGAAAAACAATACAGATATCCCGGTAATCCTCTATCCAGATCTCCCTGCCACAAAGCATCACTACCAAGTCCCAGACCATTGCGCTCTGAACATGCGCCATTCGGGAACCACACGGTACGATCAGAATCTACAAGGCCCATTCCATCGATACCTAAATCCTCTAAAACTTGTTCTGCCTGTTCCTTTCCATCTTCCTCTGTAAAGGTGATCTTGTCCATGCACTTTCGATACGCATCTGCCAGTTCATGAAATTTCTCTGTATAGCCGTTGGTATCCATGCCAAAGCTACTGTAATACTCACTCTGCATTTCCTCAGTTTCTATTGTTTCTTCTTCTATAAAATTAGAACCCTCCATCCAGAGAAAACTACTGTCATTGTCAATTTCCTGATTATACCGCTCTGCTTCTATATATGCCTTCCTGTCCTCGCCCACATCTGCAGTAAAATAATCCTCTGTATCTGTGTTTTCCAATTCAGTACTCATCCAACTCCGTGCCGCTTCCACACCGTGATCCTCTGTTTTTTTTTGAAATTTTATCTCCATCTTTTCCGGTGCAGACGCTTCATCCGGTGCAAGCTCCATCCCCTCTCGGGTTGCGTTTTGAATCCCTGCAATCGATGTAGAATATGCTGATTGCAAGTAACTTCCTTCCTTGCTGGAAATCCTGTCTAACACTTCCTGATACGCATCCTTTGTCACCATCTGTGGCATATATAGTTCCTCACCGTCCGTAAAATAATCAATCAATCCATTCAGTTCTTCCTGCGTTAACTCGTGATTTTGCATCTCTATGACTGGAAGATTGCCAATGCTTTGTTCGCCCAACTTAATATCTGCCTGGATAACCACACGGTCGTTGCTTTTCTTTTCTTCAAATTTCCAATGCGTTGGAACATTTGTCTCTCTCTTTTCTCCTTTTTTAAGAGGTTCACAGACAGCCGCCTCGCTAATCCCATCCACTTTGCTGACTACCGAACTCTCCTCTGGTGTTTCCTGACAGCTGGAAAGAATAATACACAACGCACCTACCATAATTGCTAGAACACTTTTTTTCATTTTTCCTCCATATATCTTATAGAATTGTCGCTTTTTCACGAAACTTCAATTATAAACTCTTTAACTTATAAATACCTTCCTGACACTATTAACGTTTTCGTATATTTTTTAGAAACAGACTACCTTATTTATTTTGGAATTTGCGCCAAACAATATGCACACATTCTCAAATTCCAACATCCTAAACATTTTTCTTTAATCATCTTACCATGGTTAAGTAGGAAACTCATTTTATCAAAATCAAATCCCGAATCCAAACTTCCGATGCACATTTCTGAATCTTCTTCCGAAACTCTTTCACATGGAAAAAATTCACCTTTTGTATCCACAAATAGTCTTCTAACTGCAGGAATGCATGGACCACCATGATGTGTTTTTTTGCCTTCAGCAACATGACTATGTAGCTGTTCATATAATAACTCAATATCTTGCAGTTCTCTTCGCAACAATCGACTTTGTGCATCCCATTTTCGCTTCTCTAATACAGATAAAATCATCTTTATATATGCTAGTCGATGTACTCTGAAATTTTTTTGTGTTATGCGCGACAATGTCTCATCTTTTAAACCAACTGGATTTACATAATTGAAATTCACTGTCCCTGCTTCAAACAGCTCTTCTTCCGAATAAAATCGATATATATTTTCAAGATCTGATGAAGAACTAATAACACAATTAAACAAAACTTTTGAATAGTACTCTTCATTGTAAGCTTTCAGTCTACTCAAATTTTCTAAAATAATGTCAAATGAACCTTTTCCTGTTTTAAATCTTCGATTTATATCGTGACTTTTCTTATCACCATCAAGGCTAATCATAAGATTAAACTCATATTTTACCAAAAATTCTATGACATCTTCTGTCATTAAAGTCCCATTAGTCGTCATAGTAAAAAGAATTTTTTTATCCCCTTTACGTTGTAAAATATAGGAAACACATTTCTTAATCAATTCAAATTCCAGAAGAGGCTCACCCCCATAAAATGATAATGCAAGTTGATCCGCTTTTTCGCTTCTTTTCAAATAAAAGTCTATTGCTTTTTTGGCTGTCTCGAAATCCATCCTATTTGACGTATGGGAACGATTATAGTAGTTTCCAGAATATGCACAATATTTGCATCTCAAATTACACTGCTGAGTTACCTGCAAAATCAGATTGCCCATATAATGTTCTGCCAACAAATGTAAGTTTTCTGTCTCAGGATGCTCAATTTCTTCTATCGCAGTCTCACGCAATAATCCGCTTTTCACAAACCGTCTTAACACTCCATCAGGAACCAATTTTGTCTTTTCCACAGTTTTTAATATCTGATATTCTTCATCATTCACCATAACTACAGAATCCAAAGAACGATCATAAAAATATTTCTGCATTGGTGTTTGAATGCATTTAATTAATACCTTTCCCATATTCTTTCCCCCGTATTTTTATTTTATCTGCGTCAGGACACCTGCATCCATCTCACAGATCGTATCGCAGAGCCATTCGATCTCCAGCATGTTATGTGCTGCGATAAGAATAGTCTTCCCTCGTTCCTTTAATCCCCGCAAAAGCTCGCAGACCTCTCCTGCCCCCTGCTTGTCCAGACCATTAAAAGGCTCGTCCAATATCAAAAGCTCCGGATCTTCCATGATTGCCTGTGCGATACCAAGACGTTCACGCATTCCAAGAGAATACTGTCCTACCTTCTTTTTAGACAGAGGATCAAGCCCTAGGGCACGCATCGTCGCCCTCACATCGTCATCGGAAATACGGTGTTTCAGAGACGCCAGTCTCTTTAAATTCGCAAAACCGCTGAGATCCAGAAAGAAGCCAGGGTTTTCAATGATAATGCCTACGGAATCTGGAAAGTCCAGCTCCTTCCCGATCTGTTTTCCCCCTACGAGCACTGTGCCGCTCTCAGGTTGTAAAAATCCACAGATGCATTTAAACATTACGGTTTTCCCTGAACCGTTAAACCCCATAATCCCATGAATCTTCCCTTTTTCAAAATCATGGGTAATGTTCTTTAATACTTTTTCTTTTTGAAAGGATTTTGTCAGTCCCTTCAACCTGATTGCATATTCCATTTTGCCCTCCATTTATTCGTTTGTCTGCGTAAAAGAGAAATTATAGCCCTTAATTCGGACGGCTGACAAGCCGATCAGCGCTATGATTAATATTGCAAATATGAACATGCTCATCCCGATCCCTGGCAGGTAATCATAACCAAAGCTGTGCATGGGAAAGGTAGCTTGGTTCAACGGAGACAGCCAGCCGCAGAACACGTTCGCCCTATATTCCTGACTTTCTGTAAAATGAAACAGTTTCCGGAAAACATCTGGGTTCAGCAGGAGCCCATACAGACTGACTGCAAAAGCACCGATCACCCCTGCCATATTTCCCGCAGCCAGATTTAAAAACAACATGAGAACTGCGATAAAAAGAGTATATAAAAGTACAAGTCCAAACACTATTGCTGCGCACATATAAGGAGTTGAGCTTTCCATTGTTTTTATGGAAACAGGAACGGTTATGCTCTCCCCACCGCCATAGCCCAACATTGCCGCTGTTTCGCTCCACACATTTCCCGTAAAGGAAAAGGGAGCTCCCATAATTCCAAGCATCACAGCCAAAAAAATATTATAGATCACAGTCGCCAGGATCACATAGATAATCTGACCCGCAAGCCATATCTTCCGTTTTGTGCGTACAAGCCAATACGGAGTTGCCTGACTGATAAATGGCATGTCCGCAAAGAGCAGGATTAAAAGCAGGGAGGACAGCATAACAGAGGATGCATCCCCATATGTCCAAATAAACGGCTCGAATACCTGAAGGATTGTCTCATATTTTATCGCATGGGAAATAATCTGATCCGACAGCATCAGACATAATATAGCTGCCAAAATAAAGGTCATCCAGATCCTCGGACTTTTTTTCCATCCATAGAAATTCTGGCCTGCAATCCAAAAAGCCTGTTTAATATCACGCATACCGCAACCTTCTTTCTATTGCGCACATAAAGATCAGTGCCGTTAAAAAACTTCCAACCGCTAATATAGCAATGCAGAAGATATCATTGTAGTAAATAGACGCCGCCCAATAGCGGGGACTCAGAAAGAATGCTTTTTGATAGTAACGCTCCTGAAATACGGTCAGGACATAATAAAGAATAAAAGGAACGGCATAGGACATATAGCGATTTTTTGTTATGACAGCCGACGTACCGCCAATTAGCGCCCAAAAAGCGCCATTTAAAAACAATCTCAGAAAGCTTACCGCCGTTCTGCCCACAAGCACTGCCATCTCATAATTTCCGTCAATCAGAGAAGGATACTGACCGAACCTCAGTATACAGATTACAAGAAGGAACACCATGGCTAAAAAAGCTGTCAAACCTCCGGAGACCAACAATCCTGCTGCTTTTCCTACGAGATACTGTTTTCTCCCTGAACGGATATAACTGAACAGAAAAAAACGACTGTGCAGCTCAGCCTCCGTATTCTCTCCACCCGCAAAAGCAACGGCAATGGGAACAAACAGAAGCATATTAACGCTGTTCATACAATAGGTGTATGCTACGAACCAGCCTGGTCCTTCTGCAGATCCGCCTGCATTTATGATCTTCTGCAACATCTCATGCTCAGACATCAGGGTAGCCGAAACGATTAGAAAAATCCCCAAAATAAAGCGAATGCTTCGAATATTGTTTTTTATGTCCGTTGCCAACACATTTCTCATACGCTTTTCTCCTCACTTCAAACAGCTATAGACTTGATTTTTTTATTTTTATAAAATCCTAGTTTTTTGCAATAATATCACTATTTGTATAAAACTACACTCCTTATCAAACAACAGTTAAGGACTTGCAAAAACTGTTGTTCCTACTGAAAGCATTGCAACAGCTGTAAAAATTGATAATATTTTAAATTTTCTATTATTCTAAGTTCTACAAATACATAAGCCGCCAGTTAAGTACGATTAGTTTTATTATAATTCAATAAATTCCATCCAACTTTCCACATTTTATTGTACAATTTTACCATTTATATAATAACATGTCAACATTTAATGAACGTTTATAACAAAAAAATGCAGGGCTATAAAAAACTAAAGAAATTGCTCTATTTTACAAAATTATATCCTATTTTTCAATTCCAACTCAATTTTCCCTCAATGTCTTTTTCCTCCAACTTTCGTATGCTTATCTCACAGCAAAGCAGTACCACACCGGTACAGCCTGCTGAATTAATCAATACGAAAATGGAGGTGTTTTTTATGCGAGAACTCAGAAACACAAAAATCATTGCTGTAGATCACGGCTACGGCAACATGAAAACAGCAAATACCGTCACACCAACCGGAATCAAAGCCTATGAAACAGAACCCATCTTCACCGGGAATATTCTGGAATATAACGGCATTTACTACCGGATTGGCGAAGGACACAAAGAATTTATCCCAGATAAAGCTATGGACGAAGAATATTATCTTCTAACTCTCATGGCGATTGCAAGGGAACTGAATGTCTTTTCCATCCGTGAAGCAGACGTTCATCTGGCTGCCGGGCTTCCTCTGACATGGATCAGAAACCAGAGAGAAGATTTCCGTTCCTATCTGCTCCAGAATCCAGAAGTCCATTACCGATTTAACAGCAAAGAGTATCATCTCCGTTTTGTGGGATGCAGCCTTTACCCGCAGGGATATCCGGCTATCGTAAACCGACTTGGAGATTTCAAGGGGACAAATCTTCTTGCAGATATCGGCAACGGAACCATGAACATTCTGTATATCAATAATAAGAAAGCACAGGAAAGCCGGTGCTGGACAGAAAAGTTTGGCGTAAACCAATGCATGATTGCCGCTAAAAACGCTGTTCTGGACAACTTCGGAGTAAAGATTGAAGAATCTACCGTAGAGCAGATTCTGCGGTTTGGAACCGCTGACATTTCAGCGTCTTATCTGGATTGTATTACTGCTGTTGCCAGACAGTATGTCACAGATATTTTTGCCACGCTCCGCAAATATGAATACAATCCTGGCCTGATGCGCCTGTATGTGGTCGGAGGCGGTGGATGCCTGATCCGTAACTTTGGAGCGTATGACAAATCACGAGTTACCATCCTTGATGATATCTGTGCCACTGCCAAAGGTTATGAATCTCTGGCTTATATGAGCCTGAAAAGGAGGGGATAAGCCATGCAGAACCATATCCGCAACACAAACCTGCGATTTAATCTGGACAAAGACCAGCAGCGGAGAGCCTGGGAATATTTACAGACGATGGACAGACAGAATTTTAAATCTTACAGCCAGGTAATCTCCCTTGCACTGGTCGATTATTTTGACCGCTACTACCGCACTCAGGCTGATCCCTATCTGGAAACAAGGGAACGGGAAGAACTTTTTGTGAAACAGATTGTAGAAGCAGTAGAACACAGCCTGAAACAGTCATTGCCGATTTTTCTGTCCGGGCTGACTGCAGGCATGTTGGAAAGGGAATCCCCCATCAGGATGCCCTTTCCAGCTCCTGAAAAAGAACAGCCGGATCGTGATATAGACTGGGATTTTCTTGGAGAATAAACCATTGTGATTGGAGGTGAACACATGACGGACTTTCTGACAGCAGACACAAGCCTGCCATCTTATATGATGTTTCCCCGTTTTCTTCTGGACATGGAAATAAACGAAACTGCCAAAATGCTTTATATGATCCTGCTCGACCGTGCAAGGCTTTCCCAGAAAAATGAGGGCTGGTCAGATACAAATGGTCATGTGTTCCTCTACTTTACGATTGAAGCACTGGCAGAAGTTCTCCACAAAAGCCAGATGACGGTGAAAACTGCTCTGGCAGTACTGGAAAAACAAGAGCTTATCTTCCGAAAACGGCAGGGACCCGGACACCCTAATCGGATCTATGTAAAAATCCCGAAAGAAACCCTCAGCAATACAGACAGAATTCTTTCCTCAAGACAGACAGAAAACTGTCCTATTGACAGACAGGATTCTTTCCCTGATACAGACAGAAAACTGTCCAGTAATAAGAAAGAGATAAAAAAGAACCATTTAACAATAAGAGGGAGTAAAGAGCCACGCTCACCCTATGGAACATTTCAAAATGTTTTTCTGTCAGAGACGGAGCTGGAAAATATCCGGCAGACAATCCCTGACTGGCAGGACTATATGGAACGCTTATCCGGTTATATGGCTTCTACCGGAAAGCAATACCAAAACCATGCAGCTACCATCATCCGTTGGGCAAGACAGGATCATCCTGTTTCCCGGCAACGAAATTATGAAAGTGAGGAATACGAAACATTATGACAACATTTACAGAAAAACCAACAGCTATCACACCAAACAGAGAGCTTCAGTCTGATGAATATTTTAACGAAACAAATCACCTGATCTACTGTTCCAAATGCAATACGCCAAGACAGTGCAGGCATGAATTACAGGGAAAGGTTCTTATTCCTTCCATCCGCTGTAAGTGCCAGCAGGAGATCTTTGAACAGGAGGAAGCCCAGAGAAAACTTCATGAAAAGCAAATGGAAATAGAGCATCTCAAAACCAGCGGCTTACAGGACAAATCACTTTATGACTACACCTTTGCCAAAGATAACGGCAGCAATCCGGAAATGAAACTTGCACACAATTATGTAAGTAACTGGGAAGAGATGAAAGCAAACGCTTCCGGACTTCTCATCTGGGGCGATGTCGGTACTGGAAAATCTTTCTTTGCAGGCTGCATTGCCAATGCCCTTCTGGAAAAAGGCGTCCCGGTACTGATGACCAACTTTTCCCGGATTCTGAATGCCCTTACCGGAATGCATTTTGAAGACAGGAATCAGTTCATCCACAGCTTAAACCGCTACAGCCTTCTGATCATTGATGACCTCGGAATTGAACGGAACTCTGACTTTGCACTGGAACAGGTATTCAATGTGATTGACAGCCGTTACCGCAGTAAAAAGCCCCTGATCATAACAACCAATCTCACTTTATCAGAGCTGAATAACGCCGCTGATATCGCACACAAGCGAATTTATGACCGGATTCTGGAGAGATGTGTTCCCATCCGTATCAATAACCGGAATATCCGTCAGGACAATGCAACAGCTAATTTAAAAAAAACGAAAAAAATTCTGTTAGATAATCACACTTCAAACCAGAGTTGAAACAAAGCAGCATCGCACAATAACTATTTTTCACTGACAGTAGTACTACTTTCTTTTCTTATTTATCACCAGAGACATGCCACTGTCAGTTATCTAAAACTATAGTACTAAACCACAAGATTTTAAAACTAAATCGCCCGGATACGGGCATAAAAAGGAGGTGCCAGATATGGCAAATAAAAGAATTATGACACCAGAAGAAAAAGTGCTTTTACAGGCAAAACACAGACTGGAAGAAATCGAAGCAAGAAACCGTAAAAAGGAACGTAATGCCAGAACACGCAGATTGATTCAAGAAGGAGCGATTCTGGAAAGCATTGCTCCACATATTAAAGAAATGGATTTAGATACCCTAAAGCGGGAGCTGATGCTCCGGCTAAGAGGAATGTAAATACACAAGTTCTACTCCCGAAGGGCGCACTTACTCACCACCCGATAAATCGGGCGGTGGTATCCCCTACGGGGCTCGTGCGCTCTGCCGAGGGCTATCCGCTGTTGCAGGCAACATCGAAAGGAGGTGCCAGATATGGCAATTTATCATATGCAAGCCAAGGTCGTCAGCCGTGGTTCCGGGCGGTCTGCTGTCGCTGCATCTGCTTATATGAGCTGTAGCCGCATATACAATGATTACGATGGCATCCAGCATGACTACACCCGAAAACATGGACTGATCTATCAGGAAGTAATGCTTCCCCCTATGGCTCCGCCTAAATGGAAAAACCGGGAGCAACTCTGGAATGCTGTAGAAGCTGCTGAAAAAACAAAAGACAGCCGACTGGCAAGAGAATTTGTTGTCGCACTCCCTATTGAGTTGGATAAAGACAGCAATATTTCTCTTCTTCAGAATTTTATTCAAAAGAATTTTGTAGATATGGGAATGTGTGCCGATTTCGCCATTCACGATACAGATGGTCACAATCCCCATGCACACATTCTACTTACTGTCCGTCCATTAAACGAAAACGGAACATGGCAGTATAAAACCGAAAAAGAATATCTATGCATCAAAGATGGAGAGGAAAAGGGATTTACTGCTTCTGAATTTAAGGATGCTCAGAAAGAGGGCTGGGAAAAACAGTATCGTTATAAAGCTGGGAAAAAGAAAGTATATCTGACTCCCTCGGCAGCACAGGAGAAAGGTTATGAACGTATCGACAAACATCCAAAAAGCACCCGGTATGGCAGACAAAACCCGATTTCCGAACAATGGAACAGTGAGGAACAGCTCTGCCTCTGGAGAGCAAACTGGGCAGATGCCGTAAATAAAATGCTTGCCCTTAATCAGATAAATGCCGCCATTGATCACCGCAGTTTTGCAGCTCAGGGAATCACTGAACAGCCAACCATCCACGAAGGCTACATTGCCCAGAATATGGAAAAGAAAGGCATGATAGCAGACCGGTGTGAAATCAACCGTCGGGTTCGTGCGGATAACAGAATACTACGGGAATTAAAAACACAGATAAAAAAATTGGTTCAAGCTGTCGAAAAATCTATTCCGGTAATTGCAGAAACATTAGAAGCAATCCGCAATCATATGATTTTTACACAATATCATTTACTTCATAATGAAATGCAAAAAGAAGTGATCCATGACTGGATGCAGCATTTTCGTCCTATCCTAAATAAATATGATACCATTAAGAAAAAGCTCAAAGCGAAAGTTACTGAAAAGAAAGAACTAAATGTGCAAAAAAGTAAAACCAGTATTCTAAATCCTTTCCAGCATATAAAGTTAAACCAGCAGCTTACAACCGTAACAGAAGAAATCGAGGAACTGAAATCTGCCAAAGAACAGCTGCTGTTTCAGGCTGAATGCTCCACAGAGAAAGATATGGCGAGCCTTTCCAGAAAATACGACCAGATGGATAAGAATCTGGATATTCTCGATTCTCAGGATATGGCTCTCAAAGAGCAGCTTGAAAAAGATGCTGTCGCTTTCCAAGAGGAAAAACTCCGGCCTAAACCAGAGCAATATACAGAATTACTGGATGCCAGAATCCAGATACGACCTACTTTCCGAGAGAAACTGATTGAGCAGCTCAAAGGTACTTTTGGTGAATATTATGACTATCACTATCGTGATATCGCAACCCATGAAGTGGATGATCTCAATATGGAAGATCCCTATAGCTTCTCTCATCGTACCTGGGAACTTGAATATCAGAGGAAACAGGAATTGCAAAAAAAACATCCTGTTCAATCCAGGCAAAAATCGCACAACACAGAACTATAATGTTTAAACTACTAATATAAAAAATATCCCGTTTTCTCAAAACAGTTATATTGCTTCATCCCAATAATTCACAAACTGCTAACCACCGAGCAAAAGTGAGGCACAAAGTGCGTAAGCATAATTTGATTTCTTTCCGCTTACGCACTCTCTTTTTATCTTGAGCAAAAAATTCCTACTTTGTAAAGCCAACAAATGGGGTTTGGGGGGCTCCCAAAGTGCGTTTGGATATCCAAACGCTATGCTTGCAAAACCAGTTCCACTAATTTCCCTCGATACTCCCTTCTTCTAAAATCAATGATAATTATAACATTGCCAATTTTGTAAAGTAATAATCAACTTAAAATATAGACGACAAACAATAAAACCATGATACTGTTACAAAAAGCAGTAGCATGGTTTCTTTATATTTCATTATAGATTTTCTCTATCTATCATATTTTCTATTGTTTCTGAGAAACAACACTCTTTCAAATCAATACTTTTGTCCATCTTCACAAGATTTGTATATTTCTCATCTGTATAGTGTTTTGATATTACAGCAAATACTTTATATGTAGGCTGTGCTGTTACATCTCTGATGTCCTTTTTCAGCAATGTGTTCGGTACATTTAATTTCGTATTTTTATCTTTTACGAAGCCAATACAACCACATATATTCCCGGCAGCTTTTTCTGTATATAATTTCGGTCCTCGATCTGTAAATTCTCCTATCATTGTTACGTTTTTCTTAATAAGCATCATACGTTCCAATATATCCAATTTTTGCCCCGTAGAGCCATCTTTTGCAAAAACAAAATCATTTTCTGTTAATCGCTTATCCAGGCATTTCTGGTAAAAATGAATTGCAGAAGCTGTCTCTTTTTTATTCAATCGAACTCCTGTCAAATGTAAAAAATTGTATCTATGGAAAACAACTTCATATCCCTGTACAGATGACAAAATCTTATTACTTTCCTGTAATTGCTTATTCACCTCTTTCGGTAAGCCATATAGGAACAAAACCTTCTGATCCTCAAGATGTTCTTTATATAGTTGTGCCGCTTTTGTCATAATCTGAATTGCACGTCTTTTGTCCATAACTTAATCCTTATCCCATAAAATTTAGAGAAGGGAATGTTCACGCCGCAGCACTAAACATTCCCTTCTCATGGTTGATTTTTCCGTTGTCTGCCAACCTCCAGCACCTTCGTCTGGAAAATATCAGGTTTTTCCGTTGCCTGCCAACCTCCGACACCTTCGTTCGGAAAACGTATCAGATTTTAGGTGTCAACCCACCGCTGATGCACAGCTTTTCTAATTACATTTTACACGAACTATGTGGAAAATGCAATTACAATTTTATCTTATGATGCCCTGCTACATTTTATACACTATTTATCTTACATTTCATTCTTGATAAATTATCTCTTTATCCACAATCTCCCTCGCACATACTTGTATATTGTTCATTCTTCCTATCCATTCCAAGACATTTTCCACCTTTAGCTGTTCTGTAATGCCTTGTGCCTGTTTCATCTGTTCTACAAGTCTTTCAAAGCGTTCCTGTGCCTGTTCTTCTATATCAGCCAAATAACCATTCAGCCTGCCGCTTGTAAGCATATTCAGATATAGCAATCTGCGGTATTCCTTCAAATACCGCAAATGTCTTTGTCCCCATACACCGACAACCCTTTGTTCTTCTTCCTTCGGTAAGGTAAGAGCAGGGATAAGATAATCCCCATGTCTGATATAAGTACCGCCCATCTCTTCAAAAATTGTTTTCTTCATTGTCTGTTCTACCTTTCTTATCGTTCTCTATTCATAGATTTTCTTTACGACCGTTCCAATTTTACAGTAACAATAATTCTTCAATTTTCAGTTCACATTGCCCCTCCCGAAGAAGTATGATAGAATAATTCTATTAAATTGAATCGGAGGTGCCACATGGCTATCAGTTCCAACAATATTCAGGTCTATACTACTTTGTCCAAAGAACTGGTTGCTGAGATTGATAAGGATGCAAAAGCGAACTATCGTACACGTTCCCAGCAGATTAACATGATCCTGACCGAGTATTATAAGACTCAAACAACAACCAAACATGAATCCGAGTAAAACACTGAATTGCCTGAAAACACAGGAAATATCAGTGTTTTCTTATGTTTTCCCTTAATTATAAGGTTCATGAGACCCATAATTATTCCCAAAACTCAGATTGATCACCAACGGCCGATTTAGTTCCAGCGCCTTCCTCATCAGATAGTCGATTCCCTGGATCAGTTCCGTTGTCCTGGGAAAAGAATTCTCCTTTGGAATTCCCATTTTCACAACCAGGAGATCACTTTCATAGGCAACGCCTCTGTTCACACCACCGGAAGCCCTTCCGTTTCCGGCTGCGATTCCAAGCACAGCAGTCCCGTGTCCGCTGATATCCACAGACGGAACAAGGCGTCTGCCCTGGTTTTCTCCAAGTGCAAGCGCCTCATCAATTTCTTCTTTCGTATATTCTGTTCCTGCCCCATATCCTGCCGGTGGTTTTCCCGGAATTCCCTGATCCCATAGATACAGGATCCGGCTGCTTCCATCCTCATTTCGAAAATCAGGGTGGAAATAATCAACACCGGAATCCACGATTCCCATAAGGATTCCTTCTCCGGTCAACCCTTCCGCTCCGGTCTGTACCGCCTGGATGCAGCTGGCTGTTTTTCCCTGAAACACTTCAAAATAAAGTTGTTTTGGTTTTTCCATAAAGATCACATTTTCTCGGTCAGAATAGCTGTCGATCTCACGCTCCGGAAAAGTAACAACTGCATAGTTTCCCAGAAGCGGAACTGCCTGTATTCCCTCTCCGGAAAGCTCCTCCTCCCTGCCTGTGTATTTCACGATCACATCCCAGGTTTTCCCAGCAGGATCATATCCTGTGTTCAGATTTCCGGATTTCTGGCGTTCCTCTTCTGTAGCATCCAGGGCTAGATTTAAAAGATTGTCAATTTTCTGATCTGGCATGATAAGCTCGCTTCTTTGATTCCTTACTTTACTATACACAGTTAGCCCACATTAATTAACTTGAAAAGCTTATCAGATTACATGACAATTTCCAGTTCTCATTCTTAACACTGTCAGGATATCACGCTTCATTTCTGTTGTAGTTTCTTTTATGCAGTGCTATAATTCCAGGTAAAATTTACAACCTTCGGGAGAACTATTATGCAAATCACGAAACCTACTTTTTGTAATGAATTTTCCTGCATCGCAGGCAGCTGTCCGGATACCTGCTGTGCCGGCTGGCAGATCATGATCGATCAAAACAGTCTCAAAAAATACCGCCACTGCAAAGGAGCTTTTCGCAACCGCCTTCTGAATGACATCGACTGGAAGGAACATTCTTTCCGTCATTATCAAAAACGCTGTGCATTTTTGAACGAAGATAATCTCTGTGATATCTACAGCGAAGCGGGCAAAGATATGCTCTGCGATACCTGCCGTAAATACCCGAGGCATATCGAAGAATTTGAGGGACTTCGGGAATTGTCTCTGTCTCTTTCCTGCCCGGAAGCCGCCAGAATCTTTCTCAGCCACAAAGAAAAAATCACATTCCGGACTGTGGAAAAGGAAACTCCAGAAGAGACTTATGACGACTTCGACTATTTCCTTTTCACCGCGCTGATGGACACCAGAGACTATCTCTTCTCCGTGATCCAGGACCGTTCTGTTCCCTGTGCGTTACGCCGCCGGAAGCTTCTGGCCTGCGGCCATGATTTTCAGCTCTGTCTGGACCGGAACAAATTGTTTCAATGGGAAACGATCCGCAGTCGTCATCAAAATTCTGCTTTCGGAGATTCCTTCCAGAAAAAACTCCACAAGTGGATCACTGCCAAAAAGCCTTCTGCTGACCTGCGAAAAAACATATGGAAAACCATCATTCCTCAAATGGAAGTTCTCCGCTCTGGCTGGCATGATTACCTCTTGGAAACCTTAACCCCGTTATATACCGCCTGTGATACCGAACAACAATACCAGGATGTCTGTCTTGAATTCGAAACCTTTTATCCGGACTGGAAGATTCAGGAAGAACAGCTCCTGCTCTATTGGATCTACACGTATTTCTGCGGGGCCGTATATGATGAACAGATCTTCGCCAAAGTAAAAATGGCAGTTATCTGCACCTTCCTGATCCACGAGCTGGCAATGGGAACCTGGCTTTTGCAGCAAAAGCAGTTTTCCTTTCCAGATCTGGTCTCAATCTGTTACCGTTTTTCCAGGGAGCTGGAACACTCTGACCAGAATCTTAATAAAATGGAAGAACTTCTTGATTGGGAATCAATTTTTTCTCTGGAAAATCTGCTGGAAATATAAAGGGTAATTAAAGTTGTTGAAGGGCTCTCTTCGTGAGGGGCAAACTTGAGGGTGTTGCTAGAATAGCCTGCCAGAACGCCAATTTTGTGCCTAATATCGTTTTTACCAGCCACAGAACCGATTCCATTCTGGACATGGTGACTAATCAGGCCTGTGTGGCCCTGTTGATGGATGTTCACGTCCAGCTTCCCGAGAACGGTCCCAGACCCAGCTACTCTCCATGGCGTGCCATTCCCATCACACCTGCGATCTCTTCACATCTGTCCCTGTGCTACCGCAGTGACAGACCTCTTTCCAGAACAGCTCAGCTGTTTGTGGATCTCTGTAATGATAAACTGTTTAAAAAATAAAATAACAGCCCAGCAGAAGGCATGTGGCATACATAACCATATGCAGTCTTCAGCGAGGCTGTTTTCATAAAGCCAGGAGCTGACCGGATACTTAAAACTGATTTTTATAATACTCCAGATCCATATCCTTAAACACATTAAAGATCACCCGGTCAAAAGCATCTCCATGTTTTTCCAGAAAGGCTTCTGTGGTGTTCACAGCGATCTCTGCTGCTTCTTTGTTGGGAAAATGGAACTCTCCGGTGGAGATACAGCAGAACGCTACGGACCGGATATTGTTTTCCAGGCAGCAGTTCAGCACACTTTCGTAACAGTTTTTCAGATCCTGCCGTAACTTGTCCGTGACTTCGTAGTAAACAATAGGCCCCACCGTATGGATCACATGCTCCGCCGGAAGGTTATAGCCACCGGTCACCATGGCCTGGCCGGTTGGTTCTTCATAGGATCTTCCGTAGCGGATCCGTTTCTGGTTCATCTGGCGGCTGCACTCTGCACGAAGCTCCACTCCCGCAGCCGAATGGATCGCGTTGTCAATACATCTGTGGCAGGGCACAAAACAGCCCAGCATCTGGGAGTTGGCTGCATTGACGATAGCTCCCACCTGAAGTCTGGTGATATCGCCCTGCCAGATAGAGATTTTTTCCGCAAAAGGCACAGTACTGTGGTACGCCTCTTTTACCGTCGGGATCTGATTCAGTGTCACGATTCCTTTTTCCCTGGCATCTTCCTTCAGGAATTCATCCTGCACCTTCAGGATTTCTTCATCCATATGCCGGGGCATGCGAATGTTCATGAGAGAACGAAGGATTCTTCTTTTTTCTGCATCGTTGTCCGAGACCTTAAGGTTCCTGTATTCTCCGAAATCTTCTTTGAATTTTTCCACAAGATAATCAAGACGCTGTTTCTGATCCATATGTCCTCCTTCTGTTATTTACCAGTTCTGTTTTGACCTGCCTGTAATACTTCCGCAGATTTTTCCCATTGGGCACTTTGGTTTCTGTTGGGTTTTATATCAGCTGTCCTGCAAATGATCTGCGGATATCTTTTTTATTTCTATTGTAATATCCCGTAAGCTGTCGCACAAGTCACGATTAATTCCGATTCCACGTTCTCCGAAGCTTTCCGGTATCACAGCCTCGTCTCTGTTCAGGCGGATCAGCTCTGTATTTTTGTGCTCACGTACCATTTTTTCAAAAGGAAAGCGAATAATAGATGGTGTGTTAAAACCAACGCCCAGCTCCAGCAGTACAGACTTGCCTTTTTTCAGCTGTTTCAGATACTTTCCATAATTTTCCGCAGCCTCATTCCACTGCTCATCCTCCACAAAATACTGGTCGCATCGGAGATTCATAGCCATAGGGCCGCCGCATACCGGACATTTCGGCACCATATAAGAAGGAATCTTACAGTCCTTTTCTGCCTGAACCATCTGGGCAAACATGGAAACGGCATCATAGGTCCTGGGATGACATCCCTTCATGCACTGGATCCGGCCATAATCTCCCTGTGTGGCAAAGATCCTCTCTTCCAAAAATCCGGCTTTCTGAAACTGGTGATCCACATTGGTGGTCAGCACAAAATAGTCTTTTTCTTTCACCAGGTCAAAAAGCTGCTGATACAGTGGCAAAGCCGGTGGTTTGATACGGTTTACATAAGAATGTCTGCACCAGTAACCCCAGCGCTCTTCCTCTGTCTGAAATGGATAAAAACCGGCAGAATACATATCCTGCAGCCCGTATTTTTTTATAAAATCGCTGAAATTTTCCTGAAAACGTTTCCCGCTGTAGGTAAGACCGGCCGCTGCAGAAAGGCCGGCACCTGCTCCGATCAGCACATGATCTGCTTCCTTCAGATATGCCGAAGCCTGTGTGATCTGTTCCTCATAGGGCTCCTTCTGAAATATATAATCTCTTTCGGGTATCCCGCATAAAAACTGTGTCCAGTCCACTTTTTTCTGCCTCCTTACGATATGAAGATGTTTACGGATTTCCATAGCTTACCTTCTTTCCACTGCTCCGAAAGGACAGACCTCCATGCAGTTCCTGTGAAATGTATCTGTTGTAAATGTCCGCTTTTTATGTATTGGAAATGTTACTGTTCACAGAGTGAACAGTAACCAGGAAATTCCTGCGTCCATTGAATGAGAAATGAATGCAGGAATTTGCCTTGGTGCTATCGGGAGTCTGTTATGACATAGAATCAATTGGGTGTTGATTCAATTAGAATTCATATGGCGGGTTTCCGGAGAAGTCTGCGATCAGACCATGTGGGTTCTCAAGGTAGAATACCTCAAAGATCGGGTTCTCAGCAGTCTCATACTGACCTTTGACAATAGGATTCTCCATGCAGGATACCTTTACTTCATGGTTGTCCTCAAAAACAGCCTTTCCGTGAAGACGGATCCATGCATACTCAGGACTGGATACGGAAATCTCGATCTCCGGGTTAGCCAGGATATCCTTGTAAACATCCTTGGTGTTGTTGGTGCAGAACCAGAGCTTTCCGTCTTTCTCAAAACAGAACATGAACGGGCGGCATTTCGCCTTTCCATCGCGTCCTACAGTTGCCAGGTACTGTACCGGGTTTGCCTGTAAAAATTCTACTACTTTTTTCATGATCGTTTTCTCCTTTATTTTTATTATTCGCTTAAATAACATTTTCTTATGTTCATGACCGGCCAGCCATTGTTGTAACCTTCTTTATTACATCAAGTAATATAGCATCGTTTTATTGTAATGTCAATAGTTACAACTAGATTTTTATATTTTTTTCTCAAGTGCTTTTTTGTACCATGAAATATCACTGAGCAATTTCCCACAATATAAAAAACCGCTACTCAGCAGATTTCATAACTTCTCTGCTTGGTAGCGGCTTATCATTTCTGTGATGCGCTTTCGCGATTCTGTTCTGTTTTATCTTTTACTACTGAAGATATTTCTCCAGATCTTCTTTCACATCCTCCAAAGTGATAGACTGAAGCTCCCGCTCCATTGCGTCCTGCACCTGCTGCAGCTTATCATCCAGGATATTGTGGATATTTTTTCCTACCGGACACTGCGGGTTGGGATTCTCGTGGAAGTGAAAGAGCTTGTTGTCTTCCACACACTCCACCGCTTTATATATATCCAGAAATGTGATTTCTGATAACGGTCTGGTAATGGTAGTTCCGCCGGTTCCCCTGGCAACCTGCACCAGACCGGCAGCCTTCAGCTGCAGAAGGATCTTGCGGATGATCACCGGATTTACATTGGTACTGCCCGCAATAAAATCACTGGTTACTTTATATTCATTCTGAAACGTATCAATGCATGTAAAAATGTGCACTGCTAACGTAAATCTGCTGGATATCTGCATTCTTCTTCACCTCTTCTGTTTTTTCTTATCATATATCCTTCCCGTTGTAATGTCAATGATTACAGTAAGGTGAAGATCAAAATCACCTCGTCATCTGATAAAATGAGTAAATGCCCGTTCTTCTGTTTCCGGAAGCCCGAATTTTTCTTTTCCCAGGGCAATGCTCTTCATGAGGAATGTCATGTTTCTGGCAAGGACACGCATGGTCTGCTTACCTTCCTCATCCTGTTCTGCTTCTCCCTGCTCCCGTCCATGAATGGAATTCCAGTACTGGCTGGATGCGATGGGCATATTTGAGATGGTGAAAAATTTGTTCAGCTCATCAAAGGTGGCGGAACATCCGCCACGTCTTGCACAGACAACGCTGGCACCTACCTTCATGGTCTTGTCAAAATGGGTGCTGTAAAAAAGTCTGGTAAGAACAGCAACCAGTGTGGCATTGGCAGAAGCAAAATAGACCGGACTGGCAACTACAAGACCGTCTGCTTCTTCAAATTTCGGCGCCAGTTCATTTACGATGTCATCAAAGACACATTTTCCAAGCTCGTAGCAGCGCTGACAGGCAATGCAGCCTCTCACGTCTTTATGTCCTACCCGCACGATCTCAGCTTCCACGCCCTCCTGCTCAAAGACTTTTTTCATTTCCTCCAGCGCAAGTGCTGTATTTCCCTTTCCCCTGGGACTTCCGTTAAGCATTAATACTTTCATGTTTTGTTCCTCCTTATACATAACTGCCTTCCATTTCGACAAAAAAACAGCATCTGCAGCTTCTTTTCTGCAGACGCTGTTTTTTTATTCTGTAAATGTATATCTTACCATGTAACCGTTTCCGTCACCGGTTACGATCACCACATCCCCGTCCGGATTCTGCGCCGTATCGATCACCGGAAATCTTCCGTTCTGTTTCACATAAGCTTCCGGGCTCTCAATCTCCGCTTCAATGATCTCCTGCTGGGAATGACGCTCGCCGCCGCATGGATTGATCGTTTCAATAATGATCTCGTATTCTTTCATGTTATCCACCTCTTCCTGTTTTCTTAACTTACTACGATAAATGCCTGTTTGAATTTTATACAGATTCTATCTTTTATTTTACCGCAGAAAAGTTTTTTCTGCAAAAGGCTTCTTTCACAAAACACCCTTCTCAGCATTGGTGATTTTTACTATTCTTATACTTCTTCCGCTTCCATCTCTTTCTGAATCTCATCTTCGCTGTCTGCCATGGCCTGCAGTGTCATGGTAAGAAGCTTGGCAAGATCCCATCCCAGCTGATCAGCACCACGCTGGATCACCTCTCTGGAGCAGCCGGCTGCGAAGCCTTTGCTCTTATATTTCTTTTTGAGGGATTTCAGTTCCATGTCCTTGGTGCTTTTTGACGGACGCATCAGCGCTGCTGCCCAGATCAGTCCTGTCAGCTCATCTGCCGCAAAGAGAACTTTTTCCATTTCATGCTCCGGTTCCGTCTCAATGGTTTTTCCACAGCCAACGGTAATTCCGTAGCCATGGGAAACCACTGCATGAATGATATCCTCTCCCACACCAGCCTCACGAAGAAGCTCCGGTGCTTTCAGACAGTGTTCCTCCGGATAAAGTTCAAAATCAATGTCATGGAACAGTCCTACAATGCCCCAGTACTCTGCGTCATCTCCATATCCCAGCTCTTTTGCGTACCACTTCATCACTGCCTCAACTGTCAGTGCGTGCTGAATATGAAAAGGGTCTTTGTTGTATTTTTTTAATAAAACAAATGCTTCATCTCTTGCGATATGTTCCATTTTTTGTTCCTCGATTCTGTCATTATGTTTCTTCACAGTCAGCTGTTTTATTCCACGAAATGGATCCTGCTTTCATCAAACCGGTTCTGCTGTTCTCTTTTTTCTGCCGGATAGCCCAGGGCAAACAGAGAAAATACCTCCACGTTTTCCGGAAGCTCCAGCATGTCATGAACCTCATCCATGCGGTCCTGCATCGGTGCGATTCCGATCCACACACCGCCAAGTCCCAGAGCATCGGTTTCCAGCCAGATATTCTCCTGGGCAATGGACATATCGATCTGTGCCATAGACTGTACCACCAGGCCTTCTTTGCGATATACCGGAACGATCACAACAGGCGCACCTGCCGCGCAGCCGGAATAAGGCGTCGCACCGGAAAGCTTCCTGATCTTCTCTTTATCTGTTACCACATAAAATTCCCAGGGCTGCTGATTGCACGCGCTTGGGGCCTGCATACCTGCTTTCAGGATCTGCAGGATCTTTTCTTTCTCTACCGGTCTGTCTTCATATTTTCGGATACTTACTCTGTGAAAAATATTCTCCATGATGATTCCTCCCGTACAAAATTTTTATTTATTTTATCATAATTATAAAAGAATCAACAGTGCATATTTCTGAAAACGTTTTCTGTTTTTCTACAGTGCCGTTCCCTCCTTCGGAACAAAAAATCCGGTCATATCTGTTTTTTCCAGTTTCAGAAGCGCGATCTTCTTGTCGATCCCGCCGGCATATCCGGTGAGACTTCCGTTACTTCCCACCACACGGTGGCAGGGAATGATAATGGATATCTTGTTATGACCCACCGCTCCTCCTACCGCCTGCGCGGACATTTTTTTCACACCCCGCTGTGCGGCAAGCTGTCCGGCGATCTCACCGTAGGTGATCGTCCGGCCGTAAGGAATCCTGCGCAGGATCTCCCACACCGCACACTGAAATTCTGTTCCCACCGGATGAAGCGCCGGCATAAAATCCGGCTCTTTTCCCTGAAAATAAATATCCAGCCAGCGTTCTGTATCCTTCAATACCGGCGTTTCTTCCTGCCTGCATTCTTCTTTTTTTATCTGGGCAGCATAGTATTTCTGCCCTTCCAGCCACAGACCGGTAAGACCTTTTTCATCTGCCGCAAGAAAGATCGTTCCCAGTGGTGACTGATAATCCGTTGTATAAACCATAGCATTTTCCTCTTTTTTCATATAAGTACATTTCCATTACCATAATAATCCCGTACCATATCACTTTATACACGCTGCTTCTTTTTCAGATACAGCATGCAGTCAATGGCATAGGCTTTCAGATAATCTGCCGCCACATCAATAACCATGGTATCCGATGAGAAGATTCCCGCCAGAGCACCTCCATGGAAAAATGACAGGAAAAACATTCCCACGCCGATGGCAAAAGAAACTGCCACCCCATAATGCAGTGCTTTTTTTGCACGGTCCATCTGTCCCGCGCCGTAATTCTGAGCCACAAAAGCAGAGATGGACTGCATAAATGCTGAGGAGATCAGCATGATAAACGCGCAGACTTTTTCCGCAACTCCCACTCCTGCGGAAGCTGTCACACCCATGGAATTCACGATGGCAAGAATGATCAGGAAGGAAATACTTACCAGCAGATCCGTACATAATCCACAGTCTTGTCAAAAGCTTCTTCCGGCGCATTCATGATACTGCTGACCTGAGGCGCAAAAATCACAAGGATCACAGTCATGATCAGCGCGATCACTCCGAACATCACGATAGCTGTTCCCACCGTCCGACCTCCCTTTTTCCGCTCTCCACAGCCAATCTGCTGCCCCAGCAGAACCGTAGTTCCCATGGCAAAGCTGCTCACAAGATTAATCAGCGGCTTCAGGATCTTGCCCTGGGTGATTGAACCGCCAAAGAAGCCTATTGTCAGCTCTTCTCCTCTTTCGGCGCGCTGCATACAGCGAAAAAGTCTGCTGAAATCTTATTTTACCGTATCCATTTTTCTATCTCCCCTGCTGCATTTTTATTCATCTTCCTTATACGCCTGTCGGCTAAACAATTTCTAAACATTCTTATATTTATTGACGATATTTTTTTATCATATCACAAACTGCTCCGCCTGTCGTCCCATATAAAACTGCTTTGAAAAATTTCACTCAAAAGTAACACTCTGCAAACCATTGACATATCTTTTCTTTGCGATATAATGTTAGTTAAAACTAATTTAAAATAAAACCATTTTGCCGGAGGAACTATGCCACTGAATTTAGCTGATATCAACACAGATTATATCATTCAAAAAATATGCGGCAATGAAAACGAACGCCATCATCTGGAAACGCTTGGTTTTCTTGAAGGAGCAACGGTACGGATTCTGTCGATTCTTTTCGGCTCTTATATTGTACGAATCCAGGAAAGCAAGATCGGCATCAATCAGGACTTTGCCAAAATGATCATCGTGCAAGTCTGAAATACTCTGCCATTTTATCAGTAAACAACAAGGAGATTTATTTAATTTATGAAAAAAGAAAAAAGTGTACTTCATCTTTGTGAATGCATCCTGCTGGCGCTTGTAATCCTGCTGATCATTGACCTGTATCTCCTGAAATTTCTTCAGGAACCCGGTGTTTCTTATTATCCTATGCTCCGGCTTATGGAAATTGCACTGGCTCTGCTTGTGGTGACTCTTGCCCTTTCCCTGATTCAGAGAGAGCTGCTTTCCCGCCTTATCGTAAAAGCCTTCCGTGATATCACCGGTGTCCACAATAAAACTTCCCTGGAAAAACTGATTCTGGAGCTAAATAACCGTCCGAGTACCTTTGGCATCGGTGTCATGATGTTCGATCTGAATGATCTGAAATATGTCAATGACACCTACGGGCATGAAAAAGGAGACGAATTTATCCAGTCCTTCTCCTACTGTCTGACGCGCATCCTTGATTCTGACAGTTTCCTTGCCCGTTACGGAGGAGATGAATTTATCATCATCCAACAAAATACTTCAGAAGCCTCTCTTCGACAGATGGCCCGAAAACTGAATTCCCTTGTACAGGAATATAATAGCAGAACCACCCTTCCGCTAAGCTATGCCATCGGTTACGAGGTCAGCTATCAAAATCACTACTTTATGATGCAGGATCTTATTAATGCGGCAGATCAGAAAATGTATCAGGATAAAGCGCATAAGAAAATTGCAGCAAATAAAAAATTTTCTTCCCGTTCCGTTTGTGCAGGCACTGCAATTCCCACGATTTCTTCTGAAACTCTTTCCGAAAAGATTCGGCAGATTCAGAGTAATACCGGAAACACCCATTCCCTTGCTCTGATCTCCATTGATGTGGAAAACTTTCATTTTATCAATGATAAATATGGATATTCCCTGGGAAATGAGATTCTGAACATGGTCTATGAAGAAATTGCCGGTGCACCTTTTACCATTTTTACCACTCGTTTTTTCTCGGATGTTTTTATCAGCATTGCAGATATTTCTGATCTTACAAATGATGCATTTCTTTCAGAGATCCAAGCTCTTGACCGAAAAATCTGCAAGCGTATGAGAAATACCTTCCATGTAAATTTTTTCCGTACCAACTCCGG
This sequence comes from Ruminococcus sp. AF20-12LB, assembly GCF_003478985.1. Taxonomy (NCBI): domain Bacteria; kingdom Bacillati; phylum Bacillota; class Clostridia; order Eubacteriales; family Oscillospiraceae; genus Ruminococcus; species Ruminococcus sp. AF20-12LB. Next base: position 186,843 of record NZ_QUGH01000001.1, on the reverse strand, counting down.
AATCTGCCTTGTTCCTGATGCCGATACCACTCCGGAAACTATCCTTTCCTGTGCAAATGTAGCCCGTAGACTTTCCAAAAAAATGCTTTCTCCTTGCTGTATTTATTCTGATGAGATCGACCGCCAGGAAAAAATGCAGGCCGAGATTCTCCACTCTTTTCATCAGGCACTGAAAAACGAGGAATTTCAAATATATTTTCAGCCCAAAGTAACTCCCCAAAATGGAAATATCTCCAGTGCGGAAGTTCTGGTTCGATGGATTCGTGACCAAAAAATGCTATGGTCACCAGCTGTATATATTCCTCTTTTTGAGCAAAACGGCTTTGTGATCCGCCTGGATTATTATGTTTATGAAAAAACCTTCCGTTGGCTTCAGGAATCTGTGGAATTTCTTCCCGAAAATTTTCGGCTGTCCTTAAATGTTTCTCCTCTTCATTTCGAAGAACCGGAAAACTTTGTAAAAAAGATCTGCGAGCTGATACATACCTATCAGGTGGATACTTCCAGGCTGACCTTTGAGATCACAGAATCCACTTATGTAAATAATACAGAAGCTGTCAATCAGGTGATCCGACGCCTGAAGCAGCTGAATATCCAAATCTCCATGGATGATTTCGGTTCTGGTTATTCCTCATTAAATACACTGAAAGATCTGCTCTTTAATGAAGTTAAGATCGACCGAAAATTCCTGGGGGATTCTCTGACCGAAAACACCCAGATCGTTCTCCAGGAAGTTTTCCATATGCTGAAACGTATGGGAAAATCTATCGTATGCGAAGGTGTGGAAACAAAAGAAATTGCAGAATTTTTAAAAGCAGAGGGCTGTGACGAAATCCAAGGCTTTCTGTATTACCGACCTATGTGCCAAAAGGATTTTGAAACACTTCTCCATATATAAAGCAAAGCTCCCGGACAGCCACATCCGGGAGCTTTTATGGTTCTCATATTATCCTCTTTTTCCATGTTTCAGATCTTCCACGATCTCATTGTATCTTTTTCTGTTCAATCTGTAGAAGAACAGCACCACTGCCGTAACGATCCACAGGATTCCGGGGATCGTGGTAAAGGAATGTTTCATGATGCTGAGCACGGCTGAATTCTGGGCCTGGTTTGCCACATAACCGTATTTTCCCAGAAGCGCCGCAAGGAGCGCTGTTCCGATCGCCATTCCAATCTTGTTTCCGAGGGATACGAACGCATACTGGAAACCATCGTTGCGAAGACCTGTTTTCCATTCTCCGTATTCCACGCAGTCCGGTATGATCGCATAGATTGCCGTGTTAAATCCGGAGAAAAAGAACTGTGTGATTCCTGCCAGGGCGTAAAAGGCAGCCGGAGATTCTTTTACATTAAAGAAATACATGGCAAGCATGGAAATTCCGGTAAGGAGCGCAAACAGAGACGCTGTCCGCCCTTTGTTGTTCAGTTTCCGGAAGACCGGCTGAAAGCAGGCAGCTCCGATAATGGACGGAATGATGATACACATGGAGTAAGTTGTATAGTAAGACGCGTTTCCCTCCACATAGGTAAAGTAATACAGAACATCCGCGTTTCTTCCGTAAAGAGTGAAACCAAACAGTACCTGTCCCACCAGTGCCAGAAGATATGGCCGGTTCTGCATGACTGCTTTCAGCTGAACCCGGATGGAGATCTTTTCTTTTTCCGGTGTGGTCACCTGCTCCTTTGTTTTTGCAAAGCAGAAAATATGACATGCCGCAAAAATGCATCCGTAAATGATAGCTACCAAAAGATAACCTGTCTTCTGACTGCTGCTTCCCAGTTTTCCGATCAAAGGCACAGTAATGATGTTGATAATTCCGATAGCGATCATAGCCGCAACCGAACGGGACGTGTTGATCTTCGCCCGCTCATCAATGTCCTGTGTCATTGCGCCGCAAAGCGTTCCGTATGGAATGTTTACACAGGTATATCCCAACACCAGCAGGCAGTATGTGATCACCATATAGATGATCTTGGATGTATCCGACCAGTCCGGATGTGCCCAGAACGTCATCATCAGAAGGATCGCTGTAACAGGCGCCGCAATGAGCAGCCACGGACGGTACCGTCCCCATCTGGTCTTCGTCTTATCCGTAAGTCCTCCGACAATGGGATCGTTGATCGCATCCCAGAATCTTGAGAACAGCATCAGTGCTGAAACAGCCGTCATACTGATCCCGAATACATCTGTGTAAAATATCATCAAAAAATTACTGACAAACATCCAGCTGAAATTACAGCCTACATCACCAAAGCCATACGCGATCTTACTGATCAGCGGTACCTTTCCGTATCTGTCTTCACTACCCATAACTCCTCCTGTTTTTCGTTACTCCTCGTTTACTGCTTATCGCTTATATCTCTCCCGGACATCCACATCCGGGAGATTTCCTGTTAGTACATTTCCTGGTGTTATTTCTCCTGCACGTTGATGATAACCTTCATGGTTGTCTCACGGTTGGCATCAATATACTGGTAAGCCTTGAGATAATCCTTAAAGGCAAAGGTCTTGGAAATCAGCGGTCTTAAATGAACCTTCTCTGCGTTCACAAGATCGATGGCATCCACATAGTCATCATGACGGTACATCATCGTGCTCTTGATATCCAGCTCATGGTCATTGGCAACTGCCAGGTCAATGGTGGCCATATCCGCAAAAACAGCTACCAGCACGATCACGCTGCCTTTTCTTGCGTATTTGATCGCCTGTCCCATGGTGATGTTATTTCCGGCACAGTCATAGATCACATCTGCTTTATCCGGGCCAAAAGCTTCCACCATAGCCTCACCAAAATCTTTCTCCTTGGTATTTACGCACACATCAATACCGCACTCTTTCGCTTTCTCAAGGCGAAGATCACTGACATCCGTGATCATAACCTTCGCAGCGCCCATTCCTTTGGCACTCTGTGCCACCAGATTTCCAATGGGGCCGGCACCAAGAACAGCAATATTCATCCCCTTCACATCGCCCATCTGTTTCACTGCGTGAACAGCAACTGCCAGAGGCTCGATCATCGCACCTTCCTCATAAGACATTTCCTCCGGGATCGGTGTGACCTTGGAAGCGTCTACCGCAAAATACTCGGAAGCTGTTCCTGTTGTCTGGAAGCCCATAACCTTCAGCTCTTCGCAGAGATTATATTTGCCGTGGCGGCATGGATAACAATGTCCGCAGTATACCTGTGGCTCGATCGTTACCTTCTGTCCTACCTGAAAGCCTGTGACATTCTTTCCCAGCTCTGTAATCTCACCGGACACCTCATGTCCCTGTGTCACCGGATACTTGGTAAAAGGATGCTTGCCGTGATATACATGAATATCGGAACCGCAGATACCAATGTTCATGATCTTAACGAGAACCTGGTCATCTCCCACCTTCGGAACCGGAACCTCTCTGAAAATAATCTCTCCTGGATTTGTCATTACCTGCTGGATCATAATGTTTTTCCTCCTTGTTTATTATGTATTATCTTTTATTAATTGTTTTATTAAAGTAATTACATTATTGTTCTTTTGAGAGGATTTGTCAATAGGGTTTCCGGTGATTCTCCCTGTTGAACAAATTCGATCCGGTTTTTTTATGCACATTTCACTATCCACCACATAAAAAAAGAACCCGCAGCTCCGGCAAGGTTCTTCCATGCCGGAGCTGCAGATTCTTTTCTCTGCATGATTCGTATTCTCTATGCATTTGGTCAATCGGATATTCACACCCCCGCAGGGGACTTACTTGATTCGGTTAAATATTTTTGATCAGCTCATGAAAAAAGTGCTTCGCCGCGCCAACTGCAGATGCTTCCTTCCGGTAGCTGCAGTTCTTAAGATATCTGGTATCACGGTCAAAACCATTGTACTCCATCACTTTTTCTCCGAGAGGCAGCATATGATCCGGCAGATATCCGCCAACCTCGCCGCCCAGGATAATATCCATATCATAAGCCATCCGGAGATTGGAGATCAGTACGGCAAGATGGTCCAGATACTCTCCCCATTTTTCAGAGGCATCTGCTTCTCCTGCGGAAAGACTGTCCATAAACTGTTCCAAAGACTCATAGCGCTCACCGGTCAGCGCGCTGGATGCACAGTAAGCGTCTGCGCATCCCTTCTTGCCGCAGTAACACGGTCTGCCACCCGGAACCAGGATCATATGGCCAAACTCACCGGCCTTCTGATTCTGCCCGGCAAACAGTTTCCCGTCAATACAGAAAGCACCGCCAAGCGTATTATTAAGAGACAGATAGATCGCGTCCTGATACAGATGAAGATCTTCCGCCAGCATAGCTGCATTCGCGTCATTTTCAAAATAAACAGGACAGGAAAAAGCCTGCTCCAGAAAACTGAGGCTGTAATTTTCGATCTTAAGCGCATGCGATTTCACAACAAGATGCTGCTCCCGACTGATGATCCCGGGAATTGAGATTCCGATTCCAAGCAGCTTCTCAGGAGCTTCCATATCTCCCAGAAAATCTTTGACCAGGGAAGACAACTCCAGGCAGTAAGAAGTCTCCGGAGAAAACTTCATTCTTACACGCTCTGTCTTCTCAACCTCTGACCGCATATTTACCAGGACCATCCCGACATGATTCGCCGTGATCATAATTCCTGCTGCATAACGGTAAGAAGGATTAATGCCGATACTTTTCGCCTTTCTGCCTCCTGTGGATGCATACTCCCCGGTCTCTACAAGAACACCGCTCTCCATCAGTTCATTTACGTTGGACAGCACAGTCGGCATACTCATATTCAGGTTTTTGGAAAGCTCCACCTTTGAGGTGCTCCGGTTATTCATCACATAGGTGATGATCCTGGATCTTGTATTGTTTTTTTTCTCTGCTTTTCCTGCCATATCAAACCTCTTGATTGCTTTTATTAATTCTTTTATAAAAGTATGATATTCCTTTCCGGCAGATTTGTAAAGAGAAAATCAATACCAGCGGGTCATTGGCAGATCATTATTCACACCCTTGGTCATAAGGATCTGATGAAGATCGATAATTCCGTTGTGGAAGGTTGCCGCACATGCTGACAGGTACAGATCCCACATACGCAGGAACTCTTCGTCAAACATAGTCTTTTCTTTTTCAATATTGTCCCGGAAATTCTTTTCCCAGTGAAGCAATGTCTTATTGTAATGCAGACGGAGATTTTCGATATCCAGGGTATGGAAATTGTCCTCTGCCATATGGTTCAGGATCTCACGTAAGCTCGGAACAGTTCCACCCGGAAAAATATATTTCTTGACCCACGGATCGCCCGGATGCTCCTTCAGAGCACTGATAAAATGAAGCAGGAACAGTCCGCCCGGCTTCAGAACCTTTTCTACGCAGTCAAGAAACAGCTGATAATTATCACGTCCAACATGCTCCAGCATACCGACACTGACAACACGGTCAAACTGATACTCTTTCTTTGGCAGATCACGGTAATCCATCAGCTCTACCGTAAGATAATCTTCCAGACCCTGATCCTTGATCCGTCTCTGAAATTCTGCATACTGTTCATGACTTAAGGTGATACCGGTACCATGAACCTTATATTTCTTAGCTGCCTCGATCAGCAGAAAGCCCCAGCCGCAGCCGATATCCAGAAGACTCATACCCTCTTCCAGATGTAATTTTTTAAGAATATAATCAACTTTATTTACCTGTGCCTGATACAACGTATCATCCTCATGGATAAAATACCCGCAGGAATAACTCATAGTCTCATCCAGCCAAAGTTTATAAAAGTCATTTCCAATATCATAATGGCTGGTTACTTCCTTTTCCTGGTTCTTCTTTGATGTTGAACTGAACATGATCTTTTTCAGAGCAGATTCATTGGTAGAAAATTTTCCCATCTGACCCAGAAAATGATCCAGCGCTTCATAAAGATTTCCCTCGATATCCAGATCTCCACGCATATACGCCTCACCCAGTGCAAGGGATGTGCTCTTCATCAGATCTGCCAGAGGAATCGCTTTCTTAAAATTCACCGTAAATGTAGGTTCACCCTCTCCGATGTGATACTCGGAATTCTTGAACTTTACCAGAAATGGATAATCTGTAAAGCGTTCAAGGAACTGCACCATTGCTTTCTCTTCAGTCTTCTCCTGTAATGTCTCAAACATAATAGTCTACCTCCTTTAACACTGCATATGATACACCCGGAGGAAGGCTTTATGTCAAGGGAGATATACGACAAAATTCCATCAATAAAATGGGGATATTTGGTAAATTTCTCACTTACACTTAGTGAAATAAACTAGATATTTACAATCCATTTTTAAACAAGCCGGTAAAAACACTGATATTTTTAAGACACATCTGTTAATTATATATCACTTTTCAATAATCGCCTTTGTATTTTACGTATTTTTTATTGCTTTATATACAATTCAGACTTATAATAAAAGATACAAAAAAAGAGCGAAAACCATATAAAATTCAACACTGGAGGGAACATTATGAACGAAGAACTTTTTAATGAAGCATCAAAATCCAATATTCTGTCAAAACAGCTGGTCGACAAGCTTCAGGAAAGCATGACCTACAGCAGCATCTCCTTCATCAATTGGACCATCGAAGTCCTCAAACTCCTGAAAGCCCGCATCGAACGCGGCGACAAGATCAAAGATGAGACCACCGGCGTGATCTACGATTTCTACACCTTCCGCCAATTTGTAGAAACCAACTTCTCCACCTACATCACCGGTCAGGTCTTCAACACCTCCATCCGGTCCCAGAAAGTCTACTTCACCCTAGAATCCTGCCCAGGCGGCTACAACCTTCTCATGGCAGACTCCGGCAACGAAAAAACCTACCGCTGGATCTCCAGCTTAAGCAAACGCTTCTCCCTGGTAGAAATGATCGCCACCGGAATCGTCTACGTCAAAGACAACCGGACCGACACCTACCAGCCATTTATCTCCGAAAACGGCAAATACTGCAAATACAACAAAGACCTTGGAAAACTCATAGAACTCTGATCAAAACGGGGAATCCGCAGCCGCAGATTCCCCGTTTTCCCCAGCCATCCAGCGCAGCGCTGATGGCCACCCCTCTCGTCAAACCACAAGGAAACTCAGCCTTTCCTCCCAGCCGTCCAGCGCAGCGCCGATGGCCCCCTCTCGTCAAACCACAAGGAAACTCAGCCTTTCCTCCCAGCCGTCCAGCGCAGCGCTGACGGCTCATCCAACTCCCGTCATGCCACCATACTATCAACACTCCCCACGAGATTTAACACGTCTCACGGCCAACACACAGCCAGTGAGGGGCTTCTTTCCAGACTGACTCTGCAGGAGGGGAGCTGATTCTTAGGTGGCGGAAATCTGCGTTGCTTCAAAAAATCTCGCTGTTTGAGCGGCTTCAGACGCGAGTTCGAGATTATTTGAAGCGCTTTTAGCAGAATTCCGGCACCTTAGAAGCCAGCCCCCGACGAAGCCCCAGTCTGGAAAGAAGCCCCTCGCTGGCGTCCCCTTCCATCATTTAAATCTCCCCAAGAAACCCTAACGGCTCCTCATCCTTCAAAAAGTGCATCAACATATAAGCACACATAATAGCAACCCTCTCCTCCTTCAAAATTCTTCGCACTTCATCTCTGTCAGCAATAACAACTTCAATCTCCTCACTATCCTCCTGAGCAGCCTTACTAACCTCACCACTGGCATACCCATAAACCGTAGCACAGGATTCATCCGTCATCCCAATCGTCGTAAAATAAGGCTTCTCAAAAGCCTCCGCAACCTTGATCGGCTCCAGCTTCAACCCGGTCTCCTCAAACATCTCCCGCACAGCACCCTCATGGAAATCCTCCCCAGGCTCCACAAGCCCCGCCGGAAACTCATAAATATACCCGCCGATCGTATACCGATACTGACGGATCAGCACAACCTTATCCCTCTGCTCTCCATAAATACTGTAAATGATCACCCCGTCCGGATGATTCTCCCCCGTAGAAAGCTTCAAATTCTCCACACACTTCGCCCTGGAAGCCACAAAATAAGAAACCGGCGTATCATGTACACTGGTCGCATCCACCCCATAAAGATTCACGAACTTATTATCTGTAAGTTTTTTCACACTGTTGATCTTACCCATCTGAAAAGCTCCTTCCCGAAAATTTTTTCTAAAGACATTTTATCCCATCCAAAACCAAAGGTCAATTTTTTATACTTACACTCACTTCACAATAGTGCTATAATAAATACCCTACTATAAAAATTACTTATTACATTACCAAACAGCTACTGTAGACAAGAAAGAAGGAAAAAACATTGAAAAACCAGACCACCTCTGCCCAGACCGAAAACCCTCTGGGAACCGCCCCTGTAGGCAGCCTGATCACCAAATTCGCCATTCCCGCCATCATCAGCATGCTGGTCAGCGCTCTGTACAATATCGTTGACCAGATCTTTATCGGCCAGGGCGTAGGAATGCTTGGAAACGCCGCCACAAATATCGCATTTCCTGTAACCATTATCTCTACTGCTGCTGCACTGCTCCTTGGAATCGGCAGTGCCTCCAATTACAACCTGGAAATGGGCGCAGGAAACGAAAAAAAAGCCAGCTCCATCGCAGGAACCGGACTTTCCTCGCTGATAATCTCCGGTACGATACTCTCTGTCATCGTCCTTCTGTTCCTGAAGCCACTGCTTCATTTTTTCGGCGGAACACCGGACGTCATGCCCTATGCCATTGATTACATGGGGATCACCGCCATTGGACTTCCCTTTTACGTTTTAAGCACAGGCGGCAATCACCTGGTCCGTGCAGACAGGAGTCCCACCTATTCCATGACCTGTATCCTGGCTGGTGCTGTCATCAACACCATCCTGGACCCACTTTTCATCTTTGGATTCGGCTGGGGCATCAAAGGTGCAGCCTGGGCAACCGTGATCGGGCAGGTCGTATCCGGACTTCTGATCATTTTTTATTTTTCCAGACTTCGGAAAATGTACCTGGACCGCTCCATGCTGATTCCTAAGGCACGCAATCTGTCTGCCATTTTTTCTCTGGGAATGGCATCCTGTATCAATCAGGTTGCCATTGCTGCAGTGCAGATCGTCATGAACAATACACTTCGCCATTACGGGGCACTCTCAGCCTACGGGAGTGATATTCCGATCGCCTGTGCAGGAATCATTTCCAAAGTCAACCAGGTATTTATGGCCATCTGCATCGGAATCTCCCAGGGCTCCCAGCCCATCTGGGGCTTTAATTACGGTGCCGAAAAATACAGCCGCGTGCGCCAGACATACCGCTATTCCGTAATCTTATGTACTGTGATCGCAACCATATTTTTTATCTGCTTCCAGTTCTTCCCACATCAGATCGTAGGCATCTTCGGAAACGGCAGCGACCTGTACTTTCATTTTGCAGAAAAATATCTCCGCATCTTCATGCTGATGACCTTTGCCAACGGAATCCAGCCTATGTCCGCCGGCTTTTTTACATCCATTGGAAAAGCCAGGCTTGGTGTGATCATGTCCCTTACAAGACAGGTGCTCTTCCTGCTGCCACTGATCGTCATTTTCCCGATTTGCTTCGGAATCGATGGCGTCATGTACGCAGGACCAATTGCAGATACCTCTGCATTTATACTGGCCGTTGTTTTTGCCAGACGTGAGCTCGGAGTCATGAAAGCTGCTGAACAAAACGCCTGACATAAAAAATGCCATGTAATTTACTGCCCATCGGCAATATATTACATGGCATTTCTCACATTCTCAGATATTTATCTGAAACCACCAATTTCTGATCTTTTCTTCATCCTCCGGCAACTGCTTATGATCAGTCACCCTTCAGTACAACACGGATCTTCTTATAAATCACAAACACGATCAGAGATGTCAGTGCATATTTAAAGATATTAAACGGTACAATGATCAGCAGTGCAAAGGTAAGCAGTCCGTTTACGGAACTGTGTACTGCGCTTCCCATCTGGATAAAGGTCTCGATCGGCATTCCAAAAGCCTTACCGTAAGCCGGAAGCAGTACAAAAGCATTGATGAAACATGCAAGGATTGCTGTCAGAACAGTTCCCACTGCCATACCTGCAACTGCATGTACTCTGCTTTTTTTGTGATGGAAACGATAGATCAGGCCGGCCGGTACCACATAGGCACATCCAAACAGGAAGTTGGCAACATCACCAACACCGGCTGTCATAGTTCCCTTGGTCACAAGATGTACAAGGATCTTCACAAGCTCGATCAGAATACCTGCCACAGGTCCCATGGCAAAAGTTCCTACCATAACCGGTACCTCGGAAAAATCAAGCTGATAAAAAGACGGTGCAAGAAAAGGAATCGGAAACTCAAGATTCATCAATACTCCTGCCACAGCACCAAGCATGGCTACCTGCGCGATGGTTCTTGTTCTGCTTCTTTCCACGGCATTTCCTCTCTGTAATATCTGTTCACTCATAACTCTCTCTCCTTCTTCAGAAATATTCAAAGAAAATTTCTACAAGAAATCTTTATGCGAAAAAAATTTCTTCACATAAAAAGCCCCGGGAGCTTCTTCCCGGGGCACTGAGCACGTTCTTCAAATACTGCGCGTTCTTCTCTCATCCAGACTTTACTGTCGGTTCCGGAATCTCACCAGATCAGCCGCCAAAGCGGGTCGCGGACTATACCGCCGGTAGGGAATCACACCCTGCCCCGAAGAAATTTTCTTTTTTATGGGTTCATTATAACGCGCTCTTTTTATAATTACAAGCCTTAATTTTTCTCTACAAAAACCGGCGCTTTCAGAAGGCCTGACGGTTTTATCTGATACTCATAGGACCAGAGGTCACCGGTTGTCCTCCATGCATTTGGTCCATACCAGTCTTCTTTCTGGTCACAGTTGTGTAAGGTTCCAAATGTATTCACCCTGTTTCCAAATACAGTCAGCTCCAGGAGATGCTCTCCTGACGGCAGTTCACCAAGAGATACCTCATAAGGAGAAAATGCAATATACCCCGCTTCTTTTCCATCCACAGAAGCCTTCATAACCGGTGCGCGGAACAGATTTGCCCGTACATTTACTTCTCCGCCTTTGCTGATAAATGGAATTTTATATGTCACATTTCCACCATAGAACGGATAACCCTGAACGGTAAGATCACTGAAGGCTGCCTTGTGGCTCACCGCATCCAGCACCTGATCTCTTCCCACAACTTTCACGGAAAACTCTCCCAGCAGGAACATTGCTTCGATATTCACTTTGGAATTGTAAGGGATCTCCACAACCAGTTCATGCTCTCCGGATTCCATCTTCGGAAGCGGCACTTTGCGGATACAGTGATCTGTATACCATCCCTCTGCACGGTTTTCCACTGCTTTCTCATCCAGGAATATTCTGGTTTTCCCGTCATTTTCCATGGCAAGGAAAATCCCTTCCAACAGAACCTCTGTATGAATATGGAATCGCAGGGACAAAGTATGTTCAAAGCCTTCCTCTCTGTCATTGGTCCACGGCTGTGCAAAAGCCTCCATGCGGAGCGGATATCCCAGTTTCTCACGGAACAGATTGTCAATGCGGAGAATCTCTTCCTCCGGCTGCCACTCCCCACCGTCAAACGCATATTCAGCCAGATCCAGAATACTTACATTCGGCTCACTGCGAACAATCTCCACCTGATCGGAAATATCCAGCTGGCAGCTACATTTCTTCTCCTCACTTGCAGAACCATTCTCAGTATTCTCAGCATTATCTGTTTCAGAAAGCAATTCTTCTGATACCATGGATGCTGTGCCAGCCGGCTCCAGCCAGAGAAGAAGACTGTCGTGATCAAACATGCTTCGTTCCAGAACAGTGTCCCCTTTATGGTACTCTGCTTTCACCGGATAAATTTCACCTGTCATGGCATCATATACCGTCAACTTCCAGGATCCACGGATACGGATGCGAAGTTTTTCTTCTCTTGGAAGATCCTGATTTTTCTTACGCTCCTGCAGTTCATTGATCACGATACAGGCATCGGAGACCTTCTCTGTACGGTTTACATGACACAGGAACAGCCAGCGGTTTTCTCCCTCTTCTCTCATCTGGTAGATCAGGTTTGTAGCTGGTTTACCGTCATCCTCAAGTACCTCGATATCTCTTGCCTCTTTCACAGCTTCCAGCAGACGGTACTTACTGAATGACACAATCTCACACTTCTCTGCCAGCTTCGCACCTCTGTCTGACGGACGGGCATCTGCATATTTCGGAAGCTGTCCTGCAAAGATCACCCGGCCGCCTCTTTCCTTAAATTTCTCAAGAATCTCCAAGGTAGAGCTTCGAAGTGTCAGGCAGTTCGGTACGAGAACTGTATCATATTTCATTACTCCCACCTTCAGAAGTTTTTCCTCTTCCTGTCCCTGATTCAGATCCGGAAGCAGAGACTCTGAAATAAAATCAAAATCAACGGTACCATAAAGCAGCCATTCGATCATATGGATAAAGTTTTCATCCATCTCCTCACGGATTGGTGCTGTCTGCTCCTTCGGTCCCCAGAAAAGCCAGTAAGACTCTACCGGATGGATCACTGCCAGCTTCACATGCGGAACGCCTCTTGTGAGAGCTGTATTGACTCTTGCAAAATAATTCTCCACAAGAGGATATTCTTTATACCACGGTGACTGGTAGCTGATAGAAGCCGGATAATCACGTTTTGCCTCACCTGCCATGGAGGTCCAGGTCAGATGCGGCACACGGACCGTTACTCCAAGAGCTGCCTGCCAGTCCCCCTGAAGCTTATGGCCCCGGAAATCAAAATCCCAGTTTGTAACACCATAAAGTTCACTTGTCATTCCCTCTCTTCCAAACTGGTGCACAGCACTTTCTGCCTGCTTTGCAGTAGAAAATTCTCTTCTGTCACAAAGCATATCAATTCCCGGGATCTCAAAGGAACGATAGGAACGCATGGCTTCTCCCAGGGCCGCTGTCTGTGTTTCCAGAGTCGGCTCCTCCATCATATGTCCGGTCAGGGCAATGCCATGTTCCTTACACCAGCCTCCCACAGTATCCGCAAAAGCCTCTGCAAAACGCTCCGCAATGTGGTCATGATACTCATAACGGATTCTGGAAACTGCATCTCCCGGAAGTTCCCAGAACAGTTCCGGAAGATGCTTAAGAAGGCTATGTCCATATGCATCACGGAAAGTTTCTTCCAGATCATCGGTATATGGAATGGTCACATCCATCCGCTCATCTGCAAAATCCAGGCACTGTTTATGGGAAAATTGCGGCTCATCTGTAAAGATGGCAGGAATGGTTTTCCCAAACTCCTCTCCCAGATTTTCATAATACTTCTCGTGGGTTACCTGGATAAAACGCTCCACTGCCTCTTTATCCAGTGTGTTCAGATACGCCTCATTGTTAAACCATGGATTATCACCGGACACCTCAAGATAGGCAAACCATTCCTGAAATCCCTCCTTCAGCGGTGCATCCTCATCGATCTTTTCATACTCTGTAAGGTAACCATCCTCCAGCCGTACCTGATATTTTCCAAGAAATGTACGCTCATTGCTTCGGATCGCCTGTCCGGAAGAACGAAGTTCGCTGTTTTCAATCTCTTTTCCATCCTGGCACTCCGGAGTGAAAAGCAGAAAACGGATCCTGTATTTGTGGTCTCTTGTTACCAGTCCGCCGCCTGCTCCGGATGGCCAGCGGTCTTCATCATACAGCCAGGTCAGCATATTTTTTTCCAGGCTTTTTTTCCAGGAATATTTTACCAGATCCAGAAACTCTTCGCCCATGTAAGGATTATCCATTCCTGTGCGGCAGTGGATATGTCCGCCGCCCATTCCCATCGCCTTCAGAGCATCCAGAGTATTGTCGATCTCCGCTTCTGTCATCTTACAGTTCCATGCCCAGAACGGAGCCGCTCTGTACTCGCTTCCCGGATCCTGAAATTTCTCTTTTGTAAGCTTTTCCCCATTATGATACAGCATACCTTAACCCTCCATTTTAGATTAATATTATTTTTGTTATATCATCCCATGATTTTCTTTCTCAACATATTCTGATGGTCTCACTCCTGTATAGGAATAAAAAATACGACTGAAATAAAACTGATCTTTGTATCCTACCTTTTCCGCAACATCTTTCACATACATCTTCTCTTCACGCTGAAGAAGAAGCTTTGCCTTCTCCATGCGAAGTGCTGTCAGATAAGTATTAAAAGATGCATCCTCATACCTTCTGAAAAGTCTGCTTAAATATGTCTGGGAAACTCCCACTGCTTTGCTCACACTGTGCAGAGACAGCTGTTCCGCCATGTGTTTTCGGATGTATTCTTTCACACTCTCAAAATATTCTTCGGTATCTGTTTTCTGTGTGGATGCCAGATCTTCCTTTATATCCTTAAAAAAGATATCGGAAATCCCGTTGCAAAGCTGTTCCACATTTTCTGCAGTGGAAAAAATATCATCCATAAGAAATTCTGACTCCCGGTAATCCCGATTTCCTGCATCATAACGCTGAAGCAGATAGCCTATCTGCCGCACACGTCCTTCGATCCACAGCTGAGGATGTTCTTCCTGCACCCACCTGCTGATCAGTGCTTCTACTTCCTTCTGAAGCCGGTCGTACTTCTGTTTGCCAGCCAGATATTCCAACTCTTCCAGATATTCGTAATCCTTTCCCGGTCTTCCAGCTTGAACCTGCGATGCGGTTTCCTCCAGGAGCAATGTCTGATTTTTTCCAAGGATAATAGAAGAATCCAGCTTCCGGTAAAGCTCTCGCATCATTTCTCCGATCTGTGCTGCCGGAACTGATCTCCGCCGGATCACAGACGTCACATATGCAGCTTCCGGCTGTTCTTTTCCAATACGTCTCCTGATCATCTGTTCATAATCCTCATCACTGACCAGTTCTCCCGGACAGAGATACAGTGTCTCCTGAGTGTCACGTCCATATGCGATCATCATCTCATTGATGTCTGAAAAGACTTCCTTTTTCCCCCGTTCCCCGTAACGACTGGGAAGTCCGTTCAGTCTTACAATGGCCCCGTAATAACATTCTGACTGAAAATATCTCCAAAGTGTTTTTTCATCCACAGGAATTTCATTTACCATCTTGTGTATCAGTGTATTTCGTTCTTTGTAATATTTTTGTTTCAGCTTTTCTTCTATCCTGGTGATCAGTTTGGAAAATTCCGAGGGCACGATCGGTTTCAGGATATAATCACACACCCCAAAAGCAATTGCCTGTTTTGCATACTCAAATTCCTGATATCCACTGACGATCACACTGATCACATTGGGATATTGCTTTTTTGTTTCTTCCACAAGCTTCAATCCGTTCATTACCGGCATCTGGATATCTGTGATCAAAATATCCGGTTCTCCTTTTTCCTGTATCAGCTCCAGTGCTTCTTCACCGTTATAAGCAGTTCCCATAATCTCGAACTTGTTGTATTTCTGTTTTATAATGTTGACGATCAGACTGGCTGCCATCGGCTCATCATCAACGACCATCACCTGATACATCGGCTTCGACCTCCTTTTCCGATACTCCTATGATGACGCTTAATCCTTCTTCAAGGTTTCGTATCCGGAATACTGCTCTTCCATTGTACAGAAGGAACATTCTGGCATAGGTATTCGCCAGTCCCATACCTCCGATTTCCATCTCTATGCTGCTTCCTCTGGACATGATCTTTTTCCGGATTTTTTTCATTTTTTGTTTTAACTCTTCACATACTTCATCTGTGGCACCCTGTCCGTTATCCCGTACTTCAAAGTACCAGCCGGTTTCATCCCGCCAGCCACGTACATAAATTTTCATGATATTTTTGCTGTTATTATATCCATGCTGTATGCTGTTCTCCACCAGCTGCTGCAGCACAATCTTGGGAAGCTGTTCATGTTTTACGGATTCCTCACAGTCTACTTCCACTTCCAGGCGATGCTCATACCTGGATTTCAGCAGAAAAATATAACGCTCAAGATACTCCAGCTCTTTTTCTACCGTTGCGTATCTCTCCTTTGTGTTTGTGGAATATCGGAGCATGGCTGCCAGACAGCCGCATATCTCACAGATTTCCTCATCACCGTCCATAATGCCTCTGCTCGATATCACATTCAGTACATTATAGAGAAAATGCGGATTAACCTGAGCCTGAAGGGTATCAAACTGAGCCTGAAGCTGCAGAATAGACATTCGTTTTTCCTTTACAATGGATTCGTTCAGTCGACGCATCAGGTTCTGGTATGCGATTCCTACTGCCTGCACTTCATCATCTGTATCCGGAACTGCAAGCTCTGCATCCAGATTCTCGAGCCCGGTATTTTCCATCTGATCCTTCAGTGCAGTAAGTGGCTTGGAAAGCCTGCTTGCAATAAAGATCACCACTCCCATAGAGATCACAAAACAGCCGACAGCCATTCCCAGTGCGATCATCACCGCTTCCTTCATGCCCGCAACGATCTCCGTCTTTTTCTCCAGTGCAACCACCCGGATCCCGTAATTATCTGACACTTCTGATGCCGATGCCCACATGCTCGTGTCTGAAGAAACGGTAATGGAATCCATTTTTGTTACTTCCGGATGCTTCTTCATGTAGCTTACCAGATCGCCAGTCAATCCCTCAGACTGATACAATACTTCTCCTCCCGGAAGAAACGCCACAACTTTAATATCGGAATCCGGAATCTCAAATATATCCTTCAGTTCATCCGTAGCATACTGAACTTCAATATATCCGAAATCTCCGCCCTGTACTTTTCTGGCCAGAGAAAAAACTTCCTCGCTTTCCCGGATTCCCCAGCCATCCATATGTGGTGCTATCAGGATCGGTTTACCGTGCATTCTGTCTGCTGAATCCAGCCATTTGATGTTGGATGTATTTCTTGCCTTATTGGTAAGCTTGGAACCGGTATTGGTACTGGATGCCACATCTCCGAATTCATTAAAAATAATCACTCTGTAAAAATTTCTGTTGATATAATACATAGCAAGTCCTGAATTCAACGCATCCAAAAGGTCATTGTGCACTATTGTCCTGCCGACACTAAAACTGCCGTTTTCATAATACTTCGGAAGCGTTTTCATCGCATTGAGCATATCCTGGTCCGACAGGATATAGTCTGTCACATGCTTCATGGAATCTATGGTAAAGTCAACATTAGAAGCAGTCTGCCTGGAATATAATTTCAAATTTTGCGCTGCTTTTTCTGACAGCCTTCTAAAATTATAGTTATAGCAGACTATCCCCAAAATTGTTGATATAAAAAATATTACAACAGAAAAACCTAAGATCAGTTTTGTACGGAATTTCATAAGAACACCTCGCATTTCATCTGTATATAGTAATAAACAGATACCCCGCCTGTACAGCAGAGTATCTGTTTTTCCCAGTTGCACGGCATCTTAAATCTTACCATACAAAACTGATCTTGCATATTTGGTAACCTGTTTTGCATCAGCCTTTGACAGCTCCGGCTACCATACCATCTACAATCTTCTTGTTGAAGAACAGGAAGAGGATCAGCATCGGAATGGTGATAAGCAGTACATCTGCAAACAGCAGATTGTAGGAACTGGAATATCTTCCCATGAAGTTGTAAAGAGTAAGCTGAACTGTTACGTTGTCATTTCCGGGAAGGAAATACAGCGGGTTTGTAAAGTCATTGAAGATCGTTACCGCATTCAGGATAATGATTGTGGAAGTAACCGGTTTCAAAAGAGGGAAAATAATCTTTACAAACAGATTGTTTCTCGTACAACCGTCAATATATCCGGCCTCTTCAAGCTCTACCGGGATCGTATTCATAAATCCCTTATAAAGCATAATGGTAAATGGAATCTGAAGTGCTGTCTCAACCATGATCATACCAAACATGGTTTTATAAATATGAAGTCCCTGCATAACCCAGATGGTAGGAAGGATCGCAGGAGGGATCATAAGACCTGTCATAACAAGTGTATCCACGATCTTTACAGGTCTGTCAGATCTTCTCTGAAGAACATAGCCTGCCATGGAGCCTACAATGATCAACACGATCAGGGAGCCTATCGTGAGGATGATACTGTTCTTAAATGCTGTGATGATCTGATAATTGTTTGCGGAAAATACTTCTTTGAAGTTGCTCCACATCCACTCCGTCGGAAGGGAGAGTCTCAGAAGATTTGCTTCTTTTCTGTCCTTCAGTGCATTGATCAGCATGAAGAGAAACGGTACTGCAAAAATGAGAATACCGAAAACACATCCGAGGATGTCTCCTAATAAGGTAATTCTTTTCTGTTTTTTCATTTTAGTTGTACACCTCCCTGCTGTTAAGGAACTTCTGAAGTGGGAATGCGATGATCGCAATTACCGCAAACATGATAACGTTTCCTGCTGTAGACAGACCGAAGAAGCCTGCTGCGTACTGCTTGTAAACAACCGATGCAAGTACGTCAGTTGCAAATCCAGGACCACCCTTTGTCATAGCCCAGATCAGGTCAAAGCAGCGAAGTCCGCCGATCAGGGAAAGTGTGATGATAGTATTTGTTGAAGAACGAACCAGAGGCATTACAATGTTTCGGATCGTCTGCCAGCGGGTTGCACCGTCAATGGAAGCAGCCTCATAATAGCTGGAATCAATCGAAGTAATACCTGCAATAAAGATAACTGTGGAAATGCTGACACCTTTCCACACATCAACTGCAATCACAGAAAACAGTGCCAGGCTTGTATCTCCAAGCCAGTTCGGTCCGGAAATTCCGATGGCTGCAAGAAGTGTATTGAACAGACCCTTGCTCGGATGCATCAGTGCCTTAAAAATAATACCGATGGCTACTGCACTGACAAGATTCGGGAAAAATACAAGAAATCTTAAGAAATCTTTTGTTTTGATCTTACTTGTCAGGAACAATGCAATGAAAAATGCAATGATCACCTTCAGTCCACTTGTAAGAAATGCGTAGATCAGGGTATTTCTTACAGATATACTTAAGGATCTCTCACTGAAGAACGTTTTATAGTTATCAAAGCCACAGAATGTAAATGATTTCAAGTCCCATACAGTTAAGCTAAAAAACAGTGATGTCACCATCGGAATGATGAAAAAGATCACAAAGATCGCAACTGCCGGAACGAGGAACCATAAACTATATATTTTCTTTTTGTTCATGCTCTATTTCCTTTCCGTTTTTCCAGATATCTGGCAGCTTTTTGTAAATGCAGTTCCGTAAAATCGGCCGCCTGCAACACAGTCGGCCGACACACATTCATTTATTTCCAGTCAAGTCCGAGCTGTGTAGCCTGTTTCTTGCAGTCCTCATCGTAAGCCTTTGCAGCTTCCTCTGCTGTAGACTGTCCGGTTGCAACCTCAGAGCAGATATACTCGCAGTTTGTTCCCTTTACAGATGTCTGGAACTCCATTGCAACGCTTGTTTTGCCTGCATCGAAATATTTCTCCTGAGCCTCTTTAACTCCGTCATATGCGTCATCCGGAAGCTCATAGCCCTTGATGCAGTATGGGCCGTCCGGTTTCTGTGCAGCTGTAAATGCATCCAGTGCCTCATCAGATGTGTAGAACTCCATGAATCTTAAGATATCATCTTTCTTATCGCTGTTTGCATTTCCATAGATAGCAGTTGGCTCCCAAACTGTGATTCCGTGGTTATCTGCATCTGTTCCAGGAACACCCATAACACCGATCTTATTTACATCATCTCCGTAAAGCTCGTAGATGCTGGAAAGTGCCTGGGAAAGAATGAACCAGTGTGCGCCCTCACCATTTACAAGTTTATCGCATGCATCTGCATATGTAGTTGCTGTGTAGTCATCATTGAAGTAATCCTGAAGATCAGCAAGTTTCTGGAAGCTTGCAAGACCAGCCTCTGTTGTAGCGTATTTTGCCTCGCCAGCTTCAAATTTCTCTGAGAAATCAGGCTCTGCTGCAAGTACATTGTAGTGATCTCCAAGGTATGGAACCTGAATGGTCCAGGAATCTCCAAGAGATCCGATCACTGCTGTCTCACCAGCCTCTTTCAGAGTATCGCAGTTCTTAAGGAAATCTTCCCATGTGTCCGGAACCTCAAGATCATACTGCTCATAAAGATCTTTGTTGTAAAGAACGCATCCCAGCATGGAAGCGGTAAGCGGTACACCGTATACTGCGGAATCAGAACCTGCACTTACTGCAGATGCGAATGTATCGTCAAGACGGCTTGCCCACTCTTCGCCGGAAATATCGATGAAGTTGTTCTCCGGATCAAGCTCATTGAGTTTAGCTCCTGAGTTGTATCCGCAAAGATCTGTCATCTCGCCGGATGCAAGTCTTGTTTTTACCTGGTTGTCTCCGTCACCGCCTGATGCACGAAGCTCTGTCTCAATGTGGATACCTGTCTCTTTCTCGCAGAGATCAAATACTGCCTGATATCCGGATGATGCTGTGTCCGGATCGATCAGGAATGTAAGAGTAGCCTCTTTGTACTCCCATTTGCTGTCGGAATCTTTGTCGTCAGCTGCAAGTACGCTTGTTGCACCTACCAGTGTTGTTCCCATCATCGCTGCACAGAGCAGAACGCTGAGCATCTTTCTTTTCATGTTTCGTCCTCCTTTATTTTGACGTTCTCCGTTATTTGATGATGCTATTTTAACAATTTGGACACAAAAAATACATGGATTATCCAATCCTTCTGCATGGATTATTGAGCACTTTGCATATGGAACATGTATTTTTTCGTCATATAGA
This sequence comes from Ruminococcus sp. AF20-12LB, assembly GCF_003478985.1. Lineage (NCBI taxonomy): Bacteria > Bacillati > Bacillota > Clostridia > Eubacteriales > Oscillospiraceae > Ruminococcus > Ruminococcus sp. AF20-12LB. Next base: position 166,199 of record NZ_QUGH01000001.1, on the reverse strand, counting down.
CGATATTTTGTATGTATATTTTTATTTTATACACAGAAAAAGAGCCGCCCTGTTGTGATATTTTACCACAGACATGGACGGCTCTGATATTCCGGTTTCTTCTATATTATACTGATTATACTGCAACGAAATAATATATCCGCTCCGGCTGGCTGCTGAATATCCCGAAAACAGTTATACTGTGCTGCATGCTTATCTGCATTCCGTTTTTTTACAGAATATCGATATGCTCTCCTGCAAGTGCCTTGTTCATGCTTCGTACTGCACAGAATTTACCGCACATGGAGCAGGTATCATCATGCTCTGGTTTGCGCTCGTTCCAGATACGTTTTGCGGTTTCTGGATCCATGGCGCATTCCCACTGTGCCTCCCAGTCAAGCTTTCTTCTGGCATCTGCCATCTTGTCATCGATCTCACGGGCACCGCGGACACCTTTGGCAATGTCTGCTGCATGTGCTGCGATCTTGGATGCCATGATTCCCTGTTTTACGTCTTCAAGATTCGGAAGTGCAAGGTGCTCTGCCGGTGTTACATAACAGAGGAATGCTGCTCCGGACATAGCTGCTACTGCGCCGCCGATCGCGGATGTGATGTGGTCATATCCCGGTGCAACGTCAGTTACGATAGGTCCTAATACATAGAACGGTGCGCCCTGACAGATGGACTGCTGTACTTTCATATTTGCCTCAACCTGATCAAGCGGCACATGTCCCGGTCCCTCGACCATAACCTGGACGTCCTTTTCCCATGCACGTTTGGTCAGCTCGCCAAGACGTACAAGTTCCTCGATCTGGCATACATCTGTTGCATCAGCCAGACATCCCGGACGGCAGGCATCACCAAGAGAGATGGTCACATCATACTCGCGGCAGATATCCAGGATCTCGTCGTAGTATTCATAGAACGGATTCTCCTCACCTGTCATGCACATCCATGCAAATACAAGAGATCCTCCTCTGGAAACGATATTCATTTTTCTCTTGTGGTTACGGATCTGATCGATGGTCTTTCTTGTGATTCCACAGTGAAGAGTTACAAAGTCAACACCATCCTGTGCATGGAGTCTTACTACATCGATAAAATCCTTGGCTGTCAGTGTATCAAGATCTCTCTGATAGTGGATAACAGAGTCATAAACCGGAACAGTTCCGATCATGGCTGGACACTCGGATGTCAGCTTGCGTCGGAACGGAATGGTATTTCCGTGGGAAGAAAGATCCATGATGGCATGAGCGCCCATGTTTACAGCTTCCATAACCTTCTGCATCTCCACGTCGTAATCCTTGCAGTCTCTGGATACACCAAGGTTTACATTGATCTTGGTGCGGAGCATGGAGCCTACGCCCTCCGGATCGATACATTTGTGATTTTTATTTGCACAGATAGCCACCTTACCGGAGGCTACCAGCGGAAGCAGTTCCTCTGTTGTCATGCGTTCCTTCTTAGCTACGATTTCAAGCTCAGGTGTGATGATGCCTTTACGGGCAGCCTCCATCTGTGTACTGTAATTTCTCATGTAAAAAAACTCCTTTCATTTTGTATCCAAATCTGGAAAATCTGTCACTACTGTCGGAAGTTCTGTTCCCGGCAGATAGTTATAGGGTATCCCTCTGTAAATTCTTTGTGTTTATACAACAAAAAACCGGCTGCTGCAACGCACACGCATCACGGCAACCGGCTCTTAATCTTACGTACTTAATGAAAATCTTCTGTACTTCTGATCTCTTCTGTACTCTCTGATCTTCTGTGTCTTTAAGAATCCTTCGTGCATATGTCCCTACGTTGGCATTATCCAAATCAGGTTATGGGTCAAGACATTTACAGTCTACTCTCAGCTCGCTTCAGCGGGCCCCCCTGTTTTCATATGTTGGGGACGTCTGTTCGTCCATGTGGTTATTATAGTATACCGGCTAAAATTTGTAAACCGCATTTCTGCATTTTCTGACTTTTTCTTTCGACATAATGTGACTTGTGTCTATTGGTTGTACCAGATTATCACACTCTGTCTCCGCAATCGACAGCGCATGCACATATCGTATGTGCGTCACATCTGCATTTACCGGCACTGTTAGACATATTCTCCGTAATATTTCCCGAACTTTTCTTTAATCGAGATATCATGACGATCAATTTCCGTAAAAATCTGCGGCGTTTTTCTTTTTTCTCCCGTTCTTTCTTAAACTCAACTTCAAATCCCTGGTTAATCATAGCTCCGATCATAGAATAAGTATCATTATATTTCATACTGGCTTCCTCCTTTTTTATTCTGCATTGATATTTTTTATTTACCTACATCATAGCGGAATATCGGAACTGCTTCCATGGTCTAAAATAATCAATTTAATTGACTTTATTTATTCTTTCTTCTATATTGGCTTGGTGTATCATTGTATAAGCGGCGAAATGCACGGATAAAACTTTCCGGATTTTTATACCCTACCCTGTCACTGATATCTTCTACGCTGAGCTGGCTGCAGAGAAGAAGCTGTTCGCCTTGCTGCAGACGGATCTCTGTGAGAAGATTGGAGAAAGTTTTTCCGGAGATAGATTTGATCAGTTTTGAACAATATGGTACAGAAAAATGAAATTTCTCTGCAAGTTCATTTAAAGTTACTGTACTGCAGTTTCTCATCATATAAGCAAGCATTTCGGATTCCTGCTCCGTCCGTTCTCTTCTGTTATCCGGTATGCTTACTTTTTTCCCGTGGCGTCTGGTCAGCTCCACAAAAAACAATGTAAGGATGCTACAGATGATCCTGTCCGAAAAACTGTCGCCGGTTTTCTGTTCCCTATACATGTCCAGAATGTAATTGCGGATAACTATATCATTCTTCGTATGGAAAAGAAGGTAGCGTATTTTTTCTCTGGAATATAGATTTCCTACAAAGAAACCGGAAATCTGGGTCTTATCACGGACTGTATTATAAAAGATATCCATAAATGTGCTGCGGCGGATCAGGATATTCAGAATGATGCTGTCATCCTCCACTGCCAAAATTCCATGTCTGACATTAGGTGCAAGCAGGCACAGGTCTCCTGCTGTCAGTTTCTCTGTGGAATCCCGGAAGGAATTAGTACAGGTTCCTGACAGAACATATATGATTTCAAAAAAATCATGTTCATGATAAAATACCGGCAGATAACGGGGATGCTTTACAAGACTTACATTATATTTTTCAGAAATAAATTCATCTTCACCTGCATGCTGATTCAGTAATTCTGGATTCAGCACCCATCCTACTTCCAGTTCGTGATCAGAATGGCTTTTCACAAAATCTTTAACTTTCTCGGGAGTTTTTTTCATAAAATAGTATTCCCGGTATATCTTCTCATCATACTCCCATGTATTCAATTCCTGTATCAAATCATCATATTTCATTGCAGTGTCCTCTTTTACAATGTTTAATGTTCACAAGCTCCTTTCCTGAGCCCGTCTTATATCTGCGATTTATGTTTCCAGTCTAACATGCTATTTTCAAATCCACAACGCAAAAAGCCCGGCAACGTACAGATTATCCCATACGCCACCAGGCTTCTTTATAAACGATATTTCGAATTTCCTTCAGTATTCTTCTGACTTTTTATCTTTCTTCTGCCAATGTACTGCTCCCTAGTTCTATCTGACGTTCTGCACCTGCACGGCGAATCCCCGCAAAAATGGAGCCCGCAATATTGTGCCATACACTGAAGATCGCGCCCGGAAGTGTTGCAAGCGGACTGGCTGCAAAATTAGCTGCTGCCAGTGAGACAGCAAGGCCACTGTTCTGCATGCCTACCTCTATAGCTATAGCTGTTGTTCTGGAATACTCCACATGGAAGATTTTTGCAGCCAGAAATCCCAGCATCATACCACAGAAATTGTGGATCGCCACTACTCCAAGCACCAGAACTCCACAGCTTACGATCTTCTCTGCATTTACAGCCACAATTCCTCCGATGATCATAACAATAGCTACAACCGACACCAGCGGCATAACATCGGATACCTTATCCACATGCTCTCCCGCAAGGCTCCGGAGAAAAACTCCCAGGAGAACCGGGATCAGAATTACCTTTACCACAGAAATCACCATAGCCCAGAAGGATACTTCCACCCAGGCTCCTGCCAGAACATATACAAGAAACGGTGTCATCAACGGCGCTGCCAGTGTGGAAACTATGGTCATTCCCACAGAAAGCGCCACATCACCTCCTGCGATATAGGTGATCACATTGCTGGCTGTTCCGCCCGGACAGCATCCCACCAGGATCACTCCCAGTGCCAGATCTGCCGGAAGGTTCATCACTTTACACAGAAGCCAGGCGATCACCGGCATAATGGTATACTGAGCCACTGCACCGATCACCACTTCTTTGGGTCTGGAAAAAATTGCCCGGAAGTCATCCAGTTTTATGGTCAGACCCATACCAAACATGATCACTCCCAGAAATACAGACGTATAGTTCGTCATCCAGGAAAATCCGTCACGCCAGAAAAAAGCCAGGCAGGAAAAAGCGATGATAATAATCCCGATATATCTGGATGCAAGGCTGCTGATAATTCCGATTTTCTTTAAAATTTTCCCCATACATTACACCTCGTAGCTGAAGTTGTCGATCAGTCTTGTTTTTCCGATGTAAACAGCCATTGCTACAAGAACGCTGCGGTCAGCTTTTTCCACCGGCTGCATGGTAAGTGCATCTACCATGGATACATAATCGATCTTTGCCAGAGGCTCTGCTTCGATCACTGCTCGCATTTTTCCGAGAAGCTCTTCTGCCGGGATTCCTGCGTGAATGGCTTCCTGTCCGGCTTTTACTGCCTTTGACAGGCAAAGAGCTGCTTTTCTCTCTTCAGGGCTTAAATATGTATTTCTGGAGGATTTTGCAAGTCCGTCCTCCTCACGGATGATCGGACAGCCTACGATCTCAATATCGAAGTTCAGATCACTTACCATCTTGCGGATGATGGCCAGCTGCTGTGCGTCTTTCTGTCCGAAATATGCTCTGTCCGGTGCCACAATGTGGAACAGCTTGGTCACAACGGTACACACACCTTTGAAATGGATCGGACGTGTTTTTCCGCAAAGTGTCTCTGACAGAGTATCTATACTTACAAATGCGTGGGGATCATGATACATCTCGGAAGGCTCCGGGCAGAAGATCAGGTCCGCTCCCAGGCTTTCGCAGAGTTTGCTGTCACGCTCAAAGTCTCTCGGGTAGGCTTCCAGGTCTTCGGTAGGACCGAACTGTGTAGGATTGACGAAATCAGATACCACTACGATATCATTCTGCTCTCTGCATTTTTTGATCAGGCTTGCGTGTCCCTCATGGAGAAATCCCATGGTTGGCACAAGGCCTACTGTTTTTCCTTCTTTTTTCCACGCTTTGATCTGTTTTCTTGTTTCTTCTACTGTTTTTGTTACCTGCATTGTGCTCTCCTCTTTTCCGGTTCCGGAACCGGTTTTCTTTATAGATTCGAGATAGCCTCTTTTCTGAATTCACCTTCGTCTTATTGTATTTCTGATCTGCGTCAGGCCATATCCTTCAGCAGTCCGTGTTTCTCATAATTAGTCACTCTGCTAATTCTGTTCTCTTCATCTACAAATACAACTGCAGGCTTGTGGGTACGGGCTTCTTCCTGCTCGTACTGTGCGTAAGCCATGATGATGATCTTGTCACCGGTACTCACACATCTTGCTGCTGCTCCGTTCAGGCAGATCATACCACTTCCGCGTTCTCCGCAAATGGTGTATGTCTCGAAACGGCTGCCGTTGTTCACATCTACGATCTGAACCTTCTCATATTCCAGTATCCCGGCAGCTTCCAGCAGTTCCTCATCCACAGTGATACTTCCTACATAATCCAGTTCCGCCTGGACAACGGTTGCTCTGTGGATCTTTCCTTTTAACATCTCTATTGTCATCTTATATAAGTCCTTTCCTGCAGGGAATAACTTTCAAGTGGATAAAAGCATCCGCTTCCGTATTTAATAAAAAAGCGTCTCGGGGCACACTTCGACCCTGAAACGCTTCTGATTGATTCCCTGTATATTGAGTCCTGTTTTTTGTACATAAAAATCATTCACATAATTTATGTTATTAATACAGGCTCGTATCTTTCATAATCTTTTATAATTTTCATATATCCGTCCGTTCCCGATTCCGGGTTCCGGCTGGCTATTTTTATATAAGATTCCAGTGATTTCAGCCAGAGTATAGTTTTGAGTCCAAATACTATCTCTGTGGGGTATTATTACACCCCGGCACTGGTTTGTCAATAATTTTCATATTCTCTGCCATGTGAAAGGGCTTTATCTTTCTTCCTTGATGCATATTATTTATGGATATGCACATCCAGCTGATTATAAGGAATCTCGATTCCATAATAATCAAAATCTTCCTTGATCCTCTGGTTCAATCTCCATCTAGCTGCCCAGTAGCGGTCGGTATCTACCCAGACACGAAAGCCCATGATCACAGAGCTTTCTGCCAGCTCGTCTACAAATACCACCATTTCTTCGTCTTCTCTTGTATCCGGATCTTCGGTGAGGATATCTTCCAGGATATCCTTGGCCTTCTGGATATCTGCATTGTAAGAGATCCCCACTTTGATCTCCAGCCTTCGCTGATCCCTTGCTGTTACGTTGGTGATGGTCGCATTGGAAAGAGTACCGTTCGGGATCACGATGTGCTTGTTATCAATGGATAATAACGTTGTATAACAAATCTCGACCTTGGCTACCGTTCCCTCGCTTCCGTCCTGTCCGTTAACGATGATGTAATCCCCTACCTGGAAAGGCTTGAACAGAAGAAGCATCATACCTCCTGCCAGGTTGGCAAGTCCGCCCTGGAGGGCAAGACCCATAGTAACACCTGCAGTTCCAAGAAGTGCTGCCAGAGATGATTCCTTTACTCCAAAGCTTGTGGATATATTAAAGATCAGGAGTATGTAAAGTACGATCTTGACCAGTGAGGATATAAACTGTGCCGCTCCTGTATCCAGCCTGGATTTTGTCAGTGATTTCCTCACAAACTTTACGATCCATTTAATTACCGTGCTTCCTACCCAGAAAGCAACGATAGCCAGAACAACCTTGATTCCGAATTTTGTGATGTCCGGCAGATAATTTTCAAACATCTGCCTGTACTGGTTTACCTGATTTCCGACCTCCTGCACGGTCTGTACAGTACTATCCAAATATAATCCCCCCTGTCTGATCGATCATTCGATATACATATGCGGATCGATCTATGTATTCCTGATGTAAACATTCCCTATAATCCGCATCTGGTAATATAATAATACAGCAGTAGTTTTTCCCTGTAAACCTGATTTCTCCGGTTTTATAAAGTATAGGGTATAAACCACTGCTGTAATTCTGTTATAGGTTATAGCTTTATTGTATTTCTGTCCGGTAATCCGCCGCAGAATGCTGCAGAATATACGTTACTTTTCACTTCGTTCTCAGTAACACGCCTGGCGATGCACAGAATTTATGCTGATCGCATAAATTCGCGCGGTATGTCTCGGGTTTTTTCTTTATTTATTAATTCCCTTCATGGAAAGGCTGATACGTTTTTTCTTCATATCAACACCAAGAACACGGACATCCACGATGTCTCCCACACTGACCGCTTCCAGCGGATGTTTGATGAATTTCTCGCTCATCTCGGAAATATGGACCAGGCCGTCCTGATGCACACCGATATCCACAAAAGCACCAAAGTCAATAACATTGCGAACAGTTCCCTTAAGAACCATGCCCTCTTTCAAATCCTTCATGTCCAGTACATCAGTACGGAGAATCGGTTTCGGCATCTCGTCACGTGGATCTCTGGCAGGTTTTTCCAGTTCCTTTACGATATCACGTAAGGTTGGCTCTCCGATCTCCAGCTCCTTTGCCAGTTTTCCGTAATCGCGGATCTGTCCGGAAATACCGGAAAGTTTGCGCTCTGCCACATCTTCCGGTGTGTAGCCTAGCTTTTCCAGGAGTTTTTTTGCTGCGTCATAGCTTTCCGGATGGACACTGGTTGCGTCCAGAGGATTTTTGCCTCCTGTGATCCGTGTGAAACCTGCACACTGCTCAAAGGCTTTCGGACCAAGCTTGGCAACCTTAAGAAGCTCTCTTCTTGTCTGGAAACGGCCGTTTTCCTCACGGTAGGCTACGATATTCTTTGCGATGGCCTTACTGATTCCGGAAATATACTCCAGGAGGGAGGCAGATGCCGTATTCAGATCCACTCCGACCTTGTTTACACAATCTTCCACAACACCGTTAAGGGCTTCTCCCAGCTTCTTCTGGTTCATATCATGCTGATACTGACCGACACCAATGGATTTCGGATCGATCTTTACAAGCTCTGCAAGCGGATCCTGTACACGTCTTGCGATGGATGCGGCGCTTCTCTGTCCAACATCGAAATTCGGGAATTCTTCCGTGGCAAGCTTGCTTGCGGAATATACAGAGGCACCTGCCTCGTTGGTGATGACATACTGGACCTTTTCCGGAATTTCCTTAAGAAGCTCCACGATGATCTGCTCGGATTCTCTGGATGCCGTTCCGTTTCCTACAGAGATCAGTGTCACATGATATTTGCTGATAAGCTTTTTCAGGGTTTCCTTTGCGGCACGGATCTTGGTCTCATTGGTTGGTGCTGTGGGATAAATAACTGTGGTATCCAGAACCTTTCCGGTCGGATCTACCACTGCCAGCTTGCATCCTGTACGGAAGGCAGGGTCCCAGCCAAGAACTACCTGTCCTGCGATCGGAGGCTGCATGAGAAGCTGCTCCAGATTTTTGCCAAAGACATGGATGGCACCATCCTCTGCTGCCTCTGTAAGGGCGCTCCGGATCTCACGCTCAATAGCCGGTCCGATGAGACGTTTATAGCTGTCCTCAATGGCTTCTTTCAGAACAGGTGTAGTGTATGGATTATCGCGGACGATCACCTGTTTTTCAAGATAACGGATGATCTCTTCCTCAGGTGCAAGGATCTTCACAGTAAGGAATTTCTCTTTCTCACCACGGTTCAGAGCAAGGACACGATGACCTGCAAGCTTTTTCACCGGCTCTTCAAAGTCATAATACATCTCGTATACAGACTGCTCCTTCTCATCTCTCGCATTAGAGCATATAGTTCCCTTATCCATTGTTCTCTTACGGATGCTGATACGATAATCTGCTTCATCGGAAATGTGCTCCGCAATGATATCTCTGGCACCACTGATGGCCTCTTCCACAGTTTTGACTTCTTTTTCCTCAGAAAGAAATGCTTTTGCCTCTTCTTCAAGAGGTTTCTTCGTCATCTGGAGAAGAATGATGTCAGCCAGAGGTCCCAGACCTTTTTCCCTGGCGATGATGGCACGTGTACGGCGCTTCGGGCGGTACGGACGGTAAAGATCCTCTACCACAACAAGTGTCTGCGCTGCCTCGATCTGTTTCTTCAGCTCCGGAGTCAGCTTGCCCTGCTCCTCGATGCTGCCCAGAACCTGAGCCTTTTTATCCTCAAGATTTCTTAAATAGGTAAGTCTCTCATTAAGATTACGAAGCTGTTCGTCGTTCAGTGTACCGGTTGCTTCCTTACGGTATCTGGAAATAAAAGGAATGGTGCAGCCTTCATCGATCAGCTTAACTGCTGCCTCAACCTGCCATTTCTCAACGTTCAATTCTCTGGTAATTACCTGAATAATATCCATTTTTATCTTTCTCCCGTTGTTTCAAATTTGCCTGAGGCTGCATTTTCCTCTTTACACAGCTTCTGACATTTATCAAAGATCAATCTGTGCGATCACGTCCTTCAGAGCATTGGCGCTTGCATGAAGCTTCTCTGTCTCCTCCTCGGTCAGCGGAACACGAACGATACGTTTTACACCTTCCGGTCCGATAGAAGCCATGGTACTAAGACATACGTCTTCAACACCGTACTCTCCGTGAAGCATGGTTGATACACTGACTATTGTATCAGATGCAGCAAGAAGAAGCGAGCAAAGTCTGCAAACAGATACGGCTACCGCATAAAATGTAGCACCCTTCTTGGCGATCACAGTTGATCCTGAAGTATGAACATACTCCAGAACCTCTTCTCTGTCAAGTGGCTGCAGATCTTTCTGATCCTCATGAACAATCTTGTCAAATTCATCAAGGGTCGCACCTGCAACAAAGGCTCTGGACCACGGTACAAAGGAAGTATCTCCATGCTCTCCGAATACATAGGCGTGGATGTTTTTCTCAGATACGCCGTAGTGCTGGGAAAGTCTGCAGCGGAGACGGGCCGTATCCAGGGCGGTTCCGGAACCAAGGATCTGGTTCTCTGGAAGACCGGAAATTTTTGCAAATGCGTAGGTCATGATATCACATGGGTTGCTTACAATAATATAAAGCGCTTTTGGAGCCACCTTTACGATCTCCGGAGTGATGCTCTTCATAATGTTGACATTGGTCTGTGTCAGCTCGATACGTGTCTGTCCCGGTTTTCTGGCAATGCCGGAAGTGATGATCACAATGTCAGAATCAGCCGCATCCGGATAATCTCCTGCCACAATGGAGATCGGTTCACGGAAGCTGGTTCCCTGGTCAATATCCATGACCTCGCCCTCTGCCTTCTGCCTGTTGATATCGATCAGGACAATTTCCGAGGCAATGCTCTTCTGTGATAAAGTGTAAGCGATAGTTGAACCCACGCTTCCTGCTCCGATGATCGTAATTTTACTGCTCATATTTGTTCTCCTTTCAGCGTTGTTTGTCATTTAAATAACAACTTTAATTACATACATTCAAACATAACATAAAACATTGCCCTGTGCAATAAAAATTTTATTGTATTTCTCAGGTTAATCCCTGCCAATTTGCATTTCAAATTATTTAAACCACTTGTATTTTCTGATATTTCCCATATTATTCTGTATACATTCCTGTTATTTTTTTATCGATTTATAGAAACAATTTCAGAAACATGGCAAAAAACCTCTGAACTTCAAAAAAAATCAGAAGTCCAGAGGTTTCTTTCATCTCTTATTATTGGCTTAGATTCAGATGTTTATAGCTGTTCCAACGTTCACCCGGTTAATTCTTCGCCTGGGCAAGGGCCTTTTGTGCAGCGTCCAGGATCCCTTCGGATGAATATGTGGCTCCGCTGACAGTATCAATTCCATCTGCCGACTGGTTTGCCATGATCTGAGAATAGATCATGCTCCATGCAGGATCAAAAAATTCCGGTGTATCCTGATTTGTCTGCTCAATGGATGCGATCTGGCCTCCTGAGATCGTGATTGTCAGATATGTTTTTCCTCCATATCCAAAAGCTGATCCCGTATACGTTCCATCTCTGTACATTCCCGCCGGTTCCGGTGCTTCCGTTGGCTCCGGCGTGGCATCCGGCTCATCTGTCCCTGGTGTTGGAGTTACATTGGGTTTTTCAGGAACCGGCGTCACATCCGGGTCGTCCGGCTCCGGCGTCGGGGTTGCTGCCGGTGTCTCTGTTGGCTTCGGTGTGGCTGTTGGTTTCGGCGTTGCCGCAGGTTTCGGTGTGGCTGTTGGCTTTGGTATCGGTTTCTTTGTCGGAGTTGGTGTGGGTTTCTTTCCATACTCCGGATTGACCGCTTCTTTGAGAGCTTTTTTTACAGCATTCAGAATTCCGTTGGAAGAATAGGTTGCTCCGCTGACTGCATCAATATCATCCACAGAATCTGTGCCTATGATCTGTTTTTCCAGCACGCTCCATGCTCTTTCAAAAAACTGCTCCGTGTCCGTATTTTCCTGTTTCAGAGCTTCAATCACTCCATCCTTGATGGTCACAATTACTTTCACGTCTCCATTGAAGCCCTTTGCCGAAGCTGTATATTTACCGTCCAGATATTTTTTCGGACTGTCCGGATCTTCCGGCTCCTTTGCAGAAGATGGTTTTTTTGTAGGTGACGGTGATGGTGTCATAGTTGGTACAGCCGTTACTACAGGTGCAGGGGTGACCTGCTGGCTGCTTCCATCTGCCGCTGCCTGGGAGAGCGCATTCTGAACTGCCTGGATGATTCCGTTTGAGGAATAGGTTGCTCCGCTGACTGCATCTACATTCGGTGTATTTCCGGCGATCATCCTGCTGATCACACCCTGAGCTGACGCAAAATAAGAAGCCGTCTCCCCGGATGCCTCCAGAATATCAATGGCTGTGATCTTTCCTCCGCTGACTGTTACCTGTACACGGATCGTACCACCGAATCCGGTTCCAGATCCTTCATATACTCCATCTTTATAGCCATTGGCCGGAACTGCCGCTACCGGGGTCTGGGTAGAACCCTGTCCTGCCGCACCGGCATTGCTTTTTGCTGATTCTGAAACCGTTCTCGTACCAGAACTTTTTTTTGCTGCTGTTTTTTTCGCACTTTTCTTTGATGAGCTTTTCTTTGATGTACTGTTTTTCTTATCTGAGGCAGATGTGCTGTCAGAAACAGTATTTCCTTCTTCATATCCGAGATATTTTTCCAACTCCGAAGCAGACATCACGGTTGTCTCTGCTTTCTGTACTGCTTCCGTTGATTCCTCGGATCCCTTCGCCTTTATGCCCGAAAACGCAAGCGCCGCAATCACAGCTGCTGCAGGGATCATTTTCGTCCAGGGCACCTTGGGTGTGCCATTTTCGGCTGGTTTTTTATCTTTTAAATCTTTTTCCATGGATACTTGTTCTCCCCTCTTTCTATGCGGCTTCCCGTCAGGCATATGCTCTGTATCGCATTCCAGGTGATTTTCCGGATTGCTGTAGAAATGAGCAGACCTCTGCCGCAGACATAAAAGGGTCTGCGGCAGAGGTTGTTCTTACTCTTTGCTAAACAGTTGCATTATTTAACAGTTACCACAAATTTCTTTGTAATTCCGTTGCATTTCACTGTGATCGTTGCTTTACCTTTTTTGATTCCCTTTACAACACCCTTGCTGTTTACAGCTGCAACTTTTTTATTGCTGCTTGTATATGTAACCTTGCCTGCAGGTGCTGCTTTGGATCTGATGGTTGTTGTTTTACCTTTTTTGATCGTTGCAGAAGATTTTACAAGACTGAATGCAGGATTCTTGACAACTACTTTGCAGGTTGTCTTCAGGGCTCCTGCCTTTGCTGTAATCGTAACGGTTCCTGCTTTGATTCCTTTTACAACACCTGTTTTGCTGTTTACGGTTGCAACCTTTGTGTTGCTGCTTGTGTATTTTACAGTTGCAGATGGTGTTGCAGTTGCTTTTACAGTTGCTGTTTTTCCTTTGTAGATCGTTACGGAGGCCTTTGCAAATTTAATTGTAGAAGCTTTTACTGTTACCTTGCAGGTTGCTGTGGCATTTCCGACCTTTGCTGTGATAACTGCTGTTCCGGCTTTTACGCCTTTAACAACACCCTTGCTGCTTACTGTTGCAACCTTTGTGTTGCCGGACTTAAATGTCACTATTGCATCGCTGTCATTTGTTGTTGCCTTAAGAGCCTTTGTTTTTCCTGTATATACAGTAGCTGCCTTATCAAGTGTAACTGTTACCTTCTGAAGCTCTTTCTCTGCTCCCTGAAGATGTTCAAGTGCCTCATTTACCTCAGCCTGGCTTGCGTCTGTTTTTGCAAGAATATCTTCTGCTTCCTGAAGCTCACCGGCAAAGGACTTCCAGGTTGCAATTGTGTAATCCTTCTCTGTCAAAGCTTTTGCAGCTTCCACTTCTGTTTTAAGGCTTGTAAAATCAGTTGGCTCCATTGTAGGATTTACGATATTCTCTTCAGTTGCCTGGAAGCTGTAGGTATAGTCATTATATCCAAGAGCATACACTGTCAGTTTCCAGTATCCTGTTCCGTCTGTTCCTCCCGGAAGCTTGCAGCGTGCAGATTTTGTAAGTCCAAGCTGGATTCCCATTGCTTTATGCATCCAGTTATCTGCGGCAAACTTGGTTCCATAAGAAGCGAGGCATTTTGTATATGTGGAATCATCTCCATAATAATCCCAGCGTACAGCCTGCATATTTGCACCAAGATCGCCATAATTTCCATTGAGATCCACACGGAGGAATTCGCCGTAGCTTCCGCTTGCTGCTTTTACACTCGGCTTGATCCCTGTTGCTGTTTTTAACGCCTGATCCTTGATACCGGAAGCTGTTCCGTCTGATTTTCTTGCTGTAAATGTAAAGCCGTCACCATTTTTCTCCGCATATTTCAGACCATTTGTCTGTGCATTTACGTCTGCCACAAGGCCTTTATAATACTGGAGATTGTTTTCACTGTATCCTCCGGAGAGCATAGCTCCATCCTGTACGACATTATACTTTTTGCAGAAATCTGCAAAATCTGCGGTCTTAACTGCTACCGGAACATATTTCAGACCATATATCTCATAATGATCCATCGTATAGGTTTTTCCATCTTCTGTTGTTATACTGCCTCTGTTCCATTTTACCTTGGAACCGTCTGTAAGATAAAGTGTGCTTCCTTTATCCTCCCAGTAGGATACGTCGAATCTGGTTCCGTCTTCAGCAATGATCGTAGCTTCTGTCTGATAGCTTCCTCTGTGGAGTCCATGATTTGCAGTCGCTCTTGTTACTGTATCAAAAGCTCCTGTATCAAACTCACTATGTGAATCCTTCTCTTCCGAAGAGCTTGTATCTCCAGCTGCATAGACGCCTTCTGCTGCCCAGTACTCACCCCAGGTAAGTCCTGCATATACGTACTGATACTCGCCTGTCAGCTGGTCAGAATCGGAAAATGCTTCCGCCACTTCATCGCCTTCTGTGAAATCCTCTTCCCCTGTAGAGAACGGGTCTGCTTCCTCTGCTGTCTTATCCAGAGTCTCGACAGCTTCTGTATCTTCCTGCTGGATATCCTCTGTCTCGTCTGCAGCATCCTCTATAGCTTCTTCTGCTACAACTTCAGTATCCTCTGCCGTTTCCTCTGTGCCAAAATCCTCCGTATCTCCTGCCTCTGCCTCGGAAACCACGGCTGCATCAAGATCAGATGCCATTACAGCGGTCGGAAAGGTTGTTGCTGCCACTGCAAGACTTAAAATGCATGGAGCTGTTTTTTTCAATAGATTCCACTTCTGCATTGCTTATTCCTCCTAAAAATATGATATATTTATAGAACCCTTTCCAGGTTTACTATCGCAAGTAACGCGGATATGAGCATTCCCTCTGCCAAACGGTCATAAACCGGATCGCCGGGAGATCAGCTTCACTCTGCAATATCCTCCACACTGTAGGAATCTGCAATCAGGCTGAACCGCTCTTTCATCCCATCAGTGAGATATACATGATGATCTTCATCCACAAAAAGTCCGTCTGCACCGTAAGCTTTCAACAGCTGTGCCCCTTTTTCCACCCCCAGCACAAAACATGCTGTGGAAAGCGCATCTGCCTCCAGACCTGTGTCACAGACTACCGTTACCCCGGTCACTCCGCTTTTTGCGGGATATCCGGTGGATGGATCCATGATATGATGATATCTCACACCATCTTCAATAAAATATTTCTCGTAATCTCCGGATGTGGAAAGAAATTCTGTACCATTTAAGGCAACCACACCAAGGTAGTCATCGTCATTTTCAGCTCGGGGATCGGTCACCGCCACATTCCAGGAAGAACCATCCGGCTTGCTTCCGTAAGTCATGACACTGCTTCCTCCCAGATTCATAAGCGCCGCAGAGACTTCTTTCTGCGTTTTCAGATATTCCAGGATGGAATCACAGCCGATTCCCTTTCCGGCAGCTCCGAGATCCAGGGAACAGCCCTTGTCCATATGAACCATATTTCTATCCAGGGAAACCTTTTTGTATCCGGAATCCTTCAGCGCTTCCTGAATTTCATCTTTTCCGGGAATCCGCTGATTCTCCCCTCCGATATCCCACAGCCGGATCAGTTCTCCGATCGTCGGATCAAAGGCTCCATTAGAATCTTTCGCAATGGCAAGGATGCGTTCCAGATATCCGGAAAGTTCTTCAGAAATCTCCGTATCATTTCCGCAATCTGCGTTCACCTTATAAATCTGCGAACTCTCATTTGTCCAGGACAGAAGATTCGTCTCCACATCTGTCAGAATTGAAGTCAGTTTACTGTTTATATCGTCTCCTGTGGTATAAAGTGTTTCCGATACCACAGTATCCATGGCAAAATCGGTATCTGTATAGTTCTGTATATCTTTCTCTGCCGCAGCCGGACATCCAACCGGAAACAGCATCACTGTCCCTGTGAGTACTGCTGTAGCAAAAAAAGCTTTCTTTTTAAGAGCCTGATATTTCATAGATTATTTTTCCTCAGTTGTTCCAATGTGAATATTTTTCCGCGGGCATGTCGCCGCACAAGCATGGCAGCAAAGACATTCCCCTGACATCGCCGTATCACCGTCAATATCCAGATGCGCCGGACATCTCTTTTTACAAAGTCCGCATTTCGGCGGGCATTTCTCACGATTTCTCCGGAATAAGGCTCCCGGCAAAATCGGCATCAACGCAAACACCGCTCCCATCGGGCAGAGAAACTGGCAGAAAAAGCGCTCCTGGGTGCACATTCCGATCATGATCAGGATCAGCAGGATGATCCCCACCAAGTATTTACTGTTTGGAAGCCGTCCAGCTGTGATCATGGAAAAAACATCCCACGGGCTGGTTCCTGTGAGCTTTCCGTATACACCTGTGATGCAGGAAAGCAGGATCAGGGCCAGTACGATATATTTGACTTTCTGAAGTCTGTGGACCAGCTTTTCAGAAAGGGCTGGTTTCTTTTTTTTATGAAAACATTTCGTCCAGATCCAGGAAAAGCCTTCGTACACGGCATCGCCGAAAAATCCGAACGCACACGCATATCCACAGAAATGTCTTCCGAAAAAGCAGGTGAAGATCAGAAGAACGGCCGTCACGGTCAAAAAAGAATTCCACTCCACCGCCTGTCCGGATCCAATGGCAAGAAAGATTGATTTGATTCCCGCAAAAGCTGTAGAGAACAGAGAAGGTGCCGCAATAAAGAACGCTAACTGTATCCCCGCACGCATCAGCCTTACTTCCCTCTGTCTCTTTTTCATGAATTTTCCGCCTTTCCAAGAGCTTCATCAACCGCATTCAGAATTCCTGTGGAACTAAAAGTTGCTCCTGATACGGTGTCCACATCTGTACTCTGGGCACTGATAATAGAATCGATCACGCTTTCTGCCTGAGAAAGATACGCGCTGTCCTCACCGGGAGCGCTTGTCACATTAATGGATGTGATCTCATCACCGGAAAGCGTCACCTCAACCTGAATCGTTCCACCGTAACCCTGTGCTTCTCCTGTATAGGTTCCGTCTTTATAGACATTATCTCCGCTGCTGTCTGCTTCGCCACTGTCCGCTGTACTGCCTGAACCGGAGCTGTCCGCAGATTCGTTGTCTGTGCTGTCGCTGCTGGATGCCTCGGTTTCTGCTGCAGTACTCTGGTTCTTCACACGGTTTGCGTAGCTTGTCTCCAGCGCGCTGAGAAGTTCATTCTGCTGCTCCTGAAGTGTATCTACCTTATCTGTCAGAGCCGCGATCTCTTTTTCATTTGCCTGGGCTTTCATGCTGCTGTTATAAAAAAGCACAGCAAGAACCACTAACAGCAATGAGATCACTCTCATGTAAAAATTCTGGTTTTTCATCTCTTTTCTCCCTTGTATTTATAACAATTCCGTAAATTGCTGCATCAGACTCAGGCTATACGAACATATATTGCTGCGTCAGATGCTCTCGATTCAGTCCTGCAATCTGCGTATAACTGTCTTTTGGATAAATTATGTAATTTTTATCCATATCCATAAATTAGTTTAGATTAATCATTTTTATAAAATTAGATGTTGCTAACTTACAGTCAAGTATTATATCATCTGATTTTTTTCTTGTCTACATTTTTGTTAGTAGTTTTTAACTTTTTATAATGTGAATTTTTTCGCCACTCCTCCCTTTCCGTTTGGAACAGCTGTATGAATTATGGTTAGATATCATTAACTTATGTTTGCCTTTTAATTTCGATTATGATATGATTTTTTTGAATCTGTAACAGAAATGGAGATTTGTTTTGAAGAAAAAAGAAATGATTTTTATTGCCGGGATCCTGATTCTGGCAGGGGTTCTCTGGCTTGGTTTTCAGATTGCGGGGAAACGTTCCCATAATATGATCCGTATTACCGTTGACGGAAAAGAGTTCGGAACCTATTCTCTTTCCCAGGACCAGGTCATACACATCGGAGACACCAATGTCTGCGAGATCAAAGATGGAAAAGTTACCATGATCGAAGCAACCTGCCCGGATCATTACTGTATGAAACAGAAGGCTGTGGACGCGCACGGCGGATCCATCATCTGCCTTCCTAATAAGGTTGTGATAGAGGGGGAAAATACTGCAGAGGATTCGGAGAGTTCCCCGAAAATTGATGCGGTGACATAAAATTTCCGGAGAATATGCGTAATGTATATTCTCCGTACAGTTTTCTCTGACAGATGGTATTCTGTCTGTGATATTCCTGCAACAAATGAAAGGATTTATTTATGAAACGAAAAACAGCTTATCTCGGATTATTTGCCGCAGTAGCAATCATTTTTGGATATGTGGAGTCTCTGATCCCTGTATTTACAGGGATTCCGGGTATCAAGCTCGGGCTTGCAAACCTGGCGGTGCTTTTTATACTGAACCGATATTCCTTTAAAGAAGCGGCTCTCGTGTCCGTTGTCAGAATCCTGGTGATCGGATTTATGTTTGGAAATCTGTTCAGTATTTTGTATAGTCTGGCTGGCGCTGCGCTTAGCCTGACTGTGATGGATCTTTTGAAAAAACATTCCTGCTTCAGTCTGATCGGTATCAGTGTGGCCGGTGGTGTCACACATAATATCGGTCAGCTGATCGTTGCCATGATCGTGGTGAGCAATACGAGTTTGATGATTTATGCACCGGCACTGCTGGTGGCAGGTGTCCTGGCAGGTATTCTCATAGGAGTGTTGACAAAGGAAGTTGTGGGACGACTTCCTTTGAATCTATAATGGATGTAAGTTTTAATTTCTTCCACAGCCTGCAACAACTGCGTGCCCGGAAAGGCGATCAGGCTTCTGTTTCATCATGGAACTGAGGGATCGGAGTCACCGGAGGATACGGCTCCGCCGGTGGCTCATCGAACTCTCCGGAAATATTCCGATAGAAAACTGCCATACAGGTTTCTATATAAGGCACCAGCCAGATCAGTGCCAGATACAATGTAAATATGGAAAAAATGATCCACGGAACAAAACTTAAGAGCATTTTCATATATTCCCAGTAATGTCCTTTCATAAGCTTCGCACTGGCTTTCAGCGCCTGTACTCCTTTTATGTCCGAATTATCGGACAGGATGTAATAGCTCATGGTGAACGGCATAGCTGCCAGCAGGTTCAGCGCGAACCCGAGAAGTGTGAGCAGCATGTAAGTTACTGCCCAGTTCATCTGCTCCTTCGTTGTATTTCCCATATTGCTTGTAAAAGAAAACCACACCAGTGGAAGTGATGTCACCAGATTGATCAATGCCAGCACAAAGGATGCCACAATCACATGATCCGGCTGATGGCTGAAAAAGTACAGAAGATCTCCGAAAGAGTAGGCTTCCCTTCTGGAAATATTCAGATAGATCCGGTAAAGTCCTGCGGAAAAAACACAGATCACCAGAGAAAGGATAAAACTGAATACCTCTCCTCCAATGATCGCATACAGGGAATCTCCCGGAAAAAGTGCTGTGGAAATATAGCTTGAAATTGCGCTCATCGCCGCAACTGCAATGCTCCCGATCACAGGGACAGTAAAATTACCGGTCAGAGTTTCCCCTGCCAGCTTCTTACAGCCCTTCAGATTTTTTCTCATAATTCTGTATCCCTTCGTTATAGAAGGCGGAGACTCATCCAAGCCTCCGCCGCGTCATTTTACTTCAAATATATCATGTTCTCATATTTCACATTTGTTTAGTCTGCAAGATTAAACGCATCATGTACTGCATTCATGGCACGTACGCCATCTTTCTCGTTAATGAGAACCGTCACACGGATCTCAGATGTTGCGATCATATTGATGTTCACACCCTCATTGTAAAGGCTCTCGAACATTTTTGCAGCAACACCCGGATTGCTCATCATGCCTGCTCCTACAATAGAAAGCTTGGCAATGTTTTTCTCCGCATGAAGCTCAGAATAGGCGATGCGTGCCTGGTTAGCTTCCAGAACATCCATTGCATCGTCCAGATCATTTTTATCAACAGTAAAGGAAATATCCTTGGTTCCGGCACGGCCGATAGACTGAAGGATCATATCCACATTGATATTTTTCTTAGCCAGGGTATCAAAAAGCTTAAATGCCACTCCTGGTGAATCTTTAAGTCCGATCACAGCAATACGTACTGCATCTGTATCCAGAGCAACACCGCTGATCAGCATTCTCTCCACTGTTACTTCCTCCTTTACCACAGTTCCTTCGCTGTTGTTGAGACTGGAACGTACCACCAGCGGCACGCCGTATTTCTTTGCCATCTCCACAGAACGGTTATGAAGCACTCCCGCACCCAAAGTTGCCAGATCAAGCATCTCATCGTAAGTGATCTCCTTGAGCTTGCGGGCATTCGAAACCTTACGCGGATCAGCGGTATAAACACCGTCCACATCGGTATAGATCTCACAGGCATCTGCATGAAGTGCTGCTGCAATAGCTACGGCTGTGGTATCAGAACCGCCACGTCCAAGTGTGGTATAGTCATTATATTTATCAATGCCCTGGAAGCCTGTGACCACAACGATCCTGCGGTTATCCAGCTCTCTGCGGATACGTGCCGCATCGATCTTTTTCAGGCGTGCGCTGCCGTGTGCACTTGTTGTGTGCATAGCCACCTGAAAGGCGTTCAGGGAAACAGCCGGTACTCCCAGACTGTCCATAGCCATGGACATCAGTGCCACTGACATCTGCTCTCCGATGGTAAAAAGCATATCCATCTCACGTTTCGGAGGTTTGTCATTGATATCTTTTGCCATGGTGATCAGCTCATCGGTATACTTACCCATTGCAGAAAGCACGACCA
This sequence comes from Ruminococcus sp. AF20-12LB, assembly GCF_003478985.1. Lineage (NCBI taxonomy): Bacteria > Bacillati > Bacillota > Clostridia > Eubacteriales > Oscillospiraceae > Ruminococcus > Ruminococcus sp. AF20-12LB. The sequence continues at coordinate 145,186 of NZ_QUGH01000001.1, read as the reverse complement.
CCACGTCGTTTCCTTTTTTGTAATCTTCGATACATCTTCTGGCAACGTTAAAGATACGCTCTTTGTTTGCCACAGAAGTACCGCCAAATTTTTTTACGATCAACATGTTCTTTTCTTCCCTTCGGCATCAATCCTTTACACGGATCATTGCCAGTACTTTTCCGGTAAGCTTGCTGATCTTCTCATAATATTCAGCCTGCTTCATCACCGGTGTGATAAATCCGAATTCGTCCGGAAGGTCATCCGGCTCAATGGTCTGTACATCACCAAAAGCTTTTTCCACTTCATCCATAGTAGTATCAGACACACGTACGAAGAAACGTCCCTCAACTTCATCCATATCCATAAGCTTCAGGGCATAGCTGCTCCAGTTTGTCATGATATTTCTGTGGAGATGCTTTGCTTCATCCACAACATCTGCAACTACTGCACTCGCAGTCGGAAGCTTACCTGCTCCGCTTCCGTAGAACATGGCATCTCCAAGAACGTTTCCGTGCACAAATACTGCATTAAACACATCATTTACACTGTAAAGCGGGCTGCTCTGACCTACCAGGAACGGCGCTACCATTGCATAGAAAGAATCTCCGATCCTGCGGCTTGTGGCAAGAAGCTTGATGGTCATGCCAAGCTCTTTTGCATATTCCATATCTGCCGGTGTGATCTTTGTGATTCCTTCTGTATAAATATCCTCGTAATTCAGGAATTTTCCGTATGCAAGTGAAGAAAGGATGGCGATCTTGCGGCATGCGTCAGCACCTCCTACATCTGCAGTCGGATCTGCCTCTGCATAGCCCTTTGCCTGGGCTTCCTTCAGAACCGTATCAAAATCACAGTTCTCTGTGCTCATCTTGTAAAGCATATAGTTGGTGGTTCCGTTAAGGATTCCTGTGATCTCATCGATCTCATCTGCTGTCAATGAAGAATTCAGTGCACGGATGATCGGGATACCACCGCCGCAGCTTGCCTCGAAAAGGAAGTTGATATTTTTTTCTTTTGCGATCTCCATGAGCTCGGAACCATGCTTGGCTACCAGGGCCTTATTGGATGTGCTTACGCTCTTTCCTGCCTGAAGCGCTCTTTTTACAAAAGTATAAGCCGGCTCGATCCCGCCCATAACTTCAACAACAATATCTACCTCCGGATCGTTTACGATCACTTCATAATCATGAACCAGAACTTTCTCAACCGGATCTCCCGGGAAATCTCTTAAGTCAAGAACGTATTTGATGTTGATCTCATCTCCGGCTCTCTTGTTAATGCTCTCATGATTGGTGTTGATGACTTCAACAACTCCGCTTCCTACTGTACCGTAGCCTAATACTGCTATGTTTATCATATGCTTACTCCCTGCCTAAAATTTTCAAATAGTGTATACCGTCTCTCTGCTCAATATCCTCCACCATAGCCTCTGCGTCGCCTTCTCCCGGAAGGATGTCAACGCTCAGCGTCAGTGTTGCGACTCCGTTAATTGGAATACTCTGATGTATGGTCAGGATATTACCGTGAAAACGGGCAATCGTCTGCAGCACCATTGATAAAAGCCCCGGCTCATCGTCCATCTGAATGATAAAGGTGATGGTCTTTCCCTTGGTCTCCTCGTGGAAAGGAAAAATATCGTCCTTATATTTGTAAAAAGAACTGCGGCTGATCCCGGTCCTTTCAGCAGCTTCCTGAACAGTAGCCACCCGTTTGGATTCCAGCAGTCTCTTGGCCTCAACCACCTTGAGAAGTACTTCCGGCACTGCCCGTTCTCTTACTACATAGTATTTTTTCTTTTCAACCTGTTTCTGCATAGTAACCTCTCTGACTGCTGTTCACACTGTGGCCAGCAGCCCCCTGTCCGTTTCATAAAGACAACTGTTTTTGTACAAGAGATATATTATCATAATAAAAGAAACTCCACAAGCGCTTTTTTTGCCTGCGGAGTCCTTTTCTCTGTCTTTATGGGGTTCCGTGACAGTAATGTTATTCTTTCTTTTTCGCCAGCGCAATCCATTTCAGGTATGCATTGATAAAAATGTCAATACCGCCGTCCAGAACTGCGTCAACATTACCGGTTTCTTCATTGGTTCTATGGTCTTTTACCATGGTGTATGGCTGCAGGACATAGGAACGGATCTGGTTTCCCCAGCCGATATCTGTCACTTCGCCTCGAATGCCGGAAAGCTTCTCCTCAGCTTCCTGCTGTTTCAGCATATACAGCTTGGCCTTCAGCATCTGCATAGCCTTATCCTTGTTCATGTGCTGAGAACGTTCATTCTGGCACTGTACCACGATTCCTGTCGGAAAATGGGTGATACGGATCGCAGAGGAGGTCTTGTTGATATGCTGTCCGCCGGCACCACTGCTTCGGTAGGTATCGATACGGATATCGTCATCATTGATCTCAACGTCCAGATCCTTCTTGATATCCGGCATAACATCGCAGGATACAAAAGAGGTCTGTCTCTTTCCTGCTGCATTAAACGGGGAAATACGTACAAGACGATGAACACCCTTCTCGGATTTCAGATAACCGTAGGCGTTCTCTCCGTTCACCTGGAAGGTTACAGATTTCACACCGGCCTCATCACCGTCAAGGTAATCCAGTACTTCCAGCGCAAAGCCTTTCTTCTCCGCCCATCTGCTGTACATACGGTAAAGCATTCCGCACCAGTCGCAGGCTTCTGTACCGCCGGCTCCTGCGTTCAGCTTGATGATGGCATTCTCTCCGTCGTACTCTCCGGAAAGAAGTGTCTTCACACGGATGCTGTCAAAACTTGCCTGGAACTCGTCCAGCATTTCCTGGATCTCAGGGACAATCTCAGGATCATTCTCCTCGTACCCCATCTCGATCATGGTTTCCATATCTTCCATCTGTGTTTCCAGATTATGGTATGTCTCAATATCGTCCTTGAGACTCTTTAACTGTTTCATCTTCATCTGGGATGCTTCCGCATTATCCCAGAAATCAGGCGCTTCCATCTCGCGCTCTAATTCTTCGACCTTCTGCTCTTTGTTAGCGAGGTCAAAGTGAATCCCTCACTTCCACTAATGGCTCTGTGTATGTTGCAAGAATACTCTTGAACTGATCTAACTCAACCACAGCTTCACCTTCTTTCTATATATTGATGCAGGATTTCCTGCCTGTCTTATACAATACCATATGGGCATAAAAATTACAACGAAAACGTGGTCAGGGCGTAAATATCCCCTCTCCTGTGCTTCAGAAGCGGCAGCTGCTCCCGGACTTTTTTTACCTCGTCCAGTTCCAGTTCCACAACCTTCACTCCCGGCTTCTCATCCATCTCCATGAGGACTTTTCCCCAGGGATCTACGGCAATGGAATGGCCCCAGGAATGATATCCGGCGTTCAGGTCTCTGGCGGGTGCCGCTCCGATGGTGTACACCTGGTTGTCCACGGCTCTCTGGCGGAACATCAGCTCCCAGTGAAGGGGCCCTGTAGTCATGTTAAAAGCTGCCGGCACGATGATCACCTGAGCTCCTTTGTCCACCATCAGCCTGGCAAGTTCCGGGAAACGAAAGTCGTAGCAGATGCAAAGGCCCATCTTTCCAAATTCTGTGTCAAAAACCGTCACCTGGTCTCCTGGTGTCAGAGTATCGGATTCTTTAAAATACTGGCCGCCTTTTACATCGATGTCAAAAAGATGCATCTTCCGGTGCTTACCGATCTGATGGCCATTTCTGTCAAATACATAGGAAGTGTTATAAATATTGCCGGCATCGTCTCGTTCCGGCATGCTTCCGGCTACGAGATAAATTCCGCGATCTTTTGCTATCCGGGAGCATTTTCCCCAGGTATCTCCCCCCTCTGGTTCGGCATATTCCGGAAAGTATTTGTTTTCGTATGGGCAGCAGAACATTTCGGGCAGGACTGCCAGATCGATTCCCTGAAGCTCCGGGCCGGCAAGAAGTTCTGCCGCCTGGGTAATGTTGCGAAATTTATCAGTATATACATGTGTCTGAAGAATTGCAGTTTTTATAATTGCCATATTATCATGTCCCTTCTCTTACAGCGAAAATTAAGTATCTGCCATATTGACGCAGGATGATTAATATTCGCTGTACTCTGTTCCTGTGTAACAGAAATTCCAGAAAAAATAGCCCCACCGCATCATCTGGGTGAGACTATTTTTATCTTCCTTCTCAGATCTTGGCAGCCTTACGTCCGCAGCACTGTTTATATTTCTTGCCGCTTCCGCATGGGCACGGATCATTCGGGTATACTTTATCTTCTTTTCGCTGAACCGGTTTCTTCGGGCCTGCACTGTCATCTTTGTTTGTGCCGGTTACCTTAGCAACCTGCTCACGCTCAATCTTCTGCTCTACATGAACATGATACAGCATACGTACAGTGTCTTCCTGAATGGAACTGATCATGCTGTTAAACATCTCGAATGCGTTCATCTTGTACTCAACAACCGGATCTCTCTGGCCATATGCCATCAGACCGATACCCTGACGGAGCATTTCCATATCATCGATATGGTCCATCCATTTGCTGTCGATGCATTTCAGAAGGACAACTCGCTCAAGCTCACGAAGCTGCTCCGGTTCCGGGAACTCAGCCTCTTTTGCTTCATAAAGCTTCACAGCCTCTTCCTTCACAATGTGCTTGATCTCGTCTTTCTTATGGCCTTTTACCTTCTCAGCGGTCAGCGGGTGGATCGGGATGATCGGAGTGATTGCAGTATTGAACTCATTAAGATCCCACTCAGAAGAATCCATGTCATCAGAGAAGCACATGTCTGTCATGCTGTCTACGATATCTGTGATCATCTTGTAGATGGCATCACGCATATTCTCACCGTCAAGTACCTGGCGGCGCTCCTCGTAGATGATCTCTCTCTGCTCATTGTTAACCTGGTCATAGTCGAGAAGATTTTTACGGATACCAAAGTTGTTAAACTCGATCTTCTCCTGGGCTTTCTCGATGGCATTGGAAAGCATCTTGTGCTCGATCTGCTCATTCTCCTCAACACCAAGAGATGTGAACACTTTCATCAATCTCTCGGAACCGAACAGACGCATCAGATCATCCTCAAGGGAAATGTAGAAACGGGATTCACCCGGATCTCCCTGTCGTCCGGAACGTCCACGGAGCTGGTTATCGATACGTCTTGACTCATGACGCTCGGTACCGATGATCTTCAAACCACCGGCCTCTCTTGCCACATCATCAAGCTTGATATCGGTACCACGACCTGCCATGTTGGTCGCGATGGTAACGGCATCTGCCTGTCCTGCCTGAGCTACGATCTCAGCCTCAAGCTCATGGAACTTGGCATTCAATACGTTGTGGGGGATTCCCTCTCTCTTCAGCATTCTGCTGAGAAGCTCGGAAGTCTCGATGGTGATCGTACCAACCAATACCGGCTGATGTTTTGCGTGAGCTTCCTTAACTGCCTCTACAACGGCGTTGAATTTCTCTTTCTTTGTCATGTAAACGGCATCGTCAAGGTCCTTACGCTGTACCACACGGTTGGTCGGGATCTCTACAACATCCATGCCGTAGATATCACGGAACTCTTTTTCCTCGGTAAGAGCTGTACCTGTCATACCGCCTTTTTTGTCATATTTGTTGAAAAAGTTCTGGAAGGTAATGGTTGCAAGAGTCTTACTCTCTCTTTTAACCTTCACATGCTCTTTCGCCTCGATTGCCTGATGAAGACCATCGGAGTAACGACGGCCCGGCATGATACGTCCGGTAAACTCATCAACGATAAGGATCTCGTCATCTTTTACAACATAATCCTGATCCTTATGCATCAGATTATGTGCACGAAGTGCAAGGATGATGTTGTGCTGGATTTCCAGGTTTTCCGGATCTGCCAGGTTCTCGATATTAAAGAATTTCTCAACCTTCTTGATACCCTGCTCGGTAAGGTTGACGATCTTGTCCTTCTCATTTACGACGAAGTCACCGGTCTCGATAACCTCCTCACCCATGATGGCTGCCATCTTGGTCATTTCATGGCTGGCCTCACCACGCTCCAGCTGCTGTGCAAGGATATCGCACACTTCATAAAGCTTGGTGGACTTGCCGCTCTGTCCGGAAATGATCAGAGGTGTACGTGCCTCATCGATCAGAACAGAGTCGATCTCATCGATGATACAGTAGTGAAGATCTCTCTGAACAAGCTGTTCTTTATAGATGACCATGTTGTCACGAAGATAATCAAATCCAAGTTCGTTGTTTGTTACGTATGTGATATCACATCCGTATGCTGCACGGCGCTCTTCCGGCTTCATGTCGTTAAGTACCACGCCTACGGTCAGGCCAAGGAACTCGTGAACCTTACCCATCCACTCGGCATCTCGTTTTGCCAGGTAGTCGTTGACGGTTACGATGTGGACACCTTTTCCCTCAAGGGCATTCAGGTATGCAGGAAGTGTAGAAACAAGAGTTTTACCTTCACCTGTTTTCATCTCGGCGATACGGCCCTGGTGAAGGATGATACCACCGATGATCTGTACCCGGTAATGCTCCATTCCAAGTACACGTTTGGCTGCCTCACGTACGGTGGCAAATGCTTCCGGAAGAAGATCATCCAGTGTTGCACCTTCTGCAAGACGTTTCTTATATTCTCTTGTCTTGTCTCGTAACTGCTCATCAGTAAGCTGCTGCATCTGAGACTGATAGCTCTCGGTTTTTTCAACCAGCGGCATGATACGTTTTACCTCACGCTGGCTGCGGGTTCCAAATACTTTTGAAAAAACATTCATGTTTCTGCTCCAATCATTTTATTCGAATAAGACTGCTGTCTCTGATCTGTCCAATTTGGGATCATTCCAGTTCTCTGTTGATATCCGTTATACTGGATCACATATGGTATATATTCTACCACTTTCCTGTTATAAAAACAATGAACAATTATTTAACAAATCATGTCAGGAACAACAGAAAATATCCCGCATAGGATCCTGTTTTCGAGGATCCCGCGGGATATTACATATCTTATTTCCTTACTTTTGCATTTTTTACACTGCTCCAGGTACCATAATATGCCTTTCCGTTTACTTTTTTACAGGAACGGATACGAACATAGCAGGTGCTTCCCTTTTTCAAACCGGAAAGTGTTCGAGTCAGTGCACTGGTGGACACTGTCCTGGATCCTCTCATGGACCTTGATGCCGCATACTGGATCTGATAGCTGGAAGCGCCAGCTGCTTTTTTCCAGCGGACAGTCAGCTTCCCGGAAGCCTTGCTGGACGGTTTGTACTGCACCGGAGCTGTCAGGCGGACGATCCGGCTGCCGTTTTTGTTATAAGCACTTAAAGCAGAGCCTTTGTATGCGCGGACTGTATAGGTATACATGGTTCCTGCTTTTACTGATCCGTCTGTGTAGACCAGTGTATTGCTTCCGCTTACGGTAGCGATATTGACCCACTTGCTGCTGTTTCCGGTCCTTCGATAGATTTTATAGCCGGAAGCATTTGCAGCTTTTTTCCATTTGAAGATGATGCCGGCAGGGCTGTTGGAAATACCGGATAGCCCGGGAGTGGTAAGCTTTACAGTTGTCAGGGCCGCGGACCGGAACTGGTATACGGCTGACTGTACTTCGTCAGTCTTTTCCCATGCAGATTTCTGATAAACATACTTCTGAAAAAAGATATACATGTTATAAGTTGCGGCTTTATTTATTCCTTTGGCAGATCCGATCCGCCATGTAGTATTCTTCCTGTTATCGGTTGGATTTGGTGAAGTACTCCAGTAAACCGGCACCCACTTCACGTCTCCAGGCCCGGGATTTGAATTTGTAGTTCCCGCGCCGGTCACGGTAAAATTATAATATTTATTCGGAGTAAATTTTAGCGGAGAATCCAGACCTCTGACGACACTTCCTCTGACATCCGGTATAGAAGGTGTATATGTCGGTGTCGGCGTTACACCGTAATCCGGAGGTGCAGATGTAAGTGTAGGTTTAGGTGTCGGTGTCACATCGTAAGCTGGACGAATTCCTCTGGAATTCAGTATTAACTTTTTCAGTCTGCTGGTTCTTCCATCTGAACCCAGTATCTTAAGATACAGATCAAATTCTTTCTCTGTATCCAGATTCTTAAGATATATCACAAAGCTTCTGTTTGCAGTAACCAACACACGAGAGTTTCCCGTATCAATCCTCGGAACATCAGATGTTCCGTCCTTTTTTCTCGCTGCAGCTTTGTAGTAACAGGCTCCGTTTGCATCAACTTGCAGTGTCACGTTTACAGAACTGCGGCTTACCCATTTTTCTCCGGTCCATTTTACGTTTATTTTGGGCACCGGTGTTGGTGTCACTGTCGGTTTCTGGATCTCTGTCGGCTCAGGATTCGCTGTCGGTGTCACTGCCGGTGTCACTGTCGGCTCCGGATCCGCTGCCGGTGCCACTGTCAGCTCCGGATCTGACGTTGACGTAGCTTCTACGGTTTCTTCTTCCATACTGTCTCCGGCTTCCTCAGGTATCAGTTCTGTCAATAATACTTCCGGATCATCCTCACTGGAGATTTCTTCTGAAACTCCTTCCTCAGCTTCGCCGAAAGCATCCTCGCTGGTCTCCGCATTTTCCGTATTTTCCACATCTTCCATGATTACACCGGAAGAGTTATCCACAGTTCCCTCAGAAATATCCTCACTGTCTTCTGCAGGCTGCCCGGTCTCTCCCATAGGCTCTGTAGTTTCCTCTGCGGAAAACATCTCCTGGCTGTCAGCAGCATTTTCTATGATTTCTGCATCACCACTGCCAAACTCTGCAGCCATACCGGTTGCCGGAAGCACCGTCACACAAAGCGCGGCACTTAAAAAAAGTGCCAGAACTTTTTTCTTCATTTACCTTCCTCCTTTTCTCCATGTGTTACATATTTATTATGTCAAGGAGATATTCGCACTCTACACAATATTATTTTTCAGAAAGTGAGGCTGACTGAAACTTGTACTGTACAGACTGTATCTTATCCGTAGACTGCCATTTGGCAGCTTCTTTTTCATTTCTCCTTCCTCCTTTCGCATATGTCTTCATTATATAGTTCTCCCCTATTGCTTGCAACAGAAAAGAAGTCTGATTTTGTTGTGACATAAAAGACTCCGGAAACCTGCCGATTTCTCACACAGATTCCCGGAGCCTTCCATTCAATATTCAGTTGTAATAATAGAATCCCCTATCAGAACTCTGGTTCGATCAGTCCGTAAGTATTTCCTTTACGTTTATAAACTACGTTAACCTGCTCTGTCTCAGCATTAAAGAATACGAAGAAATTATGTCCGAGAAGTTCCATCTGTACGCATGCATCTTCCGGATACATTGGTTTGATCCCGAATTTTTTGGTACGGATGATCTTAACTTCCTCATCCTCTTCATAATCCTTATCAAGGTATGCCTTCTGGAAGTTTGTGGATTCCTGCTGTTTGTCAACGATCTTGTTCTTGTATTTACGAAGCTGACGCTCAATTACCTCTTCGACCAGATCGATGGATACATACATATCATTGCTTACCTGCTCGGAACGGATAATACTACCTTTCACAGGGATCGTTACCTCGATCTTCTGGCGATCCTTCTCAACGCTTAAGGTTACTGAAATCTCAGTTTCAGGAGTGAAATACCTTTCAAGTTTACCAAGCTTGTCCTCAACAGCTGTTTTAAGTCCTTCTGTTACTGCTATATTCTTTCCACTAATAATAAATTTCATGACTTCCATCCCCTTTGCTGTTTTATGTTGCTATTATAACATATTAAATTGAATTTTAACATCACTTTTCAAAAATTTCATAAATTTTTTCCAAATTTATTCGATATATTCCTTCAAAATGTTTTTTTTGTCGTGAATGCGCAACTATTAGAGTATTTCAGCTAATTAATTCATTACAAATTTATATCTGTACACCAGTGCCAGAAGATTGATGGGACAAAAGCTTCTGCTTCACTATTTGTGTATACTATTTCATTTTTGCCAGAGCTTCAAAGGATATGCTTCCGCCAAAAATATCCAAAGCACTGCCAACAGTTACATCCAATCTGCCCTGTCCTGCTTTTCGAAGTTCTTCAATATCTGCCATAGAACCCACACCGCCTGCATAGGTCACCGGATGAGCTGCATACTGTCCCAGAAGCTTTGCAAGCTCTGTTTCCACACCTCGGGCCTTTCCTTCCACATCCACTGCATGGACCAGAAATTCGTCGCAGAAGCTTCCGAGTCTTTCCATCAGCTCCGATGTCACGATCTCTTCTGTAAACTTCTGCCATCGATCTGTGACAATATAATATTTGCCATCTTTTTTGCGGCAGCTCAGATCAAGTACAAGATGTTCTTTCCCTGCTGCATCACGGATTTCCTCCAGATTTTCCCAGGATATCACTCCGTTTTTAAACACATAGGAAGTTACGATCACGTGGCTGGCACCAGCCTCCAGATATTCTGCCGCATTCTCCGGGCAGATGCCACCTCCGATCTGAAGCCCTCCGGGATATTTTCCCAGCGCCAGAAGTGCCTGGGCTTTCGTTGCTTCGTAGTTCGGAGAATCCTTTCCGTTCAGAAGGATCACATGACCGCCCTTTAACCCTGCCTTCTTATAAAGCTCTGCATAGAATGCCGCATCCTGCTCTGACACAAAATTTTCTGCCGCCTGGTCCCCCTGATCCTTCAGGCTTCCTCCTACGATCTGTTTTACCTTTCCGTTATGTATATCAATGCATGGTCTGAATTTCATAATCCTGTCCTCCGTTTTCTTTCCATGCACTGATAATAGCATCTGAAACAGTTTTATGCAATGCTGTGGTAAAATATCTGTTATCTTCCTTCTACCGCATTTCCCACTGCGTTTCCGATATCATCCACTGCATTACCTACGCCGTCTCCAAGGTCCTTTACACTGTCACCCAGCTCACCAGATACCGTTCCGTCATTTTCGTTTCTGTCAGCATCCGCAGCTCCGGATGCTGCTGTCCCGTTATTTTCATTTCCTGCAGGCGTCACGGTAATATTTCCATCGGACATCTCATTGTTATCCGTGCCGGAATCTTTAGTATGCTCTCCATTGTCCTTCACACCGTCATTGTCTGCTTTTTCTCCCATATTTTCATCTTCTGCGGCAGTATTTTCGTTTGTATCTTTTTCATCCACTGTTTCATCCGCATTTTTTACCTCTGTGCCGCAGGCTGTAAATGTACACAGAGACAGGGTAAGCAAAGTACCAAAAAGAATCGCCTTCCATTTTTTCATATGATCTTCTCCTTTTTCTGAAAAATTCTGTATTCCTAATATGGCACTTTTTCCGCTATCCTATTCTGGGAAAAATTTCAAAAATAGTGTAGAGCGGACATTCGTTTTTCGTTCCACTGCATGCTCATGAATGAAATCGCCCACAATTTCATAAAAAAAAGACGAGGTCCGATTTTACACGAACCTCGTCTGTATTACCTGTATTTTATTCTGTTGCGGCTCAATCTGTCAGGATCAGCCAATCACGTCACTCATATCATAACGTCCTGCCGGTTTGCCGGCAAGGAATTTGGCTGCTTCTACAGCACCTTTTCCAAAAATAGCCTTGGAATATGCAGTATGCTTGAACTCGATCACTTCGTCCTGACCTGCAAAAATTATCTCATGCTCACCTACGATAGTTCCGCCGCGAACTGCGGAGATACCAATCTCCTTATCATCGCGTTTTTCACGTTTCTGGCTGCGGTCATATACATAATGATACTGGTTATCCATAGCCTCATTAATGCTGTCTGCCAGCGCAAGTGCAGTACCACTCGGTGCGTCTAATTTCAGGCGGTGATGTTTCTCTACGATCTCCATATCAAAGCCTGCAGCTGCAAGAACCCTGGCTGCGTCCTGAACCAGCTTCAGAAGTGTGTTGATACCAAGAGACATGTTTGCGGATTTCAGCACTGCTACCTTTCGGGATGTTTCTTCAACTTTTGCAAGCTGCTCCTGGCTTAAGCCGGTACTGCACAGAACAACCGGGATCTGGCGTGCCGCGCTGTACTCAAGAAGCTTGTCTGTTGCCTTTGCGGAAGAAAAATCAATGATCGCATCTGCCTCTACCTGACATGCGTCAATATCGGTGAATACCGGATAGCTGTTTTTTCCCTGATCCGCAATATCAATACCTGCTACGATCTCAGCATCCGGATCTTTCTCCACAATGTCGCTGATGACCTGGCCCATATGTCCGTTGCAGCCGTGCATGATGATTTTTACCATAGTATATTCTCCTTTACCTTTCGCTTACAGTCAGATCATTTAGCAAGCTTAAGGCCAAATTTCTCGATCTCTTTTGCAAGAGCTGTCTTTGTGTCCTCTTCCATCTCACAGAGTGGCATACGAAGAGGTCCTACGTTCATTCCCATAAGGTTCATAGCTGTCTTAACAGGAATCGGGTTTACTTCACTGAACAGTGCATTGATCAGTGGAAGAGCTTTCAGCTGATCCTCTGTTGCTCCCTTGGTGTCGCCGTCGAAATATTTCATGACCATGTCATGTGTAAACTTCGGTGCAACGTTGGAAAGTACGGAGATAACTCCAAGTCCGCCAAGAGAAAGAATCGGAAGTACCTGATCATCATTTCCGGAGTAAAGCTCAAGCTGTCCGTCTGCCAGAGACATCATTTTGGCGATCTGGGAAAGATCTCCTGTTGCTTCCTTGATTCCGACAATGTTCTTTACATTCTTTGCAAGGTAAGCTGCTGTAGCCGGCTGGATGTTGCAGCCTGTACGGCTCGGTACGTTGTACATGATGAGCGGAGTTTCCGGAACTGCATTGGCAATTGCTGTGTAGTGAGCGATAAGACCCTTCTGTGTAGCCTTGTTATAGTAAGGTGTTACAATAAGAAGAGCGTCTGCGCCATAGGAAGCTGCTTCCTTGGACATCATGATCGCTGTCTCTGTACAATTGGAACCTGTTCCTGCGATAACAGGCACACGTTTGTTAACTTTATCAATTGTGAACTTAATTGTCTGAAGATGCTCTCCGTGTGTCAGAGTAGAAGATTCTCCTGTTGTTCCACAGATAACGATGGCGTCTGTGCTGTTCGCGATCTGATCCTCAAGGATCTCCTCAAGTTTCTCAAAATTCACCTTACCATCTTCATGCATAGGTGTTACGATTGCAACGCCTGTTCCTTTAAAAATTGCCATTTGTCTTCCTCCTTCTTTCTTCTGTGAAATATTGCTTATTCCCGTTCCTGGTCAGTCAGCTCTGTTGTTATCGTAGTAATACTATCCACATAGGGCTTCAAAGCATCCGGAAGCCAGCGTCCGGTCATAATTATATGCATACTTTCATCCTTCTGCTTAAGCATATCGATGATCGTCTCAACTGGAGCGATTCCTTTATCCATAAGCCCGAGGATCTCATCCAACAGCAGGAAATCACACTCTCTGGTAGCAATTACCTTCCGTGCAAAATTAAGGCCATTGAGAATATTGGTTCTCTCTTCTGCCTTTTCCTGCTCGCTCAGGTCATTATAGCAGGTGTCCATTTTTTCGAAACGGAAAATCTTGAAATCAAAATTATCCAGTTCCTCAAGGAAATCCAGTTCTCTGCGTTCCCTGCCTTTGAGGAACTGTATGATGATCACACTTCTTCCCTGTGTGGCAAAGCGCAGCCCCTGGCCTACAGCCAGAGTTGTCTTTCCTTTCCCGTTCCCACAATAAACCTCTGTTATTTCTCTTTCCATGATTTTTCCTCTTACTGTTAGTAAAACCGGTAATTCCCCATTTTTATGATTTTTTTTATATTACCGCAGATTGGCTGGAAATGCAAGTGTTACCTTAATGTTCTCACCACTATTCCAAAATATATCCAATGTTACTCAACATATTCCAATTTACTTACCGAAACTTCATAGGCAATCCTTTTTTCTGTCTCGTTTTCACTAATCCGTTTCATGTACTCCCTGCTCTGGATCCTGCCCCAGATCAGTACATGCCCGCCTACTTCAAAAGCAGAAGCATATCTGGCATTTCTTCCCCAGCATATACATGGTATGTAATCGGATTTTCCGTAAGGTCGATTGACTGCCATCAGAAGATCTGCGATCTCTCTTCCCAACGGTGTTTTTCTGTATACAGGCGGTTTACAGATATATCCGTCCAGAAAGATCTGATTAACCGGCACAGTTTCTTCTTCCTCCCCAACAAACTTCACTTCCCGGGCAAAAACCGAAAGCACAAGCCGGTTTCTCTTTTCTTCATGACGGTTATAGGATCGGAACTGTCCGTGGATCTCGATATATTCTCCCACATAATCCTGTGTGATATCGATCAGCCGCTCAGACACCATCACCGGGATCCTGTCCTCCGAATCGCTGAGACGTTTTACCAGGATATCCATCATGTAAAATCCTTCTCCAAAGACCTGATGGCTGAAAGTAAACCCCGTAGCGATCCGTCCCATAACGGATACCTGATTGTTTTCAATAATTTTATCTGCCATAATAAGTAGCTCTCCTTCCTCTTCGTGTATTTCGTCTATATCAATCTATGTGCATTTGCGGTATAATATGCCTGAAAAATGAAAAACCAAAAATATTTTTTTATGTCTTGTAATCTCACCAAAATGTGATAGACTATAAATTTGGACATCATTTTTAACAAAAAAGATTACTTATATATGGAAAGAAAGGATTTGGATTATATGAAGACCAAGCGTGAAGATGTTCGTAACGTGGCCATTATCGCCCATGTCGATCACGGTAAAACAACACTTGTTGACGAGCTTTTGAAACAGAGCGGTGTTTTCCGTGAAAACCAGGAAGTCCAGGAACGTGTCATGGACTCCAACGATATTGAGCGTGAGCGCGGCATTACGATTCTCTCCAAAAACACCGCAGTTCATTATAAGGATGTAAAAATCAATATCATCGATACTCCAGGTCATGCGGACTTCGGCGGCGAGGTAGAGCGTGTGCTGAAGATGGTAGACGGCGTTATTCTTCTTGTGGACGCCTTCGAGGGTGCCATGCCTCAGACTAAATTTGTACTTCGTAAAGCTCTCGAACTGAACCTGCATGTTATTGTCTGCATCAATAAGATCGACCGTCCGGAAGCACGTCCGGAGGAGGTTGTCGACGAAGTTCTGGAACTTCTCATGGACCTGGACGCATCTGACGAGCAGCTGGACTGCCCGTTCCTGTATGCCTCCGCAAAGGCCGGCTACGCAGTTCGTAACCTTGATGATAAGCCTGAGAATATGGCTCCTCTTTTTGAGACTATCCTTGATGCGATCCCTGCTCCTGAGGGAGATCCGGACGGAGATACACAGGTTCTTATCAGCACCATCGACTACAATGAATATGTAGGCCGTATCGGTGTCGGTAAGGTTGAGCGCGGAACTATTTCCGTAAACCAGGAGCTGATGCTTCTGAACCATCATGACCCGGACAAGCACGAGCGTGTGAAAATCAGCAAGCTGTATGAGTTTGACGGTCTGAACAAGGTTGAGGTTAAGAGTGCCACCATCGGTGCTATCGTTGCAATCTCCGGTATTGCGGACATCCACATCGGTGATACTCTCTGTGCAGGAGATAATCCGGAAGCAATTCCGTTCCAGAAGATCTCCGATCCGACAATCTCCATGAACTTCCTCGTAAATGACAGCCCTCTTGCAGGACAGGAAGGTAAATACATTACTTCCCGTCACCTTCGTGACCGTCTCTACCGTGAGCTGAACACCGATGTCAGCCTTCGTGTGGAAGACACAGACACAACCGAGTGCTTCAAGGTTTCCGGACGTGGTGAGCTTCATCTCTCCGTTCTTATCGAGAATATGCGCCGTGAAGGATACGAGTTTGCAGTCAGCAAACCGGAGGTACTTTATCACACAGATGATCGCGGACGTAAGCTTGAGCCGATCGAGATCGCATATGTTGACGTTCCGGAGGAATTTTCCGGTACTATCATCCAGAAGCTCAGCGAGCGTAAGGGTGAACTTCAGGGTATGAGCACAGCAAGCGACGGAAGTGTACGTCTCGAATTCTCCATCCCTTCCCGTGGACTGATCGGATTCCGTAATGAATTCCTTACCTCCACCAAGGGTACCGGTATCCTGAATACCATGTTTGACGGATATGCACCATACAAGGGAGACTTCCCGTACCGTAAACAGGGTTCACTCATCGCATTCGAGGCAGGCGAAACTGTTACCTACGGTCTTTTCTCTGCTCAGGAACGTGGTACTCTCTTTGTCGGACCTGGCGAGAAGGTTTACAGCGGTATGGTCATCGGACAGAACGGAAAGGCCGAGGATATCGAGCTGAATGTCTGCAAGACCAAGCACCTTACCAACACTCGTTCTTCTTCCGCTGACGATGCACTGAAGCTTGTTCCGCCAAAGATCTTAAGTCTTGAGCAGGCCATTGAGTTCATCGACCAGGATGAGCTTCTTGAGGTAACACCGACAAGCCTTCGTATCCGTAAACGTATTCTGGACTCCAGAGACAGAAAACGTGCCGCATTCCGTAAGAGCTGATAGGTTTTGACTGCTATAGTTACGGTTCACCGGTAATATTTCGCATCAACCACATTTATACAACTGCCATATGGGAAGCATTTCCCGTATGGCAGTTTTTTTCTGCCGGAAAATCCGAATAGTTTTTGTTTAATTATTCTGAAATTTTTAGCAATTTCAAGTTTTTTTATTTCTTATGATTCTATACTTTACCATGGTATGATATTTTTGTTAATTATTTGTCAAAATGCCCCTTTATTTTTGTTAATTATTTATCGAATCCGCTATTGACGTCTGAAATTACTTGAATTATAATGTGTACATGATTGTTTGACAAAAGTTTAACGTTAATATTTTAACTGCATGCTGCGTTTTATCTTTTGCCCGCCCTTCATATGTATGCATGTTTTTTGTCAGTGCTGACAATTTTTTAACATGTTTTTTATGCATAATGCTGAATTTCAAAAATTTTTTTTAATGTTTTTCCAGTAATTCAGCGTTCTGCAAAGTAAAATTTACAGTATTTTCCCACGATTTTCTGTTCGTCATTTTGCACATAGCGAAAAAATTCAGAATTTGCGTTTTTTTCAGAATTTTGATACCATATCAGTATCAAGCCAGAAAATTCAATCAGATTGAATCAACAACGAAACGCAGCGCGGGGACTTACAAAAACTCTGCAGCATCTGCCGGCGAAAAAAGGATAAGCCCGCAGAACCACAGACCATTATCATATGAAAACAGGAGGATTCCACATGGCAAAGAAAGAAACTATCCCTACCATCATCGACACTCCAGAAGCCCTGACCGCGAAAATGGCTGCAATGAAAGAAGCACAGAAGATCTTTGCTACCTACACACAGGAGCAGGTTGACAAGATTTTTAAGGCAGCTGCTACCGCCGCTGACAAGATGCGTATCCCACTTGCCAAGATGGCTGTTGAGGAAACAGGAATGGGCATCATGGAAGACAAGGTTATCAAGAACCATTACGCAGCAGAGTATGTTTACAATGCATATAAGAACACTAAAACATGTGGTGTTGTAGAAGAAGACAAGGCTTACGGACTCAAGAAGATCCTGGAACCTGTAGGACTGATTGCCGCAGTTATCCCTACAACCAACCCGACCTCCACAGCAATCTATAAATCTCTTATTTCCCTGAAAACCCGTAATGCGATCATCATCAGCCCGCATCCGCGTGCCAAGAAATCCACTATTGAAGCTGCAAAAGTTGTTCTGGAAGCAGCTGTTGCCGCAGGTGCGCCGGAAGGAATCATCGGATGGATCGATATCCCAAGCCTTGATCTTACCAACATGGTAATGCAGAACGCTGATATCATCCTCGCCACCGGTGGTCCCGGAATGGTCAAGGCAGCTTACTCCTCCGGTAAACCGGCTGTTGGTGTAGGACCCGGAAATACACCTGCCATTATTGATGACAGCGCAGATATCCGTCTTGCAGTTAACTCCATCATCCACTCCAAGACCTTTGACAATGGTATGATCTGTGCTTCCGAGCAGTCCGTAACTGTTCTGGAGAGCATTTATAAAGAAGTGAAGGAAGAGTTCCTTTACAGAGGATGCTACTTCCTTAAGAAAGACGAGATCGAGAAAGTCAGAAAGACCATCCTTATCAACGGCGCACTGAATGCCAAGATCGTAGGACAGAAGGCTGCTACCATTGCTGAAATGGCAGGCGTTACTGTACCGGCTGAGACCAAGATCCTGATCGGTGAGGTTGAATCCGTTGATATCAGCGAGGAATTCGCACACGAGAAGCTTTCCCCTGTACTTGCCATGTACAAGGCCAAGAATTTTGACGACGCTGTTGCAAAGGCTGAACAGCTTGTTGCAGACGGCGGCTATGGTCACACCTCTTCCCTCTACATCAACGTAAATGAAACTGAGAAGATGGATAAATTCGAGGCAGCTATGAAAACCTGCCGTATCCTTATCAATACTCCTTCTTCCCAGGGTGGTATCGGTGACCTTTACAACTTCAAGCTTGCTCCATCCCTTACTCTTGGCTGCGGTTCCTGGGGCGGTAACTCCGTATCCGAGAACGTTGGTGTCAAACACCTTCTCAATACCAAGACTGTTGCTGAAAGGAGAGAGAATATGCTCTGGATGAGAACACCGGAAAAGGTTTACTTTAAGAAGGGCTGTATGCCGGTTGCTCTTGATGAGCTCGGTACTGTTATGGGCAAGAAACGCTGCTTCATCGTAACAGACTCCTTCCTCTACAAGAATGGCTACACCAAACCGATCGAAGATAAACTGGATCAGATGGGCATCGTTCATACATGTTTCTCTGATGTAGCTCCTGACCCGTCTCTCGCTTCCGCCAGAGCCGGTGCCAAGGCTATGACAGCCTTTGAGCCGGACTGCATCATCGCTCTTGGCGGCGGTTCCGCAATGGACGCCGGCAAGGTTATGTGGATGCTTTATGAGAATCCGGACGCTGACTTCTCCGATATGTCCATGGACTTCATGGATATCCGTAAGAGAGTTTATACCTTCCCGAAGATGGGTAAAAAAGCTTACTTCGTAGCGATCCCGACCTCTTCCGGTACAGGCTCCGAGGTTACTCCTTTCGCCATCATCACAGATCAGGATACCGGCGTTAAATGGCCACTGGCTGATTACGAGCTTCTCCCGGATATGGCAATCGTAGATACCAATAACATGATGAGCGCACCGAAGGGACTTACCCGTGCTTCCGGTATCGACGTTATGACACATGCTATTGAAGCTTATGTTTCCATGATGGCTTCCGATTACACCGATGGTCTTGCACTGAAAGCGATCAAGCTTGTATTTGAGTATCTGCCGCGAGCATATAAAGATGGCAATGACGTAGAGGCCAGAGATCATATGGCTAACGCTTCCTGCATGGCAGGTCTTGCATTCGCCAATGCATTCCTCGGCGTTAACCACTCTCTTGCTCACAAGCTCGGTGCTTTCCATCACCTGCCACACGGTATCGCAAACGCAGTTGTTCTTCTGGATGTTATGCGTTACAACAGTGCTGAGGTTCCGACTAAGATGGGTACCTTCCCACAGTATCAGTATCCGAAGACACTTGCACGCTACGCTGAGATCGGACGTTCTGTAGGTCTTACAGGCAAGAACGATGCAGAAGTATTCGAAAAACTTCTTGCTAAACTGGATGAGCTTATGAGAACTATCGAGATCCTGCCGACGATTCGTGATTACGGCGTAGATGAGAAGTATTTCCTGGAAACTCTGGATGAGATGTCCGAGCAGGCCTTCAATGACCAGTGTACCGGTGCCAACCCGAGATATCCGCTTGTATCCGAGCTGAAAGATATCTATCTGAAAGCTTACTACGGAGAAATGCCAAATAAAGAAAAGAAAAAAGCCAAATAAATGTGGAACATCCTTTTAATGAAACACAGCCGGGAGTCTATTCACTCCCGGCTACGTTTCATTTGCTTATTCCCTCTTGCAAAAGATCCCCGATACATGTCTGCATGAACAGACTGTACCGGGGATCTTTTATTCAACTGCTTTGTGATGATCGTTTATTTATTTCAAGCCATACTCTGCTGCAAGTTTCTTAAATTCAGGAAGAGAATTCACAATTGTCTCATAGGATACACAATATGCAAGTCTCACATAACCGGGGCATGCGAAGGAGCTTCCCGGTACCATAAGGATGTTATATTTTTTACCGGCTTCACAGAAGGCTTTTTCGTCTTCAACCGGAGATTTTACAAAGAGATAGAAGGCACCCTGTGGTTTGATGCACTCAAATCCGCATTCTTTCAGGCCATTATAAAGTGCCTGACGATTTTTATCATAAGCTGCAAGATCAGTCTTGGCGTCTACACATTTTGCAACTACCTTCTGGATCAGGGACGGTGCATTTACACAGCCAAGTGTACGGTTTGCAATGGTTGCTGCTGAGATCAGCTCTTCGCTTCCGTCTGCCTCATCAGGGATCACCAGATATCCGATACGTTCACCCGGAAGTGAAAGAGATTTGCTGTAGGAATAGCCTACAACAGTATTATTATAATATTTCGTCAGGTATGGGACCTCCACGCCATCATAAGCCAGCTCACGGTATGGCTCATCGGAGATCAGGTAGATCACGATTCCAAACTCTTTCTGTTTTGCTTCCAGGATTGCGGAAAGTTTTTTGATCGTTTCTTCTGAATATACAACTCCGGTAGGATTATGTGGGGTATTTACGATAACCGCTCTTGTCTTCGGTGTGATTCTTTGCTCAAATTCAGCAAGGTTTGGCTGGAAGGTTGTGGTATCCGGAGAGATTTCCACAAGGACACCATCATAATTACGGACATATGCACCGTATTCCAGAAAATATGGTGCAAAAACAATCACCTCTTCTCCAGGGTTCAGGATTGTTTTCAGGATCACATTCAGTCCGCTTGCAGCACCGACGGTCATGATCAGATTCTTTGCGGAAAATTTCGTATCGAAACGTCTGTTGAGGGATTCTGCGATGGTCTGGCGTACATCCTCAAATCCTGCGTTGCTCATATATCCGTGAAGAACTGTCGGATCAGTAGTGTTTACAAGCTCAATAATTGCTTCGCGGACGCTGTCCGGTGCCGGTACACTTGGATTTCCGAGGCTGAAGTCAAAAACCTTATCTGCACCATATTTCGCACGGAGGCGATTTCCTTCCTCAAACATCATACGGATGGCGGAATTATTTTTTACGTAGGGTTTCATTTTTTCTGATATCATTTTGTATATTCTCCTTTTATCCGATTTTACAGGGTTCCAAATCATTATTTCTACCATAGTCAGAATCTGTCATACTGTCTACAATTTTACCCCGTCTTGCTTCAGCGTGTCAATACTTTGTCCAGGTAAAGTGTTTCATATTTTCCTACCTTCAGGACAATCTAGTGTACCTGTTTGTCTTCCGGTTTCGTTCGCACGATCCACACTGACAGCGTACTTCCCACCAGCGCGATCACGAATCCGGCCAGAACATCTGTCGGATAATGGACACCAAGATACAGTCTGGAAAATGCCACCAGTGCTGCCAGGACTACTGCCGGGATTCCGAATTTCTTCGGAAGCATCCGGAGCATTACCAGAGCAACGGCAAAGGACGCTGTGGTGTGACCTGACGGAAAAGAAAAATCCTTCGGTTTTGTGATCATGGGGATCAGCGCTTCGATTTCCGTAAAAGGCCTTGGTCTTGCCACTATATTTTTGAGAAGCAGGTTGGTAACGATTGCCCCGAAGATCAGGGACAAGGCTGCCGCATAGCCTGTTTTTCTTGTCTTTGGGACAGCAAGAAGAACAACTGCACAGAGAATCCAGAACCATCCTCCGTTTCCCAGAAATGTAACAGATTTCATAAATGGTGTCAGCATATCCGTTCTTAAATATTGCTGGATCAGAAGAAGGATTTCTCCGTCCAGCTGTTGTATTGACTGTAAAATATTCATATACCTCTTACTGATCAGACGATACCGCAATCTGCTTTGCCAGCTGTTCATAGCCATGCAGCTGCCCGGCAGTTTACCTGGTCAAATCAGTTTCTCCTCTTTCTTTATTTTTCAGCAGACAGAGCAGCTTTCTTTTATATCTCTGCATCTGCAGCTGTCTGATCTACCTCTTATCTATTATACTGTATTTTTCTTGATTTTCTGATAACAAAAACTAAATATTTTATAAATTAACTAAATAACTGTCACTGTTCACTCCGTTCTCAGTAACACGCTTCGAAATGCACAGAATTTATGCTGATCGCATAAATTCGCACAGTATGTCTCGGGTTTTCTGTGACCTACTTCAATTACGAATATCCACTTGTCCATCAAAAAACGTCTCTGTGCTGTCAAAACACTGCACAGAGACGTCTCCTTCCCGTTACTTAAAACCTTCGTAACTGTTCAGTACCCTCGTGGGATATTACGTTCTGAACAGCTGCAAACTTTCTATATAAACTTTTCTTTTTCTTTCAGGATGACTGCGCTTTACGCTCCGCGCTCTGCCTCCCGCTCCTTATAATGATGTGCCTCCTCCAGCATCATATCTTTCACCTTCATCAGTCGGATCTGAGTACTTCTCTCATTCTCATCCAGCTTCATGGTGATGTATTTAATGTTTGCCCGGGCTTCCGGTATGATGACATGCTCCAGGGCATTTACACGACGTCTTGTTTTTTCGATCTCGGAAGCCATAAGCTGACAGGCCTTTTCCACTTCTGCCAGACGAAGCATATCCGGCAGGATGTCTGCCAAAGATTTTACCGCTCCGTCCAGATCACTGGATGTAAAAGCAAAGCCATAGGAATAGATATCGTTGGCATCCGGTGTTCTTGTTTTGTATTCAAAAACAGGAATATCCACACTCATAACATTCTTTTTTCCGGTTTCCAGATAAACTTCCTGCTTGGGAGCCATCAGTGCCGTATTCAGCGTTTCCTCCGACATTCCAGCTTTTGCAATGACAAAATTGGTGTTGGCACTTCGGATACCGGCTTCTACTTTTTTTCGCAGCTCCATATTCTCCCGTACCAGATCCAGGAACTGTCTCATCAGCTCGTCCCGCTTATCCTTCAGAAGCTTGTGGCCACGTACTGCAGTCACCAGCTTCTTTTTCTGCTTCGTAAGCTCCATACGGGTAGGATTCACCTGTGTTGATGCCACAAATCATCCCCCCTTTATACTTTTCCGTAATACTGATCAAGGAATTTGTCATCGATACGTTTCAGCTCGCTTCTCGGAAGAATGGAAAGCAGCTTCCAGCCGATGGCCAGTGTTTCCTCAATATCACGGTTAGCCTGATAGCCCTGGGAAACATATTCCTTCTCGAAAGCATCCGCAAATTTTGCATAGATCAGGTCAATGTCGGAGAGAGCTGCCTCACCAAGAATGGTCATCAGCTCTTTGGCCTCTTTACCACGAGCATATGCGGCAAACAGCTGGTTCATGGTGTTAGCATGGTCTGCTCTTGTCTTGCCTTCACCGATACCCTTATCCTTCAGTCGTGACAGAGACGGAAGAACATCAATGGGCGGTGTGATTCCCTT
Source organism: Ruminococcus sp. AF20-12LB (assembly GCF_003478985.1). NCBI lineage: Bacteria > Bacillati > Bacillota > Clostridia > Eubacteriales > Oscillospiraceae > Ruminococcus > Ruminococcus sp. AF20-12LB. The sequence goes on along the minus strand of NZ_QUGH01000001.1, from coordinate 121,702 downwards.
ACGGTAAAGCTCACGGCTCAGGATGATCTGTCCCTCTGTGATGTAACCGGTAAGATCCGGGATTGGATGGGTCTTATCATCCTCAGGCATAGTCAGGATCGGAACCATGGTGATACTTCCTGATTTTCCTTTCTGACGGCCTGCACGTTCATAAAGAGAAGCAAGATCTGTGTACATATATCCGGGATATCCACGACGTCCCGGAACCTCCTTACGAGCTGCTGAAACCTCACGGAGAGCATCCGCATAGTTTGTGATATCCGTAAGGATTACCAATACGTGCATGTTTTTTTCGAAGGCAAGATATTCCGCTGCTGTCAGTGCCATTCGCGGAGTAGCGATACGCTCAACAGCCGGGTCATTCGCCAGGTTCACAAAGAGAACAGTACGATCTATAGCTCCGGTTTCCTTAAAGCTCTCTACAAAGAAGTTTGACTCCTCAAAAGTAATACCCATGGCTGCAAATACAACGGCAAATTGCTCATCTTTTCCGCGAACCTTCGCCTGTCTTGCGATCTGTGCCGCAAGCTGTGCATGGGGAAGACCGGATGCAGAGAAGATCGGAAGTTTCTGTCCACGTACCAGAGTATTCAGTCCGTCAATCGCAGATACACCCGTCTGGATAAACTCCTCCGGATAACTTCTGGCTGCCGGATTCATAGGCAGTCCGTTGATATCTCTTCTCTCTTCCGGAAGGATCTCCGGGCCATCATCGATAGGGCGGCCCAGTCCGTCAAAGACACGGCCCAGCATATCGCCGGATACACCAAGCTCCATGCTCCGTCCCAGGAAACGTACTTTACTGTTGGAAAGGTTGATACCTGTGGAACTCTCAAACAGCTGTACCAGTGCATTGCTTCCGTCGATCTCCAGAACACGGCATCTTCTCGTTTCGCCATCGGCAAGCTCAATCTCACCAAGCTCGTCAAATGCCACGTCTTCAACGCCACGTACCAGCATCAAAGGGCCGGCAACTTCCTGTATGGTTCTATATTCTTTTGGCATTTTACAGGCCCTCCTTTCCCAGAAGTTCTGCAGTTTCTGCTGCCAGCTGGCGGGTTACCTTCTCATATTCTGCTGCCAGCTGATCTTCTTTTGTATATTTATAACGGCCGATCTGCTCACGTACCGGGAGTTTTACGATATCATTGATATCTGCGCCCTGTTTCAGCGCATCCAGACCCGCATCATAAAATGCAAGTACCAGACGCATCATATTGTGCTGTTTTTCCAGAGATGTGTAGGTGTCGATCTCGTGGAAAGAGTTCTGGTGGAGGAAATCCTCTCGGATGGAACGGGCTGCTTCCATTTTCAGGCGGTCACCCGGAGAAAGCGCATCCATACCTACCATCTTTACGATTTCTTCCAACTCTGCCTCTTCCTGAAGAAGGGTCATCATTCTCTGGCGAAGCTTCATCCAGTCATTCGCTACATTTTCGTCAAACCATCCGCCAACGCTGTCCAGATACAGAGAATAGCTGGTCAGCCAGTTGATCGCCGGGAAATGACGTTTATATGCAAGGTTTGCGTCCAGTCCCCAGAATACCTTTACGATTCGAAGTGTCGCCTGGGAAACCGGCTCGGAGATATCACCACCTGGAGGAGATACGGCGCCGATTGCTGTCAGGGCACCCTCCCTTCCGTCTTTTCCACTGCAGATCACATGTCCGGCACGCTCATAGAACTGCGCAAGACGGGAACCAAGATATGCAGGATAACCTTCCTCACCTGGCATCTCCTCCAGTCGTCCGGACATCTCACGGAGAGCCTCAGCCCATCTGGAAGTGGAATCTGCCATCAATGCTACGGAGTATCCCATATCACGGAAATACTCCGCAATGGTAATCCCCGTATAAATAGAAGCCTCACGTGCCGCAACAGGCATGTCTGAGGTATTGGCGATCAGAACAGTACGCTCCATCAGGGATTGTCCTGTTTTCGGATCTTTCAGCTCCGGAAACTCGTTCAGAACGTCTGTCATCTCATTTCCACGCTCACCGCAGCCGATATAAACCACGATATCTGCCTCAGCCCATTTTGCAAGCTGATGCTGGATAACCGTCTTACCGCTTCCGAACGGGCCGGGAACTGCTGCCACACCACCCTTGGCAATAGGGAACATGGTATCAATAACACGCTGTCCTGTTACCAGAGGCTTGGCTGGCGGAAGTTTCTTACTATACGGACGGCCACGTCGTACCGGCCAGTGCTGCATCAGGGTCAACTCTTTATCGCCGTCTGCTGTGGAAAGAACTGCAACGGTCTCATCCACGGTAAACTCACCGGATTTAATTTCCTTCAGAGTACCTTTCATATTGGGCGGTACCATGATCTTCTGTGTAACAACAATAGTCTCCTGAACGGTTCCAAGAACATCGCCGCCCTCCAGCTGATCTCCCACCTTCGCAACCGGAATGAAATTCCATTTTTTGTCCCGCTTCAAGGCTGGAACCTCAACGCCTCGTTTCAGGTTGTTACTGCCTGCTACCTTCATGATGTCATCCAGCGGACGCTGGATTCCATCGTAAATGCTTGTAATAAGGCCAGGACCAAGCTCCACGGAAAGAGGCACCTCCATGGACTCTACCGGTTCTCCCGGACGAAGTCCTGAAGTCTCCTCATATACCTGTATGGAAGCCTCATCTTCATGCATCTCAATGATCTCACCGATCAGACGCTGGCTGCTTACACGAACCACGTCATACATATTTGCATCCCGCATACCCTTGGCAATTACCAGCGGTCCTGCCACCTTCTTAATGGTTCCTCTGCTCATCTGAACCAATCACCTGCTTTCTTGTCACTCATTACTGAAAAGAATATCGGAGCCAACTGCCGTCTCCACGGATTTCTTTACATTTTCGATACCTGCACCTGTGTTTCCGGAAATTCCGGGAATCTGAATGATCGCAGGCATCAGCTCCTCACTATATTTACTGATCTCTGTGGAAAGCTGGGCCGCCAGCTGTTCCGTAATATAAATAACCGCATATTCACCGGCCGCCAGACGGTTAAGCTTCTCTTTACCTTCTGCGGGATCCTCCACCGGAAAAGTATCAAGGCCAAGAGCCGCAAACCCGTAAATGCTGTTATAATCACCTAAAACTGCGATCTTATACATACATTTCCCTTGCCCTTTCCCGGATAAACTCTTCCGGAAGGCCGCTGCGCTTTCCGGTGAGAATGATCCGCACCGTCTTAATCTCATTTTCACGGGCAAGCACATAGGCTACCAGCGGTCCCAGTGAAAATGAATTGTACAGCTGAGGGCGGATGGTCTCCATGATCTGGTTATCACACCATCTCTCAAAGGCGGAAGCTGATTCCGCCAGTGCCAGAGCTCCGTCCCCGTATTTCGTTTCTGCCAGATAACCCATGATCTGATCCATTCCGCTTACTGCCGCGTGGATCAGTCTCTCCTTATCCAGTGTGTCACATTCTGCCATGGCTTTTTTCATAAAGTCCGAACTTTTTCCTGTTTTGCAGGCACGGACTGCGATCCGGATATCTGCTACCGCTACCGTGGATTCCGCATACTGCCGGACGATTTCCTCTTTTGACCGTTCTCCGGCTTTTTTTATGGCATCCAGTGCTGCCCTGTCTACGATAATATCCGCAAGCTGTCCGTCTCTTGTGTGCAAAAAAGTCTCATAGGCTTCTCTTGCCGCTTCCCGCATGTCCTCAGGAAAACGATCATATTCCTTATCCTTCAGGAATTTCACCATATCCTCTCCGTCAATGGAACAGTCGCTGAAAAAAATATTCGGTGCTGCTCCCTGCAGGATACTTGCCTTCACAGCTGCCTTCAGATTATGGAAAAGATCTTGATAAGAAAGGACAGAAAAAACAGATCGGTCCGCTACCAGCGAATCCATGATCTCCCAGATCTTTTCTCTCTCCCGGGAAAGAATGGCGTCCGCACCGGCTGCAGGATCACCGTTTCCCCAGCCCTTCTCTGTAAGGATCTGAAGGCACTGCTGCTCATCCTGACATGCCAGAAGCTGCTCGATCGCCGCCTGATTCAGAAGTCCGGTCTCCAGAACACGTATCCTCGCCACCGCATAGGCATAATCTTCACCAAACATCATTCACGCCCTCCTTTTTGCGATGGTGTTTTACGCAAACAAAATCTTTCTTACCTGATCCAGAAGCTCATCCCGCTTCTCTGCGAACATGGCATCAATAGAACAGTTTTCCTCAATGCCGCCGTATATCAGGATAAAACCTCCGTCTATGTTTCGGGTTTCACCGGAAATTTCCAGCACACCACCCTTTTTCTGTGCCAGGCTCTTTATTTCCTCACGGAAACCTGCCGGCATACGTTCCAGATCCTTTTTTGAAAAACAGATCTCTCCTTCTCTTGGAAGAAGATATTTCTCAGCCATATTCTTAAGGATCCCAAAATATTTTTCTTCATCCAGATTCTTCACACGGTCACAGGCATCTGCGATCACATTTCCGATCAGTTCCTGCTTGGCTGCAAGAACTGCGGTACGCTTCTTCATATCTGCAGCGGAAGCTGTCCGCTCTTCATAGCTTTTCACCTTTGCCCTGGACTGTTCTTCTCTCTGCTGCCGGATCTTATCTGCCTTTTCTCCGGCTTCCCTGAGGATCTCTGCGGCTTTTTTCTCCGCATCACTGATCGCAACGGCTGCAGAAGCATCGGCCTCTTCAAGAATCTGGCTTACCATCTTCTCTAATCCTGTCATGCTCTGCCCCTCCTGATGAATCAAACCTGAATTCCGCTGACTGCAAGAATGGAGATCAGAAGAGCCAGAATCGCATATGTCTCAACCATTGCAGGGAAAAGCATGGCTTTACCGAACTGCTCCGGCTTCTTGGCTACGATACCGATGGAAGCTACGGAAGTTTTTCCCTGATGGATCGCGGAAAGAAGACCTGCGATAGCAATCGGAAGACAAGCCACAAAGATCATAAGACCGGTTTCCAGGGAAATATCAGCAACACCGCCGCCCAGGATACCAACCTTGGAAAGTGCAAGGAATGCTACCAGCAGTCCGTAAATACCCTGAGTACCAGGAAGAAGCTGCAGAAGAAGAACCTTGGCAAATTTGTCCGGGTCTTCTGTTACAACACCTGCTGCTGCACGGCCGGCTGTACCAACACCGATGGCGGAACCTATACCTGCAAGAGCTACGGAAATTGCTGCTCCCAATAATGCCCAAACGATACCACTCATAATATTAATCCTCCTTAATATCTACATATTTTGTATTTTCGCGGAAGGGGTGGAACTCTTTTCCTCCGCCCTCAAAGAATTTGCCGAAAAACTCTACGTACTGTAATCGGCAGGTGTGCACGTATGCACCCAGAAGATTGATCAGAAGGTTAAAGATATGACCAATCACAAATACAAGGATAAATACGATCCATCCCAGAACACTGTCTCCCAGCATACTTCCCATCTGGTTCATAACTGACGCGATAACTCCGGTGGCAAGTCCCAGAGCCAGAAGTCTGGAGTAGGAAAGGATATCACTGACCCATCCCGTGATATTGTAAAGATCGTAGGCTCCAAGCGCCAGTCTCAGGAACGGATTCTTCTTATCTCTTCCTGACATGAAGAGAATTCCCACTGCTCCGATGATCGCCATCCATTTTCCGACCTGTATCACTGCCGGTGAAAGATTCAGATCCATCTGAGAAATAGAACGGAACATGCTGCTTGGGATAAAGATCAGGATCAGTCCCATAAGAAGCAGGAACCAAAGCACTACATCACAGAAAAAGTCAAGATATTTTCTGTCACGTAACAGCATGTAGCCCTTAAGCCCCATTCCCAGAAACATATGGATCAGGCCAAACAGCATGGAAAACACCAGAAGTCGCATCGGCTCATTTAACGGTGCAAACCATACCGGCTTCACCGTGACCGGCCTGTGCAGATATACCTTCGAAAATACATCGATAAAATCTCCGAAATATCCGCCAAACATCACTCCCCAGAACAAAGTGGACAATCCACAGTACATAAAAAGCCGGATGGATTTCTGCATTCCGCTCTCCATCCTGGGGAACTTCAGAAGTACTCCCAGACAGACTGCAAAGACGATCAGTCCATATGCTGCGTCTGACAACATCAGTCCGAAAAGAAATACATAGCAGGCTGTCATGATCGTGGAAGGATCGATCTCTCCCTTTCCGGGAAGACCAAATGCTGCCAGAACTCCCTCTCCTGCTGCTCCGAATTTACCATTCTGAAGGGCAACCGGAACATTTTCTCCCTCAGCATCTTCTGCTTCAAAAACAATATCGTACTTCTCCGTAAACCGTTTCTCCATTGCAGGAACCTGTTTCTTCGGAAGATATCCTGTCACAAAAAAAGTGCTCTCCGACTGGCGGAGCTGTCCTAATACCTCATATTTCTGTGCACGGATTCGGAAATAATCGGACAAAAGCTGAAGAGAGCTCTTCCTGCCGTGAAGAGCTCGTATCTGCTCCCGGATCTGTTCGGACTCTTCCTGAATGCGTACCACTTCATTCTTAAGGTTCTCCAGCTCCTGTGCCGGAACCTCTGATACCAGCTGTGCCGGTCTTGCAAATCCCTGCATCCGAAGCGCTTCTTCCAGTTCCTGCGCCTGTGCTTTCAGGCAGACAACCACCAGGCTCAGCTTACCGGCGTCATTTGAGATTTCCCGGATATCAAAGGCTTCAAGCTGTGGTGCATCCGCTGCCAGCTGACTGTATACCTGATCCAGAGTTATATTTCCGTCAATACTTCCCACAAGTACCGCTGCTTTCGCTGTACCTCCGAAGTTCATCGGAATATCCAGCTTCAGCCATGGAGCAAGAGCTGCTTCCTGCTGTTCTAGCTTAACTGCCGCCGCACTGTTCTCTGTAAGCTTCTTCCGGTATCCCTGGATTTCTCTGGCTGTTCTCAGGATCTCTTCCTGATCCCGGATAGCTTCTTCCTCCTGCTTCCTTCCGATCAGCGGTTTCCCTGCCAGGGATGCCAGCATGGATTGCTTTTCCTTTGAAAATTCATCCAGTATTTCGATTGCCTGATCACAAAGGGATGCGTTCTTCTCAAAGATCAGCCGGGCATTCATGGTATCCATCGTCTTAAGCTCCGGATCCAGCTCCGCTGCATCGATCTCCAATACTCCAATTGACTGCAGTTCTTCCAATATGGCCTTACGGTTCTTTTTCATTGCGCAGATACTGATTCGCTGCATCTGCAATACTGCCATTTTCGCACTCCCCCTCTCAGAACAAACTGTCCATTACTGCCTGGATAGCCTGCTCGTGCTTCGACTCCGCTTTCTTTTTCAAAGCTGCAAGCTCCTCCTCTACTTGTCCAACGACAGTGTTCTCTGTACTGTGTGCACGTTCCTCGGCTGCTTTCATATCAGATGCCGCCTGTTCGCCGGCGGCTGTTTCCGACTTTCTGATAATATTCTCTGCCTCTTTCTCAGCTTCGCTGATGATACTCTGTGCACGGACGGATGCATCCTTTATCTTCTGCTGCGCTTTTGCCTCCGCCTCTTTCACTGCCTTGATCGTTTCCTGGATCATCTGATCACCGCCTCTCTGCATATCCAAATTGTACCACAATCGCTTTTTTAAAACAATGTTTATTATGCATTTTAACGAGAAATTTATTTGTATTGTGTCAAAAACTCGTCATATATGTTATATTTTTGCCATTTTTTCGCACACTTTTTATTTGTTTATTCTATTCATATTTTTTATTTTTATTCAAAAAAGCCATCAGCCCGATGAAAATGTTCTTTACATCTTCATCGGACTGATGGCTTTCAGTTATGAACAGGTGATAAATGTGAACTGCCTCATCCGACCAAATTACAAATTATCTGTTAATTATACAGATAATTTGTAATGTCTTCGCTTTTGATATTCTCAGCATCGATCCATACCGGATCAAGTAAAACCTTCTTATCAATCTTTGTTTCCTTCTTCGGTGCAGTAGACTGAATAGCCGCCCACATGGTCTGATATCCCATCGCATAAGGATTCTGGGAAAGCACTCCCAGTTCTTCCCCTTTCTGGATTGCTTCCTGCTGTTTGCTGGTTGCATCTACGCCTACCATAGCAACTTTATTTTCTCCTGTGTCCTTATTTACCTCCAGAAACATTTCAGAAACCTCGGCATTGGTGCAGAAAACACCATCCAGTGCCGGATATTTATCCAGAACTTCCTTCATGGCTTCCTTCATATCATCAACCTGGTCAGAATATACGGTTTCCACCACTTTAATATCCGTATAATTTGCAATATTATCCAGAAATCCCTTTACACGTTCCTGAGCGCTCTGTGTTTTCTCCTGTGCAGAAAAAACAGCCACATTTCCCATTTTTCCAATGGCGCTACCAAGCTTATATGCTGCATATTTGCCGATCTGTGTATTATCTGTTCCACGGAAAGCTCTGACCAGCTTCGTATCACTGACATTGGAATCAAATGCGACCACCGGAATTCCGTTCTCTTTCGCTGCTTCCAGCTGTGCCTGACAGGAATCCATGTCTCCGGCAGAAAGACACACTACAGATGGATTCTCAGCGATCACTGCATCAAGAGTATTGATCTGACTTTCTACGTCCTCTTCATCATCCGGACCCTCAAAGGTCATCGTGATCTGCTTGTCTTTTTTGAAACCGTACGCCTCATTTACGTCCTTGACAGCAGCTTCCATTCCTTCTTTTACTTTATTCCAGAACTCACCTTTTTTGCTTTTGCTGACAACAGCTATTCTGGCACCTTCTTCAATAGAAAGAGTGTCATCGATCTCAGGGATCAGCGGGCTTTTTTCTTCTTCCACTTCGGTTGCTTCAGGGGTTTCCTGGACATCTGCTACAAGCGGTGCAACAAGCTTTTCTACTTCTTCTTTCTGACAGCCTGTCAGCAGGGTTGCCACAGCCAACAAGGCTGCTGACGCTACTGCAGCTCTTTTCATTGTAATCTCCTCTTCCTCGCTGGTTACTGTTCTTTATCGTCTGCCTTGTCCGTCCACAGTAACTTATACTTTACAAAAAACTTACATTTGGTTACTTGCTTTTTACATTATACACTTTTTCGTATTTCCGTCCAGAGTTTTTACATTTTTTTCACAAAATCCAGAAACGCGCTTCCCTGTGGCTCTGTTTCAAACTTCATCATTTTTCCTGTTCTGGGGTGTTTGAATTCCAGACAACTGGAACAAAGTCCCAGTGATGTACCTTTTTCTCCTGAAGGATTATATTTCCGGTCTCCCAGAAGGGGGATTCCCTCATGAGAGAGCTGCACACGGATCTGATGATGTCGACCTGTTTCCAGCCTGATCTTAAGAAGTGTCCGGGATTTTCCGTTTATCTCCTGCTGATCCAGAACTTTATAATGAAGGATTGCTTTTTTTGCTCCCGGTGTATTTGCAGACACAACCTGAGACATGTTGGCTTTTCCATTTTTTTTCAGATAGTCTGTAAGAGTCCCTTCTGAGTTCTTTGCTTTTCCCTCTGTTACTGCCAGGTAATATTTTCCGGCGCCTCCTGCCATCATCTGTTTACTCAAATTTCCTGCTGCTTCGGATGTTTTCGCAAATACAAGAATGCCTTCTACCGGCTGATCAAGGCGATGCACTACTCCCAGATATGGGATCTTCCCCGGTGTTTTTTTAACCAGATAATTTTTCAGGGCACTTTCCATGTCCATTGTTCCTATTTTTGCTGCCTGCACCGGCATTCCTGCTGTTTTTCTGCACACAAGGATTTCTTTGTCTTCATATAAAATATTTTCTTCAATCTGATAATTCCACATATTTTCTCATCTTACTTCCTTTCTCACAGAAGTATAACTGATGATGTTTTTGATGGCAACTGATAAATATAACTGTTCGGAAAATCTCTGATTGAAAATTTTGATCTCTGATCGGATCATATTATTTTATCCAGGGCTTTTCGGAACGATTATATACTTAACATATGCAATCTTATATACACAACGAGACGGTCATCACTTTTTTTACTTTTACAGTTTCCAAAAATGATGACCGTCTCAACACTCTTCGTTATTCAATTTTTCTTCCTCTTCGTTCTTTCGAATAAAGTTTTCTTGTTATACTTATTATATTTATCAATCGAAATCTCTGATTTTATATACTTTATAAAATAATTTCGATTCTCTTTATTCAATTTTGAAATTTTTCTTTTTCAGATTCTCTCTTCTTTTTTATTTCCTGCTCATAAACGACTGATATATGTAAGTATATCTCCTCGATTATTTAGAAAGTTTTATAGATTGGAAATCATCTTTTACGATGTTTGATTTCCTGTTTATCTGAAGAATTTCGGTGGTTATACTTTTTCCTGTTCACTAAACAATTCTGGACTTAACTTCTTAAATTCAAAACCATTTGTTATCTCTGTACTTTGTGATCTGCTGATTCAAATCGACCTATTGGGATTTTCTCCTCTGCAGTTCTTTAAAGTATCCTGGAAAAAAGTTCCTGCCCGATTCTTCTGTTTTTAATATCCTCTCAGATATTCTTCTGATGCAAAGCTTCAATCCATATCCTAATGGTTCTGATATGCATTTCAAAGTATCGTTCTCATCTTCACGTTTGTTCTTGGAATCTCTTCTTTCCAACGAACCGGTGAGTTGAGGGTTTTACTCTTTCGGGAAATATTTCTTTACATATTTCCTGAAATCTTTGTATCAGGTGTGTGACAGTTGTTCAATATGAGTTACCGATTCTATATTACCTGAAATACTGATTTCCTTTTGTTTCTGATTTCTTAAAATATAAGTAAGATTTAAGAGGATCTTATTTATATTTCATAAAAGAAACTTCTGTTTTCTTAAGGTGTATCATATGTGATCTGTATCAGGTCTTTCTTGCAGGAAATCCGGTTCCTGTCACTCTCATATTGATGATGGTGTTTGTTTATGTTCCCACTGGAATCACCTTTTCCTTTCTTCATCCTTCATGTGCATCTATGCTATGAATTGAATGATTTTCTTTTTTGTTTTTCTCTTGTTGTTTTTGATGGTCTTATAATAACATCGTTGCGGGTATTTGTCAATACATTTTTGTGTTTTTATGCTATTATTTTTATTTATTTGTTTTGTTAGGTGTTTATATTTTATAATTTGTTTGTGTTTTTTATTATTTTCTGTTAATTTATGCTATTGTGAAGTTGTGAAGAACGGGATGGTATGTTGCGAACGGACGGCCGTGAAGGACGGGCGGGGCGGGTGAGGCTTCGGAGATCTAGTGCTTCTAAGGCTGCGGGGATTCTGCTAAAACCGCTGAAAAAATCCCAGAACTCGCTAACGCTCAAACAGCTGGGATTTTTCCAGCAACGCAGCCTCCCCGCGGCCTAAGAAGTACTACGACTCCTGCAGAGTCACCCGCCCCGCCCGTCCTTCCCGCCCTGACTTTCGAACATGGAAAGTTAGTTAGAAAAGTTTCTGTGTGACTGTATTGGCCCTGCAAACATTGCAATGTTTGTACTTTACAATGTTTGTACTTTGCAATGTTTGCAGGGGATTGAGATAAACTTTATTCGAAAGAACGAAGAAGAAAAATTGAATAACGAAGAGTGTTGAGACGGTCATCATTTATTGAGCTTTTCTTGATATTTTTACCGGGGCTGGGGTTTGTCTCTGGGAATGTCAGCGTGAGGTGTCCTGTGGGGAGCAGGGGCTTCGGAGTGAGCCTTTGGTCATACTTGGCGTCTGGGGTGACCTGTGGAAAGGTATTCTGCGGATACAGGCCGCAGAATAAGGCCCATCTGTCTGAGCCGGGTACGCATCAGCGTACATGGCGAGTTATGGGCCGGCCTTTTCACAGGTTGCCTCAGACGCTTAGTATGACCAGGCGAAACGACAGCCTCTGCTCCCCACAGGACATCTCACGCGTCCGCATCATCCAAATCCCATAAAAATAAGTATCCACAACCCTAAAAACTTCCCACAACCACACCTCTAAAAGTAAAAAAGCAGACCGGCAACCTTGATCAAAACGGTCACCAGTCTGCAAAACAACACGGAAATTCTTAAATTACTATATTCCGCTCTGCAGCATATTCATGAACACAGCTCCAACGCCTTCACGCTCTGCATATGTTCAATCCCTGCATCTATTTACGATTATAATTGATCAGACAACCCTTAAGGATGATCTCTCTCTCATCATCTGTCAGCTCACCCAGAGTTACATCGAACTCCTTCAAAGAATCACCTTCAACAGTATATCCCTTGATCACGTCTGCTTTTTCCTCAACCGCCTTGCGGATTCCCGGGAAGAACAGATAATCACCGTTCTTGAACGGAAGATCTCCGGACGGGATCAGGAATGGAAGCATACCCCAGTTGATCAGATTGGAACGATACCTCTTGGTTGCATACTCATTGGCAATGTTTGCCCAGCCGCCAAGTACCTTCTGGCAGGATGCAGCCTGCTCTCTGGCAGAGCCATCGCCAGGTTTCACTGCAAAGATGGTGCTTCCTACGCCAAGGTTTGTCTTATCAACATCCGGATAGGATTTATGGATGGTTTCCATAACCGGTTTCAGTTCCGGAACAGCCTCTGCCGGGCAGTTACCTGCCTGAATCGCCTTCTGTGCTGCCTGGATCTCTTTTGCACGGCCAACATAAGCCGGATCCTTTCTGGACAGTGTGAACTCTGCAAGTCCAAGCGGATTGGAACGGTAGGAGGATGTCTCACCGGACGGGATCAGCTCGTCAGTGGTAGTAACCGGATCGTGGATCTCGGAAACAACCTTCAGGATCAGGTTGTCTGCAAGTGCAGCCATCTCCGGCCAGTCTTTGATATTCGGTCCAAACTGGATCTCTACGCTTGGATCTGCCACGCCCTTGCTGTCAAATACACGGTTCTCGTAGATAGACTTATCGAAGTAGTATTTATGCTCGGAATAGCTTCCGTCAAACTCCTCTGCTGAGGTAAGGAATCCCTTGTTTGCTGCTGTAGCTGCAATGGAACGTGCATCCATAAGTGCAACCGAAGAGATCTGACCGTTCTGGATCTTGGAGCCTTCACGGTTCGGGAAGTTTCTGGTTGTATGACGGATACTGAATGCATTGTTTGCAGGTGTATCTCCGGCGCCGAAGCACGGTCCGCAGAATGCAGTTTTCACAACTGCGCCTGTTCCGATCAGTTCTGCAAGAACACCATTCTTAGCCAGTTCCATGTAGATTGGAGTACTTGCCGGGTATACACTTAAGGTGAAGGCATCATGGCCGATATTTTTGCCCTTGAGGATATCTGCTGCTGCGCAGATATTCTCGAATCCGCCGCCTGCACATCCGGCAATGATTCCCTGCTCAACATAAAGCTTGCCATCAACTACCTTATCTCTCAATGTGAACGGAATCTTTCCGTCAAGGCTTACCTGTGCTCTCTTCTCCACATCTGCAAGGATATCGTCAAGGTTTTCCTTCAGCTCATCGATGGTGTAGGTGTTACTCGGGTGGAACGGCATTGCGATCATTGGTTTGATCTCACTGAGGTCGATCTCTACACAGCCGTCATAGTATGCAACGTTGCCCGGTTTCAGTTCTTTGTAATCCTCCGGTCTTCCGTGGATCGCATAGAATTCCTCGATCTTCGCATCTGTCTGCCAGATGGAGGAAAGACATGTGGTTTCTGTTGTCATAACATCAACACCGATACGGAAATCTGCGCTTAAGCTGGCAACTCCTGGTCCAACGAACTCCATAACCTTATTCTTCACATAGCCGTTGGCAAAAACCTCGCCGATGATGGCAAGCGCAACATCCTGCGGTCCTACACCCGGACGTGGAGCACCTTTCAGATAAATAGCAACTACGCCTGGCATATTAATATCGTATGTCTGGCAGAGAAGCTGTTTTACAAGCTCCGGTCCGCCCTCTCCCATAGCCATGGTTCCAAGTGCTCCGTATCTTGTATGACTGTCGGAGCCGAGGATCATCTTTCCGCCGCCTGCAAGCATTTCTCTTGCAAACTGATGGATAACTGCCTGATGAGGCGGTACATAAACTCCGCCGTACTTTTTGGCACAGGTGAGACCAAACATGTGGTCATCTTCATTGATGGTTCCGCCTACTGCACAGAGGGAGTTATGGCAGTTGGTCAGTACATATGGTACCGGGAACTTCTCAAGTCCTGAAGCTCTTGCAGTCTGGATGATTCCCACAAATGTGATATCATGGGAAGTCAGTTTATCGAATTTGATCTGAAGTTTCTCCATGTTATCGGATTTATTATGAGCCTTGAGAATAGAATATGCGATGGTATTCTTAGCAGCCTCTTCTTTCGCTACAGGCAGATCAGCCTGGTTCTCAGGAATGATTTCCTGTCCGTTCTGAAGATAAACGCCGGTATCGTAAAGTTTCATTTCGGTTCCTCCAATCTGTAATGATTCTTTTTTTCATAATTTCGTTTATTATAGAGGATTTTTACACATTAGTCAATAAAAGTGAGCATACCTGGTGCATTGTTTTGCGTACAAGCGTTGCTGCCCTGTGCTTTACTTTCCCTGCAAAATCCGCTATACTGAAGACCATATCGGACGGATATTTATATTCTGCCGGCTGTGGCAGTTTCAATACGGAGGTACTGTTTATGTTTCGTTTATGGGGAAAAATATGGAAAGACAATCGCATGCTTCAGGACACCGTTGTCTGTGATGACAGCGATGATACCAGAACCCACAAGATTTTTCACGGACTTGAGGAAATCTGCTATCAAATGGATCTGGGAAATCCTATCTGGCTGGATGCCACAGTGCGGGATTTCAAAAAGCATGATAAGGCTCGTTTTTATCAGGATAATTTCATTGAACATATTGAATTCGACTATCTGGAGATCCAGGTAATCGAGGAAGACTGAGTAACATGTAAAAGGACGCAGGAAAGCCACGAATGCTTATCCTGCGTTCTCTTTTTTTAAAAATTCCCAATCTGGGAGGTATATTCATCAATGCGCTCCAGCAGCTCCTGATTGGAGTAGTTTGTTTCTCTGCATATATAAGCGCAGAGCATTTCTGCGGCAAACATTCCTGCTACATAGGAATTATAGAATTCACTGCTGTCGCCTCTGGCCGTCAGTACCACGTCCGCAAACTTGGCTGTTTCACAGGTAGGCTTGTCTGTCAAAAGGATAATGGATGCCCCCTGCTTATGTACCATCTCAGCAGTGAGATACATCAGCCTGGAATACCTGGAGTAGGTGATAAAAACAGCAGCATCACCTTTTTTCAGATCACTGGCAAAATCAAACATGTTCTGTCCATGACTTCCGTAATTATATACATGAGGAAGTGTCTGTCTGAGGATCGTATTCAGAAATTCTCCCACACAGGTTGATCCTCTTGAGGAAAAAATATATTTCACATCGCTGTTGATGAGGATACTGGTGGCTTTACGGTACTGTTCTTCGGTATTGCCGGCGATGGTACTCTGGATATTGCTGAGAGTATAGGCGCATACCGTATCCTGAACCGTTGCCTTGTGCTCCTTTTTCTTGATCGCCTCGATACGTTCCGCAGGAATGAGGATTCCGGCATCCACATCCCTGGACTGTTCCGCATAGCTCTCCCTCAGAAAATTCTGAAAGTCCGGATACCCGGTAAAGCCCAGTGTCTTGGTAAGCCGGATCACGGAGGAATAGCTCACATTCAGCACCCCGGCCAGCTCTGTTGACGTCATAAAACAGCATTTCTGCAGATTTTCAAGAACATAGTCTGCAACTTCTTTTTCCTTTGGTGTCAGCTGTGCTGAAATGATCAGCTTCTGTAACTGATTTTCCATGAAATATCCTCCTGGTCTTACTGATTTTATACTTGATACATCTGTCGTAAAGCAGTAAATCGAATGTTCACATTCTATTCTGTTATACACTGTTTTTATTTTAACATATGGTTATGTAAAAACGCCCAAAAGAATATAAATATTTTTGTATATATTTTAATGAATAAAATTATTTACTATTCAAATTCATTATGATATACTCTGTTCATCAGATGAATAATATTATTCTTAATACAAAAATTAAAAATATTTATTTTCAAAGGAGTGGTAACAATGGCAGATAAAAAGTATAATCCATACGACAATATGCTCTCTGTCCTGAAGCAGTCTGCAGAGGCACTTGGTCTCAGTTATGAAGATTACGCAACACTTTGCTACCCGGAACGTGAGCTTAAGGTTTCTATCCCGATCCGTATGGATGACGGTTCTATTAAAGTATTCGAGGGATACCGTGTTCAGCATTCCAGCGCACGTGGACCGTGCAAGGGCGGCATCCGTTACCATCAGAATTCCGACATGGACGAGGTAAAGGCACTTGCAGCATGGATGTCTTTTAAATGTGCTGTTGTAAATATTCCTTACGGCGGCGCCAAGGGTGGTATTAAGGTTGACCCCTCCAAGCTTTCCAGAGCTGAGCTGATCCGTCTGACTCGTCGTTATACAACCCGTATCCTTCCGATCATCGGACCGGATAAGGATATCCCAGCTCCGGATGTTAATACAAATGGTGAGGTCATGGCATGGATCATGGATACCTACAGCATGTTCACAGGCCATACTGTTCCGGGTGTTGTTACCGGTAAACCGATCGAGATCGGCGGTTCTGTCGGCCGTGTAGAAGCTACCGGACGCGGAGTTACCATCATCGCTTATCAGTGCATGGAAAAGAATCATGTTGATCCTGCACACGCCGCTATCGCTGTTCAGGGTATGGGAAATGTAGGCGGAACTGCCGCTGAGATTTTTTATAAGAATGGTCAGAAGGTGGTTGCTGTCAGTGATTACACCGGTGGTCTTTACTGCGAGGACGGACTTGATATTCCTGCGATCCGCAAATTTATTTCCGAAGGAAATACTCTTGATAAATACGAGGCAGAGGGCGTTTCCCACGTTACAAATGACGGCCTTATCACCTGCAAATGTGATGTTCTGATCCCAGCTGCCCTTGAGAATCAGATCACAGAAGATAACGCCGGACGCATCCAGACAAAACTGATCATCGAGGCTGCCAACGGACCGACTTCTGTTGAAGCTGACGAGATCCTGAATTCCAGAGGAATCATCGTATGCCCGGATATCCTTTCCAATGCAGGCGGTGTTGTTGTTTCCTACTTCGAGTGGGTACAGAACATCCAGAACCTTACATGGGATCTTGATGAAGTTAACAAGATGCTTCAGAAGATCATGCTTACTGCCTTTAATGAAGTTTATGCTCTCAGCCAGGAGAAAAATGTAACGCTCCGTATGGCAGCTTACATGGTTGCGATCAAGAGGATCACCACAGCCGGCAAGCTCCGTGGCGGCCCGATCTCCATGGGTTGAGGCGGTATAGCTGATAAATTCCTTATCTTACACAACTGCATACATAAAAGAACTCTCCGGCGGATACAAAGAATCGTATCTGCCGGAGAGTTTTTTTGTAAGTATATATTTCGTCAAGCGGATATCCTCAAGCCCTCCGCTGCTTATTGCTTATTACTTTTCGCAATTGAGGCAGGGGACTTACCTGATTCGGTTAATCTGCAGCATTTCTGGAAATCACTGCATCCGCTCTCCTTATTCAGGAATATCCTTATGCGCATGTCAGTATTTTCTCAGATATAACAGGTTCTGTTCTTACTCTGCATTCATAAATTCCCGTATGATCTCCCGCATGATCTCTTCCTCCTCCGGAGAAAGCATCTTGCTGAAGTGGCTTCCGGTAGCAGCCGTCTGACGGATACTTCTGGTGATCTTATCTACGATCTCTTCCTGCAAAACAGGATCCGGTTTTTCTGCGACCGGTACTTCCTCTACCCAGGTACGGACCTGTTCCACATAATCTGCAAGAGAAGCCATCACAAGCTCTTCCTTATAAGAAAAGTCCAATGCCTGACGAAGAAGAAGCAGTACTACCGGCACTGCTGCCCCTATATAGAGATAAAGCATAGGCAATCCTTCCCTGTATCCCAGTCTGCTGTTGAGAAAAACAGACAGTCCCAGAAGAAATGTACAAAACAGTGACGGATACCACACAAATCGGTTCATCCGATGCCAGAGCCTGTCCCTTGACTTCCACAGGTTCAGCCATTTTTCTTTCAGATTCTGTAATCGCTGCGTATTTCGGATCATTCTTCGGTAGGTAAGGTTTGTTGCCAGCATCCCCAGACCGCCGATACATCCCATGGATGTCATGACGTAAAGCGGGATGTTCAGCTTCATGATCATCTCCAGCATAAGCCCTCCCTTTTTCACTGCCGCACAGTGCCTGAGCGTACTTTCGTTCTATAGCTGCACTGCTCATCGCCTTAGGAATATTATACTTCTATATAACTTAACTGGAAAGAATTTTCGTTCGTCAAATGCTGCCCCTGTTTTCGGTCTTTTTACATTTCCTGCAGTGCTTTGACTACATTTTCAAATTTCATGAAGTGAGAAGCCTTTACGAGGATGGTATCTCCAGGTTTCACATATGTGTTCAGGTTCTTAAGAAGGCTTTCCAGATCTTTTTCCCGGATGACTGTCAGGTCCGGATTGGTCTGAGATGCTTTTTCCGCGATATGGGCTGCAAGTGGTCCTACGCAGATACATGCATCGATCCTGCACTGACCTGCATGAACGCCTACACCTTCATGAAGTGCAGCTTCATCAGTTCCAAGCTCACCCATATCGCCAAGGATGGCAACCTTTCTTCCAAGTCCGTCCTGAAGAACATCCAGGGAAGCCTTCATGGACATGGGGTTTGCGTTGTAGCAGTCATCTACGATCATGAATTTATCGGTCTCGATCATATTGAATCTTCCGCTGACCGGTTCCAGGCTTTCGATGCCATTTTTGATCTGCTCTGCATTCAGTCCGTAAAGTCTGCCCACAGCTGCTGCTGCCAGCGCATTGGATACCATATGACGTCCCGGCATTGGAATATCTACATGAAATGTCTGGAGTTCTCCGTTCTCTGCCATTTTTCCCTTCAGACAGATGTCACAGCTCATTCCCTTCAGGCCACGGCTTTCCACATTTTCACAGGTAACAGAAGCATTTTCTCCGTTTCCGAAAAATACCGGCTGCATACCGTTGTATTCCTTTACTGTGGAGAGCTTATCATCATCACCGTTAAGTACGATATTTTTCTTCACATACTGAAAAATCTCTGTTTTTGCCTTCAGGACGCCGTCTCTGTCCCCAAGGTTTTCCAGATGACAGGTTCCGATGTTTGTGATCACGCAGGTGTCCGGTTTTGCGATCTTTGCAAGACGGGTCATCTCACCGAAATCACTGATTCCCATTTCCAGAACTGCGATCTCATCTTCATCACGAAGGCGGAATACTGTCAGTGGAAGTCCCAGCTCATTGTTGAAATTCCCCTGAGTTTTCAGTGTACGGTATTTTTCCTTCAGCACAGAGGCAATCACCTCTTTTGTGCTGGTCTTTCCAACGCTTCCTGTGATTCCCACAACAGGAATATCAAGCTGCTCCAGATAAAACTCCGCAATGTCTTTTACTGCCTGAAGGGAGGAGCCTACCTGGATATACGGATGATCCGCTCCTTCAAGAGTTCTCTCGGATAAGGTTGCAAGTGCACCTGCTTCCATTACCTGCGGGATAAAACGGTGAGCATCTACACGCTCTCCTACTACCGGTACAAAAAGACCTCCTTTTTCCACCTTACGGCTGTCAGTTGTGATCGCAGTCACTTCCTCCTGAAGTTTTTCCTGCGGGCCGTGGTAAATACCATTGCAGACTTTTGTGATATTTTCCAATGTAAGATTTTTCATGAATAAAATCCTTTCTTTTGCCAGAAACTCCTCCTGACAACAGGAGGAGTTACGGTCAGATATTTTATTTTCTGTATTTCTTAAAAGAAATGCGAATCAGTTCTTCACAGAGATCCGGATAGTCGATTCCCAGGACCCTTGCTTCCTGCGGGATCAGACTGGTGGGTGTCATTCCCGGAAGTGTGTTTGCCTCCAGGCAGTACATATCACCGTTTTCTTTCATCATGAAGTCAAAACGTGCATAGCCTTCAATGCAGAGAGCCTTTGCGCCAGCTTCCGCATAATGCTGCATTTTCTCAGTCAGTTCCGGTGAGATCTCAGCCGGACAGGTTTCTACTGTGGAGCCTGCCTGATATTTGTTTTTGTAATCATAAAAGCCCTGCTTCGGTGCGATCTCGATGATCGGATAAGCCTTTCCGTCTACAACTGCAACGGAAAACTCACGGCCTCTGATATACTCTTCAACAACTACCTCATCTTCATAAGAATAAGCACCATCAATGGCATCCTCATATTCTTTCTGATTGTTTACAATATAAACACCTACGCTTGAACCACCGCAGCATGTTTTTACAACAACAGGAAATTCCATACCAAGATCATGGATGTTTCTTGTACAGTTTTCTTTCAGCATGGAAACGCCCTTCGGTGTCGGTACCTGATCCATGAGAAAGATCTTCTTAGTGAGACCCTTATCCATAGCAAGGGCACTGCTTAAATATCCGGTTCCTGTGTAACGGATTCCCAGAAGATCGAAGGTTGCCTGAACCTTTCCATCCTCTCCGTTGGAACCGTGAAGTCCCATAAATACAATGTCTGCTGCCTGACACAATTCCAGTACATTCGGTCCGAAAAAGCTTCTTCTTGTGCGTTTGATCTCTTCGATATCATCATCGAAGCTTCTCATATACTCTGCCGCAGAATCTACCTCATAATCTTTATCTCCAAAGGGCTCATCCCAGTCCACCGGCTCCAGTCCGCAGAAAATATCTACAAGAATGGCATTATGGCCTTTTTTACGAAGTGCCTTGCAGACACCTGTTCCTGTTACGATGGAAATCTCTCTTTCTGTACTGGTTCCGCCTGCCAATACAACGATATTCATACTTTCATCTCCCTTGATGATCTTGTGTTTTCTTTCTTCGTATTCTTTTAATATTTCTTTTAATCTCTTATTCATAAACTACGATCGGTACTCCTACACTAATATTATTATAAATGATTGCCGCCTTATCCTTCGGGGTGTTTACACAGCCATGAGAACCATTTGTGATATAGATCTGCCCACCATACTGTGAACGCCAGCTTGCGTCATGGATTCCGACTCCTCCGGAAAACGGCATCCAGTATGTAACCGGTGATGCATATCCAGGTCCCTTCAAAACTGCCGGTGAACGCATGGCATCCAGTGCAAAGCATCCGGTTGGTGTGGAATGGCCCTTTCGGACACAGCCGGTAACTACCGGTGTATCTACCAGAAGCTGTCCGTCTTTATAGAATACCATTCTCTGGTTGGTCAGGTCAATCTCTACATATGTATTTCCGATATCATTGGTATCTCTGCAAAGTCCACTGTAAGCATAAGCCGGCTGTCTCACTTCTGTGGTTCCTGCAAGAATGGCATTATAAAGCCATTCAGTCTCTGCGGTCTGATCGATAGCCCATCCATAATCACCGCCCTTGATGGTTTTCTGGCGGCCATCGTAGGTGGTAAATGTCCTCGTGCAGCCAAAGGTATCATATTTGTATCCCAGGCTGTTCACATAAGCTGCAACCTGGTCTTTGTTTACTATATAATCTCCGTTTGCGTCCCTGACCAGCCAGTCTTTGATGGTATTTCGGTCAAGCTGTTCAGACCGGTCCGAAAAATCATAGGTGATCACGCAGCTGGTAAGCTTGTTCATCTGATCACAGTCTTTTTTCAGAGCTTCATCGTCTTTATATATCGATGGTTTTTTGTAGCAGTTTTTCTTTTCCAGACTGACTGCTTTGTCTCCTGCGGAAACAGCTGCACGGATCACCTTCTGAACCTTTTTTGTATCCAGGGTCGTTCCTTCTTTTTCCGGCTGGATCTCGTAGGTTTCGCCATTATCCTTAATGCATGCGTCTTCAGGCTTTTCCATATTGTCCTTCTGCATGCATTTCAGGTTCTTCACAGCCTCTGTCAGCTTGTTCTGATCTTCATAAGCAGTATCCGCTGCCAGTGTATATTTTTTCTTCTGATTAAAAGCAAGGAACCATTTGTACCGGTCCTGTTTCCTGATCAGCTTTTTGGCTCCGCCATCCGGCTTGTAGACCAGGCTGGCTTCTTTTGCGGTAATGCTCTCTTTTCCGTTGTTTCTTGTCTCAACGGTAAGGACATATGCCTGCACTTCCTTTGCAAGAAGTTTTTCTGTTTCATCCGCAGTTTTATAAGAGCAGTTAAAACCATTAACCTGAGATCCCGGCAGAAAATGATCTGTAAAATAGTGTACACCATATCCATAAGCCCCTGCTGTAAGGATCAGCAGGATCATGATCAGTGCAATGACCAACTTTTTGCCTGTTTTCATTTTTTCTTTTTCCTCATCCATGAGCTCTCTCCAATAGTTATGACTGCCCGGTATTACGCATGCTGAAATACCGGGCAGTCTGATGTGATCGATTTATTTCTCCAGAAGTTTTTCCACACTTACAAGCTTCACACAGAGAACAAATACCTCTGCTGCCTTGCCAAGTTCCTCAACGCTTGGGTAGCTTGGCGCAATACGGATATTGCTGTCTTTCGGGTCCTTTTCATATGGATAGGTTGCGCCGGCTCCAGTCATAACAACGCCTGCTTCTTTTGCTTTGGCAACGATGGCTTTCGCACAGCCTTCCATAGAATCAAAGGAAATGAAATATCCGCCGTGAGGTTTGGTCCACTCACCGATTCCAAGTCCATTAAGTTCTTTATCCAGTGTTGCGAGAACAAGCTCGAATTTCGGACGAAGGATGTCTGCGTGTTTCTTCATATGCTCATGCAGTCCGTTGATATCTTTGAAGAAACGAACGTGACGAAGCTGGTTCAGTTTGTCGTGTCCGATGGTCTGTACAGTCATGTATTTGCGGAAGTCATCCAGGTTCGCTTTGGATGCAGCAACTGCTGCGATACCGGAACCAGGGAAGCTTACCTTGGAGGTAGAAGTAAATTTATAAACAATGTCCGGATTTCCTGCTTTTGCACACTCATCAAGAATCTCAAGAAGAAAATCCTGATTGTCATCATAGAGATGATGGATGCTGTAAGCGTTATCCCAGTAAATACGGAAGTCCGGTGCGGCCGGCTTCAGATGCGCAAAACGCTTAACTGTTTCTTCGGAATAAGTGTAGCCCTGCGGATTGGAATATTTCGGAACACACCAGATTCCTTTTACTGCCGGATCTTCATTGACATACTTCTCAACCATGTCCATATCCGGGCCTTCCGGAGACATCGGAATGTTGATCATCTCAATGCCGAAAAATTCTGTGATACGGAAATGACGGTCGTATCCTGGTACAGGACAGAGGAATTTCACCTTGTCAAGCTTGCACCATGGTGTATTTCCCATTACTCCGTGGGAATAGGAACGTGCAATGGTATCGAACATTACGTTCAGACTGGAGTTACCATAGATGATGATGTTCTCAGGCTCTACCTCTGACATCTCACCGAGAAGTCTCTTGGCTTCCGGGATTCCGTCGATGACTCCATAGTTACGGCAGTCCACACCGGTCTCACATTTCAGATCTGCATCCCCTGCAAGTACTTCCATCATTTTCATGGAAAGATCAAGCTGATCCGGTGCAGGTTTACCACGGGACATATCCAGTGCCAGACCTTCAGCTTTGATCTCGTCGAACTTACGGTCGAGTTCTTTCTTTAAATCGAGTAGCTCTTCCCTGCTCATCTCACAATATTTTTTCATAAGTTTGCTTCTCCTCTTTTTGTGCACAGTTTCATATCTGCGGTTGCTGTGTTTCTTCTGTTAACGATTTCTGTCTGTCAGGAATTCTCTGCAAAATCTCTTCCGCAAAAAACAGCCACAGTTTCACGGAAGCGGGAAGCCTCTGCCCCGGCAGAAAATCTCTGCGTACATTTTAGTATGTAAAAGCGCTGTTGTCAAATCTTTCGTGGAAAATCCTGCACTTCTCTTGCACAGCATCCATTTTTCCTCTATACTGGAAAAAACATTATTATGGCGTTTTTATGGATTCACGTCCCGATCGGCCGGATCTGGTACAGTGATCTCCGGAAATGCTATATAAAAATGCTATATATATCTTATAAATTTACTATTATGAAAGAGGTATTGATCATCATGTGGATTGCAGATGGATGGAAAGAATATGAAGTTATTGATACATCAAAAGGAGAAAAGCTGGAGCGCTGGGGAGATTATCTTCTGGTTCGTCCGGACCCGCAGGTAATCTGGGATACTCCCCGCAAAAACCGTGGCTGGAAGCATATGAACGGACATTATCACAGAAGCAGCCGTGGCGGCGGTGAGTGGGAGTTCTTTGATCTGCCTCATCAGTGGGAGCTCCATTACAAGGACCTTACTTTCAATCTGAAGCCTTTCAGCTTCAAGCATACAGGACTTTTCCCGGAGCAGGCTGTGAACTGGGACTGGTTCAGTGAAAAGATCCGCAATGCAGGACGCCCGATCAAGGTGCTGAATCTTTTTGCCTATACCGGCGGCGCTACTCTGGCTGTAGCTGCAGCCGGTGCTTCCGTTACTCACGTGGACGCTTCAAAGGGTATGGTGAACTGGGCAAAAGAGAATGCTGCTGCTTCCGGACTTTCCGGTGCGCCGATCCGCTGGCTTGTGGATGACTGCGTGAAGTTCGTAGAGCGTGAGATCCGCAGAGGTAATCATTACGATGCGATCATTATGGACCCGCCTTCTTACGGCCGCGGACCTAAGGGCGAGATCTGGAAGATCGAGGATGCGATCCATCCGCTGATCAAGCTTTGTACGAAGATCCTCAGTGATGATCCGCTGTTTTTCCTGGTGAATTCCTATACTACGGGGCTTGCACCGGCTGTGCTGACTTATATGCTGGCTACCGAACTGAAGCCTTGGAAAGGTAATGTGGAATCTCAGGAAATCGGGCTTCCTGTGACGGAGAGTGGGCTGGTGCTTCCTTGCGGAGCTTCCGGACGGTGGAGTTCCTCCCGGTAAGATTTGTATTGAAACGCTTCTTTGATAGGTCTATAATATAAAAAAAAGGAGCGTGATCTTTATGAGTACGGAAACTACGAAGGATACTCTTCCTTTTACCTGCACGCCGGCTTATGACCGGAATGCCTGTAAGGGGTGTGTCTGTTCCACCTGCTATGAACAGGAATTTTGTGACCGATGCAGCTCCTGTGTAGAGCAGGGACATCGGAAGGAACGATGCAATGCTTATGAGGGAGCCTACAATTACTGATTGGCTACAATTTATAGCAGCTCCGGAATTAATGTGAAAAAAGGGCCTGTAAAAAAGTGTTATCTGATTCACTTTTTACAGGTTCTTTTTTCAATCAGCGTAAGTATTTCTTTTTGTCAGACGCATATCTGCAATCCTTATTTGCTATGTAACTCTATAACAGACAACATTTTCATGATTTTTATTAATATAATACTTTATAAACCGGACAGAGTTCGCATAACCAGGTCCACATCTTTATTTTCCAGTTCCTGAATAATGTGCAGATATGTTTTCTGTGTTGTTGTCATACTGGCATGCCCCAGTCTTCTGGCCACACTGGCAATGGATACCCCGGCAAACAACAGTAATGATGCATGGGTATGCCTGAGTCCATGAATCGATATTTCCGATATTCCACATTCTTTGCAATGTCTGGTCAGTGCATCATTTACTGTAGAATTATATATCTTTGTTTCGCCTACAAAAATCGGTTCGTCCTGGGGAAGTCCCTTTATCAATTCCGAAAACTTAACTACGATCTGCCAGTCAATCTGGATTTTTCTTACAGATGATTTATTTTTTGTTGGTAGAAATCCACCATCACCTTTATAATCCCAGGTTTTACTTACAGATAAAGTCTGTCGTGCAAAATCAAAATCTGCCGGTGTGATGGCAAGTGCCTCCGAAAAACGCATGCCAGTCTTTGCAACCAGAAGGATAAAGCAATCCCAATTTACCTGCTCCCCAATGTCCAGATGTGCGATCAGGGTATGAAGTTCAAATTGATTAAGATATTTTATCTTCTTTGCGCCTGGTGATTTTCCTTTGATAATCGCCTTTCTGGTTGGATCACGTTCAATGAGACCTTCGTCTACCGCATCCAGAACCGCACCTTTCAGCTGATGATGAAAATCCAGTGTTGTCTGTCTTTCATGTTCCCTGGCATAGTCATTAAGCAGTTTCTGGTACGTTGTCCGGGTAAGTTCCGACACCTGCAGATTCGGAGCAAGTTTTTTTACCCATTTCAACGTCATCAGATATTTTGCCATTGTCGCTTCTCTGATTGCACCTCTTTTGTATACTTCTATCCATTGATGATAATACTCGTAAAACAGCTGTTTTTTGTTTACATCATTCTGCATAGGTTATTCCTTTCCAGAAATCACTTACACTGATATAAGCAATTACAGTATATTATGCAATATTGATCAGCGGCTTTATTTCCTCATCCAGGATCTTACCTAATTCTTCTATACAGCGCCGATTATACTTAAATTTTGGCAAAGGTTTTTCCTGTGCTGCCTTATACTCTGCATAATTAATAGTATCTTTGATCACGCTTTCATTAGGTATCTTTCCATTTCTGTAATGCATGGCCGCATACATTACATCTTCTTTTGATGCATACCAGGTTGTACAAAAATCCGAAACCACTTTATCAATGCAATCATATTTCATTTTTTCCATTATATTAAGAATGGATTTTCCCCTGAATTTTCTGTCATCCATTTCAATTTCATAGATCAGATCTGTCATGATTTTTGCTACCTTAGAGTTTGTTTTCTGCAATTCACAGACATATTGCTTAACCTCATCTATACGCTTTTGACGTTCTTCCGGTGAACTATCTTCTGAATCTTCATCCGGTGTAACAATATTCTGGATCAGATTAATGATATATTCATAATCAATTTTGGTGTTACTGTACGCCATTAACTCATAATCCAAATCTGCTGGTTGCGTCTCATCATCCCCTGGCTGGTCTTTTCCATCTCCGTTTGCGATTCGGATTTCTTCCATTGCATTCTGATAATACCCGGCATAATCCTCGTATTCTTTCTGAGTAATACAATATTCCTCCAGCATACTATCCTCATATTTTGTAAAAGATTTCAGCTGTGCAAACAGTCGGTCAAAATTCTGGAATATTTTTACAAACACCTTCTTCTCTTTCAGTGACATATCCGCTATTTCATCCGGTGTTTCTGCTGAAATACGTAAAGCTGCCAGTGCCTTACGAAAGGCCGGTTCCACTTCTTCCCAATCTGCTACAAATGTTGAGCCTGTACTGCCGGCAGAATATAATTTTACGGCATCGTCCACACTTTTCCGGAATAATTTCGGTGCCTGAAAGGTTACGATCTGTCCATAGGTTTTATTTCTGTTAAAAATACGGTTTGTTCTGGAAAATGCCTGGATCAGATCATGGGGTCCCATGGGTTGTCTGTCAATAAAAATTGTGGACAGACACGGAGCATCAAATCCCGTCAGCAGTCGATCTACAACAATAACCAGATCCAGCTGTTCGTTTCGGCTTTTGAATTTTGCATCTTTGCGCGCAAGACGCTTATTCAGATTTCCGTTGTAGCTCTGGATCTGAGAAAGCTCATATTTTGTTCCAAACATCCTATTGTATTCATCTAATGATCTTTGCATCTTCTGCTGATTTAC
This sequence comes from Ruminococcus sp. AF20-12LB, assembly GCF_003478985.1. Taxonomy (NCBI): domain Bacteria; kingdom Bacillati; phylum Bacillota; class Clostridia; order Eubacteriales; family Oscillospiraceae; genus Ruminococcus; species Ruminococcus sp. AF20-12LB. The sequence continues at coordinate 94,087 of NZ_QUGH01000001.1, read as the reverse complement.
GTGGGAACCTTCTTCATTTTCTGTTACTGAATAGGTAATGGCAAATTTCGGAAAATCCGGAAGCACCTGTCGGATTCTCTCATCGATCTTCAGCGACGTTTCTCCCTTTTTTACTCTTAAAAGAAGATCATAATACTTCTGTGCCAACTGAATGGAACTTGTTGTAAGAAGTCCCTCATAGGTTTCTCCTTTTCCGTTCTGAAATCCCAGCTTATAATAAGATTTATTCAAAATAACATCCAGCACTTTCAACATATGAGCTTCATTATCATATGCACTGGTATCGGTTTCATCTGTAATCTGTTTCGGTCCATTATGCTCCACCTGAAAGCCCAGTACAGCATTATCATGAATCGCATTCTGTATTGTGTATTTGTGAAGACATTCCCCATACAGATCCTTCGTTGTACGTGGCAGATCTCCCAGCTGTGGATATGGATTTTCCGGAAATCTTGGCGTGCCGGTAAATCCATACCATAAAGATCTTCCAAAAAAATGTTCCAGTTCTCTTTTGGTTTTTGGTGTGACAGCCCTGTGACATTCATCCACTACAAAAGCGATTTTAAGATTTTTAATTTTTCTGTATTCTGGTGTATCTTCTATAATTCGCTTACTGATCAGTATCTGCAGCTTCTGTATCGTTGTTACAATTACCTGCCGGTCGCCGGACTTCAGTTTATTTTTCAGATCTGTTACATTGCTGGTTTCATCAACATCAATGGAATCATTGTTGGCATAAGCCTGAAATGCCATGGTTGTCTGTGTGTCCAAATCTCTTCGGTCAATGAGAAAGATTGCTTTATCAATAGAAGGAATATCCATAAGAAGATTCCTTGTTGCTTTGTATGAAGTCAACGTTTTTCCGGAGCCGGTTGTATGCCATACATAGCCGGATTTTGTAGTTTTGGATGCTTCCCGTATGGATTCAATCGCATGAATCTGATATGGTCGAAGAAGAATCAGTCGTTTCGCATCTTTATCCAAAACAGTATATCTTGCGATCATCTCATGAGCTTCCGGAATACGAAGTACACTTTTTGCAAAATCAAGATAATCCGATACCGGCTTATTTTCCCTATCTACCCATCCGCTCATAAACTTCTCGTTCAGCTCTGTATCACTGGCTGCTGCAAAATATCTGGTGTCTACTCCATTACTTACCACAAACATCTGTACTGCTGAAAAAATACCGGTGAACTTGCCTTCTCCGATATATTTTTTTATCTGACGAAATGCCTCCATATAGGAATGCTGCTTGTTTTTCAGCTCAATATGTATCATGGGAAGACCGTTGATAAGCAAAGTCACATCAAATCTTCTGTCACGCTCCGAAATGCCTGCATCTTCATCACTTTTCAACGCTTCATACTGATTGATGACCTCATAAACACTGCTACCTCCCGCAATATGCTCATGATTCATAACTACCAGATGCAAACGCTCGGTATCTCTCTGCACATGAACCTGAACTTTACCATTTTCACCGACAAGCCACTCACCAGCCTTATAAAAAGAAGAAAACTGCAGCTGATTTTTTACCTGTTCAAATTCTGTATCAGACAACGGTTCTCCGTTTAATCGATCCTTATTGTTCTGTTCCAGGATATATTTGAAATTTTCCCACAGATCCTCCTCTGTTTTCAGATCCTTACGGTATGTCCACTGAGAATCTCCATAAACAAGTTGTTCGATCAGTTTTTCTTCTAATATTCTCTCTAATTCAGACATTTGCGTTGTCTCCTTTGTGATTTTGGTGTATTTTCGTAGTATTCGGGTGAATGGTAGCTTGCGCTGGTGAAGAGTGATGAGGTGATCGAGCTGTATAAAGTAATCAGCTATTTTCGTCTGTTCAAAAACAGATGGAATATAAAATTGAATCGTTGACAATGCTGGATATTTTAAATTCCAGGTATCTGACGTAAGCCCTTGGGACCATCTTTGAAAGATTTGTAAAGTAGATTCTTTCTTAAATAGTTCCATAAAAAATTTACTATTCGCTTCTTCAGTTGGTACTAATACAGTGTATGCAGGGCTTACTATTCCGTCATATTCTGAATTTCCTACAGCCCCTTGCCACATACGCATAGAATTATACGGCAAATCCCCTTTTCGCACAATTTTGTAATTACTTTTATCGTCTGATGCCGTATTACGCTTGTCGGAATCTGCCTGCTTAATGACACCATTTCCGATTGTTACAGATAGTAACTCTTCACTACCATTTGCACGTTCAGACCTTTCTTTTAGAACTTCTCCCAACTTACGCTGTTCCCAAGCATTAGATTATAAAAACAACAATACCAGGCACTTACACTGACAATCAGTAAACTTCCGCATTCACAACTTATTTGATGCGATTAAATTTCTGCCTGAATAATATGTCCAAAATTCATTTCATCTTTAAATAAATCGTATACATATTCCGGGCTTTCCAAATACAATCCCGTTTCTTTATCTACAAGCTTTTCAAAAACTTCCGAATTATAAAATTTGTTCATCGCTTCATCATATTCTATATTCTGATCGGTACTGATCATATCAACAATATCCTGTATGGAATATTCCAGCAATTGATCCTTTTTACACATCTTTGCTCATCACCTTTCGCAAAAGTTTCACGCTGTTTTCAGTATGAAAGGAATATTGTGAAGAAGTTTTCTTATAAATCATTCCCTTTAATAATGTTTCAAAATCTATAACTTCATTTTCGTACTGTCGAAACAGCAAAGCCATATTGTCATCTGCGACAGGGCCTATGACAATATCATATTTATTGTCTTTGTTACACAAAGTATCTTTCGTATCTGTAAATGCCCTGCTTCTATTATTCATTACAAATTTTGCCCATTCTTCTGTCGTCTGTATCCCGAAATCTTTAATTTTAAGATTATATAAATCTCTGAAATTATCATCAATCTCATAGACATTTATAATCGGCATTTTTCCATAAATCCTTGCTACTCTTGCTGCCATCTTTTGAGCCTGTTCTTCAATATCTGTCAGATAGAATCCCTGTCCAAAATCCTTGTATGGTCTGCACATTGCCAGATTTATATTATCAATCACTATATTACTCCCATGATATAATCTCATAATGTACCCCCGTTATTTTTGCACAGAATTCCCAGATCCTCTAATATTGTTTCAAAATCCAGTGTATGCTCAACATCATAATTTTCTTTAATAAAAGCTATTCCTTTATAACGAAAAAGATATTGAAATGCCTCTTTAATGCTCAGATCATACTTATTGGCAAATTCATTTACACATGCAACAGTAAAACCTATTTTTCTTTTCTGTTCACTCATTAAAATCACCTCATTATTCTGAACTCATAAAACAATTTTCTTAATCCAATAATTTTCCTGCCTCATAAGAACATCTAATATAGTCTGGATTACTGTAATATACACTGGAATTATAATCAGATATCTCATCGCTGATAAAAGAACTGTAAACCATTTTTATCGCTTCAACAATGTCCTGATATAAAGAATCTACCTCTGATATCAATGTCTAATATACACGTCCTATTGCTGTAACGGTCGGTACTTCATATCTGCATTTTGAAATATTATCATAATTCCCATTCGGTATCCCATAATCTTCAATCCATTCATCAGCTACCTGCTCGAAGGAAAGACAATGATTAATACCTGCAACTTTCAGCTGATGTGCCAGGGCTTTATCAGGCATTCGAACTACAACATCTTTACTTTTATTATGCGTTTTTCTGGAAACATATTCAATCATTGTGCACACATAAAATAAATCATCTTTATTCCATTGTATCGTCATTGACAGCTTCACCCCTCTCGTATTCAAGACATTCCCAAACCCGAATACTATGATTCAAGAAATCATTTACAAAATTCTAAATTTTATCATCTGTCATTGGACCTTCTACAGTATCAAATTCTTGCATTTTTCCATCAAAAATCTTTTGTATATCTGTTTTTTCTGATTTCAGGAAATTCAACGATCTGACGTTCTACTTTACCATGCTCCATTTTGCACCCTCCATACCTTACAGTTCATACATCATTATCCATCACTTGCTTTCATCTTAAGCCATATTTTTTTATTTCATTAAGCATTTTCAATAGTATTTTTTTCACCTTTTAGAATTCTTATGAAAGCCTTATTTATTTTTCCTAAATAAACATATTTTGTAACATAAATTTCTTTAATTTCTTTATTTCTTCGCACTTATGCTGGTGAAGAGTGATGAGGTGGTCGATGTGGCTCAAATAAGAAGCTATTTTTTTCTGCTCAGCTACCGAAGGCAATGAAATCGGTAGTATTTTAATTAGTTCAGCATTATAGCTTTGCTGTTTCGTTCCCTGAGTATAATTAAGCCCGTACTCTTCTCCGACTTTTCTATACCATTGAAATAAAAAATCCGAAGTAAGCAAATCTTTCTTTGGAAACAATGCCATACATGACTGATTGAGTGTTGTATCAAACCCAAGTAATGCGCAGTTTCCACGGGTTCCAGCCGCTTCAAGACCTGTAATAGCCATTATGAAAGTACCCTTAGGAACTATCCGTAAATTGGCTGATTTTTGACCGTCTTCTGTTATCATTTCTATGCTGTCGTATACTGTTCCACGATTTAATTCTCCGCTTGACAGCCATTTTATATTTCCGTTCCAATATTCACTTTTATTTCTCGATGGAGTTTGTCCATTATACATATCATCAAGGACATCCCCCAACTTACGCTGTTCCCACTCGTCAGTAAATCCTTTGAATCTGATTTCCGGAACTTTACTGCCATTTTGTGGAAACATTTTTTGAAGCATATATTTTTTTAGTTTTTTTGTTTCGTCGCACTTGCGCTGGTGAAGAGTGATGAGGTTATCAAGACTTCTAAAATAATCTCCAATTTTCTTTTGCTCTTCAAATCCAGGGCATAAAATAGGGATTTTTTTACATGTCTCCTTATTAAGTTTTGGCATTGCCATTCCTGTATTATATTGCGTATAGTCTTTTCGTTCTAATGAATTGCAAATAAAATTATTTTCATTTCCCTGCTTTGTTCGAAGAACATGCGCATGGTTATTTACCCAGTATTTTCCGCTTGCTAGAAAGCATACCGGATAATTTCTGTCAATAATATTGGCACCATCTTCACTTAACAATATCAACTCTTCGTCGAATAAATATCCATCCACATAATCAACAATACCAGAGGCTCCATAATATGGATACGGGCCAGAAATGCGTTTTGCACCTTCTAAAGGTTTTCTCATTGTATCAAGAAATTCAACTACATCATCTAACTTACGCTGTTCCCACTCATCATCAAATCCTCTAAATCTAATCGTTGGTTTTGCCATACTATCTGCCCTCCATTTTTTCGATCAGATTGTTTAATGAAGACATTATTTTTTCATCTGGAGATGTCAGTTCCTTTAAAAGAGACATGAACTCTGTCTGTGTCTGCTGCAGTTCTTCATCTGTTTTCTTCATTTTAGATAACAGTTCATTCAGATCTATTTCTTCCTCTTTTTCAAAATTATCTACATAGCGGGGAATGTTCAGGTTAAAATCATTTTTCTCTATGTCATCGAAGCTTGCAAGGAAAGATTCTTTTTCTATTGTTTCACGTTTGCTGTACAGCTCCATAACCTCAGTAATATGCTGATCTGTCATCTCATTCTGTTTCTTTCCTTTGTTGAATTTCTTAGAAGCATCAATAAATAAAACATCCCTCTCCAATAAATCTCTTTGTTTTTTCAGCACGATAATGCAGGTTGGAATGGACGTATTGTAAAACAGGTTTGCCGGAAGTCCGATGACTGCGTAGATATTTCCGGAACGAAGAAGTTTTTCCCTGATTTTTCCTTCTGCTGCCCCACGGAACAGTACGCCATGTGGTAATACGATTGCCATAGTTCCATTACCCTTCAGATGATACAGGCCATGGAGAAGGAATGCATAATCTGCTTTTGATTTCGGTGCCAGTACTCCATAATCACTGAATCTTTCGTCCTGCAAAAATCCGGCTGCTGCACTCCATTTGGCCGAATAAGGAGGATTCATAAGTACCATATTAAAATCTGTTTCTTCTCCTGTTGGCCAGTCTTCATCCAGGGTATCTCCATTGCGGAGGTTCTGATTTTCCGGTGAGATTCCATGAAGAAACATATTCATTCTGGCGAGATTATAGGTAGATGTATTCAGCTCCTGGCCGTAATATTTAATATATTCCGGTTTCTCCGCATATTTTTTTGCATTCAGAAGAAGGGAACCGGATCCCATACAGGGATCATAAACAGACAGACCTCTTTTATCCTCCTGCCCTGCAATAGCAATTTGAGTCAGTATCTTGGATACTGCCTGGGGAGTATAGAATTCTCCTGCTTTCTTTCCTGTCTCTGACGCAAACTGTCCGATCAGGTATTCATAAGCATTTCCAAGAATCTCCGCATCTGTGTTCAACAAGTCTGCTTTATCAATTTCTCTGATCAGACTGGCAATCGTGTCACTCTGTTTCTGATCGCCCGCTCCCAGGCGGTTGGAATACAGATCAATATCCGCAAACAGATCCGCAAATATAGGATCACTCTGTTCAATATTGTTAAATGCCTTTTGTAACTGCTCACGGTTAAATACATTATTTCTGGCTGCATCTGCAAAACAGGTGTACGTAAGTTCCGGCTCAATGATATAATGGCATTCATCCTTCATTTCCTTTATCAGCTCATCGGCATCTTCACCTTGCAATTCTTCCACATAAACGTCTAACGCCTCTTTTAATGATTCCGGTTTATCATCACAGATCATGTCATATACCTTGATCAAAAAAGAATCTGACAAATATTTATAAAAAACAATACCAAGCAAATAATTTTTATATTCATTGGCATCCATTTTGGAACGAAGTATATCCGCCCCACTCCACAATACACTGATCAGATCCTTACTGTTTTCCTGCTCCGCCATGTTATTTATCCTCCAGTTTTCGTAGTCCTCTTATAAAACAAGTATAACATACCTGGGTAAATTATGGCATATATTTCTATTCATTGCCATTCTTGAAAAAAAGAGAAGGGTTTACTGCCCCTTCTCAATAATCATATCTTCTGCTTCATGTCTATCTATATATTGGCGATAATCAATTTCATTCTTTAAAGCAATATATTTATCATAAATAACAGAAAATACACTTTCTTCTTTTTTATATATTTTTTCCAAATCATCTTTATCCAGAACTATAATATACCGCTTTTCACGCAAAGCAATTTTTTTAATTAAGCCTTGTGAATCGCTCCATTTATTTCTTCCTGTTATTCCCTCCCATGAGATCATAATTCCAAAATTTGTATTAGCAGCAGACATTAGTGAACTAAATTTACCTACATATGTTACATTTACTGGTCCATCATAATTCTTACATTCACATAAAAATGAGTCACCAAAACATGGAAAAGCGGCTTGAATCCCTGATAATCTCGCTCTCTCAGTCCAACGTATCAGCAAATCAATTTCATTCGTACTTGTTCTGCAATTTCTATATACATCTAATAAAGAACCTGCACTTTTTTGAAACAGTATCGTTGATAATTCTTCAAGCTTTTTACCTTTTTCCCCTTTGGATAATCCTCCTGTTGCAATATCAGCATATAATTTTTGATATGCCCTGAGCTCATCATCTGGCAGCATTAATAAAGTAGATTTATAACGGCTAGAATCTCTTAGAAACTCAGCCAGTGTGTACCCCGACTGATTTAATAAGTTTTCTGCATCTCTGAATCTTTTCTCTTCTAAATCCAATTACAATACCTTATAAATAATTATCGCATGCTGAAGCGGATTTTCAATCTCAGAATCACAATGTACACAGTTAACAAACTCTGGGATCTCTAATACTGTTTTGAAAATGTTTCCAGTAAATCTCTGACATACTGGGCAATAAATCTGTAAATATTGTTCAACCAGCCCTTTATCAACACATACTTCCAAAATATCATAAATTTCCTTAATTGCAATTCCAAGCTCTCTATGAACTGCATCCGGATAAATCCATTCATTGGAATGATACTGACCCATATAGTTTAAGAATGCGTCAAAATCGATATTAAATTTCTTCTCCTTTAACAAAGGAACCACTGACTGAAAGATATTCAATTGCATCATTCATTCGCCCCATTCCTAAATCTTTACAACTTCCCGTAATATGCTGTAATAATGTGTATCTATTGTTGAAATAATCAAAAGTAATTTTTACAATATAGCTCTGTGTTTCTACTGGTTTTACCCATTTTACATATATGTATGGATAGCTTGCAGTTGCTTCTTTTTCATTGAGATATTGCAATAAAAGTTGTTTTACTTCATCCGCTTCACTAAACAGGTCTTCATTTTCATCAATCAGTTCCCTGATTTCTCCAATAAATGGCAATACATAATCACCATTTTCAGCAGCTGTTAATTCAGCAGAACCGCCTGATTTCATTTCCATCATTTGTTTATACATTCGTACTTCTGTATTCTGAATATTATTAATAATCCGAATAGTTTCTGTATGTTCACAAGCAAACAGTTTAAGACCCAACGTATCTTTTATCCATTCTACACAGTACATCACAATTTTAGAATATGCATCCTTGTCAACCTGTTCATTGTAACTATATCTCATTGAATCATATCGTATTTCTAATACATTTATCAATGGATCAATATAAATCACCACCGGATATCTGTAATTTATCTGCTCAAATGTCTCCGAATGTAAATACGCTTTTTGTAAGACAAATTTTATGAAATATTTTTTGTCCTCCCTGAAAGCTCTGGGAATTGCTTCACTTAATACTCTATCAATGACTAAATCCGGTTCGTATGTTTTACCGTCAAATATAGAAATCTGTTTTTCTTTTAATATATCCTCTATTGTTCTTTCCCCTGTTTCATAAAAAAATGGAACTGAATATTTATATAACTTTTTATACTCCATTTCTTCATAGAAACTTGAAAACGCTCTTGATGTCGCTGTCTTTGTAATAATTCCCTTAAAATCCTTTTTTGATTCAAAAAACAGTGTCTCGTCACTATCACTCAATTTTCTCTGTTCTTCAAATGTGATTTTATTATCCAATTCGAGCTTTTTGCATATAAAACGCTGAAAATTATTAGATCCACAAAGAAGAGTATTTTTATAAAATTCTAAAAATGTTGCTTCATCCATAGGTGTACGCATAAAATCACCTGCTTTCAATAGATATATATCATATTACTACAATCCAAGCTGAATTTCTATTATCTTTCTTATCCTTTACAAATAAATTATTTCAATCCTATTTGATGAATATAATTTCAGTCTAGCACAATATGGGCGAAATCACAAGAAGATTATTTCGACATTTTACCTCCCAACAGAGCGGCACAGCCTCCCCTCCTCAACACCCCCGAATCCCGCACCCTGTCAGAACATTCACGCCCACCACAACGCAGAACAGCGGCGTGGCCAGGAGGGGAAGAGCGCGAGAAGGGGAGACGGCCTTCGCAACTCCGAGTGCTTCCCCTTCTCGCAAATTACCGCCTTCCAAAAGGCCGAGCCTTTATCCCAAAAACAAAAAATAAAAACATATAAAAAAAAGACCGCCAGACCAATAAAGTCCAGCAGTCTTAAAAAAGAAAAAAACTCTTTTTATTCTTACACTTTCTTATTTATTCTTAACTTTCTCCAGCATCTCCTCAGCTCTCTCAATCTCACTCTTCTCATCCTTCGGAAGAACAATATTAAGAATAATAGCAAACACCGCTGCCGGAACAATACCGGAACCGCCGAAGATCAGGCTGATCGCCTGCGGCAGATGCACCAGGATCGCTGTATTGGAGCCAAGTCCATAACCAAGACCAAGTGCTACGGAAACGATCGTAACATTTCTCGGTCCTATCGGCCACTTGGTAATTAACTGGATACCGCTGACAACAATGGATGAGAACATCATAACAGCAGCGCCGCCAAGAACACTCTGCGGCATGATGGAGATCAGTGCTGCAAGCTTCGGGAACAGTCCGCATGCGATCAGGAAGATTCCTCCTGTAGCGATACAGAAACGGTTTACAACCTTATTCATTGCAACCAGACCAACGTTCTGGCTGAAGGATGTGTTCGGAAGCACGCCGAACAGTGCTGCGAAGGAAGATCCAAGTCCGTCACACATAACACCACCGGAAAGCTCTTTGTCTGTAGCCTCTCTTCCAAGACCACCCTCTGTGATTCCGGAAATATCACCAACTGTTTCAACTGCAGTTACAATAAACATGATCAGGATCGGCACGATCGCACGTGCGTCAAATACCCATTTTACAGGCATCAGTGCCGGTACCGCAAACCATTTTGCCTGAGCAACCTTGTCCCAGTTGAGAACCCAGGCCTTTGTAGCCTCCACAGCAGCACCTGTGTCATCTACATATGTAAATGTTGTAGGAAGTACCATAGCCATGATACTTACCAGAATGTATCCCACGATAATACCGATGAGGATTGAAGAAAAGCTTGTGAAGCCTTTTGTTCCATGCTTCAGTACAATGATCACGATCAGAACTACAAAGCCTACGAAAAGGTTTTCAAGAGAACCGTAATCCTTTGCGGAATTTCCGCCACCAAAAGAGCTGATTCCCACACCGATCAGTGAAAGACCGATTGAAAGTACAACCGTACCTGTTACAACAGATGGGAAAAATTTTCTTAAGGGCTTCAGAAAGCTTCCCAGAACAGTCTCAAAAAGACCGCCGATAAAGCAGGCCGCCATGATCGAACCATAGGCAATGACACCATTTCCCATAACTCCGGCAACACTCTGACATACGCCGATGAAGCCTGAACTTGTTCCCATAACGATAGGAAGCTTGCCACCGACCGGTCCGATCGTAAAGACCTGTACAAGTGTAACAATTCCTGCGATCAGCATTGCATTCTGAAGTAATGCAACCTGAAGATCCCCTCCTGCTTCGATCCCGCAGGCAGCTGTGATGATCAGAAGCGGGGTAAGATTACCCACAAACATGGCAAGCACGTGCTGCAGTCCAAGGGGAATTGCCACCTTAAGAGGCGGGCGTCCGTCCAGCTCATAAGGGCTGGCTGTGTTTTTCTCCTGTTTTTCCATAATGAATCCATCCTTTCTTTCCCTATGTCCTGACGATAACATAAAAAAGAAGGCAGTTATACCCACTGCTGAATATAACCGCCCTGTTATCTGTCAGTACACGTATCGTGTCTCTTCTTTTTCGACACTCTTATCTGAACTGTTATTTCAGACTCCTGAAAAACGGGTTCATTATACAGTATCCCAACATCTATATCAAGTATTAATTAACAAGTTGTTGATTTTTTTGCAGCTTTTTTCGCCTGGCTCTCACTCCAGAGCTCATCGGCCTGTTTCTTCCATACCTCTGCATAGTGATCACACTTTGCACAGAGATGCTCCGCTGTTTCCGGTGACTGAAGATCTGTAGATTTCGCTCCTGCACGCTCAACCATCTTGCGGAGAAGTTCAGGATTTTCAAGCATCGGACATGGACGAAGCATGTTCTTGTTGAACGGCTGACCTTTGTGATACTCCATAAAGATCGGGCTCTTCAGCGCCTCAAGAAGTGTACATTCTTTAATGTTCGCATTGGAGAAATGAATGAATACACAAGGATCCACGTCTCCGTTTGCATTGATATGGAGGTAACGACGGCCACCTGCGATACATCCGCCTACATACTCTGCATCATTCTGGAAGTCCATTGTGAAGAGAGATTTTGTGGCACGGAATCTGCGGACGCTGTCATACATTTTGATTCTCTGCTCCGGTGTGGGAAGAAGATCTGCTGCCGCATCATTTCCAACCGGCATATAGTGGAAGAACCATGCAAAATAAGCACCGCACTCGATCAGATGATCGAAGTATTCCTCACTGCTTACTGCATCTACGTTTGCGGATGTGTAGCATGTGGAAACACCGAACGGAAGTCCGTGACTCTTCAGAAGCTCCATGGCATGCATAACCTTCTGATATACGCCATCTCCACGACGTCCGTCTGTAGTTGCCTCTGTTCCCTCAAGGCTGATAGCCGGAACGAAGTTTTTCACACGGAGCATTTCCTGACAGAATTCTTCGTCGATAAGAGTTCCGTTTGTAAAGGAAAGGAACTCGCAGTCCGGATTCATCTCACAGATCTTAATGAGATCCTTTTTGCGGACCAGTGGCTCACCGCCTGTGTAGATGTACATATAGGTTCCCAGCTCTTTACCCTGTTTTACGATAGAATCGATGGTCTCAAGATCCAGGTTCAGCTTGTGGCCATACTCTGCTGCCCAGCATCCTGTGCAATGAAGGTTACATGCGCTGGTAGGATCAAGAAGAATTGCCCACGGTACATTGCAGTCATTCTCTTCTGATACCTTTTCCTGCGTTGCGCTTCCCTTAAGACTGGCATTTACAATAAAGTTACGGAAGAATGTCTGGCGTACGCCTGCATCCAGCTGATACATACGAAGGATCAGCTGATACCAGTTGTCCTTTGCCTCGATGGAGTGACGGATCGCATTTCTCTGTCCTGCATACCAGCCATCCGGCGTTACTTTATCAACCATTTCCATGATCTTCGGTATGTTTGTCTCCGGATCCTTCTCAAGATAATCCAGTGCTTTTGTTACGGTAGCTGCGATCGCTGCCTGTTTTGCTTTGTCTACGATTCCCATACTCTATTTCCTCCTATGTTATTATCTAAAGTGATTGGTTATTTTTATGTTTATGTTTAAAGCCGACTCTTGATGATCTTGATCGTCAGGATCCCGACCCACAGATTGAGGATTCCTTCCAACAAAATGGAAAATCCTACCAACGCCATCATCGTAGCTGCTGCTTCAAATGGCCTGATAAAAACCAGAACTCCGATTACTCCGGTGACCAGTGCGATCAGCAGGATCTGCCACCACAGCGCCAGACCGAATCTCTTCGCATCTACAGACATCTGGATCTTAAACAGGGCATCTGCCAGGATCAGGATTCCAAACACGGAAAAAATAAGATCCACTGCGAAATTTTTTCTGGCTATCATGATCACTCCCACTGCCATCAGCAGGATCCCGAAAGCCAGATCGAACTGAAATGCCAGACAAAAAGCATCTCGCGTGAAATATCCGCTGATCTTAATAGCTCCGTACAGGATCAGCATGATTCCCATAAGCACGCACAGCATTTTTACAGAGCTTTTGGGCTTTGCCATCAGAAAAATACCCAGCACGCAGAACAGTAATGACATGACGATGTAGATGTTTTTTACAAGCTTCAGCTGTTTCAGGTCATCCATACGTTCCCTCCTTGATAATTTTTTCTCATTTATTGTACTGAATTATACATCACCGTGTCGTTTAAAAAAACAGACAAAAAAGAGCCAGTGCCTAAATTTCAGACACCAGCTCAAAATTAACTGTTTCTATATTTTAATAATATTCGAGGACATTCCTGTTCCACAGGTGAATGGATATTTTTAATCTTTCAGATTTTTGTACTGACTCTCGAGGCTCTTCTCGTAAATATACTCCAGCTTATGCATATCTGACAGGATATCATAATCCATATCATGCCGCAGCCAGTCCAGGATCACTCCCACAAATACGCATTTATAATACCGGCTTATAAGATGCCTATCCTCCTGATCCATTTCAAAGTCCCCGACCGCCCTGTTGATCAGCTCCTCCACCACACGCTCCGTGGCATGATCCAGATAATCGGCAAATACATCCCTCTGGATCGAGCGGTACAGATGTATCATGGCTTTTTTGTTCTTCTGAACTGCATTGACAAGGATTTCCATACAGTCGCTGACTGATTCCGGTGCTTTCTGATCCTTCAGAATGTCATTCAGCTCTTCCTTCACCATTGCTTCCACCGCATCCGGAATATCCCTGAAATGGTAGTAAAATGTATTCCTGTTTACTCCACAGCGTTCCACGATGTCCTTTACCGTAATCTTGGACAATGGTTTTTCGTTCATAAGTTCCGTCAGTGTATGCAGTATGATCTGTCTTGTAAAACCTGGCATTTTCTCTCCCCCATCACAAGCTTTCCTCGGGTTATTCCCTTATTATGTCACAATATTAACACTCTTTCAAGCAACAACATGTTAGAAAATGTCCATAAATCCTCCCCCCGATAACTGTCCTATGGCCTGACTGAACAAGGTTTTGTCAGATCTCTTCTTTCTGTTCCTGCACTTTTTTCTCTGGCTGAATATGAACGATCCCCTCCACAACGGTATGGTTTCTGACCTGATTTACCACAATATCCAGATTTTTCCAACTGCATCGGAACTGTTCTCCATCCTCCGGTACACGTTCCAGAACTCCACAGACAAAGCCGCTGAAGGTATCATATTTTTCTACAGGAAGCTCCACATTTACAGCCTCTGCCACATCATCCAGGATCGCTCCCCCCTGTATTTTCCAGATATGTTCTCCTGTCTTCTCAATATCATCCGGCTTCGGCAAATCCGTCCTGTCGTCAATATCTCCCACCAGTGTTTCCACAAGATCATGCAGAGTGACGATCCCCACAAAACAGCCGTATTCATCCAGCACTACTGCAAAATAATCCCGTTTCTCCCTCATTTCCCTGAAGATCAGGTTGGCACGCATGGATTCCGGTACAAAAAACGGTGAATAACAGGCATGCTGCAGAACAGCTTCTCTGGATCTGTCATCCAGGCGGAAATAATCTCTGGTGTCCAGAATATGGATAATATCATCCTGATCCTCCCCGCATACCGGATAAAAGGTGTGACGGTTCTCTCTGATGATCCTTTCCCATTCCTCATCGGAGTCTTCCATATAGAGGACAACCACATCTCTTCTGTGTGTACAGATCTCATCTGCCGCAGTATCATCCAGGTCAAAAACATTCTGGATCATCTCGCTTTCTTCCTGCTGGATGCTGCCCTGTTCATTTCCCTCTGTAAGCAGCATACGGATTTCTTCCTCTGTGGCCTGCTCCTCTTTTTCTTCCGGTTTGATCCCCATCAGATACAACACACCATTGGCAGTTACTGTCAGAAGTGCGGTAGCCGGCCAGACTGCAATCATCGCGATCTTAAGAAGTCCTGCAAGACGCAGAGACAGCTCATCCGGATTTTTCATTCCCAGACGTCTTGGCACCAGTTCTCCGAACAGAAGACTTACATAGGAAAGCAGTATAGTCACAATGATCATGCATACGATCTTCAGAACATTCTGTGGTACATCTATTCCTGACCTTATCAGTGCTGCTGTCATCGGCTGTGCAAAATATTCTGCCGCAAAAGCGCTCTGCAGAAATCCTGCCGTAGTTACCGTTACACGGATCGCTGTCATAAAATGTGCCGGCTGTTCTGTGAGCTTTATCAAAATCTGCGCCCGGTGATCTCCCTCTTCCACCAGCTCCCTCATCTTTGCTTCATTCATGGACAGAATCGCCATTTCCGCACCTGCGAAAACAGAGTTCAGAAAGATCAGGAATACCAGTAAAACAATTGCCTGTATCATATTTTTATTCCCCTCAGTATAGTCGTTCGGAATTATCCCGAACCAATTATAATACAGAAAGCGGACCGTTATTATCCGCTTTCCTGTTGCTTATTCTGATTATTATTACATAAGATAGCATAACCCTTCCGGTCTGTCAAACCATCCGCTTCCAACCAGCAATATACTATACTATAATATAAAAAACAGCAGATACATGCAACAGAACGGCCTTTCATCTTCCACTCTGCTGCATGCCTATGAACATCATCGCTGCACGACCTATGTTCACTCTGCTGCTTCTTTTTCCATATGATGTTTCGGAAATTCCATAATGATCTCTGTTCCCTGTCCCGGTTCACTGTTAAGCCACAGCCTGCCGTTCAGAGTTTTTACCCCGTGCTTCACAATGGAAAGGCCAAGACCGGTTCCGCCGATTTCCCTGGAATGGCTTTTGTCCACCCGATAAAAGCGTTCAAAAATGCGTTCCTGATCTTCCTTCGGAATACCGATCCCTGTATCCCGCACATTCACGCGAACTGCATCCTCGCCATCCTTCAGCCTCACAAAGACCTCTCCGCCCCGACGGTTATATTTGACAGCATTATCGCAGACATTATAGAGAACCTCTTCCATGATCGTCGGCACTGTATCCAGCACTGTACTTCCGCCTTCCATATACATATGCACTTCCTGCTTTTCAGCAGCTTCATGTAAGGTAGAAAAAATATCGTGAGTCAGACTGTAAATATCCAGTTTTTCCCACTGATACGGCAATCCGCCTTCATCCAGACGGGAGATGCGGATCACATCCCCAACCAGACGGATCAGTCTCTGCGCTTCCTTATAGATGCGTCCTGCAAAGACCTTCACATCCTCATCCTTCACAAATCCGTCCTGCATGATCTCAGCAAATCCGGAAATGGAAGTCAGCGGCGTTTTCAGTTCATGGGAAACATTGGCGGAAAATTCTCTTCGCAGCTGTTCCCTTTCTACTTTTTCGGTCACATCCACCAGAAGGATCACCGCACCCTCTGTCTTGTTTTCTCTTGTGACAGGATTGGCGATCACCTGAATCTCACTGCCACCCAGACGAAGGATCTTGTTCTCATGTTTTCCTTCAAGGACCTGCCCAACGACACCTCGGAACTCCTCCGAGCGGTTCAGAAGATATACACTTTCTCCTGTTTTGATCTCCTTTACCTTAAGAAGCTTTCCCACACTGGAGTTGACAGAAAGTACCATGGTATAACGGTCGATCACAAGAAGTCCCTCCTGCATGTTCTCCGTGATAATAGAAAATTCCTTCTGCTGTCTTCTGGCTGCCTCAAGCTGCAGACGGATCTGCCGGCTCTGTCTGCCGATCTTGCTGAGAAGCGGCTGTACCTCATCATAGGCATCATTCTCCTCAGGATGCTCCAGATCAAGCCCATTAAGAGGTTCCACAACCTTTCCGGAAAGCCTGGATGCAAATACGCCGGACAGGAGCAGCATAAGTATCAGAACTGCAACAAAAGGTGGAAGCAGCTGCAGGAGCAGCATCCATACAGAAGCCTGGTTACTGGAAACTCTCAGCACATTGCCATTTTCAAGGCGTACTGCATAATACATGGTTTTTTCGGAAAGAGTTGATGACATTCTTTCATCTGCACCTTCTCCGTTGATCTCTGCTTCACGGATCTCCTTGCGGTGTCCGTGATTATCCATGCTTTCCACATCTGCCTCATTGTCGTAGATAACTTTTCCACTTTCATCCACATAGGTGATCCTGGACTCCTCATCATTCAGCTTCTTCAGATAATCTGTCCCGGCACTTTCCACACCTCTGGAAATATACACGGCTTCTTTCTTCAGCTCACCCATCAGCTGTCCTTGAAAATAGTGATAAAGGATCCCCACGACAAATGCCAGTCCCAGTACTGTGATCAGTGAGGAAACCAGCATGATATACTTAAATATTTTTTTGCTCAAAGCTCAGCCCTTTCCTTTCTCCGAAATCTATATGATATTTTACAAAACCAATGTAAAAATAATTATCTGAAAAAAGTTAAATCCTTGTAAATTTCATCACATTATAAAAAGTGCTGTGATATCCTTTCAATACCACAGCACTTTTTTACAATAATGCAACTCTTTCCAATCTGCTCTTACTTATTTCTATTCCTCAACAAAATAGTTATCTGTATGGCTGGAACCGCTTCTGTGGTTTCCTGTGATGGAATATTCCACCCACTCTGCAATATTCACGGCGTGATCACCGATACGCTCGAAATATTTTGCAGCCATAAGGATATCCAGACCGATACTTGCATCCGGCTTTCCGTTATTCAGAACCTCGGCCAGCTTTTCCTTGATATCATTGAAGGCATCGTCCACCTTATCATCATCGTCAATAACTTTTCTGCAAAGCTCAAGATCACCCTTTACAAAGGCATCGATGCTTTCTGTAACCATCCGGACAGTATCCTCTGCCATCTTCCGGATATTAATGATATCTCCGGTAACTGCTTTGTCCTCGATGTGCTTGGACAGATCCGCAATATCTGCTGCCTGGTCACCGATGCGTTCCATATCGGAAATCATCTTCAGCGCTGCGGAAATGGATCGCAGATCTCCGGCTACCGGATGCTCATGAAGAAGAAGCTTCATGCAGAGATTTTCAATCTCTCTTTCCTGTGCATCGATTTCTTTTTCCGTCTCAAAGATCTTGCCAATGAGAGTCATTCCGCCTTCACCCTGAATAGCTTTGGCAGAAAGTGAAATTGCTTTTTCACAGAGACTTCCCATGGTGATCAGTCCCACGTGAAGCTCTTCCAGCTGTCTTACAAAACGTTCTGACATAATATCAACCAAACCTTCCTGTAATATAATCCTCTGTACGCTTATCTGCCGGCATGGAGAACAGCTTGTCTGTATCCGCAAATTCCACAACCTCACCAAGAAGGAAAAATGCTGTCTTGTCGGAGATACGGGTTGCCTGCTGCATGTTATGTGTGACCATGACAATGGTGTAATCCTTTTTAAGCTCTACTGCCAGATCCTCGATCTTGGAAGTGGAGATCGGGTCCAGGGCAGATGTGGGCTCATCCATAAGAAGCACCTCCGGCTGTACTGCCAGGGCACGGGCAATGCAGAGACGCTGCTGCTGTCCGCCTGACATTCCAAGAGCACTTTTTTTCAGGCGGTCCTTGACCTCATCCCAGATTGCCGCATCACGGAGAGATTTTTCCACGATCTCATCCAGCTTCGCCTTGGAACGGATACCGTGAGTCCTCGGGCCATATGCAATGTTATCATAGATGCTCATCGGGAACGGATTGGGCTTCTGGAATACCATACCCACACGTTTACGCAGAAGGTTCACGTCCATATCTCCGTAAATATCTTCCCCGTCAAGCTCTACCTTTCCTGTGATGGTACAGCCTTCCACAAGGTCATTCATACGGTTTAAGGATTTCAGAAGTGTGGATTTGCCGCAGCCGCTTGGTCCGATAAATGCTGTGATCTCTTTTTCCGGGATCTCCATATTGATTCCCTTCAGGGCATGAAAGCTTCCATAATGAAGATTCATATTATCAATTGAAATTTTTGTATTTTCACTCATGATCGATCATTATCCTTTCGCAATTTTTCTGGCTACCAGACCGGACAGTCCGTTAATAACAAGTACAAATGCCAGAATGACTACTGCTGTTGCAGATGCCTGGTTTACATGAAGTCCCTCACTGGAAAGCACATACATGTGAAGTGCCAGGGTACGTCCGGAACCCATCAGGCTGTTTGGAACTGCCGCAACAGTACCGGAGGTATAAAGAAGTGCTGCAGTCTCACCTACCACACGTCCGATGGCCAGGATCACACCTGCCAGGATTCCGGGAACTGCGGAGGGAAGTACAATCGTAAAAATAGTACGGAGCTTGCCTGCTCCAAGTCCGAAGCTTGCCTCACGGTAAGAATCCGGAACAGATTTCAGTGCTTCCTCAGCGGTACGCATGATCAGGGGAAGTACCATGATCACCATAGTCAGCGCACCGGAAAGAAGAGACATGCCCCAGTGCAGTGTGGTTACAAAGAACAGCATACCGAACAGACCATATACAATGGATGGAATACCGGAAAGTGTCTCTGCGGTAATACGGATCAGCTTTACAAAGCGGCTGCCTTTTTTTGCATATTCCACAAGGAAGATCGCTGCAAAAATTCCTACCGGAGCGGCAATCGCCAGAGATACCAGTGTCATGATCAGGGTATTGATCAGTGACGGGAGAAGGGAGACGTTCTCTGAGGTATAGGTGAAACTGAACAGACTTGCGTTCAGATAGGGGATACCTTTTACAAGCACATAGCCGATGAGGAAGAACAGCAGTGCAAAAGTGATCACCGCTCCCAGCAATGTAAGGAATGCCAGGACTCCCGCGCCAGGATGTCTTGCGTAGGACTTCAGCTGGTCTCCTATAGTAAGTGTATTTCTTTTTTTCATTGTTGCTTCTGCCGCAAGATCTGCGGTTACTGATACGTTAGTTTGCATGCTCCGCCCTCCTGTTCAGCAGTGAAAGACTTAAGTTGATGATCAGGATAAATACAAAGAGTACAACTCCTGTTGCGATCAGTGCTTCTCTGTGAAGTCCTGATGCATATCCCATTTCTGTTACGATGTTTGCAGTCATGGTACGTACACCCTGAAGAAGTCCCTTCGGCATACGCGGCTGGTTTCCGGCTACCATGATCACGGCCATGGTCTCACCGATGGCACGTCCGATCCCAAGGACAACGCCTGCCAGGATTCCGGACTTTGCTGCAGGAAGCATAACAAAGAAAATGCTTCTTTCTTTTGTTGCGCCAAGTGCAAGTGAGCCTTCATAGTAGCTTTCCGGAACGCTTCGTACTGCCGATTCCGTAACTCCGATGATCGTCGGAAGGATCATGATTCCCAGAAGGATACATGCTGCCAGCATACTGCTTCCGGTTCCGCCGAACAGCTGGCGGATCAGCGGTACCAGGAGAACCAGACCAAAATAGCCATATACGATGGATGGAACGCCTGCCATAAGCTCAATACCGGATTTCAGTGGTTTATAGATTTTTTTCGGGCAATATCTTGCCATGAACACGGATGTAAAAAGTGCGATCGGTACTCCGATAAGGATCGCTCCTGCTGTTACATAAATACTTGCCACGATCATCGGCAGAATTCCGAATTTATCGTTTGTTGGTCTCCATTCTGTTCCGAAGAGGAATTTTAAGGGACCAATCTTTCCCATTGCAGGAAGGCCATTTGCAAAAAGAAACACACAGATAAGAAATACTGCGAGAACCGATGCACAGGCCGCAATGAGGAAAACGACCTTCATGGCCTTTTCTCCTAAATGATTCATAAGACACCTTTCTCTCTGTTCCAGTGGATATCCACTGTGCTGATATATAACGGAGCGGCTTTCCTGACCTTGTCATGATCGCCGCTCTGTGGAAGATACTTCAATAATCAGTTTCGCAATTTCGGGAGATTATTTTGTAACGTCTTCCCAGTCTGTGATGTCGCCTGTGAAGATGGATTTTACCTGGTCACTGGAAAGTTCCTCAAGGTCATTTCCGTTGTTTACGATTACTGCAATACCATCTCTTGCGATTGCTTCGGAGCTGATTCCTTTATCTTTCTCTTCGTCCTTCAGATCACGGGATGCCATTCCGATATCACATACACCTTCTGCTGCACTGTTGATTCCTGTTGTAGAGTCGCTGACCTGAACCTCTACTGTGATGTTTTTATTTGTTTTCTGATATGCCTCTGCAAGCTTCTCCATTACAGGTCCTACGGAAGAAGATCCCATAACTACGACTTTGCCTTTTGCATCTCCGGCTTTGTATGCCTCTGCTTTTTCATCTACTTTGATGTAGCCTTCTTTTTCGATGATGTCCTGTCCGTCAGAGCTCACGATGTAGTTAATGAAATCCTGTGCTGCATCGCTGAGCTTGTCGCCTGTTACGATGTTGAACGGACGTGCTACCTTGTATGTATCATCTGCAACGTTCTCGGCTGTTGCCTCTGCTCCGTCGATCTTTACTGCTTTTACTGTATCGTTGAGGGAACCAAGGGATACGTATCCGATAGAGTTCTCATCGCCTGCTACTGTGGTAAGCATTACATCTGTGTTGTTTGTGATGCTTGCTTCCTGTGTTGTCATATCTACCTTCTCGCCGTCTTTTTCTTCCTCAATACCAAACAGCTCTACGAATGCTCCACGTGTTCCGGATCCGTCCTCACGGGAAATTACGTCGATCGCTCCGGATGGTGCTGCCATTACAACTGTTCCCATTACTGTAGTTCCGATAAGTGCTGCTGTTAAGATGCCTGCGATTCTTTTTTTCATGATTTTTTCTCCTCATTTCTATGATCATTTTTACTTGCTCACTGCTTAAGTACAGGTGTTATTATAGGAATGGAAGGTAAAATATAAAATCGCAGTTTTGTAAAATGTTGGTTAAAAAACGGGATAAAAAAAAAGCTGCTTACGCAGCTTTTTTATATGATATACTCGTCCGCCTTCACGGATTGCCAATTCATCAGGTCTTCCAGGGTTATATGATCTACTACACCTTTGATAGCGTCGTCCAGCTTTTTCCAGAGGATCTGGGTGACGCAGTTCTCCTCACGGTCACAGATGGCTCCGTTGTCGTCCAGACATTCCACAGGGGAAAGACTTCCCTCTGTAAGACGGAGGATCATTCCGATGGTATATTTATCCGGGGTCTGCTGCAGTGCATAGCCACCCTGAGGGCCACGGACACTGCGGACAAAGCCTGCTTTGTTCAGGATGGAGATGATCTGCTCCAGATATTTATCGGAAATCCCCTGACGCTTCGCCACATCCTTCAGTCGGATCGGTTTTCCTGTATAATTTGTGGCAAGATCCAACATCAGTCTCAGCGCATATCTTCCTCTTGTAGAAATCCTCATGTAATATTTACCTCCAATATTTCAGTATTCTTCTGATTCATAGCCTTTTGCTCTTTCTGTTATTGTGCAGCTGTTCAGCCGGAAATATTCCTCTGTATTCCATGACCGGCACCCTTCTCTGTGATGCACAGATAGCAGTGTCTGCTTTGCAGACTTTATTCTTTATATTGTTAATAGGTTTTATTCGTTTTCTCTATTATACCTGAAAAAGCTGCAAGATACAAGCACGTCCCCACAGAGTGCTTACTTAATTATAGCAATTCCATAAATTACTGAAAACAATCCCGTCCATCATAGCGTGAAGTCCTGCGTCAGATATCTTTGCCGTGCGTCAAAATCAAGAATAAAACCGGCGCTCCGGCAGCCTGCTTGAACAGGCATTCAGGAGCGCCGCAAATAATCCCGCAGAGTCTCGCTTCGGGGCAAAAGAAGCGGTCTTCGGATCGATTATTTTATAAACAGTGGTGTGGAGTAGTAACGGTCTCCACTGTCCGGAAGAAGTGCTACGATCACTTTACCCTTGTTCTCCGGGCGTTTTGCAAGCTGGATCGCAGCATAGAGAGCTGCACCGGAAGAAATTCCTGTAAGGATTCCCTCTTTTTTTGTGAGGAGTTTGGATGTCTCGAATGCATCCTCATTCTCTACCGTGATGATCTCGTCATAAACCTTGGTGTCAAGTGTATCCGGAACGAAGCCTGCGCCGATACCCTGGATCTTATGCGGGCCGGCTTTTCCCTCAGAAAGTACAGGAGATGTTGCCGGCTCAACAGCTACTACTTTCACATTCGGGTTCTGACTCTTCAGATACTCGCCTGTACCTGTGATCGTTCCGCCTGTACCAACACCGGCTACGAAAATGTCTACCTTCCCGTCTGTGTCGTTCCAGATCTCAGGACCTGTTGTTGCTGCATGTACCTTCGGGTTGGCCGGGTTCTCGAACTGTCCTGGGATAAAGCTTCCCGGAATCTCTTTGGCAAGCTCTTCTGCCTTGGCAATGGCTCCCTTCATTCCCTTGGCTCCATCTGTCAGAACTACCTCTGCGCCGTATGCTTTCAGAATGTTTCTTCTCTCAACACTCATGGTCTCCGGCATGGTAAGGATCGTCTTATAGCCCTTGGCTGCTGCGATAGCTGCAAGTCCGATTCCCGTGTTACCGGATGTGGGCTCGATAATGGTTGCGCCTGGTTTCAGAATACCTTTCTGCTCTGCATCTTCGATCATTGCCTTACCGATTCTGTCCTTAACGCTTCCTGCCGGGTTAAAATACTCAAGCTTGGCAAGTACTGTAGCCTCAAGTCCCTCAGACTTCTCTACGTTCTTAACCTCCACAAGCGGTGTGTTTCCGATCAGTTCCAGTGCGCTTCCGTAAATTTTACCCATGATGGTGTCCTCCTTATTTCTCTTATATCCATTCCCCTATTTCCTAGTAACTATATATGCTTTCTGTGATTTGATTGAATTATATCATAGTACAGGGATTTGTCAATACATTTCAGAGAAAAAAACGCAGGAATTTTTTGCCTGAGAAATCCTCTTTCCAAAGCTTTCTGTCGTGCCTTTACCAGGCATAAAAAAAGTCTGCATACAGGTGGGGTTCCATGTATGCAGAACTCTTTTTCACTTTTCTGATTCTGTTAAGGTAATATCTCCATCTCCGCATTTCACATTCAGAGCCGGTGCGGAAGTATCCACTTTATTCTCGTAGACAGAGTAAGAATCCCCCTCACTGCTTCTGCCTTCTGATACGCCGGAAGCATCCACATCGCCATCTGTGGTCTCCAGATGTATGTTGGTTTTTTTCACGCTGCCAGCTTTCATTTCAATGGAAACATCACCGTCAGAACTGTTGATATCCATATCGCCGTTAAAACTGCTGTCTCCGATCTGCAACTCACCATCTCCAAGGCTGATCTCCCCATCTCCAAGAGCTGCCCTTTTCAGCGTCACATCACCGTTGCTGTTTTTCAGTTTCAGAGATCCTGTCCGGATATCCCCGATCTCAAGCTCCCCGTCTCCAAGTGTCGCCTCGAAATCTTTAAACTCACCTCTGTCCAGATTCATATCTCCATTTGAGAGCTTCACTGTCATTTTCTCACAAAGCAGCTGTTCTGCGTTAAGATCTCCGTCCGAAAGATGGATATCGCCCTCCGAAAGTTCTGCGTTCTCCGGCACATAAAGGATCACTGTGTTTAAATACTTCTGCGTTTCTGTTTTCTTTACATGCTCTCTGAAGATTCCCAGATCATATGTTATATAATAATTTCCTGAAGAACCTTCATACTCTTTTAAGGTAAGTTTCCCGTCTTTATCTTCCCATGTAAGAGGATCTTTTTTTCCGGTTTTTTCAAGTTTGTATTCCATATAATAATGAGTATCATCGGAAGTCCGGATTTCCAGATCAAGATTGCTGAAATCAACATCCAGTTTCGTAAAATCATCGATCTGCTGTTTTTCCATCACTGCAAGGTTTTTATCAGAAGAATTTCCTCCGGATACATAGAAATGATCGGAAGCATATGTGAAATCTTTTCCCCCAGCAAAATATCCGGCAGTGGAAAGTACAACTCCCGCCACACAGAGTGCTGTGCCTGTCATCAGTGCTGTCTTTGCAATCTTATTCATCTTTACGCACCTTCTTTCTTACAAATCTGTTTACCAGACGTCCGATTCCTGTTGCACACCATTTACAGATATATATGGTAAGAATTCCGATCAGGATCCCGGCGCCTGCCATAAGAAATCCGCTGCCTGCCATCATACACGCTGCTGCCACGGACTTCAGTATCAGCATCGCACCAAAACCGGCAAGCAGGATTCCTCCGGCTATCGCTGCAACACTTGTCACACCCAGGGAAAAGATCACTGATGCGATCACAACAACTACTGCAAACAGTACTGTCAGCGCACTGATCAGAAGTACCAGACTGACTGGTGACGCACAGAGGACCAGGATGGCAAGGAGGATGATCTTCCCCGGGGAACGCTTATTTTTTGTGGAATCATGGGCATTCTGCCCTGCTGTACTCCGCCCCTGGACAACGGAACCGACTTCCGGCAGTGCTGCCGTTTTTTCCCCGGTACTGTCCTTGCCGCCACCAACACTTTCCTGCAGAAGGTTCAAAAGCAACTCCCTTGCTGCTTCCCGGGGTTGTCCCAGTTCTTCCATGACCTGCTGTTCATTCTCAGGTCCTGCCTCATCAAAGTATTCCGAAAAATACTCAATGGCATTGTCATAATCTTCTTTCGGCAGCCGCTTCAGATATTTCTTCAGCTGCTCCATATATTCATTTCTTGTCATTTTCGAAGTCTCCCTTCCACAATATCATCTATGGTATCGCGGTATTCTCTCCACTCTTTTCTCAGATATTCCAGCTGTTCACGACCGGCTTCCGTGATGGAATAGTACTTTCGCTTCCTGCCCTGGAACTCCTCGGAATACGTTGTGAGATAACCACCTGTCTCCAGCTTACGCAGGATCGGATACAATGTTGACTCCTTGATAGATGCAACCATCTTCACCGTCTGGCTGATCTCATACCCGTAAGAATCCTGCTGTTCCACAACGGAAAGGATCAGGCATTCCGTCAGCACAGCTGACACCGGATAGTAATACATACGCTCACCTCTTTATGTAATTATTTTATATATAAAATTTTTATATATAATTATTTTATATATATAATATCACACTTTTCCCTGTTGTCAACACCAATTTCACAATTGCTTTTTCCTACCTCCTTCTTTATAATATTTACAAATACAAAACATCCACCCAGAAAGGACATGAATTTATGGAAAAAAAGCCTCATCTGATGGCGATCGTCCTGTTTCTGACGGGTCTTATCTGTATTGGACTGCTTTTTGGTTTAAGCTATAAAACCTACCGGAAGATTGATGCAGTTGACCAGAAAATGGCATCCGTGATCAAACCGGTCCAGCAAAAGCAGAAATCCATGAAAGAAGACATCGAACTTTATACAGCTAAGATCGAAAAGAAACAGGCAGCCAACAAATACCTGCAACAGCGGGCACAGACAGAAAAAGCTGTCAAAAACAGCACCGGAGAGCACGAACGGGCGCCGGAATCCGAAAACAGCCAGAAAACAACCAAACCTTCCGTTTTCAGTGAAGCCGGCGGCGAAGGATTCACGGATGGCGGTGATGACACCACATCTTCTGCTTCCAACGGCCATATCGTCGGGATTGATCCCGGACATCAGGGCGAAAATGTTGATATGAGTGCCACAGAGCCTAACGGACCAGGTTCCTCCACCATGAAGGCCAAGGCTTCCACCGGAACCAGAGGTTCCTTCAGCGGTCTCCCCGAGTATCAGCTGAACCTGGATGTTTCTCTTCTGCTTAAGGATATCCTGGAACAGCGTGGATACCAGGTAATAATGACAAGGACAGACAATGATGCCGCTATCAGCAACAAGGAGCGTGCAGAGCTGGTCGCTTCCCAGGGTGCGGAGATCTGTGTCCGTATCCATGCAAACGGAGATGATTCTGCAGATGTCTCCGGTGCTCTGACCATGTGTCCGTCCCAGCAGAATCCTTATGTTTCCAGTCTCTATGACAGTTCCAACAAACTATCCAAATGCATTGTGGATTCCTACTGCGCAGCTACCGGATTCCAGAACCGCGGAATCATCTACACCGATTCCATGACAGGCATCAACTGGAGCACGATTCCGGTGACTATTGTGGAAATGGGATTTATGACCAACCAGAGCGATGATCTGAAAATGGCAGATTCTTCCTTCCAGCAGACTATGGCAGAAGGGATCGCCAATGGAATCGATGCTTATTTCCAATAATAAAAAGGAGTTTGTTTATATATGAAAAAAAATACATTTCTGTATATTGTGATCGCAGTGCTTGTCATCGCACTGGCAGGACTTGGGGCACTGAATGTCCGCTCCCTAGACAAGCTTGCTTCTCTCCAGACAAAAGTTAACAAGCTGCAGAAAAGTGTGCAGGAGGTTTCTGATTCTGCCGCTGAGCTCAGCAGCAAAGCCGATCAGCTGGATGCTCTTTATCCTGATGATCCTACCGTTTCCAGCGCTGCTGCCGCAGCATCTTCAGCTGAAATCCAAGGTCCTTCCGTACAGGAAGAATCCACAGATACATCTGCAGCTTCCGATTCTTCCGAATCTTCCGGCAGCAAGGACAGTTCTTCTTCCACTCAGGAAGAAGGAACACTTTCCCCATCCAGCGGAGGCACTTTCACAGACAATTCAGACTCCAGTATGGACAACCTTCTGAACCAGGTACAGTCCCTTCTTCCCACCGATAACGGAACCTGGTCCGTGTATGTATGCAACCTTGCAAAAAATACCGAGGGAGCCATCAATGACCAGCAGATGCAGGCTGCCAGCCTGATCAAGCTCTATATCATGGGTGCCGTATACGAAGATTATGACAGTCTTTCCTCCAAATACAGCAAAGATGCCCTGGACAATGCGCTGAATTCCATGATCACCGTCAGTGACAACGATGCAGCCAACACTCTTGTCAACTACCTCGGCGGCGGTGATGATGCAGCCGGAATGGCACGTGTGAACAAATTCTGCCAGGATCATGGATACACCAGCACATCCATGGGACGTCTTCTTCTTGCAGATAATTCCAACGGAGATAACTACACTTCTGCAAAAGACTGCGGAAAATTCCTGAAGACCATCTACCAGATCGACAAGGGTACTGCTACCGACAATAATGACACACTTGCAGGAGCGGAATACATGTACCGCCTCCTGAAAATGCAGACCAGAAAAAACAAGATCCCGGCTCAGATGCCTTCCAATGTAAAGGTTGCCAACAAAACCGGTGAACTGGACACCGTAGAAAATGATGCCGGCATCATCTATGACACAGCCAAGGGAATCGACCTGGTAGTCTGCTTTATGTCACAGGATCTTAACGACACCACAGCCGCACAGAACACCATCGCACAGGACAGCCGTGCGATCTATGGCTACTACAACGAATAACGAAAGAAAACATCTACATTTTTTACCGAAAAGGAAAACATCATGAACGAGACAAAAGAGGAAAAAACAAGACATTTATTCTGGCCGGCGCTGCTGCTCCTGCTTCTTCTGCTGGCACCAGTCCACATGGTCCGTGTGCAGGCAGCCTCTGACCAGAGTACAGTTGAGCTGAAACTCAGCCAGGGTATCCGCCGCTATGACTATGCTTACCAGGTCCTTGATCTGGTAAATCAGGAGCGTGCCAAAAAGAACCGGAATCCTGTCACTATGGATAAGAACCTTCTGGAATGCGCCATGACCAGAGCAGAAGAACTGACCGTTTACGCCAGTCATACCCGTCCCAATGGTTCCATCTGTTTTTCAGCCTTTCCTTATTTTGAGGATCCAAGTGAAAATCTTGCGATCAACCAGGGAACTCCTGAAGAAGTTATGGAATCATGGATCGAATCTTCCGGACATTACACGAACATCATGAATTCCAAAAATGTTTCTGCCGGAATCGGCTGCTACTCACAGAACGGTCATCTCTACTGGATCCAGTGCTTTTCTTCTCACGCAGCAGAAACCTGCACACAGCCTGCCAACCAGAATGTCTCCCCTGTTCTTTCCGTGCTTCCACGCCTAATGAACATCCATTTTAATGTATCTTCTCCTGTAAAATTCACAGAAGAACAGAAGACTCTGACCATTTATGCAACCTGTAACGGATTCAGCTATATGAGTTCCAGCCTCGACCCGTCTTCTTTTACATGGTCAACAGGTGATCCATCTGTTGCTACTGTGGATCAGAGTGGTGTGATCCGGCTGAAAAGTAAAGGAAACACAACAGTTACCGCAACACTGAAATCCTGCCCTGACAAAATACTGACTGCAGATCTCAATGCCTACTATGATCTGGAAGATTCCAAAGAAACATCCCTGACCTATACAGGTTCCTGGAAGTATACCGGAAAGCCTATTACTTTTTCCCCTGTACTTAAGTTTCATGACCGCACACTGACTGAGGGAAAAGATTACACTCTGTCTTTCTCCAACAATCAAAACAGCGGTGTGGGAACTTTCACGATCACAGGTCTTGGCCTTTATTCCGGAACTCTGACGAATAATTTCGGTATCTGGCAGATCAATCTCTCTCAGGCAGAGGTTACTTTTTCCCAGTCCTCCTATCTGTATACCGGAACTCCACTGACCCCGAAGCCAACCGTCACATGGAATGGTATAACCCTGACAGAAAATGTAGATTATACACTCTCCTGGCATAACAATGCCCAACAGGGAAACGCTTATGTTACTGTCTCCGGTAAGGGAAATTTCACCGGTGAAACAAATAAATCTTTCTACATCGATCTTACCCCGATCACAGAGGCTGAAATCGGCGATATACCGGATTATGAATATGCTCCTGGCAAAGAATTCAAGCCGGAGCCAACGGTCACATTAAATGGTGTTACTTTAAAGAAAGATGTTGATTATACCCTTTCTTATTTTGATAACACCATGGCAAGTTCCAGAACCAACAGACCTCGTGTCCATATAACCGGTATCGGCATTTACAGAAGCGGTTTTTCCAAATACTTCACCATCAATCCACTGAAGCTCTCCGGCGAGACGATCGAACTTCCGGATACTAATTGTGGAAATGGATCTGTAACCACTTTCCTGCGGAATCATCTTGTGATCACCTATAATGGCGTACAGCTGACCTCCGACGATTACTCGATCACTTCCCTGCGCTGTTCTGCCGGCAATGAAATCCTTGGTTTTTCTATTTCCTACAAGCAGAATTATTCCGGAACGAGGCAGATGACATCTGTAAAACTCTGTGATCTTTCGGACATTCCGGAACAGATTTTCAGTGGTAATGCAGTAACGCCGAAACCGACTGTAAAATACGGCTCTGCTACACTTCAGGAAGGTACCGATTATGTCCTTTCCTGGGCGGATAACACAAAGACTGGTACCGGATCTGTAACTGTCACCGGAATCAATAAATATTTTGCAAGCCAGACCCTGACCTTTAAAATATCCGCTCCGGCACCGACAGTTACGCCAACTCCGAAACCAACTGCTACTCCAACTCCGAAACCAACCAACACTCCAACTCCAAAACCAACCAGCACTCCGGCTCCGAAACCTTCCGGTACTCCGGCTCCGGCGGTTGTGAAATTAACAGCGCCGGCAATCAAGGCTTCCACATCCTGGAACAGCTGTACACTCCGCTGGAACCGTATAAACAATGCCCGGAGCTATATTCTCTACAGAAAAACAAATTCCGGAAAATACGCAAAGATCAAAACTTTAAACGCAAATACTACTTCATACAAAGACACAAAGATCACTATCGGAAATAAGTATTCTTACGTGATCCGTGCAAGCCGAAAAACATCCTCCGGTTATATCTACAGTCCAACTTCCAAAGCAGTGACCGTGAAACCGAATCTGCTCCGTCCGTCCACAAAGCTTAAAACCCTCAAAGGAAAACAGATACTTTCCTGGAAAAAAGTTCCCGGAGCAACCGGCTATGTCCTCTATCAGAAAAAAGGAAACGGCTCCTTCAAAAAAGTAAAAACCGTTTCCGCCAGAAACTTAAATTATACGTTTAAAACATCAAAGAACACCACATACAGTTACAGAGTGGTTCCATACCGTACTATAAACAGAAAAGCAAAGACAGGACCTGCAAGTGCGGTAAAAACCGGAAAAGCAAGATAACAGCGGATAAGCGGGCAGTCAGGCCAGGCAAATGGTCGAACCAGTCATCCGCATTCAGCAAAAAAGGATGATGCGCAAGCACAATACGCATCATCCTTTTTTCAATTCTTTTCTTCTCCCTCTTCATAGGATTTTTCCCAAATCTCGGAAAATACTGCCAACGGACAGTCTGTCAGCAGGCACATCAGAAGAAAGCACTCATATGGGTTCACTATGTAGATCTCACTCATTTCACAGCGGGCCAGGATTTCCTGAATCTCCTCCAGAAAATGGCGGTATCTTGTATACGGATCATCATCTGCCATCTCCTGAGAGATCACAAAAAACTCCAGCGTGATCAGATCGAACCGCTCCACCGGAAATTTATGGTTCAGGATATTGTTGATCCTCTGGCGGCTGAAGCGCTTCTGGCTGAAATGTTTTGCCAGAATGGATGCGGACATCTTTTTGAGATTTCCCATTTTATTAATAGGAATCCCGCTGCAGATAACCTTTTCCAGATCCGAAGCACTGATATTCTCAGGCTTCCAGATCTTTTTGCCACCGTTTTCTTCCTCATCTTCCTGATACATGGCTGCAATGATCTTCTTTGCCCGCTCCAGAAGGATCATAAATTCCTGAAAAGCCTGGCTCTTCTCTGATTTCGGATCATCATGTCTTCCTTTCAGAAAAGCCAGATATTCCAGAAGCTTTTCTTCACTGTCCAGACAAAGCCCTGTGCCATACACGATCTCTCCGGTCTTTTTTTCCACCGGAGTCATCTGTTTGTAGGTTTCTTTATATTCCTCAGCTTTATAATAGCCAAGATGATTCCGATAGCAATACCAGTAGATCACTTCTTCCGGATTATGAAAATCAAAATCCTGCTCACGAAGCACCCGGGTCAGAAAATCTGAAACATCCTCTGTACTCATCCGAAGTCCGAACCCCAGAAGAAAAACTGTTTCACGCTTCACAGATGCCTGAGTCAGCCAGTTATTCACCAGAGAACTCAGTTTGGCTGATGTAGGTGACATGGATTTCGGTGTGTAGGTTTCCTTGAAGGATTCCACAACGATCTCCCTGTAGACTTCCTGCGGCACCTGGGAAAAAGGCTCCTCAAGCTCTGCACGCTCATACACATATCGTTTCAGATAGTCACCAAAGGAAACCAGTTCCATCTCCTTGTAAAGATAATGAAAAATAACATCTGCATCCTCATCTTCAAAGGAATCCAGACTGACAACCTGGCGGAACTTCTGTGCCGCCTTTCTTGTAAATTCAAAGTCCTTCACTGAATCGAAGGCAACTGTCTGTTCAAAATCAAGATCCTGCATTCGATTTCTCATCACAAATTTTCTCCTTATCCCTTTTCTTACTCCCCGGGGTTATTACCGTCCGGTACTGTGGCGTTCTGCCCAGCGTTTGAGAAGATTTTTTTCTTCATAGCCGCTGATCTGTGCAAGGACCAGTGTCACATTATCTCTGCCGCCTCTTTCCAATGCCTGTTCCAGGATCTTACCTACTTTTTCTTCTGCGGTTTCTGTCCCGTCAAGGATATTCTGAAGCTCCTGATCAGAAAGCATGTCTGTCACTCCATCTGAACAGATCAGATACGAGCTCCCCGGCTGATAACCGATCTCCACGATAGAAGGCTCCAATGCCATGTTTTCTTCCTGGAAGCCCAGATACTGCGTCAGCGGAGCTTTTCCCAGCATTTTCCCACCGATCACATGGTCCGTGGAAATCTGCTGGAGCTTCCCCTGAAAATGACGGTAGATACGGCTATCCCCAAGGTTGCAGGCATAGATCGCCTTTTCACTGAAAGACAAAAGTGCCATGGTTGTTCCCATGCTTCTGATACAGTTTTCATTGCTGTAGCGACATACTGCCTCATTCATATTTTCGCAGGCTCCTGTCAGAAAAACCACAGGCTCTTTTTTCAGGGTCTTTTTGTTTTCTTCATAGAAGCCTCCCAGCGCTTCCACAGCTGCAGAAGCTGCCATTTCACCGCAGCTTTCTCCGCCCATGCCGTCAAAAACGGCCAGCATTGGAAGCTGCCAGTGCTGTGTATGACCTGCCAGGATCCCGTCAACCCCCTGGTTGTGCACCGGCAGACGCACTCCGCAGCACCAGAAATTATCCTCATTATTTGTCCTCACCTTTCCGGTGTGACATGTATACGCATAATCAATCTGATAGGCCATTCTTTTTCCTTTCGTAAAACCCCTTCGACATTACTGCTGAAGCTCCACTACAGAATTACTCCAGTATTTGTCTCCCAGTTCTACATATTTATCGTTATCGCTCTCTTTATCATGCACCCTGCCATCTGCATCGATCCATCGGATCAGAAGGCCGTCCTGATAATAAAAATACTGCTTCTCATCTCCGTCCCATACATAAGTATAAAACATCTGCTCACCCCAGTAAAAATATTCCTCATAAACGCCATCTGCGGAACTGCCGGGATATACAAGCACTTTGGCAATCTCTCCTGATCCGTTATAAAAGCGCAGGCGATCCCCCTCTGTGCCTTCACGTCTATAACTGTCCAGAGCATTTTCTATGGTTGTCGCATGGTCACGTATCGTTTCCATTGCCTGCGCGAAGCTTTTA
The DNA here is from genome assembly GCF_003478985.1 of Ruminococcus sp. AF20-12LB. Taxonomy (NCBI): domain Bacteria; kingdom Bacillati; phylum Bacillota; class Clostridia; order Eubacteriales; family Oscillospiraceae; genus Ruminococcus; species Ruminococcus sp. AF20-12LB. The sequence goes on along the minus strand of NZ_QUGH01000001.1, from coordinate 60,327 downwards.
TCCGAATTGTCTGCAGTACCGAAATTTCCTTTGTTCAGAGCATCAGAATCATCAGAATCTGTATACGAAGGCTCTCCATTATCCGCAGGTTTCCGTATCGTTCGTACCGCAAGGATCCCGCCGATCAGCACAACAAGGATCCCGGCAGTTATGAGCATTCTGAAAATACCTTTCCGTCTCTTTCTGTCATCGGTTTTTCCGCCATTCTCTGGCACGGACCCCTCCCACTCCTGGAGATTCTGGTCACGGTCGTCTTCCAGATCTGTGATAGAGGTAACTCTGGGCTTTACAGCTCCGGTTTTTCTTGTACCGGGCTCTGACTGAAGGGAACGTCCTGACAGATAACCGGACCGGCTATCTTTTTCAGATACTGCTTTTTCGGATGCAGATTTCTGAGGCTTCTGTATTGTGCTCTGAGCCTTTGGCGTATTCCGGGCTGCATTTTTTACTATTTCTCCGGCTATCGGTTTCTCCGGCTGTACGGATGCCGGCGCAGGATTTCTACGTGCCTGACGGATCGCATTCGTATTCAGCTGACTTGTTCTTGCCAGCTGTCTGGCGGCACCCTCCTGGAGAAACTTCGGCATGGACTCCGGAACAGGTCTTTCCTCCACTGGTTTCTGTTTCTCATGAACTCCCTGTTCTCTGTTTGCCGCTCCATACCGGATTTCTTCCAGTGCTTCCCGAAACTTATCAGGAGTCTGATATCGTTCTTTTGCATCATAGGCACAGGCTTTTAAGATAACGGAGCCGAAAGCCTCTCCTGCATCCACAGGTGATGGCGGTGTTTCGCCTGACATTCTCCTCGTGAGTGCGTTTTCCTTATCTCTGTATGTGATCAGCTGTTTTTCAAGATTCAGAAACGGAAGTCTGTTATGATTCATCAGTTTATATAACACCAGGCCAAGTGCATAAATGTCCACTCTGCTGTCGTACTGTTCTCCCCTGTACATCTCCGGCGCCATATAAGAATAAGTTCCCTTTTTGGAAAGGGTGCTCATGGTTTTTTCCAGTTCTCTGGCGATTCCAAAGTCCCCCAGCTTGAAATCCCCAAACCTGGATACAAAGATATTCTCCGGTTTGATATCTCTGTGAATGATGTGAAGCTGCCCGCAGTATTCCAGTGCTTTACAAAGGTCAATGCCAAGCTTCATCACTTCTTTTTCTGTGAGATTTTTTCCCGCATAATACTCCATGAAGCTTGTGAGATATTCCATGCGGATAAAAACATCCCAGCCAATCTCATCCAGATATTCCATCACCTTGTAATCTTCTACTGATACAATGTGGGAATTTCCCCGGAAATACTCCATGGTGCTTACTTCCTGAATGCACTCCTCCACCAGATTTTCAAAATAACCGCGGACAGATTTTTCATCACCGGATTCTGAGCGCACACTGTCCAGCTCCCCTTTACTGGCGGGGATTGTGATTATCTTAATTGCCGAGTAAAAAGAACGTCCCTTCTCAGTTCTCTGAGCTTTATACACTCTTCCAAAAGAGCCTTCCCCGATCTTGCTTACGATCTTCCATTCCGGCCACGGGGAAATTGGCAGTTCCTTGTCCATCGCAATCCCTCCTCTCTCAGAAAATCCCTGCTTATAAACAGAAATCTCCCTCCGGATTTCCGGGGGGAGATTTATTTATATTAGCAAGGTATATCGACTTATTCTTCTACCGGTGCAGTTTCCTCTGCTGTCTCTTCAACAGCAATGGTCTCTTCCTCCGGAGCAGTCTCAGTCTTCTCTTCCTCTACGGAAATTTCCTCTGTATCCTCAGGCTCCTCGGAGGCTGTTTTTACCTCCGGCATTCCTGTGTCAAGACTAATCTCACTGTAACGCTTCATACCTGTACCTGCAGGAATCAGCTTACCGATGATAACGTTCTCTTTCAGACCGATCAGCGGATCGACCTTACCTTTGATAGCAGCCTCTGTCAGGACTTTTGTTGTTTCCTGGAAGGATGCTGCTGACAGGAAAGAGTTTGTAGCAAGGGATGCCTTGGTAATACCAAGCATAACCTGTTTGCCCTCTGCCGGCTGTTTGCCCTCTGCCTCAAGTTTCTCGTTAACTTCCTCAACATCAAGGACATCAACAAGTGTTCCTGGCAGGAACTCTGTATCTCCGTTATCCTCGATACGGATCTTCTTCAGCATCTGATGAACGATAACCTCGATATGCTTATCGTTGATCTCAACACCCTGCAGACGATATACACGCTGAACCTCACGGATCATGTAATCCTGAACTGCACGCACACCCTTGATTCTCAGGATATCATGCGGATTTACACTACCTTCTGTCAGCTCATCACCGGCCTCAAGAACCTGTCCATCAAGGACTTTGATACGAGAACCGTATGGGATCAGGTAAGTCTTGGAATCGCCTGTCTCCGGATCGTTTACGATGATCTCACGTTTCTTCTTAGTGTCGTTGATCGTGGCAACACCTGGGATCTCTGTGATGATCGCAAGACCCTTCGGCTTTCTTGCCTCAAAAAGCTCCTCGACACGAGGAAGACCCTGTGTGATATCTCCACCGGCAACACCACCGGTATGGAAAGTACGCATGGTCAGCTGTGTACCTGGCTCACCGATAGACTGTGCTGCGATGATACCAACAGACTCACCAACCTGTACCGGCTCACCGGTAGCCATGTTCGCACCATAACATTTTGCGCAGACACCAACCTTGCACTTACAGGAAAGGATGGTACGGATCTTCAGTTTGTCGATCGGTCCGCCTGTCTGATTGCTTACGCCCTCTTTCATAATACGGGCTGCACGCTTCGGTGTGATCATGTGGTTTGCTTTAACAAGGATTTCTCCGTCTTTATTCTTAACTGTCTCACAGGAGAAACGTCCTGTGATACGCTCCTGAAGGCTCTCGATCTCTTCTTTTCCGTCCATGAATCCACGAACTTCCATACCGGAGATCTCTGCTCTGTTCTCACAGCAGTCTGCCTCACGAACGATCAGATCCTGGGATACGTCAACAAGTCGTCTTGTCAGGTATCCTGAATCGGCTGTACGAAGAGCGGTATCGGAAAGACCTTTACGTGCTCCATGAGCGGACATGAAGTATTCCAGTACGTCAAGACCCTCACGGAAGTTTGACTTGATCGGGAGCTCGATTGTATGACCGGTTGTATCAGCCATCAATCCACGCATTCCGGCAAGCTGCTTGATCTGCTTATCGGAACCACGGGCTCCGGAGTCAGCCATCATGAAGATGTTGTTGTACTTATCAAGACCGGTAAGAAGTGCTTTTGTAAGCTCATCATCCGTCTTCTTCCAGGTATCAACAACCTCTTTGTAACGCTCTTCCTCTGTGATAAGACCACGTTTGTAGTTCTTTGTAATACGGTCAACAGTATCCTGGGCCTGCTTGATCATCTCCGGCTTCTGCGGTGGCACGGTCATATCGGAAATGGATACGGTCATGGCTGCACGTGTGGAGTATTTGTAACCCATAGCCTTAACGGAGTCAAGTACCTCAGCTGTTCTTGTTGCACCGTGAGTATTGATAACTTTTTCAAGGATCTGCTTCAGCTGTTTCTTACCTACAAGGAAATCAACCTCAAGAAGCAGTTCGTTTCCAGGTACGCTTCTGTCTACAAATCCAAGGTCCTGTGGAAGGATCTCGTTGAACAGGAAACGTCCCAGTGTGGAATGAACATTGCCGCTGATAACAGTGCCATCCGGCATTGTCTTATGGCAGCGTACAATGATCTTGGTCTGAAGTGTGATGACTTTGTTCTCATATGCAAGAATTGCCTCGTTGACACTCTTGAAGAACTTTCCCTCACCCTTGTTTCCAGGTCTCTCCTGAGTCAGGTAGTAGATACCAAGGACCATATCCTGTGAAGGAACGGCTACAGGACCACCATCTGACGGTTTCAGAAGGTTGTTCGGTGATAACAGAAGGAAACGGCACTCTGCCTGTGCTTCCTGGGAAAGCGGAAGATGTACGGCCATCTGGTCACCATCGAAATCAGCGTTGAACGCAGTACAAACAAGTGGATGAAGCTTGATCGCCTTACCTTCTACAAGGATCGGCTCGAACGCCTGGATACCCAGACGATGCAGTGTAGGTGCACGGTTCAGCATAACCGGATGCTCCTTAATGACGTCCTCGAGGACATCCCATACTGCCGGCTCAAGTTTCTCTACCATTTTCTTGGCATTTTTGATGTTGTGGGAAGTTCCGTTGGCAACAAGCTCTTTCATAACGAAAGGTTTAAACAGCTCGATAGCCATCTCTTTCGGAAGACCACACTGATAAATCTTCAGCTCCGGTCCTACGACGATTACAGAACGTCCGGAATAGTCAACTCGTTTACCAAGAAGGTTCTGACGGAAACGTCCGGATTTACCTTTCAGCATATCGGAAAGGGATTTCAGAGCTCTGTTTCCAGGGCCTGTTACAGGACGTCCACGGCGTCCGTTATCGATCAGGGCATCTACAGCCTCCTGCAGCATACGCTTCTCGTTGCGGACAATGATATCCGGAGCACCAAGCTCCAGAAGTCTTTTCAGACGGTTGTTTCTGTTGATGATTCTTCTGTAAAGATCGTTCAGGTCAGATGTTGCAAAACGTCCTCCGTCCAGCTGTACCATAGGACGAAGATCTGGCGGAATAACCGGGATAACGGTCATGATCATCCACTCAGGACGGTTGCCGGACTCACGGAAGGACTCCACAACCTCAAGACGTTTGATAATTCTTGCACGTTTCTGGCCAGTTGCATCCTGAAGCTCTGCTTTCAGCTCGACGGAATCTTTCTCAAGATCGATCGCTTTCAGAAGCTCCATGATGGACTCGGCACCCATACCTACACGGAATCCCTCTCCGTAAGACTCACGTGCTTCCTGGTACTCACGCTCGGTGAGTACCTGTTTGTACATAAGTCCGGAATCAGCAGGATCCAGAACGATATAGTTTGCAAAGTAAAGCACTTTCTCCAGTGTTCTCGGAGAAATATCAAGGATCAGACCCATACGGGACGGAATTCCTTTGAAGTACCAGATATGAGACACCGGAGCTGCAAGCTCGATGTGTCCCATACGCTCTCTACGAACGGCAGATTTGGTTACTTCAACACCACATCTGTCGCAGACAACGCCTTTATAGCGAATTTTTTTGTACTTTCCACAGTGGCACTCCCAGTCCTTGCTCGGTCCAAAAATTCTTTCGCAGAAAAGACCGTCCTTTTCAGGTTTCAAGGTTCTGTAGTTGATTGTTTCAGGTTTTAAAACCTCACCGTGTGACCACTCTCTGATCTTCTCAGGGGACGCCAGTCCAATCTTGATGGCATCGAAAGTCATTGGCTGATATGTTTCATTGGCGTTCGTTGTTTCTGCCATGTATTCTTTCCCCTTTCTTATTCCTCATCATCAAAGGACTCTTCAAACTCGATCATGTCCTCGTCTTCTTCAATGTCTTCATCTTCTTCTACATTGACAAGTTCTTCTCCACTGAACTCCTGCTTGGTATAGCCGTGTTTACCGAAGGACTCCTCATCTCTGCGTCCTCTGGAATCTCCCTCGATGACGTGACGAAGATCCGTATCTCCGTAATCAGAAGTCTCCATAATGTGAACTTCCTCTCCGTCCTCGCTGAGTACACGTACATCCAGACCAAGAGACTGAAGCTCTTTAAGAAGTACCTTAAAGGACTCAGGAATACCTGGCTCAGGAATGTTATCACCTTTGATGATTGCTTCATAGGTCTTAACACGTCCGATCACATCATCAGACTTCACTGTCAGGATCTCCTGCAGTGTGTAGGAAGCACCATATGCCTCCAGTGCCCAAACCTCCATCTCTCCGAAACGCTGTCCACCGAACTGAGCTTTACCACCCAGAGGCTGCTGTGTTACCAGGGAGTATGGACCTGTGGAACGTGCATGGATCTTATCATCTACCAGATGATGCAGTTTCAGGTAATGCATGTGACCGATGGTTACAGGGCTGTCGAAGTACTCACCTGTACGTCCGTCACGAAGTCTTACCTTACCATCTCTGGAGATAGGAACGCCCTTCCAGAGTGCTCTGTGAGCTTTGTTCTCGTCAAGGTACTGCATAACATCCGGTGCAAGGATATCTTTATATTTCTCACGGAATTCCTCAAAGTCTTCCGTATTAACGTAATCGTTGGCAAGCTCCAGAGTATCCTGGATATCAACCTCGTTGGCGCCATCGAATACTGGTGTTGCAATGTTGAAGCCAAGTGCTTTGGCAGCAAGGCTTAAGTGGATCTCCAGGACCTGTCCGATATTCATTCGGGAAGGTACACCCAGAGGGTTCAGCACGATATCGAGCGGACGTCCGTTCGGAAGGAATGGCATATCCTCAACTGGAAGTACACGGGAAACGACACCCTTGTTACCATGACGACCAGCCATCTTATCACCAACGGAGATCTTTCTCTTCTGTGCAATATAAATACGTACTGCCTGATTTACTCCAGGGCTCAGTTCATCGCCGTTCTCTCTTGTAAATACCTTGGCATCTACGATAATACCATACTCACCGTGCGGTACTTTCAGGGAAGTATCACGTACCTCTCTTGCCTTCTCACCGAAGATGGCACGAAGGAGACGCTCCTCAGCAGTAAGCTCTGTCTCTCCCTTAGGAGTAACCTTACCAACAAGGATATCACCGGCACGTACCTCAGCACCGATACGGATAATACCACGCTCATCCAGATCTTTCAGAGCATCATCGCCGACACCCGGAACGTCACGTGTGATCTCTTCCGGTCCCAGCTTGGTATCACGGGATTCTGCCTCATATTCCTCAATATGGACAGATGTATAAACATCATTCTGTACCAGTCTCTCGCTAAGCAGAACGGCATCCTCGTAGTTATAACCTTCCCAGGTCATAAATCCGATCAGCGGGTTCTTACCAAGTGCAAGCTCACCATTGGATGTAGACGGGCCATCAGCGATAACCTGTCCTGCCTCAACGTGCTCACCCTGGAACACGATCGGTCTCTGGTTGTAGCAGTTGCTCTGGTTGCTTCGCATGAATTTGGTCAGATGGTAATCATCTTTTGTTCCGTCATCGTTCTTGATGGTGATGTCTGTAGATGTGGAACGAAGTACAGTACCTGCTTTTTTCGCAACAACACATACACCGGAGTCAACGGCTGTCTTGGTCTCCATACCTGTACCAACAACCGGAGCCTCTGTTGTAAGAAGCGGAACGGCCTGACGCTGCATGTTGGATCCCATCAGCGCACGGTTCGCATCATCGTTCTGCAGGAACGGAATCAGGGCTGTAGCAACGGAGAATACCATTCTAGGAGATACGTCCATGTAATCAAACATGTGCTGCTCGTACTCCTGTGTCTCTTCACGGTAACGACCGGATACATTCTTATGAATGAAGTGGCCTTCCTCATCCAGAGGCTCATTCGCCTGTGCTACATGGTAATTATCTTCCTCATCCGCTGTCATGTATACAACCTCATCGGTTACACGCGGGTTGGAAGGATCGCTCTTGTCGATCTTTCTGTACGGAGCCTCTACGAAACCGTACTGGTTGATTCTTGCGTAAGATGCAAGGGAGTTGATAAGACCGATGTTCGGTCCCTCAGGAGTCTCGATCGGGCACATTCTTCCGTAGTGGGAATAATGTACATCTCGAACCTCGAATCCGGCTCTGTCTCGTGACAGACCGCCAGGTCCCAGTGCGGAAAGTCTTCTCTTATGAGTCAGCTCACCAAGCGGGTTGTTCTGGTCCATGAACTGTGACAGCTGGGAAGAACCGAAGAACTCCTTAACTGCTGCAGTTACCGGTTTGATATTGATCAGGGACTGCGGAGAAATGCTCTCTGTGTCCTGTGTTGTCATTCTCTCACGTACCACACGCTCAAGTCTGGAAAGACCGATGCGGTACTGGTTCTGAAGCAGCTCACCGACAGCACGGATACGACGGTTGCCCAGGTGGTCGATATCATCATCGTTTCCAAGGCCATACTCCAGATGCATATTGTAGTTGATGGACGCAAGGATATCTTCCTTGGTGATGTGCTTCGGAATCAGGTCGTGGATATCACGTTTGATTGCCTCACATCTGTCCTCAAATGTGTCATTTTCTTCCAGAATTTTTTCGAGTACCGGGTAGTATACTAACTCTGTAACACCCAGGGACTTCGGATCCTCAAGCTCCGGAAGATAATGACGGATATCAACCATAAGGCTGGAAAGGACTTTGATCTCTCTCTCCTCACCCTGGATCCATACGTACGGAACTGCGGAATTCTGTAATGTATCAGCAAGCTCTTTTGTAACAAGTGTCTCAGCCTCAGCAAGGATCTCACCTGTTGTTGTATCTACAACATCCTGGGAAAGCTTGTGGCCTACGATACGTTTATTAAAATGAAGCTTCTTATTAAATTTATAACGTCCGACTTTGGCAAGGTCATATCTTCTCGGATCGAAGAACATTGCCATGATCAGGCTCTCTGCGCTCTCTACTGCAAGCGGCTCGCCCGGGCGGATCTTCTTATACAGCTCAAGGAGACCTTCCTGATAGTTTGTGGAGGTATCCTTTGTAAAGCTGGCAAGGATCTTTGGCTCTTCACCAAACAGATCAATGATCTCAGCATTGGTTCCAATGCCCAGTGCACGGATCAGAACAGTGATCGGAACCTTTCTTGTTCTGTCTACACGTACATAAAATACATCATTTGAATCTGTCTCGTACTCCAGCCATGCACCTCTGTTTGGAATTACAGTACTGGAAAACAGTCTCTTACCAAGCTTATCATGAGCGATCGCGTAGTAGATTCCAGGGGAACGTACTAACTGGCTGACAATAACACGCTCAGCACCATTGATAACAAAGGTACCCGTAGCTGTCATCAGCGGTAAATCTCCCATGAAAATCTCGTGTTCGTTGATCTCTTCTGTTTCCTTATTGATCAGCCTTACTCGAACCTTCAAAGGTGCGGCATAAGTCACGTCACGTTCTTTACACTGCTCGATGGAATATTTTGCATCTTTTTCATCGTATGTGAAATCGATGAATTCCAGACTGAGCTTTCCGCCGTAATCTGCGATCGGAGAAATATCATCAAATACTTCTTTTAAACCTTCGTCAAGAAACCACTGGTAGGAATCTTTCTGAACTTCGATCAGGTTTGGCATTTCCAGGACTTCTTTTTGTCTCTGGTAGCTCATACGCATGCTTTTTCCAGTTTTTACAGAACGAATTCTGTTTTTTTCCATTGACGTTTCACCCCTGTTTTTTTATTATTTATTACAACATGATCCCGCCTGACCTTTAGGCAGGCATATCTAGCCATAATATAGCATCCTCCACTTTAACATAAGAAAAAAAGTGTGTCAAGCACTTTTTTTGATTTTTTTACATTTTTCCCAAAAAAAGCTTCTGTTCCTTTTGTACATACGATGTACAGAATAGAAGCTTCTTATTTATCTCACTTTATCCGTTACCGTTACTGCGTTGCCGTATCTGTCTTTTGACACAAGCTTCAGTACGGTATTCTTTTTCTGTTTTCTTATTTTAATAGTGAAACGGCTGTTTTTGTCCACTGCAGCCCCTCCAAGTCTTGCAGTTTTTCCGGAACGGACGGTGTATGCGGTAACTGTTCTGCTACCAGCTGCCTTTCCGGTTATAGCCGTGCTCTTTTCCGTAACCTTCTGCGCGGACGGTCTGTTGATGCTGCTCCAGCCTTTGCAGTCCTTTGCATACAGTGCCTGTGCTTTTCCGTTTCCGTTGAAGGAATTGGATTTCATGGCAGTGATGACAGAATTATATGCATAAACGCCATTTCCTTTGTTTTTGTACATGCGGTTTCCGGAAATCTCCGAAGCTTTGGCTTTCCAGATCATGAGACCACTTTTTACATTTGAGTAAAAGCTGTTATTTTTTACCCGAATACTTCCTGTGGTATATTCGATCTTTGCTCCGTGGTCTTTGTTTAAAGCGCATGTATTCCCGAGAATGCTGATGTTTCCTCCGGATCTGACCCGGATTCCGGATCCTCCGGCTGATTTCACCGTATTTTTCTCCGCAGTGGAAGCCGCGTTTACTGACTGCAGATATATTCCGTCTCCGCCTGCAGCCGAAACTCCGTTGTCACTGACAAGATTCTTCTCTCCGGAGCCTTTGGCATATCTCGCTTCATTAATATAGATTCCCGCATTGGCAGTTCCCGAAACCGTGTTTCCGGTGATCACCGTTCCTCTGGCATCCTTCGCATAAATACCCAGATTGGAATATGCAGAAGTTTTTTTCATTTTTATCTGGTTTCCGGTTACTGTGTCCGTATCTGCAAGAGAAATACTGACTCCGTTTCCGTATCCCGAGATCTCATTATCTTCCACCGTTACACCTTTTACCGGATACATCCCTTTTGGAATGGCACCCTCTGCCTTCATCTCGTAGCCTTCTATATGAACACCGCTGCAGACCCATGCCACTCCGCCGATGCTGGAGGTTTTTGCAAGGCTGATATAGTTGCCGGCGATCCGGATGTCTCTGTCCTTCTGGGTATCCGGTCCGCCTTCATAGCCCTGGGTCTGATGAACATTTTTGCTTGCGGATATAACATCCACACCCATTCCCACATTTACCATGGTGTTGTTCTCTGCAACAGCATCTTCATAATTCATAAATTCTATGCAGCGTTTTTTTATATTATGGAAGGTATTGTTGGTAACCGTGATCCGCTTATAGGTTTCTCCGGACATCATGCTGTGAGTTCCCACCCCGGAAAAAACATCTGAAAATACATTTCCATCAACAACAAAATCCTCGCAGGTAGTTCCATCGTAAGGCCGGTACTGTGGAAAAACATTCGTCTCATCTGTACAGCAGTCGATCTGGATGCACTCCTGACCGCCGCCTACGTAATTTTTGTAATAACCGCTGAAGGTGCAGCCTGTGATCCTGGCATTTTTCACACCGCCAAATTCCAGAAAATGAGACTTCAGATTATTAAGGAATGTAGCATTTTTGATGGTAACATTTCTGGCATGGCCAATGCAGAAGCCGACAAAACCGCCCGGTGCATCCTTGTCCGCCACGCACTGGTAATTATAATCCCAGGTTCCTCCATCAATAACAATATTCTGGTATCCGTCATATCCGCCCTGGGAATCCTTTGTGTTTCCAAGACGCAGGATCAGATGCTTGGTCGCAGAGGTTTTTGTGATGACCGCACCCCTTGCATACAGATACATATTGCTGTACATACAGAGGGTTCCTGTCAGCTGGTAATTTCCCGGCGGGATAATAATCTTATAGGGTGTTTCCTCTGTGGCCTTATCCTTCAGCTGAAGAAACAGAGTATTCAGCGGAGCTGTAATGTCCTGGCCATCTTCCACAGCAAGCGTTTCCTCCTGATATGTTCCAAGGTCACCCTGGGAAGCCTCCCCTGCGGAAAAGTCCTCCTGGTCATAGAAGTCCTCCGTTTCTTCTGAGGATGCACCGGCAGAAACCTCCGTCTCCTCTCCTGCTTCCATCTGAAGCTCCACAGAAGTCTCCTCGGTCTCATCCGAAAAAACTTCCGCAGCACCGGCAGATTCGTCAGCTGTTTCTCCATCTGCCTCCGTGTCCGTCATTTCCGAAGCACTGTTTTCTTCTGTGTCAGCAGTCTCCGCTTTCTCTTCCGTTTCCGGTTCCGGCGTCACAGATACGGCAGACTCTGCCCCGGCAGCTTCCATATCTGTCTCTGCCGCTTCCGATTCCGGCGCAGCAGACAGGACAGGCTCCTCCACAACTTCCTCTTCTTCCGAAGCTCCGTCAGAAAAATCATTCCGGGCATCAAAAACTGCCGCTGTCTCGTCGCCTTCCTCCTTCACCCAGGAAGCCTGCGATGCAGGAACTACATTTCCGTTATCCAGAACCAGCGGATCCGGATCCTGGGCAGGCATCTCTTCCTCTTCTTCCAGCTGCTCCTGGGCATCCATGGCACTGGCCTGTTCCTGTATCGCAGTCAGCGGATCTGCAGCTTTTACGGAAGATACCGTATTTTTAGAGGAAACTGTCTGCGTCGCTGCCGCCGGAACAGGAATTCCGGTCATTCCAAGCACGCCTGCCAGAAAACAGGCTGCAATCTTTCTTTTCATATTCCAATCTCACTTTCTGTTATGCTTCATCACCAGCTGCAAGTTCTATCAGGTATGGCAAAAAGGCTGCTGCGCCACCGGTAAACCGGCAGTCACAACAGCCTTTAAAACTTCTGATCTGATTGGATTATTTAAGTGTAACCTTAGCTCCCTCAGCCTCGAGTTTAGTTTTGATGTCCTCAGCCTCAGCTTTGGATGCGCCCTCTTTAACAACCTTCGGAGCACCATCAACGATAGCTTTAGCCTCTTTAAGTCCAAGACCTGTAACCTCACGAACAACTTTGATAACTTTAACTTTGTTAGCGCCAACCTCTGTAAGCTCTACGTCAAACTCATCTTTCTCCTCAGCTGCCTCGCCTGCTGCACCTGCTGCTGCTACAACAACACCTGCTGCTGCGGAAACACCGAACTCTTCCTCACAAGCTTTTACAAGGTCATTTAACTCTAATACAGATAATTCTTTGATTGCTGCAATAAATTCTTCTGTTGTTAATTTTGCCATTTTAATTTCCCTCCATTTATAAATTTTAATTAATAATCATGCGGTCATTATGCCGCCAATTGCACGTTGCTGGGATTACTCAGCAGCTGCTGCGTCAGCTCCGCCGTTCTGCTCTGCGATCTGATTAAGCACACGAGCGAAGTTTGCGATCGGAGACTGCATACTTCCAAGCAGTTTTCCAAGAAGTTCCTCTCTTGAAGGAATTGTGGACAGTGCCTGAATTCCGGCCTGATCATTGTAGTTACCTTCAACTACACCTGCGATCAGCTCCAGTGCCGGGAACTGTTTTGCATATTTAGCAAGGATTCTTGCCGGAGCAGTTGCGTCTGTTTCGGAGATAGCGATCGCATTTGTGCCATGTAAATGATCACTGAGGCTCTCAAATGCTGTACCCTCGAATGCACGACGCATCATGGTATTCTTGTATACCTTGTACTGAACACCAGCTTCTCTTAACTCTTTACGAAGAATTGTATCCTGCTCAACTGTAAGACCGCTGTAGTTTACAAGTACAACAGACTCAGCGTTCTTAATGCTGTTAGAAATCTCTTCTACGATTGGTTGTTTCAGTTCTACTTTTGCCATGAAATGGTACACCTCCTTATAGATTTTGTATACCGCCGTCGCAATAAGTCAATCTGTTTAAAAAAAGACCTTACTGCTTCGCAATAAGGCCTTGTGTAATCTTAACTCAGAATACTTGGACCTCGGTAGGCGTTTTAATCCTTATGCCTTACGGCACCTACTGTCTTCGGCAGCGTTCTTAGGTACAATACCATAACAGTGCCGGGTGTGTCAAGTATTTTTTTGAGTTTTTAAAAAAATTATTTTGTTCCAAAAATTCTGTCACCGGCATCACCAAGTCCCGGGCAGATATAAGCATTCTCATTGAGCTCTCTGTCAAGGGAGCCGCAGTAGATCTGTACATCCGGATGCGCCTCATGGAGACGTTTCAGTCCCTCCGGAGCTGCGATGATGCACATAAACTTGATATTCTTTCCGCCCTGTTTCTTGACAAAATCAATGGCAGCCTCGGCAGAACCGCCGGTTGCAAGCATCGGATCAACGATCACTGAAATACGCTCGTCAATAGATTCCGGAAGCTTACAGTAATACTCATGGGGCTCATGTGTTACCGGATCACGGTAAAGTCCCACATGTCCGACCTTTGCAGACGGCACCAGTGTGAGAATGCTGTTTACCATTCCAAGTCCTGCACGGAGGACCGGGATCACTGCCAGCTTCTTGCCTGAGATCATCGGTGTCTTACAGGTTTCTATCGGTGTCTCGATTTCCACTTCCTCTGTAGGAAGATCACGAAGTGCCTCATATCCCATCAGGATTCCGATCTCCTCCACCAACTTACGGAACTCGTTTGTTCCTGTGCTTTTGTCACGGAGCATTGAAATTTTGTGTTTGATCAGCGGGTGATCCATAATATAAACATTTTCCATTTTTTCCATCGTGATTTCCTCTCTTTGTCTGTGTTTTTTGTAAAGCGAACATTCTCATCCCATTCTGCTTTATACCCAAGAACGTAATCCTTTCGCTTTTCTGTATTCATCCTTCTACATTATAATATATATGACACTTTTTCAAAAGGGGTAAAACTATTTTCCCTGATGTTCCAAAACCTGATTGATAGCATAAGCCACACCAAACTCATTGTTGCTCTTTGTGATGTATTTTGCTGCCTTTTTGATCTCCGGAACTGCGTTTTCCATTGCAACGGTTGCGCCGAAATCCATAGAGATCATGGAATAATCATTAAGACTGTCACCAAGAACCATTACCTCATCCATGGTATATCCCAGAGCTTCAATATATTCTTTCAGAACGGGACCTTTCTGTGCCTCCACTGCTGTAACCTCCTGATTATATATAAAAGAAGAAGCTACCGCAACAGCCGGATTTTCTCTCAGCTCATCGCCGAGTTTCTCCAGCTGCTCCACATCTGCCGCAAAAATGAAGATCTTATATACCGGCGCACCGCTGCTTTCCAGAGAACGGATATCGGAAATCCCTTTCGTATTTCCGGCGATCCTGCGGTACTGCGGCGACTTCCGGACGATTTCCTCACTGGTATCTATGTCCATATTAAAAAGGCGGATCTGCTGAATGATCCCGTCTTCAATTTCCTTCTTTGTTCCAATACGGTAATCGTAGCGATCCGTAAAAAATGCCACAGATACCGGGTATTTTTTTGCCGTATTGTAGACCTCGTCACACAGTTCAATAGAGATCGGTGTTCTCTTTACAACCTCCTGCTGCGGATTCCGTACTTCAGCACCACTGCTCACCACATAATCACAGGTCAGCTCTGTTCCCTTCAGTTCCTCCATGGCACCGGGGAAATTCCGGCCGGTGGCAACCATAAAACGGATTCCTGCATCGCAGGCACGCCTGATCGCCGCAAGGGTTTCCGGCGCAATCCTGTGGTCATCACCAAGAAGTGTGCCGTCCATATCACTTGCAATTACTTTTATCATAAAAAATTTCTCCTTTTATCTGTAAAAAATCCGGTCAATCATTCGGATCCATATCATCCATAGCAAATATGTTCTTTTTTCGGAGAAATTATATCTTATATTATTGCAAAATACAATGATTTTTACGACAGGCATATGCCTTTCTGATTTCAGAAATACATGGTATAATGAGATTTCATAAATCTGTCTGATGTCAGTCAGGCAGATATTCGCAATCCGCGTCGCTACTTGATTCGGTTAAATGAATAACCCCATCCACATGTACTACATAGATTTGCATCAAATAAATGCTCTTCAGTCAGGCCAGTCAATCAGAAAGCAGGAGAATATTATGTCAACTTATTTTTTTCATTCCAAAAGAAGCCGCTCGCATTCCCGTTTCTTCTATTTAATATTGTGCACAGTTCTTGTCTGTCCAATGCTCCTTTTCACAGGCTGCGGAAATATCACTGATGCAGATACATCCACCACCGGAAATCAGCCCATCAGTATCAGTAGTATCAAATTGAATACAGCTGTGCAGATCACAATTTACGATTCTCAGGATAAAGCTCTCCTGGATGACTGTCTGGCACTGTGCGATAAATATGAGCTGGTCTTCAGCCGGACAAATGAGAAAAGCGAGCTTTATAAATTAAATCACCGCAAAGATACATCGGATAAAGATCCCAATGCTGACGGGCAGACTACTCCATATCCGGTCAGCGGCACAGCAGACACCTGGCATATATCTGAAGACCTTGCCTCTCTGCTTTCCGAAGGACTCGATATCACCAGGGAATCCGACGGTGCCTTTGACATCGCCATTGCGCCTTTGACCTCTCTCTGGGATTTCACAGCAGAAGATCCGAAGGTTCCGGATGATGCAGATATTCAGAAAGTTCTCCCCCTGTGCAGCTCCAACGGCGTCACCATTGACGGGCAGGATATCACACTTCCCTCTGATGACATCCAGTTCGATGTAGGCGCCATTGCCAAAGGCTATATTGCAGACCGCCTGAAAGATTTTCTGGTAAAAAAAGGCGTAAACAGTGCTATCATCAACCTTGGCGGCAATGTCCTCTGCATCGGCTCGAAGCCTGACGGCACTCCCTTCAAAGTAGGCATCCAGAAGCCCTTTGCAGATCGCAACGAAACAGAGGCTGTTATGGATATCACCGGAAAATCCGTTGTATCCTCCGGGATTTATGAGAGGTGCTTTAAGCAGAACGGAAAATTATATCATCATATCCTGAATCCCCAAACCGGCTATCCTTATGATAACGGCCTGATCTCTGTGACGATCATCTCCGACCAGTCTGTAGACGGCGATGCCTTAAGCACCACCTGTTTCGCCCTTGGTCTGGAGGACGGACTGAAATTTGCAGAGAAAAAAGGCGTGCAGGCTGTATTTATCACAGAGGATTATGAGCTGCATTATACGGACGGATTCCAGGATGAGATCAGGGTCACTGATGTGGAATCCTGAACCATGAAATCTTTTTCAGCAACAACCAAAAACATTCCAGATAGACCATATTTGTCACATAAGTCTGCGGATAATCTTTCAGAAGATTTGCCATTGCTGTCAGTGTCTGTGTCGTTGAAAATGGCTAGGATGGACCGTTCCACAGACATTCATAATCTGCCTGTTCATATCCGTACCGTGGATGTCTCTGTTCCGCAGTTGTAGGGCCACAGGGGGAGGCAAAACCTTCCGGATTCACAATCTGCTCCCAAGCTTCTTCATATCCCTTATCCGGAAGTTCAAAACACCATGGGATAAATCCGAGCAAACAGTGATCTTCTGGAAACAGATAATGCCGAAGATGGCCTGAAGATCATTCTCAAAGAGCATCCTGACATTATTATCACAGATATGAAAATGCCCGTCATGGACGGAACACAGCTCTTAAAAAATCTGGAAGAACTTCACATCGACAGCAAAATCAGTGTGATCAGCGGATTCAGCGATTTCAAATATACAAGACTTGCGATCCAGGCCGGTGTTATTGATTACATACTGAAGCCTGCTCTGCGTTCACCAGTAAGGTAATCGGTGACGTTTTTGATTATATCAATGCACATTATCTGGAAAATATCTCCCTGGCCGATATTGCAGAATCTTTTTTTCTAAGTAAGGAGCATCTGTCCAGATTGTTTTAAAAAAACGTCAGAATCTTTTTTCCTATACTATGCAGTTGAAGCTCACCGAGGCGAAACGGCTTCTGCCGTCTACGGATATGACTCTCGACGACATTGCCTGGCATCTTGGTTTCAGCAATGGAAATTACTTCAGCAAGGTTTTTAAAAAGAACTGTCAGATATCTCCCAGTGAATACCTGAACGTACAGCTATAGTTCTTCAGAAAACTTTTCTCCGATAAAAAGTAGCTGTAACTGAGCGTATTCGTTCAGTTACAGCCACTTTATTCAATATTATTATATTCAGTTATTGATCATATCTGGCCAGGAAAGAATCTCTGCAGAAATCTTCTCTTCATAATCTCCGTCAATGTCCTCACTTCTTCCAGCCGCATAAATATTGGTCTCGGCACCCCAACCGTTGTCCTCGTATTCCCATACATGGAATTTCAGTCCACGGAACATGAAATCCAGACTTCCGCAACCATCTTCCTCTGTGTATTCGAATTTGATATTTTTTTTGTTCAGGGCATCCTGTACTTTCTGTAAACGCATATAATATCGCTCCTTCCACGCCGAAAATCTTCCTTTATACACAAAGTATAACATGTTGTGATTTTTGACACAAGTCAAGGATGAAAGTGCCTGTGAGCTACGGATATCTCAGGCCCAGTAGAGTCTCATTCCAAACTCATGGCTCATACGGTCCGGATGCCCATCAACTCTTGAAAGCAAAGTACAGATATCCTGATAGGTATTCTTTGCCATACATTTACCGCTATTATCAGAAAGAATTAGTGTAAGGTTCCACTTCTTGCCTTTTCCGTATTCTTTCTCAAAGGTTTTTACCATGACACGGCTGTCTGCCGGAACTTCTACTTTAACACTTCCCTTTTCCACCAGTTCTCCGTTCAATGTTTCTGTAATGATCCATGTAAGTTCACACTCTCCCAGAGCTCCATCTGTATCATTTACAATGTACAGACTGTCCAGATAATCTTTGTGCTTTGCAAAAGCACCCACTGGTGCGTTGCTTTCCAGTATAGCCTGAAGACCCTTTTTGGGAATTCCCCACCAGTCATATAATCCGTAGAAGCTCTGAGGACACAGATCGATAAACATAAACTGTATATATCCTGAGCAAGGTTCATATTTCTGGATTCTGTAATGCTCTGTATAATATTTCAGAAGCTTATACTGATATTCCTGGATCTTCGGGATATCATCCACCAGTTTTTCCAGACGATGATATACCGCCGGAACAGTTTTCAGATTTTCACTGCTGCCCGGTGCATCAAATCCGTACTCTGTATTCAGCTTTTCTGTCTGCTCATAAATATCTGCATATTCTCCACCGCATAAAGAACCTAGATAATTATGGCTGTCCCCGCTAAGCAGATCGTCTTCGCAGAAAGAACCCTTGATGATCGGTCTGCCCGGATCCATCTTCTGTACTTCCCTGTACAAAGCAGGTCCCGGATTTTCCTCCATAAATCTCCTTCTCACATTTCCATCCGGATCAATACATCCCGGTTCATTCATAATGATCCAGCAGATCAGAGACGGATGATGCTTCAGAAGTTTCACATTTTCTCTGTAAACATCTGCAAATCTCTGCGCCCATTCATCTGTTGAAGGATGCGTCCAGTTGTACTCCGAATCCTGAAAAACTGCAATTCCCAGCTCGTCACACAGATCATAAAAAACTTCCTGCTCTGTGTGGACATGTACTCGTACCAGATTAAAACCTGCCGCCTTTATATTAAGAAGATCTCTCAGGTACCGTTCCTTTGTCATTGCAGAAATATAACAATCCGGAAAATAAGAGGTTCCTCTTATATACAGTTTCCTGTTATTAAGCCAGAATCTTGTTATTTTTTCATTACGCTCAATCTGAATGTCCCGAAAAGCAAAATTCGTTGTTCTGCTGCTCAGTATGTCTTTTCCCCTGCTTAACGTAAGTTCTGCCTGATACATCCAGGGATAACCATGATCCCATGTGGACCACAGTCTGACATCTTCCACTTTAAGCTCACATTTAAAACCTGTCTCTGCTTTCTCTGCCATTATCTGAACAGTTTTTTCTGTCTTTATAAGACCGGACTCTTTTTCCCGGATCTTTACATTAAAATCATATGTCTCCCCGGATTTCAGACCTCGCGCTTCAGTTTCCACATATACGTCTGCTTTCCTTACATCCGGATCCAGTTTATACTTCAGATCTGTCTGATCTTCCAGAACACCTTCTTCTGTCAGGATCAGTTCCACTTTTCCGTAGATTCCTACAGGATTTACATCTCTCTGGATAAATGTATCAGAATGTTCGTAGGTACCTTTTACCATATTTCTTTTTACCAGGTGGGTTCTGGAATCCTGTGCATCCAGCTCCACCTCATCATCCCATGGAGAACTTACCTTTACAATGAGATAATTTTTCTTTCCAAAAACAAGCTTATCTTTTACATTAAAGGAAAATGGAGCGGAATATCCTTCATGCTCTCCAAGAAATTCTCCGTTAAGCCATACTTTTCCATAATAATCAACATTGGTAAATTTAAGGACAGCATCTGTAACTTTCTGATCCGGAACTTCAAACTCTGTTTTGTACCACCAGGGCGCCTGATTGAAATATCTCAGTTCACGCCCGAAATATGGCTGTCTGGCATAGATAAGCTGCAGATGTTTCAGTTCCTCCAGTTCCTCCCATTCAGACACCTGGGAACCTACGGAAGTATCCGCTTCCCTGGCAGCATAAAGCCCGATCTTTTCCCCTGTATCATGAACATCCTGCAAAATTTTCCATCCTTGTTTTAATTCAATCCTTGTTTCCATTTCAGCCTCCTAACTCTTGACCGCACCTGCAGCCATACCTTCGATTATGTTTTTGTTAAGAATAAAATACACGATCAGTGTAGGCAGGATCGATATTACGATCGCC
Organism: Ruminococcus sp. AF20-12LB; assembly: GCF_003478985.1. Lineage (NCBI taxonomy): Bacteria > Bacillati > Bacillota > Clostridia > Eubacteriales > Oscillospiraceae > Ruminococcus > Ruminococcus sp. AF20-12LB. The sequence goes on along the minus strand of NZ_QUGH01000001.1, from coordinate 40,167 downwards.
GCAAATGTACTTCCCCAGTCCACTCTTCCGAACTGCCCCACAAAGTCATTCAGGCCAATTGGCAGAGTTTTCATATCAGAAGATGAGATAAATGTATTGGCATATGTAAATTCGTTCCATACAAAAACAAAATTGTATGTAAGAACTGTCATTGTAGTATTTTTAGCCATAGGTACCACGATCTTGCGGAATGTGGTTCCCATTGTGGCACCGTCAATAACTGCTGCTTCCAGAAGAGAATCCGGCATAAATTTAAAAAATCCGGTGTAAAGATAGATACACATTGGAAGTCCGAACCCGATCTGCGGAAGCACCAGTGCCCAGTATGTATTTCTCAGTCCGATCCTGTTATAAATCTGGAACATGGGTATAAGGCAGGAAAAAATAGGCACCATCATTCCAAACAGGAAAAATGCCATCAGTGCATTGGCATATTTTACCTTTACCTTGCTGATCACAAATGCAACCGGGCATCCCAGGACTACGATGCCAAGAAGTGTGAGAACTGCCACAACCGTACTGTTAAGAAAATATCTTGGAATGGATGAGATCGTCAGTGCGCTGATATAGTTTCCAAGATAAAATCCTGATGGCAGAGCATACTGTGCAGTATATGTCATTTCATCCGGTGTTTTCAGGCTGGAGCAGACAACCCAGAAAATAGGGTAGACCTGTATCATGACAAAAATAAGGATCACTACATAGAACACAGCACGAATAGGTATATTTTTTCTTGATTTTATCATTCTGACCCATCTCCTTTCGCCGATCCCAGGCATTTCTGTATAATCCCTACTGCTACCAGACATTCAATGACCAGAAAAACGGACAATGTACTTCCATAGCCAAAGTCAGCCGAATTAAAAGCAGTTTTATACATATAAGTTGCCACCATCTCTGTTGATCTGGATTTATTGTCAAGAATATAGAATACATCAAAGGTTTTCAGACAACCATTTACAAGCATTACAATGACAATGCTGAATATATTTTTCACCAGCGGAAGCTTTATGTAACGATACTGTTGGAAAACATTGCAGCCATCCATTGTAGATGCCTCGATCACATCCTTTGATATGGATACAAATGCGGAATAAAAAATGATCATGTACAGACCACAGTATTTATATCCATCGATCAGGGTTATGGTAATCAGCGCTGTATGGGAATTTGCCAGCAAAGCGATAGGTTCCATTCCCAGTTTTTCCATCACATAGCAAACCAGGCCCTGGGGCTGGACAGAAAGCATTTTGGAAAAAATCTGGCAGATCGCCATAGATGAAATGATACATGGAATAAAATAAATAACCCGCAGAATATTTCCACCCTTGGAAATATGTGTAAGCAAAATCGCCAGGATCAGTCCTGCACATAACTGGAACAGACTTCCCAGTACAACAAATTTAAGATTATTTACAACAGCCTCACGAAATGTCTCATCCTGAAACATCCTCACATAATTTTCCAGTCCGATAAACTTCATATCACCGATTCCATTCCAGGAAAAAAGGCTGTAACCCATTGACCACAGAATTGGGATGATAACAGTAAGAATATATATGAACAGTGCAGGAAGAACAAACGGTAAAGGCTGGATTTTATTTCTGGGCTTCATATCCTCTCCCCTTTCATACGCAGATGCAGATAAAATTCCGCATCTGCGCATTCTATCAGTTATTCTTCAGTGTCAAAATAATCAGATGCATACTGTTCTACAGCTTTGTCCATGTTTTCACAGAACTCTTCAGGAGTTGATTCTCCCATTCCAAGGCTTGCCAGCTCTTTTCTGTAAACCTCGTTTGTAGAAGGATCCAGACGAACATCCCAGCACTGGGCAAAAGTGCCACAGTTCTCAAGATCACTTAAAATCTGCTGTGTAAGCTCCGGCAGCTTCTCCGAATCACTTGGCATCATGGATGGAAGCATATTGAACTCATACATTGCCGTATCAGCAAAATTATCCCATACATAACTGATGAAATCTTTCATCTCATCACTCATGGAATCCTTGAGAATGGCAGTTCCGATTCCACAATTCGCATAGTAATCATTTTCTCCCGTAGCGGTTCCCTCGCTGTCTACAGGAAGTTTGAACATGGAAATATCATCTTTAAGATTTCCCTCATCATCTGTAAGATCCGGTGTATCCCATGTTCCGGTGTATAACATTGCCGCACCACTGTTCAGAAACAGATCCATCTGCGCGGTAGTATCTGAACTTGTCCATCCTTCACTGAAATACTGGGCTATATCCTGTGTATACTGGGCTGTTGCGATACCTGTCTCAGAATTAAATTTTTCTTTTCCCATTCTTGCATTGTCAATGAAGTCATTTCCTTCCAGTCTGAAAGCCTTAAATGCCGGATAACGCATGATCATGTCGTAATTTCCTGCGGATATCGGGGTCATTCCCGCATCTTTCAGCTTCTTGCACACATCCAGGAGATCTTCCAGTGTCTGGGGTGTTTCAGTAATTCCGGCTTTTTCAAACATGTCTTTGTGATACCAGAAATACTCTACATTTCCCTGCCAGGTCATAAGGTAATTGCTTCCGTCGCTGAGTTTCGGATAATTCAGTGCAATATCAAAGAACTTGTCTTTGATACCCAGTTCATCATAAAGGTCATCCACACTGTAGATCAGATCTTTTTTGCAAAGGCCTTCAAAAAATGCCTCCGGATCTGCATCAAACCAGTCCGGCAACTCATTGCTGGATGCAAGGATCTTGATCTTCTGAAGATATGTTTCTCTGTCTGCAATAGACTCTACATTGAATTCAAAATCCGGGTGATCTTTTTTGTAATCTTCTGCAAGCTTCTTCAATGTTTTTAACGCTGCATCTGTTTCGCCTCTGGCACTGATATAATTGATCACAAGTGGTTCGGAATCCTCTTTTTTATCTGCCCACACATTCATCATGCTGAATGAAGAGAGACACATCATTGTGGCAAGTGTAGCAGCCATCACTTTTTTTAATTTCATTTTCGTCCTCCTTTTGGTACATTTCTATTCATCCGGATTGAATATTTTGTTCCGCTTTCCTTATCGATGAGACCATTATATTAAATCCGTCCGGAAAAATACATGGAAAATCTTCGCTGTACCTGGAATATTTTCTCCAATAATTTCCCAACACTTGTGAGAATTTTTCCCTTATTATATAATGTAGCCAATAAAATCAGGAGGGGGATTCCATGATAGAAAATCTGAAAAAAAAGGCGTTTCAATTATTTTTAGGAATCAGTCTGAAACGCAGGCTTTTTATTACATATCTGCTGCTCAGTTCTCTGATACTTATGCTTACTTCCGTGTTTTTTTATACTGCATCCAAAAAAGTACTGATCAAGCGTGCCGCACTTTCCAGCCAGCAGCAGCTATCCCTGATCACCAGCAACCTTGGAGAAAAGATCGATCATATATCAAACTATGCCATCACCCTTTCCATCAACAGCAATATCGCCGATGTTTTAAAAGAAAACCCCACAGTTCCCGAAAACACACTGGAACATTTTCTGGTAAATTCCGAACTTACAGACCAGGCCCAGCGTATCATCGGACTTCACAAAAACATCTATGCCTGGGATATCCTGGATACAGAAAACCACTGGTTTCACAGCAGTACCACAGAAACAGATCAGCTTGATTCCATTTTAGATCCCGAAGTCCTTGACAGCCTTCAGACTAATCTGGCTTTTCAGTTTCTCGGACCCTTCCAGATAAGCGGGGAGCCAACCTTTGTAGCCTTAAAAAGCATTACAAACATTGATAACACCAAATATCTGGGCGCCCTGGTCCTTCTGATCAGAGAAACAAATATTTCCTCTGCATTCCGCGACCTTCCGGACAGCTCTTCCAGGGATTTCTATATTACTGATGAAAATGGACAGATACTTTCCTCTTCTTCATCCGAAGGTATTTATAAAGACTTCTCATCCTATACAAAAATCAGTTCAGAGAATTATAAAACCCTGACAGAAACCTACAGGCAGTTTTTTTCCGTAGACGGCACTAACACTCTTTTTATCTGCAAATCCTATCCTGACCTGAACTGGAATGTGATCAACCTGATTCCTCTGGAAAGTCTGCCTCTGGATCATATGGTGATCCTGCACAATATTCTTCTGATCAGCATTGTAGTGTTTATTTTATCTGTATTTTTTTCCATATTATGTACAGGTACTGTCACCGCACCTATACAGAGACTTGTAGAAAAAATGAAATCTGCGTCTGCCGGAAAGCTGAATATTTCTGCCAGTTACTCTTCAAATGATGAACTTGCAGTTCTCTATAACCAGTTTAACCTTATGATGCAGAAGATCCAGACATTACTTAACGATATCTATGAGGAACAAAATGCCAAACAGAAAATGGAAATACGTCTTTTACAGTCCCAGATCAATCCCCATTTTCTTTATAATACTTTAAACACCATCAAGTCTCTCATAGAACTTGACATGAATGATACCGCAGTAAAAGCAGTGTCTGCCATGTCATCTTTCTACAGAAACTCTCTTTCAAAGGGACAGTTTATCATTCCTCTGCGCCAGGAGCTGCTTCTTACAGAACAGTATCTTTATATCCAGAATCTGCGGTATATGGATTTTGTTGATTACGAGATCACCTATGAGCCGTCCTGGGAGGATCATGGGGCAGAGATACCTAAGCTGACCATACAGCCTGTTGTGGAAAATATTTTTGTCCACGGACTTACCAGCCAGATGAGCCATATTCACTTAAATGTTTCTATCAGAAATGGTACCATCTGTATTTCTGTTTCTGATAATGGTTCCGGTATCCCGCCGGAAAAACTTGCCGAACTTAACCGTTCTATCAGAGACTTCAAAACTGCCCGACATTCTTTCGGGCTTCCAAGTATCAACCACAGGATTGCTCTTCTCTACGGTGAGAATTACGGACTCACCATCGAAAGTTCACCTGAAAAGGGAACCACTGTAACCATAGTAATACCTGACAAAAAAATCTGATTGAGGGGGAAATATAAATTGAAAACACTCGTAATTATTGACGATGAAATTTTTTTCAGAAAATCTCTGATCAATTTTCTTGAAAAACAAAACATTTATAACATTGCAGGGGAAGCTAATAACGGACAGGCCGGAATCCAGCTTATTGAAAATGTCAAACCCGATATTGCCCTTGTGGATATATCCATGCCGGTTATGAGCGGTCTGGATATGATTGCAGCTCTTGGAACAGACTGTCATACCAGATTCATCCTTTCCACAGGATACGAAGATTTTGACTATGCCAAAAAAGCCATCTCTCTTCAGGTCCGCGGATACCTCCTGAAGCCACTGGATCACCGGGAGCTTATGGAGACACTCCAGAAAGTAAGTGACGAGATCGATCAGGAAAATTCCAGAAACAGTTATGTGAATAATTATTTTCAGTTCCGCGATCTGTATACACGACAAATGCAGCTTAATTTCTTCCAGAAAGTGATCAGTGGAACAACCATTTCCCCGGATGATCTGGAAAAAATTCCGGTTCATAAAACTTCCGGTTATCTTACTATTCTTATGGAGATCCACAGTGCCAATCCGGAAATATGGGATGAAAAAGGTGATTTTTCTCTGCTCCACACTATCCTGGAAAATATATGCAGAGAAATCTTACAGCCTGTGTGCAAAGAGCTTATTTACATTGACTATTCTCAGATGAGACAGTATATCATCATGGAAAAAAGCTCTGATTTTTCTTTTGCCGATCTGGAACAATCCTGTCTCAGACTTGCCGGGATATATGATAATATTGCACAGATTTCCACTTTTTTCTGCTGCGGAACACCTCATGAAGGCGTGGAAGGAATCCGTTATTCCTATGAAGAGGCTCTTTCTGTTTTTCATAACAGAACTGCGTCTTCTTCCGGATTTCTTTATTTCACGCCCCAGTCCCATTCCGCTGATTTTACATTAAAGCCTCTGGTTTATGATGATATCCTGATCTTTCTGCGCCAGCAAAATTCATCGGCTCTCTGTAAATATATTGATGAATATTTCAACGATATCATCACAAAAAAAATCCACATCCGGCAGACCTGGAGTGTAACTGCTGCTTTTCTTACTGTACTTGACGGTTTTATCACGGAGTGCAGTCAGCGTGAAACACTTTTTCCTCTTCTGGAAAACGCCCTGAATACTTACCAGAACTGCCAGAGTGCCCTGCAATTAAAACAACTGCTCCAGTCTACCTGCAAAGCAGTTCTGGATTCCCTTGCTGATGAAAAAGATCCGCGGAAGTCAGCTCTTGTGTCCCAGGTTCAGGAATATATCTGTCTGAATTTTAATCAGACGGATCTTCGTCTTGAAACTATTGCTTCCCATTTTTTTGTCAATCCCCAGCATCTCTCTGCTGTATTCAGTCAGGAATCCGGAGTTACACTTACCTCTTATATCAATGTCTGCCGCATGAAAAAAGCCAGACAGTTTCTTCTGGAAGACAGCCCTTCCATTCAAAATGTAGCTTCTTTATGCGGATTTTCTGATTCCGGATATTTCAGCAAATGTTTCCGGAAATATTACGGAATCTCTCCAAAAAACTTTGTATCCCTGACTGAAAAGAACAGTTATCCAGGTTCTATCGGCACATGATCTTTATCTCATTAAAGCGTAACGTTTCACCGCTTCATCTCATTAAAATTACATTTTACTCTAACATATGTTTTATGTAAAATGCAAGTTCTTTTTATTGTGCAATATCCCGGAATGTGTTAAGATAAAACCTGCGACTTTATACAAATAGCAGTTTACCATACTGCAATAATGAGGTGAGTTATGAAAGAAAGAGAAAAACTTGGATCCCGTCTGGGATTCATTCTGATTTCTGCTGGCTGTGCCATCGGAATCGGAAACGTCTGGAAATTCCCTTACATGGCCGGACAGGGCGGTGGCGGCACATTCGTACTGTTTTACCTGATCTTCCTGGCCCTTCTTGGACTTCCTGTTATGACTATGGAGTTTTCTGTTGGACGTGCCAGCCAGAAGAGTCCTGTCAAAGCATATTACGCACTGGAAAAACCAGGACAGAAATGGCACATCCATGGATATATCACTCTGATCGGATGTTATCTCCTGATGATGTTTTACACCACTGTTACAGGCTGGATGCTGAATTACTTCTATATGACAGCCACCGGTAAATTCCAGGGACTTGATTCCGACGGTGTTGCAGGACAGTTTACCAACATGCTTGGCCAGCCCGTTACTATGGGATTCTGGATGATCGTTGTTGTTATTGCAGGTGTTTTTGTCTGCTCCCGCGGTCTTCAGAACGGCCTTGAAAAAGTTACCAAGGTTATGATGATCTCTCTTCTGGTGATCATGGTTGTTCTTGCCATCAACAGTTTTACCATGGATGGTGCCAAAGAGGGACTGAAATTCTACCTGATCCCGGATTTTGAACGCATGAAGGAGATCGGTATCATTTCCACCATCACCGGTGCCATGAACCAGGCATTTTTTACTCTTAGTCTTGGTATCGGCGCAATGGCTATCTTCGGAAGCTACATCGGAAAAGATCATGCACTGCTTGGTGAATCCATGAATATTGCGCTTCTGGATACTTTTGTTGCGATCACCTCCGGACTTATTATTTTCCCGGCATGTTTCACATTCAATGTTGACCAGACTTCCGGACCGAGCCTGATCTTCATCACACTGCCGAATATTTTCAACCACATTCCGCTTGGAAGACTGTGGGGAAGCCTGTTCTTCATCTTTATGTCATTTGCAGCTTTCTCTACCATCCTGGCTGTATTTGAAAATATTATTTCCTGCGGTATGGAGCTTACCGGCTGGAGCCGAAAAAAATCCAGTCTTGTAAATGCCATCGCCATCATCCTTCTGTCTCTGCCATGCGTACTTGGATACAATGTATGGTCCTGGGACTGGCTCAAGGTATTCGGCGGCGCAATTCTCGACCTTGAAGATTTTCTGGTAAGCAACATTCTGCTCCCGCTTGGTTCTCTTGTATACCTGCTTTTCTGTGTTTCCAAACGGGGCTGGGGCTGGGAAAACTTCACAGAAGAAGCCAACACCGGAAAAGGCATGAAGATCCGGAAATGGATGCGCGGATACATCACTTATATCCTGCCGCTGATCATTCTGTTTATCTTCTTCTTTGGTCTGTACGATAAGTTTTTTGCATAAAATAAAACTTTAAATAAAACACCCCTGACGGATATCGTATGTGATTTACACACGCGATTTCCATCGGGGGTGTTTTTGTTGAGTCAGGCGGATATTCACAGCCTGCATTCTTCCCGATACAAGCAAGTCCCCTCACTGCGTATTGCTTTTCGTAATTGAAGCAGGGAACTTACTTGATTCAGTTAAGAATTTTACCTGCCTAGCAGCTCCAGTACTTCCTCTCTGCTGATCAAAGCCTGGCCGATTCCCTCGCCGCTTAAGATCTCATCAGCCAGTTCCCGTTTTCTTTCCTGAAGAGCCCGGATTCGTTCTTCTATGGTGTCTTTCATAAAGAGGCGGTAGACACTGACAACGTTCTGCTGACCGATGCGGTGGGCGCGGTCTGTGGCCTGGTTCTGCACGGCAAGATTCCACCAGGGATCATAATGGATCACGATATCTGCCGCAGTAAGATTTAAGCCTGTTCCTCCTGCTTTCAGAGAAATGCAGAAAACAGAAGTATCATCCTCATTAAATGCATGTACCATCTGCGCCCGTTTTTCCTTGGAAGTAGCCCCCGTCAGCATATAAAAAGAAATCTTTGCTTTTTTCAGACGGACAGCCAGCACATCCAGCATGGTAGTAAACTGGGAAAACAACAGGAGCTTATGTCCGCCATTCACCGCATTCTGAACCAACTCCATGCACATCTCCAGCTTGGAAGAATTCCCTTTGTATCCTTCATATACCAGTCCCGGATAACAGCAGATCTGCCGCAGCCTCGTGATCTCTGCAAGGATCTGCAGTTTAGAAGTGCGAAACTCCGCATCCGACTGCATCCCAAGCATCAGGCGAAGCCGTTCCGTATGGGCCTCATACAGCTCCTTCTGCTCGCTTTCCAACGGGGAAAACATATCTTTTTCCAGCTTATCCGGAAGATCCTTCAGCACATCCCTCTTCAATCTCCGCAGCACAAAAGGACGGATCATTTTCTGCAGACGCTCTATCGCATCGGAATTGCTGTACTGCACAGCTGGAAGCTCTATTTCCTTGCGGAATTTCTCATAAGAATACAAAAATCCCGGCATCAGAAAATCAAAAATACTCCACAGCTCACTGAGCCTGTTCTCCACCGGTGTACCAGTCAGCGCAAGCCTGAATTCCGACCGGATCTCCTTCACAGCCTTTGCCACCTGAGTTCCGTGATTCTTGATATACTGCGCCTCATCAATGATCTGCACAGCAAAATCCAAGTTCTGATAAGCCTTCAGATCCCGTTTCAGAAGGTCATAGGAGGTTATCAGAACCTCCCGTTCTCCCGCATTTTTGATCAGTGCTTTCCTCTCCTTCACATCACCAGTCACAACGGTAGCCGGAAGTCCCGGCGCAAAACGTTCGATCTCGTTCATCCAGTTAAACACCAGCGAAGCAGGCGTTATCACAAGGGCACGTCTATTTTCTCCCGGCGCAGATTCCTGAAATTCTGACCAGAGAAATGTGATCACTTGGAGGGTTTTTCCAAGTCCCATATCATCTGCCAGGATTCCTCCAAACTGATTATGCTTCAGAGTTTTTATCCAGTAAAAGCCCTCTTTCTGATAGCCCCGGAGGATTTTTTCCTGCTCCCTGGGAATCTGAAATTTATGTTCTTCCATTGTCTGCATGTTCCGGATCAACGCACGAAAGGCATTATCCTTCTCTACTTTGATCAGATCGCCGCCCTTCAGCTGACTGTCCAGATACATAGCACGATAGGCCGGAACCTGAGTCTTTCCTTTTTTCAGTTCACGATCACTGATCTGCAGTCCATTTTTCAGAGCAGAAAGCTCCCTGAGCTGACCATCGGAAACATCCAGAAAGCTGCCATCCTTCAGGCGAAAATATTTTTTCCTGCGATCGTACCTGGAAAGAATATCAAAAAGCTGCGCCTGATCCATCCCCTCCACATCCAGATCCAGGTTCAGAAGTCCGGCTGACAGAGAAACACCAAGACGGATGTTTGGCAGTTTTGTTACCCTCATCTGTTTGATGGACTGGGAAATATAGACGGTTGCGATTTTCTGCATGGCGGGGATGCCTTCGGTAAGAAGCTGATAGAGTTTTTCTTCAGAATCTGTCGCACTTTCCCGTCCCTGAATATGCAGTACTGAATTAATATCTGCGCTGTTCATATCCACAGGTACCTCTTCTACAAACGGCTTCTCCGTCTTCCCGGCCCGGCAGTCCAGGGCCAGCTCCAGCCGCTGTGCGTCATACCCGTTAAAATACCTCGACAGCAGTGCAAACACCCTCATCTCTCCTGGAATATCCCTGGTGCGGGCAGACACATCTCGGTCAAAAACCGAAAATTTATCCTTCCCGTAAACAGAAAATGCCTTACAGGTGATCCAGTCACGCTCCGGCGCATCCAGATAGATCTCATATGCAGCCTTGTAGCATTCAAGACCTGTTTCTTCCGGGAAATCCCTGAGATCACAGTGAAAAAATTTTTTCAGAGAAGGAAGCAGCTCACGCACAAACGCAGGCACATCCGGTTCATCAATAAAGCCTCGGCCTGCAGGAAGCCGCTCCAGACAGGCAACAAATTCCTCCACTGCTCCAAGCTCCTGCCTGGAAACCAGATATACCTTCGCATTATCAAAATACATATGATACCGTATGCCTGTCACACTGTATACCGGCGCGATCTCAAGAGATAACCCCTGATCCTTCTTCCGGATCATCAGCGTCCTGTCCGGAATTTCTCTGACAGAATACCATGTTGTTTCCGGATCATTGTTCATTTTGAACTTGAAACTTTTTTCGCCAAGTATAAGAAGCAAATCCTCAAGTTCTTTTCTGTCAACGGTAAGATCCCTCACCTTTTCCACAGCTATATCCTTCAGCTGTTCATATCTGGACATGTAAGTGCCGTGATGATTCTCGACCCATTCCCGGATAAAGGCCAGCACGCTTCTGGATCCTTCTGAAAAGGCTTCATCTGAATGGATAAATTCCAGATTTTTTCCATAAGAAACCTTCTCATTATGATCCAGATTCCACACAAAGGCCAACACGTCCTTAAGGATATATTTTTTCTCACAGCCAACACGGAATTCCACGGTAAAGCAATTTCTCACAGAATTAAATTTCAGGCAGGTTTCCAGCTCCACCTTGCCAAAATACGGATCCCCGGAAAACGGAAGCATACGGCTGTATAGCTGGCGATTAAGGAGGCTTTTCAGCTCAACGGTGGTTTTCGTTGCAGGCTGCCCTGGTCCGGATAAAGCAGCCGGAAATGCTGTTCCGCTGAATAACTCTGCCTGCTTCTGTTCCTCATCCTGCTGTCTGCGGATTTCCACACGCTCATAGGCCTTACGGTCTCCATATTCCAGAAGCACTGCCACGCAATGCTTACAGATCCCGGAATAGCTGCGAAAGGCCGGGCAGTCACAGTATGCTTCCTTTATGCGGTCCGCTTCTGTATCATACTGAAAGCCTGTATTGTATACATTACGCCCACTTCCCTTCACTGCTGCAGATATTTTATCCACAGCTCCTTCCGACTTAATATCCAGCGACTGGATCCTCTTTCCGGTACGATAAATATCAAGACCTCTCTGATATGCCGTTGTATTACAAAGTGCCCGGATGGCTGTTCGTTTAAGCATGTATCTTTCCCTTCTTTTCTTATCGCATTTCTTCCATTATAAAAGGAGACCTGCACTGTGACAAGTCTCCTGTGTGTATTCATTGATATCTTATTCCTGTCGATGTTACTGTTCACTCCGTTCTCAGCAGGCTTTCCTTCTTGCTTCATCCTCTTTCCGCTCTTCTCCGACTTCTGTCATCAGATACGGATCAAGAACCTCTTCCAGCTCTTTCTCAGTCATGATCTCCTGTTCCAGAACAAGTTCCCGGACAGATTTGCCGGTTTTTACTGCAGTTTTTGCGATGGTTGCAGACGCCTTGTAGCCAATATGCGGGCAAAGAGCCGTTGCGATTCCTGCACTGCTTTCCATCAGGTCTTTGCAGCGTTTGCGGTTTGCGGTGATTCCTGTGATGCAGTTTACGCTCAATGTATCCACTGCTTTTTCCAGAGTCGTAATGGATTCAAAAAGATTACAAAATACAACCGGCTCAAAAGCATTCAACTCCAGCTGTCCGGCTTCTGCCGCCATGGTAATGGTGGTATCATGTCCTACGATGTGGAAAGCAACCTGGCTTACCACCTCCGGAATGACCGGATTTACCTTACCTGGCATGATGGAAGACCCATTCTGCTTTGCCGGAAGATTGATCTCTCCAAATCCGGTTTTCGGGCCGGAAGACATCAGTCGAAGATCGTTGCACATCTTGGAAAGATCCACCGCACAGGTTTTTACCACACCGGAAACTGCAACAAAGCCGTCCAGATTTTCTGTTGCGTCAAAAAGATCCTCGGCCTGTTTCAGCGGATAACCTGTAAGCTTTTCCAGATTTGGCACGATCTTATAAAAATAAGAATCAGAAACATTGATAGCAGTTCCCACTGCAGTTCCTCCGAGGTTTACGGTATACATTTCCCTGTGAGCCTTTTCGATACGTTTCCGGTCTCTGGAAACCATAGACGCATAACCGTGGAACACCTGGCCAAGACGGATCGGAACTGCATCCTGAAGCTGTGTACGTCCCATAGTGATCACATCATCGAATTCCTCTGCCTTTTTTGCAAGCTCCTTCTCAAGTCTTACCAGTGCTTTTTCCAGAGGTGCAAGAAGATCCAGAACGGTAAGCTTACCGGCCGTCGGGATCACATCATTGGTGGACTGCGCCATGTTTACGTGATCATTTGGATGGACCATTTTATAGCTGCCCTTCGGACATCCGAGGATCTCACCGGCTCTGTTTGCGATCACCTCATTCATATTCATATTTGCGCTGGTTCCGGCACCACCCTGAATGGCATCTACGATAAATTCCTCAGCCAGTTTTCCTGCGATCACTTCATCACAGGCTCTGACAATGGCATCTGCCTTATCCTCCGGAAGAAGCCCTGCATTATTATTAGTGATAGCTGCTGCCTTTTTAATCTGTGCCAGGTTCCTGATAAATACCGGATGAAGCTTTGTACCTGTAATAGGAAAATTCTGTTTTGCCCTTAAAGCCTGAACTCCGTAATAAGCCTCTGCAGGCACTTCCATAGTTCCGATTGAATCTGCTTCCAGTCTTGTTTCTGTTGTCATTTTGTCATCCCTCTTCTTTCTTCTGATCCTGTGCACATCTGATTTGCCCGCCCTCTGATCTCATTTTTTCAGTCCGACGGATATTCACTGTTTACAAATCATTCTGTTATTTTCATTTTTATCAGCAGCTGTTTTTCTGATGCCTAAGAAACTAACACTTTCTTTGTGGCTTGTAAATACTTTTAAGGGAAAACCATGATTATCCGTGTTTTTCAAAAGTTTATATTAATCTTTTTAAGAATTTCTTTTATTTTTCTTATTTATATTAAGTCGTTTCTTGTGTTGTAACAACACGCGCAGTATAATCAATACAGAAATACATATTTTCAATCCACTTCCCCACGCAGCTCTGCACCAGTTGCAAATAACATTTTTTCATCGAAAGGAGCCATTCCACATGGAACACAAACTCGACAACATCGACCGAAAGATCATCGAAATGCTTCAGAAAAACGCCCGCACCCCGGTAAAGGAAATCGCAAAGGAAGTCTTCCTCTCCTCCCCCGCTGTCTCCGCCAGGATCGAACACCTTGAAAAAAACGGGCTGATCACAGGCTACCACGCCCAGATCAACCCGGTATTTCTCGGTTATCATATAAAAGCATTCATCAACCTGGAAGTAGAACCCAACCAGAAAAAAGACTTCTGCCCCTTCATCCAGTCCATCCCAAACGTCATCGAATGCAACTGCGTCACCGGCGATTACTCCATGCTCATCGAAGTAGCCTTCCGCTCCACCATGGAACTGGACCACTTCATCAACGAACTCCAGCAGTTCGGCCGTACCAAAACACAGATCGTATTCTCCACCAACGTAGAACACAGAGATCTGCCGGTGGAGTAACCCCCACCGGCATTTTTTTATAAACCGTATTCCCTGTACAATTCTTTACACACATCCTCACTATCAGCCATCTTCTGTATCTCATCCACGCGACCATCCGAGATCAGACAATTGATCAGGGCTCGTATTCTTGCTTCTCCCTCTGCTTTTCCTTCTGCTTTCCCTTCCGCTTTTCCACGGACTTCTCCAATAGCCATACCTTCCTCCCGAAGTCGCTCCGACTCCAGCTGCAAAACCTTTCCGCCCATAACTTCACCCACTCCTTTCCTGACTTTTTCTTCTTTTCGAAAAATATAATCCGATATTCTTATGATCAATTTATTAAGATCTGTATACATACCTGCTCTTCCAGTGATTGAAAATTCTCTCTCAAGTTTTATCCTGATATCTTCATATTCCATCAACAATCCCTGTAACTTCTCCGAATCTTTAGCAAATATATCTGCTACATTTTCATACCTCATCACGTAAAACGGAAGCAACATCAACAGATTCTTTTCGAAAATACTATCCTTCGTATAAAGTTCCATCTTCACTGTCGGAACCCGGTACACACACACCTGTCCATCCGGAAACAAAACCTTCACTTCCTCAACATCAGGCGTATTCTTCGTAGATCTCAAGTATATCACACAAGATTTCGGGAACTCTACATAAAACTTCCTTCCGACTCTCCGTCTGTTCTCCAAGGCAATTGCAAGATCATACTCAAACATCCTGATCGCCATCATAGTATCATCAGAACTCTGACACTCAATATGGTACACCTTATCCCCGATCAGAAGTCGAGCATCCGTGATCAGTTCACCATCCTCAAGCTGATGCTCATTCCTAAGGTGCATGATCTTCACATCTTCCGGATATGATGTATGAAACACCTCATTGATCAGCGGAACGGTCAGATATGTCATCTTTTCCACTATCGTCCGGAAAACATCATCAAATATAGTATTGTTAGTCATTAACACTCCTACTGGTATATATAGATTATACCACACAAATAAAACATGAAAACACCCTAAACCGGCCTTTCATAAATTTCACAGTACCCAAAAATGGAAAATGCTTCAGAACTCGAAGCTCCAAGAATGTCCATACAGACAAAAGATCTTATAAGATATAACAACCATACCACATACTATAATAAAAATCACTCAAAATTCATCCAAAAATCTCAACAACATTCGACAGCAGTTACTGTTCACTCCGTTCTCAGTAACACGCTTCGCGATGCACAGAATTTATGCTGATCGCATAAATCCGCGCGGTATGTCTCGGCCCCCTACCGTCAGGCAACCGGAAACTCAGCCTTTCCTCCCAGCTATCCAGCGCAGCGCTGATAGCTCATCCATCTCCCGGCAAAGGCCACTCAACCCAACATTTACACCCAAACTCCCGAGCAGCCCCCGACGAAGCCCCGGCGACAGGCAGCACACGCCTCACGGGCGTCCGTATTTCAACAAAAAAAGAACAGCAATGAACCTCAAATTCACCACTGCTCTTCACTCATGTCCTAAATCACTTTCCCATCAAAGCAACAATCTTCTCCTTCAGCTCCCGCGCATTCTTCTTCGGATCCTCCGCCTTCATAATCGCAGAAACAACCGCCATACCACTCATACCGGCACCCTCAAGCACATCCATATTCCCGGCATTCAATCCCCCGATCGCAACCGCCGGAATCGGAACCGCCTCACAGATATCCTTCAACGTAGAAACCTTGGTAAGAATCGTCACAACCTTAGTAGTAGTAGGATAAATCGCCCCCACACCAAGATAATCCGCACCATCCTCATAAGCCTTCACAGCAGCCTCCACCGTCTTGGCAGTAGCCCCCACGATCTTATCCGGTCCCATCAGCTTCCTTGCCACAGCAACCGGAATATCAGAAGCTCCAACATGCACACCAGCCGCATCACAGGCCAGCGCTACATCCACACGATCATCAATGATCAGCGGCACATTGTAACGATCTGTGATCTCCTTCACCTTAAAAGCCTTATCCAGATACTCACGTCCACCCTTATTCTTCTCGCGAAGCTGGACCAGAGTCACACCACCCTTACAAGCCTCCTCAACCGTACGGAGCAAAGACTCCTCCGTATGATAAGAACTATCCGTCACCAGATACAACGTTACATCCAAATCTTTTCTATCCATCCTGATCCCCTCTTTTTCAGTACATTTCAATTTTCAACAGATTCAGCAGCTGTCGATCCGAAAGCCCATAGATCTCATCCAGCAAATTCACCTGAAAGCTTCCCGGACCGCGGGAAATCTTCTCCGCTTCCTCGCCGGCGATACCCATAAGTGCAGTACCAAGCACTGCCGCAGCCAAATAATTCCCGGATTTCCCATTTAATTCCATCTCAACGCCAGACCGGACACCTGCCTCTATACTATCCGTCATCTTTTTCGCAATATTATCTTCGCACCCTGGCAAAAACGCCGCAGTCAGTGCACCGACCATACAGCCGGTTCCTGTGATCCCGGACAGCGCCGCACTGCCATTTTGTACCAGAACAACCCGTTCACCATCCGTAACAAAATCCTGTTTCCCGGTAGCCAGCACAATTGCCTGATTACTCCTTGAAAAAGCCCTCAGCACCTCACTGACAGTCTCCATATTTTCCGCAGTCAGGGCATCCTGCGCCCCCGCATCGATTCCGATCGCATGAGACGGCAGTCCGGAAACAGCCAGAAGCTCTGACATATTTCCCTTCAGCACTGCCGGATGGCCGATGCTCAAAAGCTCCCGTGCCAGATCCAGCCTGAGATCACTGCAGGCAACCCCTACCAGATCCAGAAGAACCGGGATTTTATTTTCCATCGCTGTTCTCATAGAACGCTTCATTGACTCGATCCTGGCATCAGTAATATTCCCGAGATTCAGCATCAGTGCACCGGCCGATGCCGTAATATCTGTCACCTCTGCCGGATGCTCCGCCATGATCGGCCTTGCACCTACTGCAAGGACCACGTTGGCACAGTCATGGATCGAGATCGGATTGGTGATGCAATGGATCAGCGGCTTTTCTTCTTTAATTCGCTTTCGCAGTTGTAAAATTCTTTGTCTCATATGTTTTTGAACCCAAAGCTGCCTGGAATTTCACCAGAAGACCTGCTTTACTCAGAGCCTTCAGGAAAATATAGGCAACACATCCTCCCATTGTGGTTGCTGCAAGGAACATCGGCGTATAATAAAATGCTGTCAGCCCGCCTCTTCCCATCAGGAATGCCATCACCGGATAAGAAACCATGGATCCGATAATACCTGTTCCAAAGATCTCACCGATCACCGCGCAGATGATCTTGCCTTTGGAAAGTCTGTAGAACACACCTGAAAGAAATGCGCCAAATATTGCACCGGTCAGTGCAAGTGGCGGAATTCCCATGAACATCATACGGATCACGCCGATCATGGTCGCACAGAGAAGGGAATACCACGGTCCCATCAGAACCGAGCATACGATATTGACAAGATGTGCCGTGGGGCACATTCCCTCAATCCTCAGGATCGGTGAAATAACGACACCGATCGCTACCATCATTGCCAGCATTACCATACGAAGCGTGTGCATCCTTTGTTTTTCCATAGTGTTTTTCCTCCCTGAAATATCAGGCAGAGCCCTGTCAGATCCGGGCAAAAGCTTCCCGTCTGCTGCAGTCTGCCCTTAGATTTTGGCGGTCGAAGTTCCCTTACTTCCTCTCACTCCGAAAACACGGATTCCCATCGCTTACATGATCCTTCCGGAAAAATCCTCCGGAATATCACTCTCCTGCCAGACATTAAGGCGCTCCCCTTCCTGCCCGCTCTTTCGCAGAAGCTCACATAAAAAAGTGAAAGCGCATCTCCATGGATAAACTCCACGGAGACACGCTCTGAAATCACAATCCCTCCGTTGGCATTACCCAAATCAGGTACGGTCGAAGATCTATCTTCCTCTCAGCCTGTCACACAAGCTCCCGCTGGCACTTTTCTTTTCTGTTTTTCAATATAGCATACCCCTGTTTCATTGTCAAACTTCTCTTATTTAGAAATCGCGTCGATCAGACGCAGTTCCTCAGCTGTAAACGGCGCACAGTGGATAGCCTTCACATTATCAATGATCTGCTGCGGTTTGGATGCTCCGATGAGCACGCTGGTGACTTCCTCATGCTGGAGCAGCCAGCCAAGTGCCATGTCTGCAAGTTTCTCGCCTCGCTGTGCTGCCAGATCGTTCAGTCTCCGGATCTGGTCCAGACGCTCCGGTGTCAGGGCGCTTTCTTTCAGGAATCTTCCGTCCCTGCGGATTCGGCTGTCCTCCGGAATACCGTTCAGGTAACGGTCTGTCAGCTGTCCCTGAGCAAGCGGGCTGAAAGTGATCAGGCCTTTTTTCAGGATGCCGGTAGTTCTCTTTAAACCGTTCTCTTCCACAGTTCTGTCAAAAATGGAATAACGGTTCTGGTTGATCACAAATGGGCATTTCAGGTCTTTCAGGATCGCTGCTGCCTGACTTAAGGTTTTTCCATCATAATTGGAAAGTCCTACGTAGAGGGCCTTGCCCTGCTGAACTGCGGTTGCAAGCGCGCCCATAGTTTCCTCGAGGGGAGTCTCCGGGTCCATTCTGTGATGGTAAAAAATATCCACATATTCCAGGCCCATACGTTTCAAGCTCTGGTCAAGACTTGCGAGAAGATATTTGCGGCTGCCCCAGTTTCCGTAAGGGCCCTCCCACATATCATAGCCTGCCTTGGTTGTGATGATCAGCTCATCACGGTACGGCATCAGTTCTTCTTTCAAAATCTTGCCAAAATTCCGCTCCGCACTTCCGTAAGCCGGACCGTAATTATTGGCAAGGTCAAACTGTGTGATTCCGTTGTCAAAAGCTGTGAAACAAAGCTGTTTCATATTTTCATAATCAGATGTATCTCCGAAATTATGCCATAATCCGAGAGATACCTTCGGAAGCATCAGACCGCTTTCTCCGCAACGGTTATACTCCATGGTTTCGTATCGTTCCTTTGCAGGTGCGTACATAAAAAAATCCTCCCATAATGTCCCATGATTTACCTTATCTGCAACTACTTCTACTATACTTCACCCACACCTATTTCGCAAGACGGATCATATTCCAGCTGTGTTTTGTAAATACTGCTTCCAGTTTTCCGCCGTCCAGCTTTGAGCATTCTGCACTGGCTTTTACAGGAACTACATTCTCGGGCTGCGCCTCTGTATTAACTGCCTGAAGATTATCGTTATTCAGCACGATATGCTCTATGATCTTATACCCCTCAAACTGTCTTAAATCACAGGAAACTTCCATATCCTCATCCAGACTCTTATTCACCGCAAAGATCGTCAGTGTATCCTTTTCCTTATTCCAGACGCACACCGAATCCAGATATGGAGCCTCTCCATAAGTCTTGCTCTCATATATAGGTGTAAGAACCTGTGTATTAAGGACGGTTCCTCTTCCAAACACACTTGTCAGCATATACGGATAAAAGATCGTCTGACGCCATGCGCCTGTATCGGATGTCATGATCGGCGCAATAACATTTACCAGCTGTGCCATGCAGGCGATCTTTACACGATCTGCATGACGGAGAAGTGTGATCAGCATACTTCCCACAAGAAGTGCATCCTCAAAGTTATAAACATCCTCCAGCTGATGGGGCGCCTGTACCCATTTTTCCAGCTTCTTATCCTGTTCATTGCTGTGGTACCATACATTCCACTCATCGAAGGAAAGATTTATCTGTTTTTTTCCATGCTTCTTTGCTTTTACAGCATCGCAGATGGAAACCACTCCTGAGATAAAATCATCCATTCCCTTGGAGCTTGCCAGAAAATCGGCAGTGTCTCCCGCTGCATTTCCATAGTACTGATGCAGGGAAAGATAATCCACCTGATCGTAAGCCTCGTCAAGAACCGTATACTCCCAGGAGCCAAAGGTAGGCATTTCCAGATTGGAGCTTCCGCATGCAACAGTCTCAACCTCCGGATCCATAAATTTCATCAGGCGGGCAGTCTCTGCTGCAACTCTTCCGTACTCTGCCGCAGTTTTATGTCCCATCTGCCACGGACCGTCCATCTCGTTTCCGAGACACCATAATTTGATATCATGCGGCTGTTCATAGCCGTGAGCCTTACGGAGATCACTGTAATAGGTACCTCCCTTAAAGTTACAGTATTCCAGAAGATTTTTCGCATCCTCCGGGCCTCTTGTTCCCAGGTTTACTGCCATCATCACATCACTGCCGGCTTTTCTGGACCAGTCCATAAACTCATTGAGTCCAAACTGGTTTGTCTCGATGACACCCCAGGCCAGATCCGTTCTGGACGGACGCTGAGCTTTCGGCCCGACACTATCCTCCCAACGGAATCCGGATACAAAATTCCCACCCGGATAACGAACGATCGGTACCTGAAGTTCTCTTACCAGTTCCAGAGTATCCTTCCGGAATCCCTGCTCATCAGAAAGAGGGCTGCCTTCCTGATAAATCCCCTCATAAACCGCACGTCCGAGATGTTCTATAAAGGAACCAAAGATCCTTTTGTCTGTTTTTCCGGTGAGGAAATATTTGTCCACGATGATCTGCGCTTTTTTCATTGTAAAAATCCTCCTGTAAATTATTATTTTCTGCTGCTACCGCATTTAGCTCTGTTTCCGATTCCGCCATATACCGGCTCTTACGCCTCTGTTCGCTCACACACTCTCAGCGGAAATCAACCGTTTCTATGTTTCATTTTACCATCCTGTTCTATCCATACCAGTGATTATCTTCCGAAATAGTTGACTTTTTTTCCGGTAAGATTTATCGTAAAGACAGTCTTACCAGACGGACGTCCCTCTGTCACTTTACTTTATACTTCCAGACAGAAAGTTCTTTACAATGCCACAGTCGGATTGTCTGATCTACGTAATGAAAGGAGCGCAGCATTTCCATGGATTTCACCTTAAATTTCTGCGAATACAACCGTTCCAACTCCGATTACGACAGGATTTTCCGGCCGGAGGGAAGCGGAGATTTTCTTTTTCTTTTATTTAAAACACCAATGAAGGTTTATCTGGGCGGTCAGCTTACTGTCACCCGGGATAATGCCTGCATCTTTTATACTCCGGGAAATCCCCAGCATTATCAGGCTGTGCGAAAATTCCGGAACAGCTATGTGCATTTTTCCTGCGGAGAAAATCTGGCAGAACGGTTCGGACTTCCCTGCAACGAGATTTTTTACCCTAATGACTGCCAGGAGATCGATCGCTATATCCGCAAACTGCAGCATGAATATCTGGCCAGAGAAGCTTTTTCCCGGGATTATGAATATGCTCTGCTCTGCCAGCTGATGATCACTGCCACACGGGAACTCCGTAGTACAGATGCCGGCAGTTCTTCCGACTCGGAGCTATACAGCCTGTTCCAGAAGATCCGCCTGGAAATGCTCACCAATTACGAAAAGCCATGGACAACAGAAAAACTCTGCGCCATGGCTAATCTCGAAAAAAGTCAGTTTTATTCCTGCTACCGGAATTTTTTTGACAGCACGCCCCATGCTGACCTGAATCTGCTCCGTCTGGAAAAAGCCAAAAACCTGCTCACCAACGAAGCTCTGCCTGTTCAGCAGGTGGCTCTGCTGTGCGGATTTTCAAATCTCTCCCACTTCAGCCGGTACTTCCGAAAGAACTGTGGCTGTTCGCCCAGTGAGTGGGCACGCCGCCCCTGACCAAAAGGATATTCACACTCTGCATTCACTGCGCAGGCAACTTGTCTGATCTGATCACCGTGCCGCATTACACTTCTCATAAGCAAACAGTGCCGCACCAAGTGCACCGCAAAGCTGTGCCTCATCACAGATATAAAGCTTTGCACCCAGCTTCTCCTCCAGTGCCTGGATGATACCTTTATTTCTGGCAACACCACCGGTCATCATGTATTCCCCCGGATTCTTTTTGCCAAGGCGGGCTGCAAGAGCTCCTACCTTGGAAGCAACAGATACATTCAGACCATGGATGATATCTGCCACATCCTTATTCTGGGCAACCAGAGAAACTACCTCGGACTCCGCAAATACAGTACACATGCTTGAGATCACTACGTTCTCTTTCCACTCCAGACCACGGGTACTCATCTCCTCCAGGGAAAGTCCAAGAGTACGGGCCATCATTTCCAGGAAGCGTCCGGTTCCGGCCGCACATTTATCGTTCATCAGGAAATTTTTTACCGCACCGTTCTCGTCAATGCTGATCGCCTTAATATCCTGACCGCCGATGTCGATAACTGTACGCACATTCGGATTCAGATAATGGGCTCCCTTTGCGTGACAGGTAATCTCTGTGATACTGTCATCACCACTGTCAATATAGGCACGTCCATATCCGGTAGTAACGATACGCACGATATCTTCTTTCCTGATCCCTGCTTTTTCCACGGCCATCTCCAGGCTCTTCTCTGCACTCATCATAGCGCCGCCGCCTGTGGGGATGATCATGGTCGATTTAATTTTTCCGTCTTTATCCAGGATCACAACATCCGTACTTGTGGAACCGCTGTCGATCCCTGCCACATAATAAACTCCTGATTCCATTTTTTTTCTTATCTCCTCGCTAATTCCTTTTGATGGGTCCATATCCTCAGAGCCTTCCAGGGTCTCCGCAAAAGCCTGTACTCTGGTAAGGAGCTGACCTGCACTCTGGCTTGTAAAATCTGTCTCAATCTTCAGAAGCGGAACCTTGATATCTCTCTTGATACTTGCATATTCAAAACCATAATAATCACAGAACTTGATGGTATGATAAATAATCCCCTTCAGGTTCGGATCCATATACAGCCGGTTTCTTCGGGTGCTGTTGTTCATACGGAAGCAGGGCATCTGGGAAAGAAGTGCATCCGCATAAGCCAGGAACATGGCATCGTCTTCCATTTTTTCCAGCTCCTCACGGATCACTGCAAGACGTCTTCCACCTGTACAGGTCAGGTTTTCCACATCCATGCGGATGTTATCCCGGATCATTTTTTCCAGGACACCGCTGACACGGACACCCAGAACGCCGATGTATGGCTGGTTATCCACATCTTCATGGGAAAAAGCATTCAGAAATCCACTTTTATCGAAGGTTTTCCCCGAAAATTTTTCATAAGCTTTCTTCAGACGGTGGATGCCCTGGGCAAGCTTCACCTTTTCACAGTCGTTATCCTCATGAGGCATGTCCAGCATGTACAGAAATTTACATTTACCGGTACTTTCCACAATGTCGTACACACGGCGCATGGAATCACAGCAGTTAACAAGAACAAGCTGCTCTACCTTTCCCTCCAGCACTGCCTGGATCACAGATTTTCCGAAGCCGCAGAGGTTGGCATGTGCGATCTGATCCGAAAGCTCAAAATTCTCCGGCATTTCCTCAAGAACCGCACATTCCTCGCCAAAACCCTTAAAAAGCTCCAGCGGTGTATATTTACAGACGTAATGTATCATGATCTCTTTCCCTCCTTACCTTCTGACAACATTTCCAGATATGCCTGAAGTCGTGTGGATACCTGGCCATCACTGGAATTGGCCGGGTTGCAGCCGTCACCGTCCAGGACCATGGTTGGAAGTCCTGCGTTTTCCAGAGAATTTTTGATCAGGCTGGAAGCTCCGATGGTTCCCTTGCAGCCCCAGTGTGCAAAAAGGATCCCGCCGTCTGCCTCTGTAAGGTCCGCCAGCTCCTGGGCGCGCCGGATTCTCTGCTTCACACTTCCGTTGTAAATACAGTTGACCATTTTTTCCGCAAGGGCCTCATAAGGATCCGAGGCCTGCATCCGCTGAAAGCCGTCTGCGACAAAATCACAGGCACTGATGTGCACGTTCCGGCTGTAATTAAATACATCCTTTACCGGCTCCTGCAAAAACGGCATCATATGCATCCACAAAATGTGAAGACCTTCCCCCTTTGGTGCCTTCTTCACATCCTCAAGAAGCATTTTTGTGTATTTCAGGGATTCCTCTGAGCCCGCAAGAAGATGGCACATAAAGATCGCATACAGCTCATTTGTCAGGGAAGTCACCGGATCGTGATCCTTCCTGAGGGCAAGCTGGCGGCTGTAATAGGAGGCCGCTTCATTGCTGTTGGCAACTGCACGCTGTACCGACTGCTCGGAGATTTTTTTCCCTGTGACATCCTCCAGAAATTTCTTCATCTCGCGGAGCTGATCTGCAACATAGCTGATGGAATCCTGATTTTTTTCATAGGGTACGTCAATATAAAAGCCCGGGATCTGATATTTCTGTTTCAGATAAGGAAACGTCATCATGTTTCCATCGCAGGCAAGGTTTGTGTAGATGGTACATTTGGGCTTCGGTACCAGTCCTGTCATGGACGCTCCCAGAAAAACTCTGTGATAGGAGCACATGGTTTCCGGAAAGCCCTCTGATTCCGTCTGTGCCAGAAATGCCTGCTCGCATCTGGTTCCGGCGATGAAGCAGGACATTGCCTCCACGGAATACGGAGTGATCCCTGCTGCTGTCAGAAGTTCTCCCGGTACAAAAATACTCACAAGAGCAGTATCGTCCGGTTTTGCAAGGGCTTTGATAATATTCTGCATAACTACACGGGCTACATACTGTCCCGAAGCCGGAAGCTTCCTGTCAGGAAAAAGCTGCAGACGTTTTTCCTGAAGCCGGTAGCCAGTGAGAAGAAGTTTTCGTGCTTTTTCCGGGTCCCTGATGGATTCCTCTCCCACCATATCCCCAAATTTCTTTATAATATCCAATCTGTCACACCCTCCATCAAGTCAAAAAATCTATTATAAGTCTGTCAGACGCTTACCCGAAATTTTGTCTCAGACAAAATCCTGTAGCATTATCATCGTCTGGATGGTATAAAGATTCTACCTGTCAGACCAATATTTTTATTATAAAGATATTTTTTTCAAATGTAAACACGCCAATTTTTACAAATTTGAAGCCTTTTGCACATATCAAAACATCAAAATGCAGATTTTCCCCAAAACTCTCATTCCTTTTCGTGGAAAACCTGCATTTATCTTATCACTTTATTTCTGCTCTGTTTTTTCCGTTACTCTATGTCACATCTGATGACGTACCACCTTATATTCATCTCCGGAACGATAATACGGACATTCCTTGTAATCACTGCTCACAAAACGATAATATTCATCCTCATCCAGATTGACATCACAGTAATATTCGTCACACTCTTCATCATATGTATAGTTTGCACAGTATTCGCAGCTGGTTCCCTTCATATCTATTCCTCCTCTCTTTGCAGGAAAGTATTTCTCCCTGCTGTTCTCCTGATTATATAATAAAAAAAGGAAGAATTCCATTACTGAAATCCTCCCTTTTTTTATATATCAGAACATTCCGTTCGCAGTCTTATATTTGTAAAGCATCTCCGCATGATTCTGCTCTTCCACCTGGATATCTGCCAGAAGCTTCCTCACACCACTGTCTTCAAAAGCAAAAACCTCCGAGTTGTATTCTCCGGAAATCAGCTTTTCTGTTCCGATACAGTCTGTTGCAAGAAAAGCATCGTGTTCCTTATCCTCTGAGGACATCACAGATGTGTAAGTAGTCTTTGGCTGGTAATCACGGCCGTCACTGTCATTGCAGTTTACCTGTGGAACTGTGCCGGAAAGCACCTGGCTCAGGGAATCGTAATGCTCCTGCTCTTTTTTCTGAAGAGTCTGAAATAAGCTTTTAAGCTCCGGATCCCTGGCCTGCTGTGCGTATTTTCCGTATTTTTCAATGCAGCTTTTTTCCTGTGTCTGAAGATCCTGGATCACTGTGCGTTCTTTTTCCTTTAATATCATTATGATCATCCTTTCTTTTGATAATAATGATAGTATGGTTTGGAAACGCGATTTTATTCATATTTTACGCAGTCAGGATCTCCATCAGTGCTCCGTAAAGATCCTTTTCCAGTTCCATAGACTGAAGCTCCGACAGAAGAACCGGCAGCTTCTTTCCGGCTGTGATCAGCTGATATAATCTGTCCTTCAGCACAAAACCGATCTCTGCCTGGTTCAGGAAATCAAAGATACGTTTCTCTATACGATTATCCGCTACCTCTCCTGCGAGAATGATCTGCACCTCTGCCGCTGTATCTGCTGCCACTTCCACACAGATCTTCTGAAGCTTCTCCTCATATTTTACAGCAGCCTCAGCATCTGCTCCGTTAACCAGAACCTTCACAGTATCTGTGCCTGTTTTCGCAAAATTACAGAACTCCACGGTATAAGCTCTCTTTGCCGGGATCAGCTCTGTTTTTCCCTGTGCGGGATGAATGGTAAACACTCCCTGATTCTTTTCCTTATAATCCATTTCCGTAAATACACAGGCACCATTTTCGTAAGCACAGGTTTCGTTGTCATCCTCATACAATCTGAAGCTTCCGTCAGCACTCGGGAATACCCGGATATTCAGGCTTTCCGGATTCTTTTCCGCCTCTGTTCCACGGATCTCATCGGTCATCACCAGAATGCCGCCTGCTTTTGCAAGAACCGGGATACTGTCCAGAGTACGGTACATATCCACCATTCGTCCACCCTCATAGCGCAGACCTGTGTAAATATCATACCATACCCCATCCGGCAGCCATACTGCCGTCTTCGCTACATTAAGGCCTTTTACTCTCGGTGTTGTCACAGCCGCTACCATCAGCTGATCTCCGAAAAAGTACTGATTTTTTACTGCATATGCCTCCGGTGCCTCCGGATATTCGTAATACATCGGCTCCACCAGAGGAAGATCTTCCTGGTAGCTTCTGTAGTTCATTGTATAAAGATACGGCATCATTCTGTGGCGCTCACGGAGAGCTTCTTCCATGACAACCTCTGTCTCCTTTTTGAAACGCCACGGCTCTTTTCCGTTGAAGTCACTGCATGAGCTGTGGAGACGCATGATCGGAGAAAAGATCCCGTACTGTGTCCAGCGGGCGGTCATCTCGTCATCCTTATATCCAAGCATATGTCCACCAATATCATGACTCCACCATCCATAACCGATGTTGGAGGCTGTGGATGTAAAGTATGGCTGAAAATCAAGGGAATCCCAGGTAATATGAGTATCTCCGGAAAAGCCTATCGGATATCTGTGGCTTCCGGGACCTGCATATCTGGAAAAGGTCATGGGACGTTTTCCGTTTCTGGCACTGTCCAGGAAATGGAAGTGATTGAAGATCCAAAGAGGATCAAGACCCTCGATCTTACAATTGCTTCCCTGCTGCCAGTCGATCCACCAGAAATCCACACCTTCTTCCTCTCTCGGATGATGAAGATATTTGAAATAGGCTTCTATAAATTTCGGACTTGCCGGATCGCATACTACCGGATCTTCATTTTCATAATCCACACCCATGGCCTTTGCCATGTCCTCATACATTTCTTCACAGCCCTGCACGCCGTCTGCAGGATGTACATTTAATGTGGTACGCATTCCTCTTTTATGTAAACCATCCAGAAAACGCTTCGGGTCAGGGAAGAGCTCTTTATTCCAGGTATATCCGGTCCAGCCACTTCCGTATTTCGGATCAACATCGGTCACATGCCAGTCCATATCAATGACTGCAACCGTAAATGGGATATTTTTTTCCTGGAATTTATCCATCAGCTCATTGTAGCTTTCTTCAGAATATTTATAATATCTGCTCCACCAGTTTCCGAGAGCAAACCTTGGAAGCATCGGTGTTTTTCCGCAGAGTCTGTAAAAATCATGAAGTGCTTCTTTGTAGTCATGTCCGTATCCGAAGAAGTACAGATCCTTGATGCCCTTTCTTCTTGGCTCGATCCAGCCGTCCGGCAAAAGCACCTGCGACCTGCTGTCGTCCACCAGAGAATATCCGAACCTGGAAAGAATACCATGCTCCAGCTCTGTAGCTCCGTTCACCATATCCAGTGTTCTGGCAGTTCCCTTCAGATCATGGATCTCTTCTCCGTAGTGCCAGATGCTGTGATAGGCACTTAGGTTTCCTTTTACCTGAATACTTAATCCCCAACTGGTAAATTCCTTCTCATTGTAAATAAGATGGATTCTTTTCGTATGGACCTCGATCCCATCCTCTGTACGCACTACACGATAGTCCGTTTTCGGAAAATCCCTGAAAAACACCATCTGCGTGGGGCGATCCTCAAATACGCCCTCCTCATCATACTCCAGACGGATCAATCCCTCTGTGAGAAACGTAATCCTGTATTTATCCCCTGTGATCATATTTTCACTTAACGCCAGAGGATGCGTTTCTACTTTATATATGTCCTGCATTTATGTTCCTCCGTTTATTATCTGTATGCCATCATCCCTTTACAGCAGAAGCTGCAATTCCGGCGATAAACTGTTTCTGGAAAAACAGATAGATCAGAAGTACCGGGATGATAGAAATGGCAGTTGCTGCAAACAGTGCACCATAATCTGTGGAATACTGTCCGTTAAACATCTTAAGACCAACGGCAAGAAGCTGTTTGTCTTTGTTTGTAATTACCAGGTATGGCCACAGGAAATCCTCCCATGCCCAAAGGAACTGGAAGATCGCAATACTGAAGATTCCGTTTTTTGACATCGGTAATACGATCTTGTGGAAAATATAAAACTCATTGGCTCCGTCAATTCTTGCCGCCTCCAGGATCTCATCCGGAAGTGCGGAGATATGCTGCTTCATCATGAAGATTCCGAAGCCGCTGAACATAGCCGGGATGATCAGTGCTTTGTAGCTGTCCATCCAGCCAAATGCCTGGATCATGGAATACTTCGGGATAATGGTAACACACCACGGGATCATCATAGTAGAAAGTACGAATCCGAAAAGAATATTTCTTCCTTTAAATTTGTATTTACTCAGTACAAAACCACAGATAGTACTTGTATAAATTACGATCAGAGTGATCACTACCGTAATAACAATACTGTTTAAAAAGAAACGGACAAAATTAAAATGTGCGTTCATATTGATGTAGTTATCAATGATGAATTTCTGCGGAAGGAGATGCTGCTCCAGAGCCATGATCTCCTGATTTTCCTTGAAGGATGAAAAAATCATCCATACAAAAGGATATACGGTAACCACTCCAAGGATCAGAAGGAGTGCATTTAAAGCAATACTGCTGACTTTTCTTTTCATGAATGTTTTCCTCCTTTAATCTTCTGTTCCGGAAACACGGAATGATAACCAGGTAAATACTGCTGTGATAACGAACAATACAAAGGACAGTGCAGATGCATATCCGAAGTTGTATTTTACAAACGCTTCATCATAGATGATGTAGGATGCAAGGTAAGTTGCTGTTCCGGGACCACCTTCTGTCATGATCAGGATCTGAACATATGCCTGAAGGTAGGAAATAATAGAAGTGATGATAACGAACAGTGTCATAGGCTTCAGCAGCGGAAGTGTGATGTAACGGAACGTCTGCCATGCGTTGGCGCCATCTACTTTTGCAGCCTCAAGAGCATCTGTCGGAAGAGAATAGAGACCTGCCATGTACATAACAACTGCATATCCGAAATCCTTCCAGATGGTCATGATCATAATTGCAAGAAGAGCAGTTTTCGGATTCATCAGCCAGTTTACATCCAGTCCGAAGATCTGATTGATGGTACCGATCTGAGGATTGTACATGAATTTCCATACAAAGGCTACGGCTACCATAGGAGTTACAACTGGCATGTAATATACAGCTCTGAAAAAGCTTTTATATTTTATCAGTGTGGAATAGATCGCATAGGCGATTCCAAGTCCAAGACCTACACGAAAGAAAATAACTACAACAGAGAAGATCACTGTGTTCAACATGGATTTTCCAAACAGAGCACTGGTAAATACTTCCTTATAATTCTCAAGACCCAGGAACCGGTAAGTACCGCTCAACGGGTTCCACTCATGAAAGCTTCCTGCAAAAGCGATTCCAATAGGTACGATCAGAAATACCGTAAAGAAGATCACCATTGCCAGAACAACGATATTTCTCAAAATGATCTCGCTTTTGCTCTGCAGCGGATTTGTTTTTTTAAACATCGATGCATCCTCCTTATCTTTTCGATACACATCTTTTTGCCGAGAAAGGCGCACCCTTTTCCAAGTGCGCCTTTCTGCTCTGATACCTGCGGATTACTCACGGCATCTTTTTATTTTGCATACTTATAAAGGTTTTCTACAGATTTGAATGTACTGTTCTTCATATCCTTTGTGATGTTGGCTTCTGCTTCGTCCAGGGCAGTATCGATGTCAACACCGTTGAAGAATACATCCTCTCCTGCTTTTTTCATAGAAGTCTCTACAGTTGCAGGCATCGGGCCCGGCCAGATATAGTGGTCAATGTGCTCGGAAAGAACCTTCAGAGAAGGATTCTCAAGGATCTTCTCATTATCTGCCAGAGATTTCTTAGCCGGGAAGGTACTCATTGCCAGGTTAAATGCGATCTGTGCGTCATCGTTTGCCAGGAAATATTTTACGAAGTCCTGTGCAACTGCCTGCTGGTCAGCCGGAGCGTTTTTGTTCACACCAAAGGTAGACTCACCGTTGTAACGGTTGTAAGCATATGGCTCGCCGTCAAAGGTCGGGATCTCAAATACGCCAAAGTCGATGTTGCTCCATGTTGTTTTCAGAGTGTTGTAGTAGTGTCCCCACTGGATAACCATGGCTGACTGTCCCTGTCCGAAGCTGTCTGCTGCTTTCTCACCGAAGTCCTTGGAACCGACGCCGTCTACATCATACATATCTACCAGCATCTGCATTACCTTCTTCATTGCATCAGAGTTTACATTCGGAGTAACTCCGTCTTCCTTGAAGAGGTTTTCTCCCAGCTGATAATTCAGGCCAAGAAGGTAATTCTGATGGAAATCATCGTTGAAGTTCAGACCTGCCTGAACGATCTTGTCACCGTCTTTAATAGTAAGCTTCTTGGCAACCTCGATCATCTCGTCCCAGGTCTTCGGGATATCAGCATCTGTCAGACCTGCTTTCTCCCACATATCTTTGTTGTAGTATACAGATCCGGTCATCATACCGTAATCAATATAGTAAACCTTTCCATCGATCACATGGGCGCTTACACCATTGAAATCTGCCTCCAGATCCTCTGTGGGGATATCAAGAGGAGCCATGTAATTGATCAGGTTCTCATGGTAGCTGTTATGTACGTTGAAAATAGCCGGTCCGTTGTTTCCATCCAGTGCAAGAGGAAGCTTGGTCCAGTAATCCTCCCATGGGTTATCAACAAGATTGATGGTTACATTTGGATGAATCGCTGTGTATCCGTCGATGATCTGCTGGAACAGCTCGTCACTGCCCCACTCCCAAAGCTCTACGGTGATGTCTTTTCCGTCATTGATCTCCACGCTTGGGTCATATTTGACCGTATCTCCGAAAGGCTCTGTAGGTGCCTCTGCTTTGGCTTCGGATTTGCTGTCACTTCCGGCAGAACTTCCTGTACTGCCACATCCTGTAAATGCAGTTACAACCATTGCTGCAGCAACTA
This sequence comes from Ruminococcus sp. AF20-12LB, assembly GCF_003478985.1. NCBI lineage: Bacteria > Bacillati > Bacillota > Clostridia > Eubacteriales > Oscillospiraceae > Ruminococcus > Ruminococcus sp. AF20-12LB. The sequence continues at coordinate 8,515 of NZ_QUGH01000001.1, read as the reverse complement.
CCGCTGCAAAAACTCTCTTTTTCATGCATTACCTCTTTCTTTCCGGTATTTTCCTGTTTTTTGACTACGTTTTCCGTTCCTTTTAGTTTAGCGCTAAATCTATTGTTAATCTATCACGCGCATAGAGATTCGTCAATATAATTTTATTATTTCATCGATTTTTCTAGTATTTATATGAGTTTTTTGTGCATTTTTCATATTTCAAGGCTGCATTTTTTTATTTTCCCGCAATCATACATTGATTTTTTCACTATGTTGGACTATAATATGCATAGTTTATAAACCGTTTTTTTCGAACATTTATATTTCGTGTTTAAACCTTGTAAACCTGTAATAAGAGGATACATAAATTCTGGATTTTTCATTGTATTTTTATTTTTAACTGAGAAATGTGTCAGAATTTTTTATATAATATATATGTATGTATGACAGCAGTTTCCTTCCCGGAAACTGCTATGGAAGAACAGAGGTGTGTAGTATGACATTAAAAGATATCGCAGACCTGGCCGGTGTCAGTATGATGACCGTCTCCAATGTGATCAACGGCAAAACCAGCCGCGTTTCCCAGAAAACCAGAGACAAGGTCAATGCGATCATAGAAGAATACGGATATGTTCCCAACCTGAATGCCCGGAGCTTATCCAATAAAAAATCCCATATCATCGGCATTATCATTTCCCTCGATGAAAAAGATGTGCTCCTGGGAATCAACTATTTTGAGAACCCTTATGTCAGCACCATGATCGGTGTTATCGAAGGAGAGCTGCAAAAGAATGAATATTTCACCATGATCCGCTCTGTATCAAAAAATGCGGATATCATTTCCCTTCTGAAAAACTGGAATGTAGACGGAATCATCATTCTTTATCCTGTCGCCGGCGAATACATGGCGAAGCTGATGGATTCCGCCACCTGCCCCATCGCCACCTTTGACTGCGAGCTGGAGCATCCCAATCTCATCAATATTACCTCCAATGATGAGAAAGGCATGTATCTTTCCACAAAATATATGATCAATCACGGTCATTCCGCCATTGCTTTTGTGGCCGATTACAAAAACCGTCACGTTCTTACCAACCGTTTCAATGGCTATAAACGGGCGCTGGAGGAGAACCATATCCCTTTTAACCCGGATTACGTTTATGAGTACTCTCCTTCCTATGAGGGCGGTATCCAGGCCGGCCGTGAGATTGCATCCAACTGTTCTCCAGTTACCGCTGTTGTAACTACAGCGGATATCTGTGCTATCGGAATTATGGAGGGTGCCCGCCTGGGCGGCTACCGCATTCCTGTGGATCTCTCTGTGATCGGATATGATAACCTGACTCTCTGCCAGTACACCCTGCCAAAACTGACTTCGGTTTCCCAGAACATCCCCCAGAAGGCGAAGCTGGCCACCAGCCTTCTTCTGGAAAAGATCCGTACCGGCTCTGTCAGCTCCTCCTGCCAGTCTGCCCTGGATGTTGAGATCGTGGACAGGCAGTCGGTGATCTCTTTGTATTAAGTACAGGGATTCTACCTCTTATTTTTTGATGTTGGATCCCTGTTACTGTTCACCGATAATGTTCTGCGAAGTGTTTTTGTGAACTCAGCATCTGAACCCCCAAAGGTATCTGTTCATGAACCAGGATCAAATCAAAAAATCCCGGAACTGCTGCAGTGCTTCTGATCCGCCAGCACTGGCACAGCTCCGGGATTTCCGTTACAAACCCTCCCGATACACGCTGTTGATCGTAGCCTGGGCGTGCTCCAGCTCTTTTTTCCGGATGATGGCTTCCCGGTCACTTAAGATCGCCAGCATCTCATCGATCACATCCTCCACTCTGGGACTTGTCACCCTGTATAAATACCCCAGCATCCGTGTAGCTGTGTAATCGGTATTCACATGTTTATAGGCGATTTCCCGGCACAGCTCATCGGGATATCCCTTATCCTGAAGCGCTCTGTAAAGCTCATCTGTTCTTGTATCTGCCATATGCTCCTGAGATTCCTTTCCTGTTTTTATTATAATTTCGCCAAGCGGATATTCGCGATCCGCTTTCGCTGGTTCCAGCCATATTCAGTACAATAAATCGGACATTTATCTTCCACTCTGCTGCATGATCACAAACGCAACCGCTTCACGATTTATCCTCCTCATCCATGCCAGTTTCTTTACCAGCCTTATATATCCCCCGGATTCCCCGGAGCAAGGTTACGAAAATCCCTGCGATCAGTATCCACACCGGCCACATAGGTGCCGTTCCCAGATTCCCGCTGATCCCGGCATAAAGACATACTCCAATGGATAACAGCTTGATCACAGACATCATTTTTGACGCGATTTCAAAGATATGCTCTCTGTTCTCCTCTGTCACCTCAACCGGATAGTTCCACCACTGTGGAAATCTCTGACAGAACATCAGAAGCGCCAGGATCAGCAGCCCCAAAATCGGCTCCAGAAGAAGGCTGCCCTTCTTCCCATACCGGTCCGGGATCCCATGCGCATTAAAATGGATCGGCACCCTCTCCGGCAGATTTCCCCAGGTGGCCACAAGATACATCACGTACCCAAGGATCATCAAAAAGCAGAGCACATCTGTAATATTCCGCAGTTTTTTCTCAGACATTATCCATCCCCCTTTTATTTCAAAATAAACCCGTCTGTAAATCAAATACTCTCTTTCCTGTATTTTACACACAAATTGCCTGCCTGTAAAAGTATTTTGCAAAAAAAGACCTATTATAGCCATATCTGCGAGCACTAACGATTGCATACGAAATTTTTATATGATAAAATAGACATGTTGTCCAAAAACATATTTAAGAAAGGGAAAGAAATATGTTAGAAAAAATCTTCAAGCTGTCCGCAAATAAAACGGACGCTAAAACAGAGGTTCTGGCAGGTATCACCACCTTCATGACAATGGCGTATATCCTGGCAGTTAACCCGAACATCCTGTCCGCGACCGGCATGGATTCCGGAGCTGTATTCACAGCTACCGCACTGGCAGCCTTCCTTGGAACACTGCTGATGGCGATCTTCGCCAACTACCCGTTCGCACTGGCACCCGGAATGGGTCTGAACGCATACTTTGCCTATACAGTCGTTATCGGTATGGGATACAGCTGGCAGTATGCACTGACCGCAGTTTTTGCAGAAGGTATCGTATTTATCGTTCTTTCACTTACCAATGTACGTGAAGCAATCTTCAACGCGATCCCTCTGAACCTGAAATCCGCAGTCAGCGTTGGTATCGGTCTTTTCATCGCATTTGTAGGATTACAGAATGCCAATATCGTGATCGGCGGCTCCACTCTGCTGCAGCTTTTCTCTGTAGATGGCTATAACGCAGCCAAGGGTGTGGAGGCATCCTTCAACAACGTCGGGATCACCGTTATCCTGGCTCTGATCGGTATCATCGTAACCGGAATCCTGGTTGTTAAGAATGTAAAGGGAAATATCCTCTGGGGTATCCTGATCACATGGGGACTTGGAATCATCTGTCAGTTCGCCGGACTTTATGTTCCGAACCCGGAAATCGGCTTCTACAGCCTGCTTCCGGATTTCAGCAACGGACTCTCTATCCCGAGTCTTGCTCCGATCTTTGCGAAGCTGCAGTTTGACGGAGTTTTCTCACTGGATTTCCTTGTTATCCTGTTTGCATTTTTATTTGTAGATCTTTTTGATACTCTCGGAACTCTCGTTGGTGTATCCTCCAAGGCCGGTATGCTGGATAAGAATGGAAAGCTCCCTCACATCAAGGGTGCCCTTCTTGCAGATGCTGTTGCAACAACTGCAGGTGCTGTTCTCGGTACATCCACAACTACTACTTTCGTAGAAAGTGCTTCTGGTGTATCCGAGGGCGGAAGAACCGGACTTACTGCAGTGACAACTGCCATCTTATTTGGCCTGTCCCTGTTCCTGTCACCGATCTTCCTGGCAATTCCGTCCTTTGCCACAGCTCCGGCTCTGGTGATCGTTGGTCTGTACATGCTCAGCAATGTTATCAGCATTGATTTCAGCGATATGTCCGAGGCGATCCCATGTTATGTATGTATCATCGCAATGCCGTTCTTCTACAGCATTTCCGAAGGTATCTCCATGGGAATTATCACATACGTAGCCATCAACCTGATCACAGGTAAGGCAAAAGAAAAGAAGATCAGCGCTCTGATGTATGTACTGGCAGTGCTGTTTATCCTGAAATATATTTTCCTGTAAAATATGGTAAAAAATTCCCGGGAGGTTTATCCCGGGAGTTTTTTATTTCTTCGGCTGATACCGCATATTCGACACATTATAAACCGTAATAAAAGCTTTTGGGTCCTCCTGGTTTATAAACTTCATCAGCTTCTGATATTCACCTTTATCTACAATGGTTATGATCTCATGACGTTTTTCCATTTTATAGGCTCCGATGGCCTCATAGATCGTGGCTCCGCTGTGCAGGTCATGAACAATAAACTGCCTCAGCTCCTCTTCCTTCTTCGTGATAATGCAGACGCGCCGTTTGATGTTATGATCAAAAATAAAATGATCCAGAACAATTCCGTTAAAATACGTTCCCAGAATACTTAAGACTACCGTCTTTTTATCATACACAAGCGCCGCGGAAAGTGCCACGCACATACCGGAAAGGGACATGGCTTTTCCAAGCTCCATGTGGAGATACTTATTCATGATCTTCGCCACGATATCCAGTCCGCCTGAGGATGCATTCCGGTTAAAAAGAATGCTAAGTCCCACACTCACTACCAGAACATAACACAGAACATCCAGTTCCTGGCTGTCTGTCATGGAACCGAAATCTGGAAAAATGATCTCAAACAATCTCAGAAACAACGGCAGCATCACACTGGTATAAACCGTCTTAACTCCAAACTCTCTTCCACAGGTAAAAAATCCGATGATCAGCAATACCACATTCAGGATCATGGTAATAGCCGACAGCTGCAGCGGCACAAAGTTGGAAAGCACGATTCCAAGACCGGAAATACTGCTGACCGACGTATGGCTTGGCACCAGGAAAAAATATACCGCTGCTGCAATGATCGCCACTGCCGCGGTGAGGATTGCGGTTTCCTTAACGATATCCGCATAATTCAGTTTCTTTTTCATGATTTCAGATACTCTTCCCATTCTTTTTCTTTAGCGCCCACCAGCACCTTGTCTTCCCCAACAAGGATTGGTCGTTTCACAAGCATCCCGTCTGTTGCAAGAAGCGCAAGCTGCTCTTCCTCACTCATCTCCGGAAGTTTATCTTTCAGTTTCATCTCTTTATAAATATTTCCACTGGTATTGAAGAAACGCTTCAGCGGAAGACCGCTTTTTTCCCACCAGGCTTTCAGTTCCTCTGCAGTTGGATTGTCCGTCTTGATATCACGCAACGTATATTCCACATTGCTCTCATCCAGCCATTTCTGAGCCTTTTTACAGGTACTGCATTTTGGATAGCATACAAATAACATGTTGTGTCCCTCCTGTTCTTCAGCAGTAAATAAATTCACTGCTGTCTGTTTTTGTCGCCTGCAGCACAGAATTTTTATAGAACTTTTTTTACTGTACTGTCCAGGTTTTATTTTAACATAGACGATGCAGTATTTCTATCCTGTATCTGCCCATCTTCCTGCATTTGCCTGGTTTTGCCAGTGAACAGTACCTTTGCCTGTTTCCATTTAACCAGAGTGAATAAATCCTTTGTGAATTACAAATCTCTACCTGATTCATAAACAGAGTTTTATTCTATTGTTCCGACCATATCAGCTTCGATTCCTGTTTCATCTCATCCACAATTTTCTCCGCTGCATCCAGATCTCCCTTTACTTCCAGCTCTGTTAATTCCAGGCTCTTCTTTCCGGCTTCCGCACTCATATAATAAACCTCTGTTACCGTTTCCGGGGTGCTGTCATCTTCCGGTGATACTTCCTCTGTCTTTTTGGAAAAATCCTGAAGCAGCATGTCATCGCCTTTCAGTTCCAGAGTTCCTGCATATGGCGCGTCAATGGCGTAGACGAACTCTGTTTTTCCATCTTCTGTGTACTGTACTTTCATTCGATTGATGAGATTATTAGAAGAATACAAATTATTATTTTTTACGTACATTCCGCTATTTTCCAGGGTCATGTATTTTTCGTTGAAATACCAGTGGTTGTAGCTTGCTGCCGCAACGATGAGTGTCAGGATAACTGCCACTGCTGCTGTCAGCACTCTGCGTATCATTAATTTTTTCCGGATTTTTTTCAGTGCGGCTGCACTTCCGATATTTTCCGTTTCATCAGCTCTGCGTCGTGCTCCGGAGGCTGCAGATGATATCATTTGAGCCTGCTCTTTTCCCTGCTCCTCTTTCATAATCTCCAACATTTTTCTGCATTCCTCACAAGCTTCCATATGCTCTTTTACCAACGCCTGACTGTCTTCACTTAAAATGCCGTCCACATAAGATGGCATCAGATCCTGTATTACATCACATGTGATCCTCATTGCTCCAACTCCTCTCTGATCTTTACTCTTGCACGGTAATAAGTCACCCTCGCCCAGTTTTCACTTTTTCCGAAAAGCATTCCGATCTCACTAAACTTAAGCTCTCCGAAGGTCCGCAGGGAAAAAACTTCTTTATACGGTTCCGAAAGTCTATGCAGAACTTTGTGGATCTCCATAGCCTGGCTCCGCTGCGCCAGCTTTTCCTCCAGAAGCTCTCCGCCATCACTTTCTGCTTCTTCCAGCTTCTCATCCCCGAGAAGTTGCTTCTTCTGTTTTTTCAGATGATCGTACAACGTATTTTTTGCGATCTGGCAGAGCCACACACGCACATCACAGTCACCCCGGAACTGGTCTATCTTTTCCAGAGCTTTAAAAAACGTTTCCTGTGTCACTTCCTCAACCAGCGCTCCATCCTGTGAGATAGAACGGATATACCGATATACAATGTCAAAATATGTCCGGTAAAGTTCCTCTATGTTCATCGGTTTTTCTCTTTCCTCCCTTCTCACTTATAAGACGAACCCGTTTCAAAAACGTTACAGAAAATCCCGGAAAAATTTTACCCGGATTTCCAGCTCTTTCTTCCATTACAAACGAAATGCCCGATATAAAAATACCGGGCACAACATAATCAGAAACTTTTTCCTGTTCTTATCGTTATTTCTTTTTTTCGTACAAACAAGCACAATTGAACCTGTCGCTGCGCTTCTGATCAACTATACAAACGGCAGCGTCAGCTGCTCATACTCCGGTTCCTTCGCTTTCTTCCCGGAAGCTGAAGCCAAACTTTTCGACGGCCGGTATCCTTCCATCTGCCGGTCGATCCAGGTCATCAGCACATCCACAACGTATTCCTGTTCTTCGCCGGTCAGTTCACGCCCTTTTGGTATCCCGTGCCACTTCTCCAGGCAGCCACGGCAGCAACAGGCACAGGCATGCTGGGCCAGAAATACAGGATGGCCTTTCATCGGCGTCTGTTTCCCGTCATTGGGGATCACTGCAGGCGCCAGACGCATACGGATGAAATCCTGTGCATGCTTTTCTATTTTTTCTCTGCCTTTGTCTGCTGCATAAGCCTTATCTTTTTCTTTCAGATAAAAACCGCTGCGGAATTTCGACTGTGCCAGCCGGTCAAACAACTCCATGTTCCTCATAATATTTCTTCTTTTCCTCATACATAAGATCATCTGCTCTTCTCAGCATGGTCTCAAGCTCCGAAGAGCTTTCCTCCCAGACAGCGCCAACAGAAACACTGATCCTTTTAGCAGCAATGCTGTCACAGATATCCCTGACCTTACTCCGAAAAATCTTCTCATCCATGTCAAAACAGATGAGTACAAATTCATCGCCACCTACCCGGTAAGCATTCTCCGGCAGAATCGCAAGCATGGAACGCGCTGTATTTATGATCAGCCTGTCTCCGGCCTCATGTCCGTAAAGATCATTCACCCGTTTCAGACCATTGATATCAATATATGCTACTCCTGTTTTTATCACTGTTTTTGCCTGCATGCCTTCCAGAACCTGAATATACCTGTTCCTGTTATACAAGGTCGTCAGCATATCACGGTAGCTCATGTACTGCAGACGCGCCTTACGCTCCTTGGCTTTCAGGCTGTCCGGTGACATGCTCCCACCACTTAAATCTTACGATTTTGAAGTGGGGGCTTCCTGCTCGATTACCCTTTAGGGCAAAGCTAAAACAGGCTATCCCCGCGTGTCCCGCGGTTTTGTTTTTTATGTTTATCCGGTTACGGATTTTTTTCTTGTGCCGTCAGGCACATTCTTTATAGATTCTTTTTCCTTCTTCACGGATGTTGACTGCTGCATTCACATCCCGGTCCATCCTATTTCCACATTCACAAACATACATTCTGTCCGACAATGCCAGTTCCTTTTTCTTATGTCCGCATACACTGCAGATCTTACTGGATGCAAAATAACGGTCTACTTTTATAAGATGTTTTCCATATTCTTCCAGCTTGTATCCCAACATGAACAGAAACTGCCCGTACCCGTTATCCTGCACACCTTTCCCAAGGTGCAGCCCTC